>JBDTOO010000013.1:0-72027 GCA_039933215.1 Acidobacteriota bacterium
CGAGCCGCGCCACCTGGTCGAGGAAGAGCGGGCCCAGGAACTCGGGATCGGAGGCGGCGGCGGGCGACAGGTTCAGGAAGATCTGCCGGTCTTCCGGGGAGGAGGCCGCCGCCTCGAGGGACCGCTGGCGGCAGACCCGTTCGAGCGGAACGAGGAGATCCGTGCGCTCTGCGAGCGAGAAGAGGGTCTCTCCGCTCTCGAACTCGCTGCCGCGCGGCCCCCGCGAGAGCGCCTCCATCCCGATCATGTCGCCGGTCTGCAGGTCGAACACCGGCTGGAAGACCGGCGAGATGTCGCGGCGCGCGATGGCGTCCTGGAGGAGCTCGCCGCCCCGGATCTCGGCGCGGACGGTCTTGCGCGTCACCTGGTCGCGCGCTTCCTGGATCCCACGATAGATGAGCCGCTCGAGCCGGTACTTCGTGTCGAAGAGGATCCGCCCCGCGCCGACGAAGGACCGGAAGCGCCCCGAGAGGTCCGCGCGCTCCGCGAGGTAGCCGCGGATCAGCTGGTCGAGCTCCGCCGCCTTCTGCTCGAGGGCTCCAGGCTCTTCCAGGAGCTTCGTGCCCGGCTCGACCATGAGGATGATTTCGTCGGAGCGCACGTAAGGGAGGCAGAAGCTGCCCGCGGGCACGATCCCGTCCGTCTGAAACGCCTTCAGCCTGCGGACGAAATCGAGGAGCAGGTCGTCATAGGCCTCGAAACCCCACACCTCTTCGACCCGTCCTTCCGAACCCGGCCGGAATATCAGAACGGCCAGAGATCCGCGGGCCTGGAGCTCCTTGGCGAGATCCTCGGTCAGCGTCGCGATCGTCGGCAGACCCGTATCCCGGTCGTACAGCCGGGTGCGCTCTTTCTGCCACTTCCCCCGAAGGGTGACGAACTCGCTCTCTCTCCCTTTGTTCATGCGTTCGGCCGCATCGGAGGATAGCACTCCGGCGCGCGGATCTCCATCCGCCAGCGTGCTTTACGTCCGTTCGGCCGGGGTCCCGGTCTGCAGGCGGGCGATGGCGTCGTCGGTCCCGAGAACGATGAGCACGTCGCCCGGCTCCAGCCGGTCGTCGGCCGCCGGAACGAACCGCCGCTCGATGCCCTCCCGCGTGAGGCGCTTGACGGCCAGAACGGAAACGGCGAACCGCTGCCTCAGGCTCGCCTCCCCCACCGTCCGGCCGGCGAGATCCGGCGGGAGGTCGACCTGGAGGAGCCGATGCTTTTCCGGCAGGTCGAAGTAGGAGACCTGCGACAGGTCCTCCCCGAACCGGACGCGCGCCGAGAGCCGGTTGCGCTGCAGGACCTCGCGATCGAAGGCGCCGAGGAGGTCCCGCCGGGTGACGATGCCGATGAACCGGCGCGATTCGGCGGATTCGACGACGGGGAGCTGGCCGAGGTCGCGGAACCAGAGCTTCTCGTTGACGCTGGTCAAGGGCTCTTCGGGTGTGACCGCGGGGATCTCGGAGACGAGATCCTCGGCGATGACGAGCGCCGACAGGTTCCGCTCGGGGAGCGTCTCCTTGATGTCGTGGAGGTCGACCACGCCGAGCAGACGCCCCTGCTCGTCGCCCACGTAGAGATAGAGGCTGCGCGTGTGCAGGAACGTGTTGACGATCTCCGAGAGGGGGAGCGTGCGCGGGACGAGCTTGACGTCGTTGCGCATGATGTCGGCGACCTTGAGGCTCGACAGCGTCGTCGCCTCGGGCGTCGTCTCCCAGACGATGCCCGCGGAGCGCAGGCTCTGCACGTAGATCGAGTCCTGTTCGAACGTCTTCGCGGAGACGATTGCAAGGACCGAGACGACCATCATCGGCAGAATCACGGCGGTGTTCTGCGTCAATTCGAAGATCATGATCACCGCGAGGAGCGGGGCGCGCGTCAAACCCGCGAGGAGCCCTCCCATGCCGAGGAGCGCGTAGCCGCCGACGGGAGCCTCGAGGCCCGGAACGGCCAGGTGCGTGAGCTTCGCGATCATCCCGCCCAGGGCCGCGCCGACGAGAAGCGACGGGGTGAACACCCCTCCCACGCCGCCCGACCCGATCGTCGCCGCGGTGGCGACCATCTTTCCGGCGAGGAGGAGGAGCAGGAAGACGACCGTCGGATTACCCCGGAGGATTCGGTTCGTACCCTCGAATCCGTTTCCCCAGACCTCGGGAAGGAAGACGCCGATGGCCCCGACGATGGCGCCGCCGAGCGTCATGGCGAGAGGCGTCGAGAGCTTCGACGCGGCGAACAGCTTCTTGGCGCCCCGAAGGGAGCGGACGAAAGCCGCGGAGACAGGGCCCGCCAGCAGGCCGATCACGGCGAAAGGGACCAACTCGAACACCGACTCGAGGTGGAACGGGGCGACGCGGTAGACGGGCTCGTCGCCGAGCACGAACCGCACGAGGATCGTCGACAGAACCGCCGAGACCACGGCCGGACCGAACAGGGTCATCGAGAACGATCCGACGACGACCTCGAGCACGAAGAGCGTCGCGGCAATCGGCGTGTTGTAGGCGCCCGCGATGCCAGCGGCCATGCCGCACGCGGTCAGGATCCGCACGCGCTCGGGCGACAGCTTCAGGCGTCGGGACAGGGACGAGGCCATCGCGGCGCCGATCTGGATGATCGGCCCCTCGCGCCCTTCCGAGCCGCCCGTCGAAATGACCGCGATCGAGGAGAGCACGCGGGCGACGGCCGGCCGCATCCGCACGCTGCGGCGGCCGAGAGAGACGACCTCGATCATCTCGGAAATGCCGTGCGTCTCGCCGCTCTTCATGAAGCCTCGGATGACGAGGCCGCCCACGAAGCCTCCGGCCGCGGGGAAGAAGAGCCGCAAGGCGATCGGCAGCGACTCCGCCCCGGAGACGACGTCGCCGGCGTCCAGGAAGAGGGACGTGAGCCGGACGGTCACCGCCCGGAAGAGAATGGCCCCGAGCGCGCCCAGGAGGCCCGCGGCCGCGGCCAGCAGCAGGAACTGCGTATTGGCGTCGCGCCAGAAGAACCGTCCGAAACGGGAGGGGCGGGATGGAGTCGCCGGCTCCGGTGAGCTCATTCGTCTTCGACGTCCTCGGCGGAGTCCTCGTCGATGTCCTCTTCCGCGCCATAGAAAAAGTTGTGCCCGCATGCCTTCCCGCAAAAGACGGACCCGCCCACCCGGACGGTGCAGTTGGCGCACGTCGCGCGGCGGCAGAAGCCGCACCGGGGAAGGCTGAACTGGTAGGCCGTCCCGCAGACGCCGCACTTGTCGGAGAGGCCCGGCATCCCACGAGTATACGGTCCGCGCGGGGACTCTCCGGAGCCGTCGGCTGTGCTAGCATCCGCGGTCCTTCGGCTCGGGCGGTGTAGCTCAGTTGGTCAGAGCAAGCGGCTCATATCCGCTGTGTCCGGGGTTCAAATCCCTGCACCGCCACCATTTTTTCCGCGAGAAAACGCATCGCGATGAGGGAAGGTGTGCTCGTAAGTGTGGCTGTCCGGTTCCCAGGGGGAAAACGCCGCGAAAAGCCGAGCCTTGGACCCGGCGGCCATCGCTCCAATCCTCGTGGGGGCTCGGGCACTCGTCCAGAATCGTAGCCCTCGCAGGCAGTGCGTCAACAGGCCGGGATCGAGTTCGCGTCCCGCATCGAGTGCGCGAGCCAGTTGCCTCAGGACTGAACAAGCGAGGTCGGCCTCGGGCGGAGGAACCGTCGTTTCGTCCGAGAAAGCGGCATCCAGGTAATGCCCGGCAATCGAGAGGCTCGCATCTGAAAGATCTTCGTGGCTGATTTGCGCTCGAATCACGCCATTCAGGCGGCTCAGCGCGTGGCCCAAGCGAGTCTCGAGTCGTCGCATCGCCGGATCCGCCGAGAAGTGGCGGTCAACGTAACCGAGGGCCATCAGGCAATGGACGCCCGATTCCGCCAGAATCTTCTCTTCAGGCCTCGAGAGGAAAAGATCGGTCAACGCTAGTTGAGCCCGAACCATACGCAGCAGGCTGACTCTGCGGCCGTCCTGTACTGGCCAGGTCTCCTCGAGCCCTCGCTTCATTTCGACTGAGCGTCGAGCGCTCGCCTCGATGATCCATGAGAGGTCAGCGGCGTTGAGTCGTCCGATGGACCCTGGTCCTTTGGGTGACTGCTCGATCAGGTTGCAGGCGTCCGCCACGACTTTTCTTCGCTCTTCCCCCGCGACGATCTCGGACGCCCGGTGGCGAGACCGGAATCGCTCGACGACGAAGTCGGGCCCTTTCGAGGCGATCAAGGCGTAAGCAAACTGGCCGATGTGCGCTTCCCCCGGCGAGTCACCTTCGTGAAACGCCGGGTAGGGAATGGACTCGGACGGCGGGTCGACCGTCCTCGAGAGTGAAAGAATGTCCGATTCCGAGGCGCAACCCGCGAGGAGGCGATGGGCGACTGTCCAGAGATTCGTGGGCGTCGTCGACCGGATCCGCCTCTCGAGCCCGCTCATCACCCGGTTGCTGACGTTGGAGTCGCAGTCCCCGCGACCGACGAGCGCAAAGAGGAATACCAGGGCGGCCGACGCACTTGCCCGGCCGCCCTGTCCGAAGCTACTGGCAGTAGGGATTGATGTAACCAGACTGTTCGAGGATTACGAAGAGCAGATTTCGCGAGGGGTCGCCGCCGGTGAACCAGTTGACCGAGATGATGGGCTGCCCGGCGCCTTGCGGCACAATCCCCGCACTCGAATAGACGGTTACGCGATGCCGTGAGAGCAGGAAGTCATCGTTGTAGTAGTTCCCGATCGTCAGTGGGCCGATATTCTGACAGCTTTGCAAGAACCAGTGCGTGTTAAAGGAGCTCTGACTCGTGACCGCGCAGCCGCCGCTCTGGGTTTCGATGTAGCGGCACCCGTTGAGCCCTCCGTTGTAACCCCACGACGCATATCTTGTCGTGCGGTTCAATTCGAGCTCCGGGTAGATGAAATAGGCGGGTTCGTGGGTCACGACGGAGACGGTCCAGTTGGAACGGCATCCTTCGCAGGCGTTCGGGAAAACCGGCACATCGCAGTTGTCGATGGGTGGTCGCCCGTCGGAGCCAATCATCCGGTCCTTGACGCTTCCGGTCGGACGGCTAAGACTCTCGTTCTCGATTTCTCGCAGCGCGGCGGTTCGCTTCTCGAATTTCGCGCGTTCTTCGAGTGTGAACGGCTGAAATGTCGCCGTGTATTCACCAGTCTCCATGTTCACGTGCAGCGCTGTTTTCCCCGCCTCCGTGTCGGGGGTCACTGTGTATTCCGCCTGAAAGAGATAACGTCCGTCGTCCTGCAGGGTCGCCTGGAGCTTTGCAAAGGGCACTTCGCTGAGCGGAGACGCGACGAGCTCGATGGGGGCCCGCGTGGACGCCGATTCCGCCGCAGACTTTGCAGAGGACTGAGCCCCCGATACCGAAGAAGAAAGGACTGCCGTCATGAGAGCCGCGCCGATCCACCGGAGAGCCTTTTGATGGCGCATTCGCTGCACCTCCTGGTCGTGTTCTAACAGCGAGGATTACGGGCTAGATCACGGCGAGGACCAACGTCGCTCCTTCCCCGACGGAATGCCTCCTTTGGCGGACGGCACATCCCGACCGTCTACAGGGAGGACGAGGAGAAGGACCCTTCCTCCCGGCTCCCGACGATCAACTCAACAAGACCGATCCCGATGTCGCCGCCGCTCAGGTCGAGCTCGCTCTCCTCGCGGAGACCCGTCGTAAAGTCGATGACCCAGTGTTCGGCCTCGCAAGTTGTCCGAGGAGTCCGGGTGGCGCGTCTTCGAACGGACCACGAAGATCGCGGCGGCATTTCCGTCCGTACTCGTGCAGAAGCCGAACTTCCGGATCGCGGCGGCGAGAGCCGGTCAGCACAATGTTGCGGCTCTCGTCGAGCTGCCCGCGGGGACGACGGCGGTTCCGAGTTCGCGGTAAGCGCTTTCGCCATGGTGGTCTCCTGTTGCCCGGCCGAACCGGCAATTGTGGCTGCTCGGAGGGCGGTTCCAGGTCACGCAGCGGGCGCCTGTGACCGGCTTCGCCGTCTCGGCGTCGAGTGTGCGGTGACGTACATCTCCGGCACGACCCTTGCTCTCTGGAGTCGACGCGGGTCGCAACGATGGGACGGCGGCATGCGAAGACGGAAAGAGAAGCACGGAGGCGCGCCTGTCTGGCAACCGATGGCGTCGGAGGAGGAGTCGCCGCCGCGCGACCTCCGCCTTCTCGTGACTCGGGCGGGCGCAAGGGATGAGTCTTCCTTCGAGCGCCTGTACGATCTCATAGCTCCGGTCGTCTACGGCCTGTCTCTGAGAATTCTCGAAAACGAGTCCTCCGCCGAAGAAAACGTCGTCGACGTCTTTTCCCGGATCTGGGAGGGTCGGGTGCCATGGGGTTCCTCGGAGGGTCCACCGCTCGTGGAGATCACGGCGTTCACCCGGGTGTGCGCGCTCGAACGCTTGCGCGCGGGTGTTAACGTTCCGTCCATGTCCGCGGTTCCTGCCACGCCGCCGGGTCGGCCCGTCTCGCGGGCCCCGCAGGAATGCACCGAAGCTCGAGCCGCCATCGAGGCGGTTCCGGCCGAGCTTCGCGAGCCTCTCGAGATGGCGTATTTCCGCGGGCTCACGGCGGAAGAGATCGGAGAGCGGCTTCTTCTCTCGCCGAGGGTTGTTCAGACGAGGATTGGCCTCGGAATGATCCGGTTTCGTGCGGCCCTGGGGCCGGTTCTCGAAAGGAGGCCATCGGATGGGGAGTGATGAGGATCGGCAGAGCCACGGCGACCAGGTCGCCGCGGAGCCGGCGCGGATCGAGCCACTCGACCCGTGGGAACGCGAGTCCGCTTTCGCGATCCTCGCTCTCGCGATCCCGCCCGTGCGCCCTCCGGCCGGCTTGAAGGAACGGCTCATGGGCTCGCTCCGCTCTTCCGGGAGCCGACCGAAAGACTTCGGCCCCGTCCCGGTACGGGCCGGTGTGACTCTCGTGCGCACCGAGCTCATCCCGTGGGAGCAGGCCCACCCGGGCGTTCGCATCCGGAGGCTTCCGGCGGATCCGGCTTCTTCGGACCGCTGCCTGATGGTCGAGATCGCCCCGCGGTCCGCGTTTCCGGACCACGAACACCAGGGGTTCGAAGAAGTCTTCGTCCTGCGCGGCTCGATGAGCGTCGCGGGCCGGCGCCTGCAGACCGGAGACCTCTGCCGGTCCGAAGCGGGCACGAAGGACTGGGAGATCACGACGGAGGAGGGGACTCTCCTGTTCGTGAGGCTCGGTCCTTCACCGCGGCCGGAACCCGGTCCTCGACTTGACTCCGCCGAGCCCGCCTAGTCGAGCCTCCACAGGCTGACGTCGCCGCGCGACTCGAGGTATCTCCAGTTGCCGGGCAGACTGGACGCCGCGGCCTTCACTTCGAACGGAAGCATCAACGCGTAGAAGGAGTATCCCGCCGCCTCCATGCGGCGCCGGAACTCCGGGAATCGCTCCGCGGTCATCCAGTCCCAGCGCACGAACGTTCCCCAGCCGTACGCCTTCATCGCGCCGGTGAACTGCATCGAGACGATGAGGGCGTTTCCCGGGACCCGCTGCGACGCCCACCGGAGGGTCTCCGGGTAGACGGACGCCTCGCGGCCGATCTTGAGCACGCGGTAGCGACGCCCGATCCGGTATCCCGTCAGGGCGACGAGGAGGAGCGCGACGACGGCGGCGGTTTTCGCGATCGCCGGCCAGTGCGCGGCGCGGCTTTCGGCCGTCGCGCGGGCGCGAAGGCGGACGAGCATCTCCTCCGTGAACAGGACCGCTCCGATCGCGAGCGCCGGGATCCCCGGCAGGAGGTACCGCGTCCACCACCAGGCGTCGTACGGCTTGTAGAAGCAGTAGAGGAGAAAGAAGACGAAAAACCAGGTTCCGAGGAGGAGCCGCGTCCGGAGCCCGGCCCGCGACCGACGGAGGAAGAGAAACCCGAGAAACGCGGCCGGGACGAAGGGCGTCATCATCCGGCCGATCCAGTACCCGTAGTGGAGGAACCGGGCCGGAAAGTTCCCGACCGCGAAATCCGCGAACGCTCCGCCGATGCCATAGCCCGTGCGGAGCACGGCGCCGTAGCACGCCCGGTCGTAAGCGAGCTGGAACGCGGCGCACGGGAGACCCCCGAGCACGAAGAACAACCACGCCTTCACGTTCGGCGTCATCGCGAAGAGGAGCGGCAGCACGAGGATCGCGGACGCCGGACGGACGAGGACGCCCGCGCCGAAGGCGAAGCCGGCCGCGAGGGCCCAGGGCGGTGCGGCGCGCGAACGCAGCGCGAACCAGACCGCCGCCAGCGCCCAGAACATCGCGAGGGTGTCGCTCATCGGCTGCACGGCCTGAAAGTTCAGGACCGGAAGAAACGCGGTGACCGTCGCGGCGGCGAGCGCGCCGGTCCGCGACGCCCCGAGCTCTCGCGCCACGAGATAGAGGAGGAGCAGGGCGCCGGCGGCGGCGAGCGGGCTCACGAGGTAGGGACCGCGATCCCAGCCGGCGACGGCCGCGGCCGCCCAGAAATGCAGAGGAAGACCGGGAGGGTAGAACGAGGTGATCGTCCCGGGCGTCGGCCCCGGAACGGTGCCGAGAGGCACGAACAGCAGGAGCTCGCCGGGAGCCACGGGAACGGCGAGCCGCTCGATCGGCTCGACCGGGTGTCCCGCGGCGAGAGCCCGGGCGGCGTTGTAATAGCCCGCGCCGTCCGAGCTGCCGACCGCGCTGCCCCTGTGCGAGACGACGAGCCACCCGTAGAGGCCGATCAGGGCGAGGAGGCCCGCCGCCGCCATCGCGCGCCGGCGCCCTGCGACCTCGAACTCCTCCTCCACGCGCATTCTCCGGTCTCTCCCTGTCGGGTCGCAGACGCCGTCCCGGGCGGTCGTCAGCGCTTGGGCAGCGGCGTCCCCTTCGGGACCTTGTCGACCGCCACCTTGGCGACCCGCTCCCCGCCCGGCGAGGGCGCCGGACGCGCCGCCGAAACGCGCCGCGTGTAGACACGGGTGAGCTCCGCGCCGAACAGCAGGATGAGCGAGGCGTAATACACCCACAGCACGAGCAGCACGAGCGAGCCCGCGGGACCGAACGGCGAGGTCAGGGAGGACCGTCCGAGATAGAGGCCGATCAGGAACTTGCCGATCGAGAAGAGGCACGACGTCACGACCGCGCCGAGCCAGACGTCGCGCCAGGCGATCTCGGCGTCCGGAAGGATCCGGTACACGGCGGCGAAGAGAAGCGCGAGGATGAGAAATGAGCTCAACGCATGCCCGCCTTCGAGGACAGGCGCCGGGATGGAGAGCCGTGCCGCGGCGAAGTCCCGGAAGCCCTGCAGGCCCGCCGAGATCGCGAGGGAGACGAGGAGAAGGAATCCGATCCCGACCACCAGCGCGAAGGAGACGAGCCGCTTGCGGATCATCGTGCGGATCAAGGGGCCCGGCTTCGGGGCGACTTCCCAGACGAGGTTCAGGGAGATCTGCAGCTGGAGAAACGCGGCCGTCGCGCCGAGAACGAGCGTGACGATCCCCACGAGCTCCGCGAACCAACCGTGCCGCTGCGTCGAAACGGACTTCAGGATCTCCTGGACCGCCTGGGACGGCTTCTCGCCCATGAGACCGGCGAACTGGTGGACGATCTGCGCGCGAACGGCGTCCCGGCCGAACACCGCTCCCGCGACCGCGATCACGACCACGAGGATCGGCACGAGCGAGAAGAGCGTGTAGAAGGCGAGCGCGGCGCTCTGGGTCAGCGCGTCGTGGGAATCCCACCGGGTGACGGTCTCCCAGAGGAGCTTGCCGACCTCGACGACCCGGCCGCGAATCCGGGCTCGTTTTTTCACCGGGTCATCGTACGACGCGAGGCCCGCGGTCCGGCCGGCGCATTCCCGGCGGTCCCGTCCCCGACGCGCCCCGCGGCGGTGTGTACGCTTGTGTACACTTGGCGTGCGTCTTGCTTGAGGACATGTCAGTCGCTTCCGCCTCGTCGACGTTCACAACCGAAAAGGAAATCTCATGCGCACCCCCTCGTGGATATCCCTCTGCCTGATCGCGGCACCGCTTCTCGCGGGGGCGGGCCTTCCGGCGCAGACCAGAGTTCTGCCGCCCCGGTCGGCGCCGCCGGCGAGCCGGGTGCCGCTCCACCAGAACCCGGCGCTGTGCAATCAGAACCGGCTCGGCTTCAACATCACCCGCAGCCCGAACGACCCCACCATCGTCAACGGGACGGTCGTGACCTACTCCATCGTCGCGCTGAACCTGACCGATACAACGGCTCCCCCTCCTCCCACTCCGCTCGCCTGCGATGCGACGGAGGTTTCCCTCGTGTTCACATGTCCCGGCCCGGACGGAACGGCGAGTGGGGCGTCCACGGTGCTCGCGACGACCGACACGATCCTTTCGGACACCACCAAGACCTATCCGGACGTCCTCTGCACGATCGCGGTGAACCCCGGCGTCACGACCGCGCGGGCGAGCGCGACGTTCTCCGCGGTGATCCACACCAACCCGGGGGACGACACGGCAGCGGGCACGAAGACGGTCACGGTCCAGGTGATACCCCCGACGCCGACCAACACGCCGACGGCGACGGCCACGCCCACCGCGACCTCGACGCCCACGATCACGAACACCCCCACCGCCACCGCGACGATCACTCTCACCCCGACCTCGACCTCCACGCCCACGGTGACGCTCACCCGCACGAGCACGGCGACGCCCACCGCGACCCTCACCCGCACGAGCACGGCGACGCCAACGGTGACCCTCACGAGCACGTCGACGCCCACGGTGACCCTCACCCGCACGAGCACGGCGACGCCCACCGCGACCCTCACGGCGACCGCCACGGCCACGGCAACCGTCACGCCGACCCTGACCGCGACGGGAACTCCGACCGGCACTCCGATTCCCGGGACGTCCACTCCTGTTCCGACCGCCACGATCTCTCCCGGCGTCACGGCGGCCGCGACGCTCACGCCGACGACCCTGATCACCATCGTCGTGCCGGTGCCAGGCGGACCCGCCCAGCCGATCCCCACGCTGTCGCCGAAAATGCTCGCCGTCCTCGCGCTGCTGATCGCCGGACTGGGAGTGATCGCGATGCGCCGGAGTTAATTTCGAGATCCCGCCGCGCGCGCTTTCAAAGGCGGCGCGGCGGCCTCGCCGGTGTATCGTCGGATTTTCCTTCTTTTTCAAGGAGCGTCCGATGTTCCACCTTCCTCCCATCCTTCGCCGGGCGGCCGTCGCCGCCGCTCTCCTCCTGGCCCTCCCCCTGGGCGCGCAGACTCTCTTCGTCGGAGACCCCGGTCCTCCGCAGGGTCCGCTGCCGGCGGGCGATCCGCCGCTTCCCTTCGCGGTCCGGACGTACGTGCAGCTCGGCTACGGGGCGAACGTCAACGGGACCGCCACGTCCGCGACGTTCTCCTGGGCCGCCGCTCCCTGTCCGGCCGCGGTCAAGATCAAGTTCTTCCGGCCGTCGAGCGCGCTGCCGGGCGGCGTCTACTTCTTCGTGGCCGAGCGCGGCCCGTTCGACGTGACGCAGGCGCGGCAGACGGTGCGCCTCGATCCCCCGGTCGCGCTCGTCGCCGGAGACGTGATCGCGATCACCAACCTCACTTCCTGCGGCGGGCCGGTGCTGGCGGGCGATCCGGCGACGCCGACAAACCCCCTGCCCTCGCCGGGTCCCTATTTCCGGATCGATGGAGACATCACGACCACGTTCGTTCCGACTGGAATCGTTCCCGGCGGCCCAGGGATCAGCCTTCTCGCGACCGACAACAGCCTGACGCTGCTCGGCCGCTTCAACCTGACGCTGCTCGCGACGAACCCGCGTAACGGAGCGACCACGGTTGGCTCCCCCGTCACCTTGAGCTCTGACGCCGGCTACTTCAGCCTCCCCGATTTCACGGGCCGCGCCGGATTTCCGGAGGTGGTCGTGAAGATGGTGGATGCCACGCACTCGCCCGAGCTCGGCGGCGACTTCTGGGTCTTCCATTCGCCCCTGACGGACGTCGGGTACACGCTCATCGTGACCGACCAGATCAAGGGGACGTCGCGCTCCTACGCGAACGCGCCGTCCGCGCCGGGCCAGCTCTGCGGCGGCGTCGACACGAGCGCGTTCACGCCCTAGGACGTCATTTGGCCGCGGGGGGCCGGCCCGCTGGAGGGCCGGGCTTCCCGCGGATTCATCGCCTTCCCTGGGCGATCCGCGCCGCTTCCGGCAGTCCCCGGAGCGTCAGCATCGCCCACACTCCGAAGATCGGGCCGGGCGCCAGCGCCGCGAACGCGAACCGCCAGCCGACCCGCTCGACTAAGAGTGGGATGAGCTCGATCGAGCCCATCGTCAGGAGAAACCCGACGCACGTCTGGATCGTCAGCGCCGTGCCCATGTACCGCGGATCCCCGAGCTCGGTGACGCAGGCGGAGAACTGGGCCGAGTCGGCGACGACCGTCGCGCCCCACACGGCGGCCACCGCCACGAGAGCCCAGGGGTTGCCCGAGAAGAGGAACCCGATCGTCAGGCAGCAGGCCCCGCTCAGAGCCATGGCCCACGAGGTCACGACGGTCCGTCCGACCCGGTCGGCCAGCAGCCCGGCGGCGACGCAGCCGACCGCGCCGCACCCGATCACGACGAAGGCGACCGTCTCCGCGAGCGAACGCGGCGCGCCGCGGGCGGCAAAGCTCGCGCGGACCATCACCGGAGCCCACGTCCACATCGCGTAGAGCTCCCACATGTGTCCGAAGTAGCCGAAGTTCGCCAGCCGCACGCCCCGGTTGGCGAAGACGCGGCGCACCTGACCGAAATCGAAGCGGGCTTTCGGAAGCGCGAACGGTCCATCGCCGACGAAGAAGAGCACGATCGATCCCCCCGCGGCCGCGAGCAGCGACATGAAGAGCACGTTCGATCGCCAGTTCCCGCTGCCGAGGGCGTTGACGAGATAGGGCGCGCCCTTCCCGAGGGTCAACGCCCCGACGAGCGCTCCGAGCGCCATCCCCCGGCCGCTCCGAAACCAGGTCGCCATGATCTTCATACCGGGGGGATAGACCCCGGCGAGAAAGAACCCGGTCAGGAAGCGAAGCAAGACTCCGGAAACGGGACCGTGCGCCGCGATCGCGAAGAGGCCGTTGACGGCGGCGGCGAGAAACGCCGAGACCGCGAGGAGGCGGCGCGTGGCAAGGATGTCCGGAAGATTTCCCAGAGCGCTCGCGAGCGTTCCGGCGACGAACCCGAGCTGGACCGCGAGGGTCAGCCAGGCCGCTCCCGACGGCGACAGGCGCCATTCCGCCTGGATTGCCGGGACCGAAGCGGACGCGCTGAACCAGACCGACATCGCGAGAAGCTCGGCGGCGGCGAGCAGAGCGAGGGCTCGCCAGCGTCCGGGGGCCGGCGGCGAGGGCGCGGCGTCTGATTGGCCGTTCTTCACGAAGCGGATCCGGATGCTATCGCGCCCCGGCGTCCCGCGGTCCCACCCTTGCCTCCGCGCCGGCCGTAAACTGCTCGAAGGCGCATGACGGCGATGGAAGCGAACCCGATCCCGGCCGCGGACGAAACTTTGCGGCACGCACTCGCCGGCGCCGCGGAGACGGGACTTCTTCCGCCGGGCGCGAGGATCCTCCTGGCGGTCTCCGGCGGCGCGGATTCGCTCGCGCTCCTCTACGCGGCCGCCGCGATGGCCCCGGGGGCGGACTGGCGCCTGGCCGTCGGCCACGTCCACCATGGCTGGCGCCGGCGGGAGGCGGATCGGGACCTCTCCTTCGTCGCCGGGCACGCCGCGCGCCTCGGCCTCGCCTTCCACGCGCGCCGGCGGAACGCCCGCGCGGAGGCGCGCCGAAGCGGCCTCTCCCCGGAGGCCGGAGCCCGGCGGGCGCGATACGAGGCGCTTTGCGAAATCGCTCGCGAGGAGGGGATGGAGCGGATCGCGACGGCCCATCAGCGGGAGGACGCGGTCGAGTCGCTCCTTCTGGCGCGCGAGCGGAAGGCCGGCGTCGCGGGCCTCGGAGGTCCCCGAGCCCGGCGAGCGGACGGCGTGGTGCGCCCGCTCCTCGCTGTTTCGAGAACGGAGATCCTCGCGTTCCTCGCCGCGAGGGGCCTTTCTTTCCGGCGCGATCGCACCAATGGCGACCTGTCTCTCGCCCGCAACCGGGTTCGGCGCGCGATGGCCGCCGCCCCGGAGCGGCTTCGCGAGAAGTGGGCGGACGAGGCCCGTCGTTCGTCCGCCAGGCGGGACTCCCTCGACCAGGCTCTGGCTCGCCTCGAGCCCGCCGCGTTCCGCATCGGCCGAGACGCCGTCCTCGTCGACGCCGTCGCATTGGAGGCCTGGCCGTCCGAGCTCCGCCGCCGCGCCGTCGAGGATGCCGCCCGGCCGTTCGCCCGGCCTGGCCGGCCTCCGATGACCGGGCCCGAGCGGGAGGCTCTCCTGAGGCGCCTCGAATCCGGAGGGGACTTCCGCTTCGAGGCCGGACGCCGCATCGCCATCGAGAGGCGCGGCGGGATCCTCTCCTTCCGCCTCCGGTCCGGGAAGACCGCCGGGCCCGCCGGTGTACCATTCCATCCAGCGAAACCCGAGGGAGAGCCGATGGACGAGCCGCGCGCGTGACCGGAAACCTGCGCCTCGAACCGCGGTACGACGCGGACCGGATCGCCGCCCGCGTCGAGGAGCTCGCCTTTCTCCTCGACCGGCAGTTCGCCTCCGAGCCGCCCGCGCTCGTGTCGATCCTGAAGGGGTCGTCGTTTCTCCTCGCGGACCTCGCGCGGAAGATGAGCGTTCCGCTCTCCTGCGAGTACATCTCCGTCAGCCGCCAGGCCGACCCCGACGAGATCCTGCGGATCGACTTCGCCACGGAGTTTCCGATCGCCTCTCGGCCCGTCGTCCTGTTGAAGGACGTCGTCAACAGCGGGGTCATCGAGACCTATCTCCTGACGCACCTCGCGGCCGCCGGGGCCTCCGCCATCACCCTCGTGGCCATCGTCGACAAGGTCTCCGAGCGCAAGACCGAGCTGGCCGTGGATTTCGCCCTCTTCTCCGCAGACCGCGGCCGGTTCGCGGGATACGGAATGGAGGCGGGGGGGCGCTGGGCCCATCTGCCATACATCGCCGAGGTTTACGAGGAGAAGTAGCTCCCGGAAATCCCGCCTCAGCAATAAAAACCCCTTCGGGTCCGTTATGCTGGAGCGCCGGATAAGGCTCTTCCCTCAAGGAGAAACGTTGAACGCCACCATCAAAAATCTTCTGCTGTGGATGGTCATCCTGGTTTTGATCATCCTGGCCTGGAATGTCTTCAAGACCGGAGCGACGGCCGTCGAAGAGATCAGCTTTTCGCGCTTCCTGACTCAGGTCACCCAGGGTCACGTCCAGAAGGTCACGATCCGCGGGGACGAGATCCGCGGCAGCTACAACCCCGCCGCGGGCAAGCGCGAGACCCTCTTCAAGACCTACGCCCCCGTGTACCCGAAACTCGTCGAGGACCTCTCCGCCAAGGGCGTCGAGATCGAAGCGACGCCGATGAAGGATTCCTCCTTCGTCTCGGCGCTCGTCATGTATGGCCCTCTCATCCTGCTCGTCGCCATCTGGTTCGTGATCATGCGGCAGATGCAGGCGGGCGGGAACAAAGCGCTCTCCTTCGGGAAGTCGCGCGCGAAGCTCCTCACACCCACGCAGAAGAAGGTGACGTTCAAGGACGTCGCCGGCGTCGAGGAGGCGAAGGTCGAGCTGCAGGAGATCATCGAGTACCTGAAGGACCCGCAGAAGTTCCAGAAGCTCGGCGGCAAGATCCCCAAGGGCGTCCTCCTGATCGGCCCTCCCGGCACCGGCAAGACGCTTCTCGCCCGCGCCGTCGCGGGTGAAGCGAACGTTCCTTTCTTCACCATCTCGGGCTCGGACTTCGTCGAGATGTTCGTCGGCGTCGGCGCGTCGCGCGTCCGCGACCTCTTCGAGCAGGGCAAGAAGAACGCCCCCTGCATCATCTTCATCGACGAGATCGATGCCGTCGGCCGCCATCGCGGAGCCGGCCTCGGCGGCGGGCACGACGAGCGCGAGCAGACGTTGAACGCCCTGCTCGTCGAGATGGACGGCTTCGACACGAACGAGGGCGTCATCCTCGTCGCCGCGACGAACCGCCCCGACGTGCTCGATCCGGCCCTGCTCCGTCCCGGCCGGTTCGACCGGCGGGTCGTCGTCGACCGCCCCGATTTGCGGGGGCGGGAGCAGATCCTCCGCGTCCATACCCGCAACACGCCCCTCAGCGACAGCGTCGACCTCTCGGTGATGGCCCGCGGCACGCCCGGGTTTTCCGGGGCGGACCTCGCGAACCTCGTCAACGAGGCGGCCCTGAACGCGGCGCGTTTCAACAAGAAGAAGGTCGAGATGATCGACTTCGAGTACGCCAAGGACAAGGTCATGATGGGCCCCGAGCGCAAGTCGATGATCATGACCGAGGACGAGAAGCGCAACACCGCGTACCACGAGGGGGGCCACGCTCTCGTCGCGGCGCTCCAGCCGGACGCGGACCCGCTCCACAAGGTCACGATCATCCCGCGCGGCCGCGCGCTCGGCGTCACGATGCAGCTGCCGTCGGAGGACAAGTACTCCCACACGAAGGAATACCTCGACGCGACGATCACCGTGATGATGGGCGGGCGCATCGCCGAGGAGAAGTTCCTGGGCCACATGACGACCGGCGCGGGCAACGACATCGAGAAGGCGACGGAGCTCGCGCGGCGGATGGTGTGCGAGTGGGGCATGAGCGACCTCGGGCCTCTGACCTTCGGCAAGACCGAGGGCGAGGTCTTCCTCGGCCGCGACTTCGGCCACAACCAGGACTACTCGGAGGCGACGGCGAACCTGATCGACGCCGAGGTGCGCCGGATCGTGACGTCCGCGTACGACGCGGCGAAGAAGATCATCGGAGAGAACGAAAAGGCGATGCACCGCCTGGCCCGGACACTCCTCGAGAAGGAGGTCCTGGACGGCGAAGAGGTGCTCCAGATCCTCGCGGAAGAGATGGGCACCGACATCGCGAAGCTTCGGAAGACCGGGCCGCCCAAGCCCCCGATCGTGACGCCGCCCGGAGTGCCGCAGCCGTCGGGCGACATCGGCGGCCTCCTGCCGGAACCCGCCTAGGCAGGTCGCTGAACGAGCCTGCGAAGCGGGTCCCCGGCAGGAGTCGGCACGTGCCCTCCTGCCGGGAATCATCCGGGCCCTCACTCCAGAATCTCTCGGGCGCCGTTCGCGCAGCGAATGCCTGCGGCCGAAACCTTCGCTAAACTGCGGGCGATGGACCTCGTCATCCCCGCCCGAGACACGGCCGACCTCCGCGAGATCGCCGGCTGGGACGGATTCCGGCCCGCGACCTTCCCCCCCGGGGACTTCCCGGTCGACGTCGTGCGCTTCGCCGGGTCCTCCTCGCCTCCGCTCTTCGTCTCCCGTTCCCGGCGCGCGGAGACCCTGAAGGCCCTGCCGGCGAGCCTCCGCCAGCGCGCCGCCGCGGCCTTCGAGGCGTCCGCCGTCCGTCCGGCCGGCTGGCGGCTCGCCCGCGGCCGGGATCTCGACCTCTCTCGCGGCGCTCTGGTCATGGGCGTCGTGAACGTCACCCCGGACTCCTTTTCCGACGGCGGCCTGCACTTCGACCGCGGGACCGCGGTCGCCCACGCGCTCGCTCTTTTCGATGCGGGAGCGGCGATCGTGGACGTCGGCGGCGAGTCGACGCGGCCTTCGACCTACGGAGGCGCGGCGCCCGTGAACGAGCAGGAGGAGATCGCCCGGGTCCTTCCGGTGATCGAGGGAGTGCGAAAGCGGACGGACGCGCCGCTCTCGGTCGACACCCGGCGGTCCGAGGTCGCCCGGCGAGCGCTCGAGGCCGGAGCGGACGCC
The DNA here is from genome assembly GCA_039933215.1 of Acidobacteriota bacterium. Taxonomy (GTDB): domain Bacteria; phylum Acidobacteriota; class Thermoanaerobaculia; order UBA5066; family Gp7-AA6; genus JALYUA01. The sequence continues at coordinate 17,800 of JBDTOO010000013.1, forward strand.
GTCAATGACATCTCCGCTTTCCGCTTCGACTCCGGGATGGCCGAGACGGTCGCCCGCGCCGGCGCCGGAGCGATCCTCATGCACATGAGGGGTCTGGATCCCCGAACCATGCAGGACGACGTGCGCTATGCGCATCTGCTCGCCGAAGTCGCCCGGGATCTCGACGCCGCGGCCGCGCGCGCGGAAGCCGCCGGGGTGCGGCCCGGAGCGATCGCGGTCGATCCGGGGCTCGGATTCGGCAAGAGCCCGGAGGGCAATCTGTTGCTCCTGAGGCATCTCGCGGCACTCCGGTCGCTCGGCCGTCCGATCGCCGTCGGAGCCTCGCGGAAGGGCTTCGTGCGGCGCTTCTCGGGCGTCGCCGACGACGCCCCCGCCGCCGACCGCCTGGCCGGCTCTCTCGCCGGCGCCGACGCCGCGGCCGACGCCGGGGCCTCAATCATCCGCGTCCACGACGTCCTCGAGACCGTCCGCTTCTTCCGGATGCGCGACGCCGTTCGGACCGCCGCTCCGGCGGCGCCTCCGGCCGCCCGGGAGGAAGCGGCGGCGGCCGCGGCGGGGACACAGCGACCGTGATCGACGCCATCTCCCGCCGCATCGGCACGTTCTCGCATTTCACGATCACCTGGCGCGACGCCTTCGACGTGCTCTTCGTCGCGCTGATCGTTTACATCCTCCTGCGGCTGATCCGCGGCACGCGCGCCGTCCAGATGGTCTTCGGAATCCTGACCGTCTTTCTCTTCTACGAGATCGCGTTACTGCTCAAGCTCACGGCCGTGCGGACGGTGCTTCAGGCGCTCATCTTCTACGTCCCCTTTGCGATCATCGTCGTGTTCTCGCAGGAGCTGCGGCGGGCGCTCGCCGCGTTCGGACGCACCCCGTTCTCCGCCTGGTTCTCCGGGTACCACACGGAGGAGACGATCGCCGACATCGTCCTCGCCGTGACGTCGCTCTCCGCCCGGCGCACGGGCGCGCTCATCGTGCTCGAGCGGAGAGAGGGGTTGAAGACCTACATCGAGAATGGCATCGCCCTCGATTCGGCCGTTTCCTACGATCTCCTCGTCACCGTGTTCGCCCCCGGAACGCCCCTCCACGACGGAGCCGTGATCCTGTCCGGAGAGCGCATCGCGGCGGCGGGCTGTTTCCTGCCGCTCTCTCTCAAGGAGGGCCTCTCCAAGCGGTTCGGCACCCGTCACCGGGCGGCGATCGGGATCACGGAGGAGACCGACGCGCTCGCCGTGATCGTTTCGGAGGAGCGCGGGACGATATCGGTCGCGCGGGACGGACAGCTCATCGAAGATCTCGACGGCAAGTCGCTCCGGGATCTCCTGCTGCGCGAATTCGCGCGGGCAGCCTGACGCATGGCGGCTCGCCCGGCGATCCTCCGCAACCTCGGCCTCAAGGCGCTCGCCCTCGGGATCGCGCTTCTGGTGTGGTTCGTGCTTTCAGCCCAGCGGCGGGAACGGATCTCGGAAAGGAGCTATCGCATCGCCCTCTCGGTCGTGAACATCCCGACGCGGACGATCATCGCGTCGCCGCTTCCTTCCGGCGTGGACATCCGGGTGCGCGGCGCGTTCACCGCGCTCCGGCAGGTCGACCCGGAGAAGCTCGAGGCGGTCGTGGACCTCCAGGGTGCCGTGCGAGGCGAGAAGATCTATCGGCTCGCCCCCGAGGACATCAACGTGGCTCCCGAGATCGAGGTCATTGCGATTTCCCCCGGAGAGCTCCGGATCGTCCTCGACGCCGTGGCGGAGAAGATCCTCCCCATCGTGGCGAACATCGCCGGGAAGCCGGCTGCCGGCTTCGTCGTCTCGGATTTCAGCGTCGATCCCAAGATGGCCCGCATCGAAGGACCTTCGACGCTCATCGCCCGGATGACGTCCGTCACCACGGACCCGATCGCCGTGTCGGACCGTTCGGCGAGCTTCGCCGTTCCGGCAACGGTCGTGGCGGACTCTCCCGGAGTGCGCGTGCGCGAGGGCCAGATTGTGACGGTCGTCGTGCATATCGGGCCCGAGGAGGCCCCCGCCCAGACGCCGACGCCCGCCGCGAAGGCGCGGCGGCGATGAAGCTCTTCGGCACCGACGGCCTGCGCGGAAAAGCCGGGGATTTCCCCCTCGACGCGGTCACGATTCGCCGCATTGGACAGGAGATCGGGCGGAAGGTCGCCCGGGGAGACCGGGCGGAGGTGGTCATCGGCGGAGACACCCGGGAGTCCACCAACGGGATCCTCGCGCAGCTCGCGGTGGGCATCGTCGAGGGCGGCGGACGGGTGGCGCCCGCCGGCGTCCTATCGACTCCCGGCGTCGCGGAAGTCGTCCTCGAGCTCGGCGCCGGCGCGGGCATCTCGGTCTCCGCGTCGCACAACCCCTGGCAGGACAACGGAATCAAGATCTTCGGGCGCGACGGGCGGAAGTGGCCGGACGCCGACGAGGCAGCGCTCGAGGTTGCGTTGCTCGCGTCGCGCGACACGCCGCTCGACGCCGGGTCGCCGTCACCTCCGCCGCCCGACTCGCGGCTCTGCGACGTCTACCTGGAACGGCTGAGGCGCAGCGTGCCGGTCGATCTCGCCGGCCTGCGTCTCTTAATCGACGCCGGCAACGGCGCCGCCTCCGGGCTCGGGCCGGCGGCGCTGCGGCAGGCCGGAGCGCAGGTGCAGGCAATCTGCGACGCCCCGGACGGGCGGAACATCAACGAGGGATGTGGGGCGCTCCATCCGGAGGGAATGGCCCGTGCGGTGCGGGACCGGGGGCTCGCGCTCGGCGTGGCCTACGACGGCGACGCCGACCGCTCGATCTTCGCGGACGAGACGGGCCGGGTCCTGGATGGCGACGACATCCTCTGGATCATCGCCCGGGACTGGAGGGTCCGCGGCGTTCTCGGAAGCGGCGGCGTCGTCGGGACCGTGATGTCGAACTACGGCCTCGAGGCCGGGCTCGCGGCCGAAGGGATTCCCTTTCGGCGGTCCGCGGTGGGAGATCGCAACGTGGCCCGCCTCATGGCGGAGTCCGGCGCCTCGATCGGCGGCGAGACCTCGGGCCACATCCTTCTGCCCTTCTCACCGGCGGGCGACGCGATCCTGACGACCCTTCTTCTCGCGGCCATCGTCGTCGAGAGCGGGCGGCCACTGTCCGAGCTCGCGACGCTCGAGAAGACTCCGCAGGCGCTCCGCAACATCCGGGTGGCCCGCCGCGTGTCGATCGACGCGGACCGGACCGGCGAAGCGACGCGGATCGCCAACCTGCGGTTGGGCGAGCGCGGCCGCGTGTTCCTGCGCTACTCCGGGACGGAGCCGCTCCTCCGAATCCTGGTCGAGGGCCCGGACGCCGAAGAGGTGCGCGAGATCGCCGACGACCTCGAAGCCGCCGTCCGCGGCGACCTCGCGGTCGTCGCCGCCGCCCCTTGAAGAGCGGCGGCTCCGCGGGAGGCGCCTCGGGCGCGGCGACCCGCGGGATTCTCTTCGACGCCGGCGGGACCCTCATCCACCTGGACGGAAGCCGGATCTGCCGGGCCGCGGGCCTGGACGCGGCGGCGGCCGGGTTCGCGCGCGCGGAAGCCGCCGCCGGGCGCGCCCTCCGCGCCTGGATGGCGGAGAACCCGCAGGCCACGGACGCGGAGCGCGTGCCCCGGTTCCTGGACGCCATCCTCCTGGCCCTCGGGCTCGAAGACCCCGACCGCCGCCGCGACGCCGCCCGGGCCGTCGCCGCGGAGCACGTCCGCGCCAACGTGTGGTCGCGCGCCGGCGAAGGCGCGATCGAAACGCTTCGGGAGCTCTCCCGCCGCGGCTTCCGGATCGGCGTCGTCTCGAACGCAGACGGGCGCGTCCGCGCGCTGCTCGACGCCGCCGGCTTCTCCGCGTTCCTGGAAGTGGTCGTGGACTCGGCCGAGGCCGGGTTCGAAAAGCCGGACCCGCGGATCTTTCACGCGGCGACGGGAGCGCTCGGGCTCCTCCCGGCCGACTGCGTCTACGTCGGTGACATCTACGAGATCGACGTCGTCGGGGCGCGGCGGGCGGGTATGCGGGCCATCCTCATCGGAACGGGTGAGGCGGACGGAGACGTCGAGCGGATCGCCAGTCTGGCGGAGCTCCTGGAGAAGTTTCCGGCCGGACCGGCGCCCGACTGACGGGCACCCGGCCGGAGGGAGGCGTCCGACCTACCGTTCGATCTCGGGAACGGGCTCGCCGGTCGTATTCGGCTCGGAGAAGACGAGCGCGGTTCCCCCGACCGGCAGAAGGACGGTGTGGTTGCGGTCGGAGAAATCGAGCCAGATCTCGTAGAAGCCGTTTCCGGAGATCGCCATGAGGCGCCCGGGCTTGTTCTTGAGCTCGAGGGTCGGGCAGAAGATGACGACCTTCGCGGGTAAATCCAAGGCGACCTCCGCAAGCTGTTATCCGCCCATTATGACAAGCATTTCATCCCACGTCACCACGGGAACGCCCAACGCGAGCGCCTTCTCGAGCTTCGAGCCCGCTTCCTCGCCCGCGACCACGTAATCGGTCTTCTTCGACACCGAGCCGGACACCTTCGCGCCGGCGGCCTCGAGCAGCGCCGCGGCCTCGTCGCGGGTGACGCCCGGGAGGGCTCCCGTCAGGACCACGGTCTTGCGCGCGAGCGGAGCGTCCGGGGGAGGCGCCTCTTCCCGCGACGCGAACTGGACGCCCTGCCCGCGCAGGCGCTCCACGAGCTCCCGGTGCTTCGAGTGGCCAAACCAGCCGGATACGGCGGCCGCGGTGTTCGGGCCGATCTCGTCGGCGTGCTGCAGCTCCTCGGGGGACGCGGCGGCGATGGCGTCGAGCGTGCGGAATCGGCGGGCGAGGATGCGCGCCGCCTTCTCGCCGACGTGGCGGATTCCGAGCGCGAAGACGAGGCGCGACAGGTCGTTCTGCTTGCTGCGCTCGATCTCCGCGACGAGGTTCCCGGCGGACTTCTCCCCCCACCGCTCCAATGGCACGAGGTCTTCGGCGGTGAGCGAGTAGATCGACGAGACGTCGGTGAGCAGTCCTGCCGTGACGAGCTGATCGACGAGCTTCTCGCCGAGGCCCTCGATGTCCATCGCGCGGCGCGAGCAGAAATGCCGGAGCGCCTCGCGCACGACGGCCGGACAGGCGGGATTCACGCACCGGGTCGCCACCTCTTCCGCGTCCCGCGCGACGGGGTCTCCGCACACGGGGCAGTTCGCGGGCATCGCGAACGGGACGGAATCGGCGGGACGCGCTTCCGGAAGGACCCGCACGACCTTCGGAATCACGTCGCCGCCCTTCTCGACCACGACCGTGTCGCCGACGCGCACGTCCTTGCGGGCGAGGTCCTCGTAGTTGTGGAGGGTCGCGCGCTTGACCGTGGTACCGCCGAGGACCACGGGATCCAGATGGGCAACCGGCGTGAGCGTGCCCGTCCTTCCCACCTGGACGGAGATGTCGACCACCCGCGTCGTCTTCTCTTCGGCCGGGTACTTGTACGCGAGCGCCCAGCGGGGCGACTTCGCCGTCGCTCCGAGGCGCTCCTGGAGGGCGCGGTCGTCGACCTTCACGACGACCCCGTCGGTCTCGTAGTCGAGGCCGCGCCTTGCTGTCCCCCAGTGGTCGAGGTATTCCCGGACCTCCTCGAACGTCGCGCAGCGCTTCGCGTGTGGGCTCACCCGGAATCCCAGGGAGGAGAGGTATCGCAGGGCCTCGGACTGCGACGCGGGCAGCCGCGGGGCCGCCGCGACCGAGTAGAGCCACGCGTCCAGCTTCCGCCGCGACGTGACCCGCGAATCGAGAAGGCGCATCGTCCCCGCGGCGGCGTTCCGGGGGTTGGCGAAGAGCGACTCCCCTTCCGCCTCGCGGTCGGCGTTGACGCGCTCGAACGCCTTCTTCGAGTAGAAGACCTCGCCCCGCACTTCGAGCGTCCCCGTCTCCGCAATGCGCAGCGGGATCGAGCGGATCGTGCGGACGTTTTCGGTCACGTCTTCGCCGCGCGTGCCGTCGCCGCGCGTCGCCCCGCGGACGAGGCGCCCGTCCTCGTATCGCAGCGCGATCGAGAGCCCGTCGATCTTGAGCTCCGCGACGTAGCCGGACGGCTCCTCGCCGAGGATCCTCCGGGCGCGAGCGAGCCATGCCAGGGCCTCGTCCCAGGAGTAGGCGTTCTCCAGGGAAAGCATCGGAACGGCGTGCTCGACGGCGGCGAATCCCTCGGCCGCAACCCCGCCGACGCGCCGCGCCGGGGAATCGGGCACGGCGAGCTCCGGGTATTTTTCCTCGAGCGCGACGAGCTCCCGCATCAGAAGATCGAATTGCGCGTCCGTCACCTCCGGCCGGTCCTCGAGGTAGTAGAGGCGCTCGTGCCGCACGATCTCTGTCCGAAGCTCCGCCGCCCGGCGGGCCGCTTCCGGCGGCGCCGTCTCGCTCGAGGCCTCCCGCCGCTCCCGGCGCGCCGGCGTCTTCGCCACGCGCGGCATGCTACAGTCCCGCCGATGGCTTCGGCAAAGGCGAGAATCTCTCTTCTCGCTCTCGCGGCCGCGGCGTTTGCCTCCGATGCGCCGGCCGCGCCCCTCGCGCCCGCGACCGCCTCGTACGAGATCTCGTGTCGTCTGGACCCCGCGTCGAAGACGGTCGAAGGCACCGAGCTCCTGACGTGGACCAACCGGACCTCGCGGCCGGCGGCCACGCTCCAGTTCCACCTCTACTTGAACGCCTTCCGCAACAGCCTCTCGACGTTCATGAAGGAGTCCGGGGGGCGGCACCGCAACAACCGGGTCGGGGATTCCTGGGGCTCCGTCGAGGTCAACCGCATGACCTTCGGGGACGGAACGGACCTTCTGCCCGCCATGGCCTGGATCTCCCCCGACGACGGGAACGCGGAAGACCGCACCGTCGCGGAGGTCACGCTCCCCCGTCCGGTCGCCCCCGGCGAGACGGTACGCGTCTCGATCGATTTCCGCTCCCGGCTGCCGCGGGCCGCCGCGCGGACCGGCTGGAAAGGCGACTATTTCCTCGTCGCGCAGTGGTTTCCGAAGATCGGGGTGCTCGAGGAATCCGGCTGGAACTGCCATCAGTTCCATGGAAACTCGGAGTTCTTCGCGGACTTCGGCGACTACGACGTCTCGATCGACGTTCCGGCGCGCTACCGCGGGAAGGTGGGCGCGACGGGCCGCCGCGTCGAGGAGCGCGCCGCCGCCGGCGACCGCGTGCTCTATCGCTTCCGCCAGGAGAGCGTCCACGATTTCGCGTGGACGGCCGATCCGGGCTTCGTGGTGCTCCATGACTTCTTCCGCGAAGCGGGCCTCCAGGACGTCGACCTCCATCTGTTCCTTCAACCCGAGCACGCGTCGCAGGCCGAGCGGCATTTCCGCGCGGTCAAGACCGCGCTGTCGCTCATGGGCCGGATCCTCGGTCCGTATCCCTACGGGACGCTCACGATGGTCGACCCCGCCTGGGGCGCGCACGGGTCGGGCGGCATGGAGTACCCGACGTTCATCACCTGCGGGACCCACCTCGTCGCGCCGGCGAACGTGCACGTCCCCGAGGGAGTGACGATCCACGAGTTCGGTCATCAGTACTTCTACGGTCTTCTCGCCTCGAACGAGTTCGAGGAGCCGTTTCTCGACGAGGGGTTCGACACCTACCTGACCTCGCGGGTCCTGAAGGCCGGGTACGGTCCCAACCACCCGACGGTGGACTTCTTCGGGTACCGGGTGCCGCTCGGCATCGACATGCACGAGCCCGTCGATTCCAACCGCCGCTTCTTCCCCTCGGCGAGCCAGGACGTGCACGCCCAGCGGAGCTGGACCTTCCGCGATTCCAGAAACTACGCCGCGGACACGTACTCCCACACGGCGCTCGCGCTCTCGACGCTCGAGAATCTGATCGGCACGAACGTCATGGACCGGGCTCTGCGCCTCTACTTCGACCGCTGGCGCTTCCGGCACCCGCGCATGCCGGACTTCGTCGCGGCGGTGAACGAGGTGACGGGGCGCGACTGGGGATGGTTCTTCGCGCGCACGTTTTACGGTTCCGAAGACGTCGACTACGCGGTCGAAAAGGCCGTCTCGGCGCCGGCGTCGATCCCCCGGGGGCTCTTCGAAAAGGACGGCAAGCTGGTGGAGACTCCGGGGCCGGCACCCGGGACACTCCCGCCAGCCTCGAAGAGCCGCGGTTTCGACAGCGAGGCGCTCGTGACCCGCCGGGGCGGCGTCGCGCTGCCGGTCGAGGTTCTCCTCCGGTTCGAAGGCGGCCGGACCTATCGGTCGCTCTGGGACGGCGAGGCGCGCTGGAAGAGGTTCCGGGTCACCGGAGGACCGCGGCTGATCGAGGCGATCGTCGATCCGGACGAGAAGATCACCCTCGACTCGGACCGGACCAACAACGGCCGCCGTGCCTTAGCCGATCCGCGGGCCGCGGCGCGGTGGACGGCGCGATCCGTCTTCTGGATGCAGAACTTCCTCGATTCCCTGACGGCGGCCTGGTGAGCGCGCCCGCCGCGCGGGGAAGCCTCGCGTGCTTCGGCAACGGGCTGAGGCTCTCCCTGTCGAAGCCCTACCTGGCTCTGTCGCTGTGGCTGATCCAGCTCCTTCTCGCGTCCGTCCTGATCCTCCCCGTCTCCAACGCGCTCCACGACCTGCTGGACAACTCGACCGCCGCCTCCCGGATGGTGGCAAATCCCGACTACGGCTGGTGGGAGACTTTGAACCGGGTGCATCCGGACCTCCTGGGAAATTTCCCCGAGCTGCTGACAGGTGTGCTCACGACCGAGGGCGTACGGTCCTCGCAGCTGGGCGAGCTGCAGGGGATCGGCGCGGCCGCCGTCGCTCTCGGCATGCTCGCGATCGTGCTGCACGCCTTCGCTCTCGGCGGAATCTTCGGGACGTTGCGCGAGCCGCACGGGTCGCTCGTGACGTTCGGCCGGGAGGGGATGCGGCGGTTCCCGGCCTTCCTGACCTTCACCCTGGCCGCCCTGGCGGCCTCGCTCGCCGCCTACCGCTGGGTCTGGATCGAGACGGGGGCCGCGCTGCGGGATCGCGTCGCCGAGCTCGATTCGGAACGGCAGGCGATGGCCGTCACCGCGGTGCGGCTCCTGCTGCTCCTCCTCGTGCTGTCCGTGATCAAGCTCATGGCCGACTCGGTGCGGGCGATCTGGGTCGCCCGACCGGACCTGCCGCCGGTCTCCCGGTTCTTCGCGGGCATCGCCGCCGGGCTGTCGCGCCCGCTGCGCCTGTTCGGCGTCATGGTCGTCGCGAACCTCGTGACGGTGGCGCTGTACGTCGTCTGGCTCGTGGCGGATCCGTCGGCGGGCGGCGAGGCGCGGCTGGCGCTCGTTCCCCTGATCCTGACCCAGCAAGTCTTCGTCTTCCTGCGTCTTCTCGTGAAGGTCGGCTACTACGCGGGAATCTCCGAGGCCCTCACGAGGACGCCGTCGCCCGAGTACTCCTTCGTCGCCGCGCCGCCTCCGGCGTCAGCGCCCCCGGCCGGAGACGATGAACCCCCGCTCGAGAGGCCGGCCGAGAGGATCTAGCCGCACCCGGTACACGAAAGCGACGCGCGTGTAACCGCCCTGCCGGGATCGCGCCCAGGGTCCCGTGAAGAAAGGCAGGAACCGCAGATCCTCGAAGGTCACCGTCGTCGATCCGTCCGGCAGGGACCGGACGGTCGCGAGCGGGAAGCGGGCGAACGCGAGATAGCTGCGCACGTCCGGGAGCGCGCGCGCCGCCGCGAAGGCCGGGGAGTCCGCCGGCTTGTCGAAGGTGCGGAGGCGCGCCCGCGCGGGCGGCGGATAGAAGCTCGGGAGGAGCCGGAGAGCCTGCCCGAGATCCTCGGGCACCCTCGGAACCGGCACCGTGCGGGCGAAGGGGCCGACGTCGAAGAAGCTCGCGTGCAGCGAGCCGCCGTGGTCGGAAAGCCCCAGCCACCGAAACGGCGACAGGAGCTGCGGGAGCACGGCCGTCGGGGTCCCGTCCGGCGGCCGGTCGATCCGCTTCCACTCGCGGAGCGCGTAGGCGTGAACGCACGCGCAGAAGAGGATGTAGACGGCGAGAAGGGCCGTGCCGCCGGCGGCGAAGCGCCGCGCCTTCCCGCGCATCGTGATCGAGAGGATCAGCGCGCCGCCGGAGATGCCCGAGAAGAAGGGATCGATGATGAAGACCCAGTCGAGCGAATAGCGTTCGAGCGACAGAGGCGTGAAGAACATCGTCCCGAACGAGGTCATCCAGTCGAAGAAGATGTGCGAGGCGATACCCGCGGCCGCAAACAGCCAGAGCTCGCGCAGACGCGAACGGCGGAAGACGTGCCGGCAGACCGCCGCGATGCCGAGTGAGAAGACGGGAAGGTAGACGAGGGAGTGGCTCCACCCGCGGTGATTGCGCAGGTAGTCGAGCTGGCCCGACAGGAACAGGAAGTCGAGATCGGGAATCATCGCCGCGATGAACCCGATCCAGAGTGCCGCGCGCGCGTCGGGACGGCCGGCGAGGGACCGCCCGAGGATGGCGCCGGCAAACCCGTGGGTCGGGGTATCCATGGCGCGCGGATGATAAGCGAGGGCGCGGACGCGGCTCTCGCCCCCGCAGGCAGCGCCGCGAGTCCCCGTACACCCGGCCGCGAGTCCATGGCCCGCCCGGCGGGCCCCTATAATCGAAGCCATGAGCTCGGTGCTTCTCGTGGACGACAACGGGCTTTTTCGGGCCGTCGCCGAGGACATCGAGCGGCGCACACACTGCCGGGTGCTGCGCGCCGGCAACGGAACCGATGCGCTCGCCACCGCCCGGCGCGACAAGCCCGACCTGATCTTCCTCGACGCGGAGATGACCGGGATGACGGGGATCGACGTCTGCCGGGTCCTGAAGGCGGATTCGCACCTCGGGCGGAGTCCGGTCGTCGTCGCGGTGTCGGGCCGGGAGTCCGAGGAAGCGGCGCAACGCGCGGGAGCCGACGCCGCGATCGGCAAGCCCTTCGACCCGTCGGCGATCTTCGACACGATCCGGCGGTTTCTGCAGCTCTCTCCTCGCGACGCCGCACGCGCGGCCGTCGGCTGGCCGGTGACGTTCTGGCGCGACGGAGCGCAGCACGAGGGAACGCTTCGGGATCTCTCGCGGGGCGGTTTCTTCATCCGGACGCACGTCCGGCAGCCCGTCGGAGCGCGCCTGGAGATCTCGTTCGACGTCCCGGGCGAGAAACCCGGGCGCACGGTCGTCGCCGAAGCGATCGTCGTGCGCGGCGGTCAGGATCCGGATCGCGGCCTGGGCTGCCGCTTCTTTCAGATCACCGCGGGAGCGCGCACGCACCTGGACGAATGCCTTCGCCTCCTCGAGGCCGGGGAGCTCGTCGGAGTCGGAACGAAGCCCGAGGCGAATCCTTCCTGACGCCCGCCTGACCGGAGGTCGGCGTCAGACGATCCGTTCTCCCGGTCCGGTGCCTTTCCCGAGGTCGATCAGTTCGATGTTCGCCTCCCGGGCGACGGCGAGCGACTTCTCGTCCCGGTAGAACTCTCCGTAGTAGACGCGGGAGATCCCCGCGTTGGCGATCAGCTTGAAGCACGGCCAGCACGGGCTCGCGGTGGTGTACAGCTCCGCGCCCCGGATCGCCACGCCGTTGCTCGCCGCCTGGAGGATGGCGTTCGCTTCGGCGTGCACCGTCGAAACGCAGTGACCGTCTTCGACGACGCATCCGACGTCCTCGCAGTGCGGAAGGCCGCGGATCGAGCCGTTGTAACCGGTCGAGAGGATGGTCCGGTCCCGGACGATCACCGCCCCGACGTGCTTGCGCTCGCACGTCGCCCTCGTCGCGACCTGCGTCGCGATGTTCATGAAGTACCGGTGCCAGCCGACGCGCTCCATCCGCGCGAATGTATCGCGCTTCGGTGACAGGTGTCAGGAGGCAGGTGTCGGCAGCCGCCTGAGCGAGGTGACAGGTGACCAGGTGACAGGTGTCGGCAGCCCGGGGTGGTCGGCGACGATCGGCCAGCTTCCGTCACCTGTCACCCGTCACCTGTCACCCGTCACCCGTCACCCGTCACCTGTCACCCGTCACCTGTCACCTGTCACCTGTCACCTGTCACCCGTCACCTGTCACCTGTCACCTGTCACCCGTCACCTGTCCCTGTCACCTGCCAGGGCGCCCGCGTTAGAATCGCCGGCTCATGAACAAACCCCGGCGCGTCGTCGTGACCGGTCTCGGCGCGGTGACGTCGATCGGAACGAATCTGCCCGATTTCTGGAACAACCTGCTGGCCGGCCAGTGCGGGATCCGGCCGTTTTCTCTCTTCGACCCGGCGGGCTATCGGACCCAGACGGCCGCGCAGGTCCTGGAGATCCCGGACGGATTCCTGACGCCTTCGGAGCGGCGGCGCATGTCGCGCGCCGATCGGATGGGCGTCGCGGCCGCGGACGAGGCCGTCCGGATGTCGGGCCTCGACCTCGAGCGCGAGAACCCCGAGCGGATCGGGGTGATATTGGGCGGCGGGACCTCGGGTCTCCTCGATTCGGAGGCCTACTACGAGCAGCATCTCCACGGAGAGAAGGGGCGGCCTTCCCACGTGCTGAATCATCTGCCGGACGCGATCACCGACCGGATCGCGCAGCACTTCGAGCTCCAGGGAATCAAGTCAACGATCACGACGGCCTGCTCCTCGTCCGCCAACGCGATGGGATACGCCCACGACGCCATCGCCGCCGGGTTCGCCGACGTGATCATCACGGGAGGATCGGACGTCCTCGCGCGCCTGACATACGGGGGATTCAACTCGCTGCGCTCCGTCGATCCCGAGCCGTGCCGGCCCTTCGATCGGGAGCGCAAGGGCCTGTCGATCGGAGAGGCGGCGGGCATTCTGGTCTTCGAGGAATGGGAACGCGCACGCCGGCGAGGCGCTCCGATCCTCGCGGAGTTTCTCGGATACGGCGTGACCTCGGACGCGTACCACATGACGGCGCCGGACCCGAGCGGGGTCGCGGGAGGTCGCACGGTCAAGAGCGCGCTCGCCGCGGCGGGAGTCAACGCGGACGACGTCGACTACGTCAACGCCCACGGCACCGCGACGCCCCAGAATGACTCCGCCGAGACGGCGGCGCTGAAGGAGGGCCTCGGAGACCGCGCGCGGCGCATCCCGATCTCCTCGATCAAGTCGATGATCGGACACTGCCTGTGCGCGTCGGGCGCGATCGAGGCGGTCGCGACCGTCATGACCGTCCGGGAAGGACGCATCCCCCCCACCATTCACTACGAGAACCCGGACCCCGCCTGCGACCTCGACTGCGTCCCGAACGCGGCTCGCGAAGGGCGGGTGGACGTGGCGATCTCCGACTCCTTCGCGTTCGGCGGGAACAGCTCCGTCGTCGTTTTCGCGCGCGAAGCCGGCGTCTACTGACAGGGTGACGGAGCGCGGGTGGATCACGGGAACGGGAGCCGTTTGTCCTCTCGGACGCAGCGCTCCCGAGTTCTACCGCCGGCTGATGGCGGGCGAGACGGCCGTTCGCCGCATGACGGCCGAGGAGCGAGGAGTGCTCCAGGCGTTCGAGATCGCGCGCTGCGACGGATTCTCGCCGCAGCCGGAGATCCCTCCGATGAAGGCACGCCGGTTCGACCGGGGCAGCCAGTTCGCCATCGTCGCGTGCATGGAGGCCGTCCGGGAAGCCGGGCTCGACATCGCGGCCGCCCCGGAGGACGTCGGGATCGCCATGGGCACCGGCTCGGCGGGTGCCGGGGCGCTGACCGAGTTCCTCCGGGTCCTCTTCCTCGAATCGCCCGAAGCGGCTCCTCCGTTCCATTTCCCGAACACCGTGGCGAATGCGCCCGCGTCCCAGGTCTCGATCGAGCTGAAGCTGTTCGGCCCGAACGTCACGATCACCCAGAAAGACCCGTCCGCATTGAACGCCCTTCTCTACGCCGCGCTCGCCCTCGACTCCGGACGGGCGCACGCGATGATCGCTTCCGCAGTGGACGAGTGGAACCCGATCTACGCGCTCGGCTTCGATCGCGTCGGGGCGCTCCGCGGTGAAAAGAGGACTTCGGGCATCGTGCAGGGAGAAGGCGCGTTCGCCGTGGTCCTGGAAACCGGCGAGCGCGTCCGCGCCCGCGGCGCCCGGCCCCTCGCCCGGCTCACGGGCATCGCCGTCGGCGGCGTGCCGACGGAGCCGTACAAGTTCGCTCCCGATTCCGCCGCGATCGAGCGCACGATCCGCGGGGCCCTCGCCGACGCCGGAGCGCTTCCCGAGGAGATCGGACTCTGGTTTCCCTCCCGAAACGGCGTCGTCGAGATGGATCGCGCCGAGGCGGACGTCGTGAAACGCGTCTTCGGAGAGGCGCCGCGAGCCGTCTCGGTCAAGAGCGCCGTCGGAGAGATGGCGGCCTCCGGCGGCGGTCAGCTCGTCGCGGCGACGCTCGCGATCGCCGATCCGGGCGCTCCGTTCCCGCCGGGATCCCGCACCCGGAAGGTCCTCATCGACTCCTTCGGCGCCGGCGGCAACTTCCTCGCCGCGGTCCTCGAATCGCCCGATGGCGGCGCGCCGTGAGCGCCGTGCGCCGGACGGCTCCGCTGCGGGGCTTCGAGATCGAGATCCCGGTGCGGTTCGCCGAATGCGATTCCTACGCCGTGGTCTGGCACGGGCACTACGCGATGTACCTGGAGCAGGTCCGGGAGGCCTTCACGGGCCGCTTCGGATTCACGGCGACCCGGGCGCTCTCGATCGGGTACAAGGTTCCGATCACCCGCATGGAGATCCGATACCGCCGAGCGATCCGGGCGGACACCGCGATCCGCGCCTGCGCGCGGCTGCGCCGGCCCGAGGTCGCACGCCTCGTTCTCGACTACGAGATCCGCGACGCCGACGGCGACCTGCTCGCCGCCGCCGAGACCGAACAGGTCGTTCTGAACCAGGCCGGCGAGCTCCTGCTGGCACTTCCGCGCGATCTGCAGGCGCTGGTCGAGCGAATGCTCGCCTATCAGGATGAAATGGAGCGTGCGACACCATGAAGGAGAAGAAGACTCCGGCGGCTCCCGACGACCCGCAGGCGCGCAAACGCCGCTCGTACCTCTTCCTCGCGAAGTTCCTGCTGCTTCTCGTGGGATTCGCCCTGCTCGTCTCGTGGAACCCCGTCAATGACGCCGTCATCGTTCCTTTCACCGCCGGGGTGGCCCGCGCGTCCGGGGCGGCGTTGAACGTCCTGTCGCAGGACGTGACGGTGGTGGGGACGCAGCTGCGGTCGGGCGCCTTCGGCGTGGACATCGAGAACGGCTGCAACGGGGTGGAGACGGCCCTTCTCTTCGGGGCCGCCGTCCTCGCGTTTCCCGCCTCGTGGAAAGCGCGGCTCTCCGGCCTCGCCCTGGGGTTCCTGGCCATCCAGGGCCTGAACCTCGTTCGGGTCGTCAGCCTCTTCTGGATCGGAAAGCACCGCCCTGCCCTTTTCTCGGCGGCGCACACGGTCCTGTGGCAGTCCGTCGTCGTCCTGGCGGGAGTCCTCCTCTTCCTGCTCTGGGCCTCGCGACAGAAGGGCGCCGCGCGGGCGGAGGCGTGAGCTGGCCCTCCCCGGGCCGGGCGGTTCTGCGGGCGGCGGCCGGGTTCCTGGCCGGTCTCGCACTCTGGGCCGCCCTCTCCGCACCCTACGAAAGGATCGTGGCCGGCGCCGCCGAGATGGTGCTGCGTACGGCCGAGCGCCCCGCGGTGACGCGGCTCGTCGCGCGCAACGGGGAGATCGTCGTCGACCGGAGCGACTTTCCGCCGGCGGCGCCGCGGCCGGGATTGCCGGCCGCCGACCTTCACTTCAACTTCGTCATCCTGACCGCCCTCTTCGCTCTCTCGACGCCGCTGCGAGCGGGACGCGTCGCGCTCGCCCTCCTGCTCCTGTTCGCGGTGCACGTCGCGGCGCTCGGCTGCCAGGTGGAGTCCCTGTACGCGACCCGGCTCGGCCCCTGGAGCGAGGCCAACTACGGCGTCTTCGCGCGCAACGCGTGGGCGGCGTCCTTCCACTTCTACCAGATCGCCGGGCGCTTCGCGGCGCCGTTCGCGATCTGGTGGCCGCTCGCGCTGTGGGAACGGGGAGAATCGAGACCGGCGCCCCGGGGACCCGCGCGGAGAAAGAAGCGGAAGAGCGAGTTAAGGTGAGAGGAGAGAGGTCAGGGGTCAGGGGGAAGGTCGCGAGGTCAGAAGTCAGAGGGGAACTCCCTCTCTCCTCTTTCCTCTCTCCTCTTCCCTCAGCTTAAGGGCGTTTCTGCCGGTCGCGCCGGAGGTACCGGTAGTCCGGGACGTGATATTCCTTGAGCTTCGCGATCAGGGAGCCGCGCGAGATGTTCAGGATCTCGGCGCCACGGCTCTGATTCCCTTCGACGCGACGCATCGCCCGGTCGATGACTTCCCGTTCGACGGTCTCGACGATCTTCTTCAGGTCGTCCGTCTGGCGAAGAACCGAGTCGATCTCGCCGGGAGCCTGCTCCCGAGCGGGGACCAGGACCGGCACCGGAACGCCCGCGGGCTCGGTCGCCGCTCTCGCCGCGACACCGGCGACCTGGACGGCTTCCTCCAGAAACAGGATCGCGCGGGCGGGAAGCCGCGGCGTTTCGCGAACGAGTATGGCGAGCGCGCTTTCGGCCACGAGCGGCTCGACGACGAGCGTCAGCACGCCTGCGACGCTCTCCGAGCGCACGACGCGCTCTCCCCCGCGCGCTTCCGCGACGAGCTGGGGCGGAAGCGCGGGCTGCTCTGAGAAGGTCGAGGCGATCGGACGGAACCCGTGGGCCGCCGATAGCTCGCCGACCGCCCATTCGCTCGGCGCGAACTCGCGGTCGAAGAAATCCACCAGCGCCGTCGCGAGATCCTCCGGCGAGCCGTGCTCCCGGGAGATGCGGTACGCGGAGAGACGCAGGGAGCGATAGTCGATCTCCGTCGCAGGGGCGACCGAGATCGCCGCGGGCGCATGGGACCCCATGAACGCGGCGGAATCGACGATCGGCGTTCCCTGGGATGGAGTCTGGCGGCCCGGCTGGATCTGGATGACGGTGATCGTGGCCTCGCCGACGGCGATGCGGTCTCCGGGAGCGATCGGGCCTCCGGAGAACTCGCGGCCGTTGACCGTGACGGCGTCCACGCCCTTGAAGAGGTCGACCTGGTAGCGGCCGTCCTTCTCGAAAATCCGGAGGTGGCGCCCGGCGACGCCCCGCGCCCGGACGACGACCTCGTTGCCGGAAGACGCGCCGACTGTCACGGCGGCTCCCAGAACGCGGTGCACTTCGGCCCCACCCGCTTTCCGGACTTCCAAGCTCAGCATGATTTATTCGTGTTGATCCATGTGAACCCTACACCATGTCGCTCCGGGGAGCAAAAAAGCCTGCCCCGCCGACGCGAGCCGTCCCCGGGCCGACGCGCAGCCCGGTCTCCTCCACCGGATGTGGTACCCGCGAAGCCTGGGACCCCCAAGATTTAGTGGCGCGCGCGGATTCCGTTTGCTAGATTCGTGAACACGATGTTCAAACTCGAGCGCGTGCAGATCTCGGGCTTCAAGTCCTTCTACGACCAGGTCGACCTCGCCTTCCCCGGCAACGTGACCGCTGTCGTCGGCCCCAACGGGTGCGGCAAATCGAACATCAGCGACGCCGTTTCCTGGGCGCTCGGCGAACAGAGCGCGAAAACGCTGCGCGGCGAGCGGATGGACGACGTCATCTTCAACGGCTCCTCCAAGCGGCGGCCGCTCGGGATGGCCGAGGTGATCCTCACGCTCTCGACCCGCGCCGCTCGGAAACCCCCGGCGGGCGAGGTGGATTCCGAGACGTCCGGCAGCGCGGATGCGCACGGGAACGGAAATGGGAATGGGAACGGAAACGGCCACGCCGCCGCCCCGGACGCCGAGACGCTGCGGATCGGCCGGAGGGTGTACCGGGAAGGAACAGGCGAGTATTTCTTGAACGATAAGCAGGTCCGCCTGAAGGACATCCAGGACCGGCTTCTCGGAACGGGTCTCGGCGTCCGGGCGTACTCGGTCATCGAGCAGGGCCGCATCGACCAGGTTCTCTCGACGAAGCCCCAGGACCGCCGCCGTCTCATCGAAGAGGCGGCCGGCATCACCCGCTACCGGATGAAGAAGCGCCTCGCCGAGACGAAGCTCGAAGAGACGCGCGGCAATCTCCTCCGGATCTCGGACATCGTCTCCGAGATCGAGCGCAACGTCTCGTCGCTCAAGCGTCAGGCCTCCCGCGCCGCGCGGTACAAGGAGCAGACGGGTGCGCTTCGCGGGCGCAAAGCCGCGCTCGCGCGGACGCGGCACGACGTGCTGCACGCCTCACTCGCCGAAGCCGAGCGCGCCCGAAACGTCCGGCGCGACCGCGAGGCCGAGGCGGCAGCGGCGCTCGGCCGCGCGGAGTCGGAGCTCGCGTCCGCCCGGCTGGCCGCCGCGGAGATCCAGACGGAGCGGGACCGGCTGCGCGACGCGGTCTCCGCGCTGGAGAACGCGATCCAGCGGGACGACGCACTCATCGAGTCCAACCGCCGCGCGTCCACGGACCTCGCCGAACGGCGCGAGTCGCTCGATCGCGAAGGGCGCGACGTGACCGAGGAGCAGACGCGTTCCGCGCAAGAGCTCGCCGAGCTCGACGAGCGGCTCGAGAGAGCCGTCGTCGAGGCGAGATCGCGTTCGCATGCCCGCGAGGAGGCGGACGAGCGAGCCGCCGCAGCGGCCGCCGCGTTTTCGCGGCTCGAGGGGGCGCTCGAGCAGGCGCGCGAAGCGGCGCTCGTCGCGGCCGGAGAGCGGGTGGCGGCGCGCAACGCCCGCCACGAGGTCGACCTCGAAGCCTCCCGCGTCGCCGCCTCCCTGGCGCGGCTCGAAGAGGCCCACGGGCGCGCGGCCGCCGAGCTCGCGCTCAGGCAGGCGGAGGTCGAGCGCGCCGGGGAAGAGGAGCGGCGGCTGTCCGAGGACGCCGCGGAGGCGCGCCGCGAGACCGAGACCTGGGAAGCGGAGCTCGCGCGCATCGCCGCCGCCCTCTCGGAGGCGGAAGTGTCGCGGGAGACCGTCCGCGAAGCGCTGTCGGTCGCGGACCACCGGCTCGGCGCCTTGAGCGAGATCTGGAAGAGCCGGCAGGGAAACGTCCATTCCGTGCGAGGCGCACTCGGTGCGGCGGGCATCGCGGAGTCGGGCGCGCTGGCGGACCGGCTGCGCCCGGCGTCCGGGTGGGAAGAGGCCGTCGACCTGCTTCTCGGCGACGACGTCGAGGCGATCCTCGCCGGGGGAGACGCGCGGGCCGCGGTCGGGGCGTCCCGGGGTCTCGCGGCGGCGAGCTTCGTCCGGACCGACTGGACGCTCGACGCGGCGCCCGCCCCGGTCGGCGGCGCGCGGGGAGGTTGGGAGGTCGCCCTCGCCAACCACGGCGAGCTGACCGCCGCCGAGCGCGCGGCGCTCCCTCCGGTCTCCTTTGTGGACTCGCTCGAGGACGCGCTCGCGCTCGCTCCCCGGTTCCCGTGGTCGACCTTCGTGACCCGGCAGCGCGAGCTCGTCCGGGGCTCGCTCGTGCGTGTGGTGCATGCCCCGCCCGAAGCGGGCGGGATGTTCGCCCTCCGCCGCGAGATGGACCGGCTGGAGGCCGACGCCGCGCGCGCCCGCGAAAGCGCGGGGGCCCTGGAGCGGTCGCTCGAGGATCTCCGGCGGTCCCGGCACGACGCCGAGGCGGCCATGCCGGGCCGGCGCGACCGCGAGCGCGAAGCCTCGTCGCTCTGGTCGGGATTCGTCGCCCGGTTCGAGGAGCGGCGCGCCGAGCGGGATCGGCTCGAGCGGGAGCGGGTCACGCTGGAATCCGAGGCGCAGGCGTTCCGCGAGGAAGCGGCGCGGCTCGCGGCCCGGCGGTCCCTTCTCGAATCGGACGAGCGCAACCACGCGGCACGGGAGGAAGAGGTCCGGCGGGCCGCCGAGTCGCTCTCGGCCGGGGTGCCGGAGTCGCGCTCGTTCGCCGCCGCGGCCGCCGAGGAGCTCGCCCATCGCCGGACCGAGGCGGAAGTCGCCGCGGAGCGCCGCCGGGCGCTCGACGCTGCGCGCGAGAGGCTTCTCGAGACCCGGCAGCTGCTGGATCGCCGCGTCGGGGACGCCGTCGAGGAGCGCCGCCGCCTCGCGGAGCGGGCCGACGAGCTCGCGCGCGAGGAGAGTGAGGCGCGGCAGCGCCAGGCGTCGAGCATCCGCGGACGGAGCGCGCTCTCGGAGGAGCTGCGCGTCGCGGCCGACGCCGCGGCGGAATCGGGCACCCGCGTGACGACCGCCGAAGAGGGGACGCGCCGGGAGCGGGAGGCGCTGGACGCCGCCCGCGAATCGCGATTCGAGTCAGAGGTCGTCGAGACGCGTGTCCGTGCGGATCTCGACCATCTGGTGGCGCTCGCCGCGGAGGAGTTCGGCGTCAGCCCTTCCGAGCTGCCCGCGCCCGAGGACCGCTCCCCGGAGGCCCTCGCCGCGCTCGAGACGGAGGTGGCCGAACTCGCCGCCTCGATCGAACGGCTCGGTCCCGTCAACGTCCTGGCGCTCGAGGAGCATCGCGAGATGTCCGAGCGCCTCATATTTCTGACGGCGCAGAGGGACGACCTCTTGAAGTCGATCGCGGAGCTGCAGGAGTCGATCCGCAAGATCAACCGGACCTCTTCGGAGCGGTTCCGGCACGCCTTCGATTCCGTGAACGAGAACTTCAAGGCGATGTTCGCGCGGCTCTTTCAGGGCGGAGCCGCCGAGATGCGCCTGCTCGACGAGAATGACGTCCTCGAATCGGGCGTCGAGATCATCGCCCAGCCGCCCGGGAAACGGAACCAGTCGATCCAGCTCCTGTCGGGCGGCGAGAAGGCGTTGACCGCGATCGCGCTCCTGATGGCGATCTTCCGCTACAAGCCCTCCCCCTTCTGCATCCTCGACGAGGTCGACGCGCCACTCGACGAGGCGAACATCGATCGATTCACCCGGCTGCTCCGCGACATGACCGAAGACACGCAGTTCATCGCGATCACGCACAACAAGCGCACGATGGAGACGGCGGACGTGATGTACGGCGTGACCATGGAGGAGCCCGGCTGCTCGAAGATCGTCTCGGTCCGGTTCGACTGACGGGTCGGTTTTCGCCCGTTCGAGCTCCTTCGTTGCGGATCGCCGCGCGGCTTCTCGAATACTGACAACGGCGGACCGCTCCTGTATCATCCGCCGCTCGGCCTCGGGCCGACGTAGCTCAGTTGGTAGAGCAGCGGTTTCGTAAACCGCAGGTCGCCGGTTCAAGTCCGGCCGTCGGCTCCAACGATCCCTCCCGCCCGCGCCGCCCCGTCTCCCGACCCGACCGGGCTGGCAAAGTTTCTGCAGGAATTTCTCTCCATGGGGCGCGCGACGCGAGACTTGAAATGCCGGCTGGAGCGATCCGGCCACTCCGACGTCGTGGTCTTCCACGGGGACGACGGCGAAGAGTTCTTCGTCCTGCCTGCCGAGCGGCTCGATCCGGCGACCCTGGAGAAGCTGCGGGACAGCAAGGTCCGGTGCGCCGTCGGGGGACCCGTCGAAGACGGTACGGCCGCCCTCTCGATGCACGGCGAAGAGGGAGAGCTCCTCTTCGAACAGAACGTCTGGATCCGGGCCGCCGCACTCGGACGGCTGTTTCAGAGCTGACGAGGACGGGCTCTCAGCCCGGAGGCGCCGTCCGGGCCGCCGCGATCGCCCGGCGCGCGTCCACGACGCCGTGGCCCTGCCGCTCGGCGGGAGCGCCTTCGATCCGCTCCGCCGTCGCCATGAGGATCCCCTTGACGGCCGCCGGGCTCAGCGTCGGATTCGCCTCGAGCATCTGCGCGACCACGGACGCGACGATGGGGGCGGCGAAGGATGTCCCGTCGACGTGCTGGTAGTGGGCGGCGACGATCTTCTTTTCCCTCAGCCTCTCGAACACGGCCCCCCTCACGGCGTCCGGCCCGGCCTCGACCGCTCCGGCCGGCAGGCCCAGGCCCTCGAAGGTCTCGCGGGCCATCGCCAGAAGGTCCTCGTCGCCGGCCGTGGTCATCCGAACGAGCATCTCGGCCATTCGGAACTCGGGCGTGCCCTCCAGGATCGGCGCCGCCACCTCTATCGCCGGAGCGAGGAGCTCGGGCTTCGGGACCCCCTCCGGGGTGTGCCCGAAGCTCGAGAGGTACAGCGCGAATGACCGGCCGTCGTCCTGCCGCCAGTCATGGTAGCCGCCGACGGTGATCACCGAGGGCGCGGAAGCCGGCGGAAGCGGCACATGCACCTCGGCGCCTCCCGCATTTCCCGCCGCGACGACGACCACGAGACCGCGGCGGACGGCCTCCTCCGCGAGCTGGTTCACGCGGCTCGCCTCGAGCGGGGCTTCCACGTCGCCACCCAGCGAAACGTTCACGACCCGGACGCCGAGCCGCTCGAAGTTCTCGAGCAGCCATTCGAACGCCCGGCCGATCTCCTCCTCGTGGATCGATCCCTCGCGGCCCACCTGGACGAGCACGACGCGCGCGGACCACGCGAGCCCCCGATAGACGCCATCGGAGAGCGACCCGTCTCCGGCAGCGACGACCGACGTCTGTGTCCCGTGCCACGCCCAGGGGCGCGCTTCGTCCGAAGGAGCGAGCGTCGTTTCGGGTTCTTCGACCGCGTGGAACGCGACGAGCCGCCCGCTCCGCGCGAGATCCGGGTGGGGCGTGAAGCCGGAATCCAGAAAGGCGATGGTGACGCCGCGTCCGGAGAGCTCCTCGTGTGTTTCGACGCGGACGGCCGTCGGGGCGACGGCCGTCGGACCGGGTGCGTGGGTGTGATCCGTCGCGGGGGCTTCGTTCATCGTTCC
This sequence comes from Acidobacteriota bacterium, assembly GCA_039933215.1. GTDB lineage: Bacteria > Acidobacteriota > Thermoanaerobaculia > UBA5066 > Gp7-AA6 > JALYUA01. Next base: position 40,542 of record JBDTOO010000013.1, read on the forward strand.
CTTCGAGAGGGCGGGAATCGGTTCCGGCCCGCGTCACCAAAAAAAAGGGGCGGGTTAGCCGCCCCATTCGTCCGCCACACCATCACGAATCAGGACTTCGCCCGATGCGTCCTCCTGAGCTCCGTGATCCACATCTTCCCGTCCTTCTCGACGTAGTCGAAGTGGACCGAGTCGCCCACCTGGAGCTCCGGCGCCGTGACGTCCTTCATCTTCGTCGTCTCCGTCCAGTAGAGCGTCCATTCGTCATTGTGCTCTCCCGCGACGACGAGGCTCCTCTGGTCCGCGTCGACCCGGACGATCTTGCCCTCGTGCGGGCGGCGGTCGGCCAGCGCAGCGGAAGACAGGGCGAGGAAAGTGACGAAGCCAAAGGCGCAGGCGATTCTTTTTTGCATCATGGGACCTCCTGTTCGCGGGAGGAAGGGCAAGAAGCGAGCCAATTCGCCGGCCGCGCGGGATGGTTCCGGTGTATTGTTCCTGACCGCATGGCCATCGCCTTATCCGACGAGAAGCCCGAGACCCAGCAGAAGGGCTCGCGCGCGAACTTCCGATGGACGATGACCGAGCCGTGGGACGAGCGGCGCCTCGCCGCGTTCCTGATGACCAAGCACCGCCGCAACGACAACGACTGGTCCCGGCGCTCTTCCCCGTTCTTCGCGTCGCTCGGCCAGTCGTCGATCGAATGCTCGGTCCCGGTGACCACTCCCGAATCGATCGTGGACCTCGAACATCTCCTGACCCGCGAGCTCCTGGGGATCCTGACGGGCGCGAGCCAGATCCACGACGAGATGGTCTCCGGAGCGGACTGGAGGCGGGTGACGCCTCCATGAAAGGGGCCGATGAGGGACCCCGGGCCGACATTTTCCGATCTTCTATAATCCCCTCGAAATAAGGGGGGTCCAGGATGCTGTCCGTTCCCTCACTCCGGCTCAATCAGTTCGGCGTGCGATTCTACGAGGCTCTGCTCTCCGGAGCCGATCTGCAGTCGCTGGTTGGGTTCGAGGTGCTGTCGTTCGGGCCGAACAGCCAGACGACGCGGGGCTCCGCGAAGCCGAAAACGAAGGCCACCGGGCGCGTCAACTGGGAGTTCCTCGAGAAGCGCATCGCCGCGTCGGAGCAGGCTTTCCAGCGGCCGATCATCCAGAGGAAGATCGAGGAGCTCGTCAACTACTACCTCCAGTGCGCGGATTCCGGCACCCTGCCGGCGATCCCCGGCAGCGTCCTGCTCGTGTCCGACCGCCGGCTCGACTTCTCGCCGTCCAGCGGCCGCGCCGACATCGGGACCCTGAAGCTCCCCGAGGAGTCTGGAATCCTCCGCGCCCTGGATGGGCAGCACCGGCTCCTGGCGCTCCACCAGCTCGCCGCGAAGCACAATCTCAAGGACTTCCAGGTCCCCGCCGTGGTCTTCGATGCGCTCACGCCGGATCAGGTCGTCGAGCTCTTCGTGACGATCAACAGCAAGCACACGAAATTGAACCCATCGCACCTGATCTCCCTTTCGGGCCGCCGCCTCTATCGCGACGAGAATCTCGCCGCGGCCCACGACGTGATCCGAAGCCTGAACGAAGACGAGCACTCGCCGCTCAAGGGACAGATCAAGGTCCTGGGAATCGGGAAGGGCACGGTCACGCAGGCCTCACTCGCCGACGAGCTGCGCGACGTCTTCGCGGCCATGGATGCCGCCGGAGGCCGCATGGCGCGCGAGTTCCGCGAGAACGCCCGCCGCTTCTTCTTGAACTACTTCAAGGCGGCGGGCCGCGCCTTTCCGACGGCTTTCGCCGGACGCAAGTACTCCATCAAGAGCTCGACCGCGTTGCGCGCCTTCATCCGCATCGTGCCCTACGTGATCGCGATGATCCGCAGCCGCGGAGGCGACGTCTGGTCGTCCGGCGAGCTCGACGCCGCCCTGCGGCCCTGGTCGGAGGCGATCGGCGACCGGCGGTTCGAGACGGAGACCGTCTGGAAGGAAAAGATGACCGGCGGCACGCGGTCGGCCGTCGAGATCCTCGCCAGGGAGCTGCGCCAGGGCCTGAACGCGTGAGAGGCCTCGCCCTCGAACATTCGGGCCGGAAATGCGTATTTCTGGACAGAGGAGAGGCGTAATCCATGGCCGCATTCGGAGGCTGCCTGTTCATCCTGGTCGTCGCCGCGTTCTTCGCGGCGATCTGGGCCATCTGGCGCTACAACAACCTCGTCACTCTGAAAAACCAGGTCGGCAACGCCTGGAAGCAGATCGATGTCCAGCTGAAGCGCCGGCACGACCTGATTCCCAACCTGATCGCCGCCGTCAAGGGCGAGATGCAGTTCGAGCAGGACACGCTGGAGAAGGTGATCCAGGCTCGCAACAGCGCCGTCACCGCCCGCGGCGTCGCCGAGACGGCCGACAAGGAAAACGAGCTCACGCAGACGCTCTCGCGGCTCTTCGCGCTCGCCGAGAATTACCCGAATCTCAAGGCGAACGAGAGCGTTCGCTCCCTGATGGAAGAGCTCACCTCGACCGAGAACAAGATCGGGTTCGCGCGCCAGTTCTACAACGACATCGCGACGCGCTTCAACACCGCGCAGGAAGTCTTTCCGGACAGCTTCATCGCGCAGATGTTCAAGTTCCAGCGCGTGGAGCTCTTCGAGATCGCCGTTGCCTCCGAGCGCGAAGTGCCGCAGGTCGACCTGAGCCTGCGGCCCCGCCCGTGAGCGCGGCTCGCCGGGCCCGTGCCCGGCGGCCGGCGAGCGGTGACGGAATCGCGCTCCGTCTCTGACTCCCGGTGACCCGTCACCCGTCCCCTGTCACCCGTCACCTGTCTTGACCAATCTCTACGACCAGCAGAAACGGAACCTGCGCCGGAGCGCGGGCATCCTCACGGGGTTCATCGCGTTCGTCGCGTTCCTCGGTATCGGCGCGGACATGTTCCTCTACGGGTCGGGCGCCTCGCCCGGCTTCCCCATCCTCACGATCGGAGCGCTCCTGTTCGGCGGGGGATCCGCCTGGTGGTCCCTGCGCGGAGGCGACCGCGCCGTTCTCGAATCGACGCACGCACGCCCGGCGAACCTCGCCGACCCGCGGGAAAGAATCCTCGACAACGTCGTGGAGGAGATGGCGATCGCGTCGGGGATGCCGAAGCCCGCGGTGTGGGTCGTCCCCGACGCCGATCCGAACGCCTTCGCGACCGGCTCGGGCCCGGAGAAGTCGTCGATCGCGGTCACGGCGGGGCTCCTCGACGCCTTGAACCGCGAGGAGCTCCAGGCGGTCGTGTCGCACGAGATGTCCCACGTGAAGAACTACGACGTTCGGGTCATGACGATCGTCGCCGCCCTGGTCGGATCGGTCCTCCTCATCTCCGACTTCGGACGCCGCGGCATGTCCTGGGGGGGCGGGGGCCGCCGGAGCGATCGCGACGACAGCGGCGGGGGCGGCTCCGGCCTCGGGATCCTGTTCTTCGCGGTCTGGATCCTGTCGATCATTCTCGCTCCGATCATCGCGCAGCTCGTCGCCATGTCCGTCTCCCGGGAGCGCGAGTTCCTCGCGGACGCCTCCGGCGCGGAGCTGACCCGCAATCCCCTCGCCCTCGCTTCCGCGCTCGAGAAGATCGACGCCGCCGTCGGTCCGACGCCTTCCATCAAGCAAGGCGTCGCCCACCTGTGCATCGAGGATCCCCGGGGCCGCGCCGTCAACGAGAAGAGAGGAGCGTTCGCCAACCTCTTTGCCACCCACCCTCCGATTTCCCGCCGGATCGCCTTGCTGAGAGAGATGGCATACCAGCTATCGGGTCACGCGGCCCTCCCGCCGTCATCTCTCTAGGGATCCAGGGAATCCGGCCATCGGCGGCAGATCGGGCGATCGGGTCATCGGGCCATCTGGTCATCTGGTCATCTGGTCATCTGGTCATCTGGGAATGCGGCGCTCGAGGCGCACTTCGGCCGCTCGTACAGAAAGCAAGAAGCTCCGTTTTCGGCCCAGCTCATCCATCCGCTCGCAGCGGGAGGAGTCTCCCGACCGAAGGAAGGGAGGAGCCTCCCGCTGCGGGAGCCGGAGCGCTCGCGCGGCGCGCGACCGCGGAGGCGACGGTGGGCGACGGCCTAATCTAAATCGATTTCGCGGACGGGCTTCGAATCGTCCTTCTTCGCGCGGTCGAAAAGCTCGTCGAATTTCCGGTTGAGAACGTCCTTCTTCGACCGTTCCGCCTCGATCGACGCCGCGAACTTCTTTTCGCGCTCGACGTCGTGGGTCTTGAGCGCGCCCATGGCATCGTCGACGGACTGGAAGGTGCGCGGAGCCTTCGGCGCCTCGTGCGCGATGACGGCCTTCAAATCGGGATCGATCTTCAAACGGGCGTTGCAGCAGGGGCAGAGGAGCTCGAAGTCCATGCCGGCAGTCTACTCCCCGGTATAGCGCTTCCGGTCTCGCCGCTCCCGCTGCTCTCGCCGGTCGGGCCTCCCGGCGTCGGCGCGCGGCGCGAGCAACCTGTCGAGCCGCCGGGCCTCGACGACCTGCGGGGACGGCGGAGGAGAGACGTCCTGGTAGAGCTCGCGGGCCCGGGCCTTCGGGATCGAACGCTCGGCGAGCCCCCGAACCACCAGGATGCGCGGGTCGCCCCTGGACGTCGTGATCGTCAGCCGGTCGCCGGCCTTGACCTCCCGATGAGGCTTGGCGCGCGCGCCGTTGATCTCGACTTTCCCGCCCTCGACGGCCGCCTTCGCCTGCGACCGAGTGGGAAACACGCAAGCGACGTCGAGCCAGACGTCCAGCCGGACCGACGCGAGGAGCGGCTCCTCCTCTTTCAGAGGTCGAAGCCCCCGGTGGGATCGTCCGCGCCTGCGGGCTCCTCCGGCGAAACCGGCTCCGGGGAGGCGCCGGGAACGATTCCGCGCGCGGCGAACCAGCGCGCCAGCTCGGGTGAGGCGGGCGCGGGAAGCTCGGCGGGCCGCGCCAGGAAATAGCCCTGCGCGGCCAGGACTCCTTCGGCGACGCAGACGTCCAGATCCTCGGCGTCCTCGATCCCCTCCGCGATCAGTCCCACCGAGGCGTCCTGCGCGACCTGAGAAAGCAGGCGCAGGACGGATCGCCTCTGCCCGTCCGCGGCGACGCCCCGGGTGATCTGGCTGTCGACCTTGATCCAGCGTGGCAGCAGGCCCGAGCAGTACTTGATCGTTCCGTAGCCGGACGTGATGTCGTCCAGGGCGATCGAGACGCCGAGATCGTGGGGCACGCCGAGGGCGGAACCGAGCTCGACGAGCGAATCCACGCGCTCGACCTCGACGAGATCGAGCGCGAGGCGCGTGTACGGGAAGTGGAGCCGCTCCGCCTCGAAGCCGAGCGCCTCGAGGCCGGGGAGCGCGCCGGTCAGCAGCCGCGGATTGACATTCAGAAACAGCATCGAGTCCGAGGGAAGACGGCCGGCGGCCTCGAGGACGGTCACCCAGGACAACCGCTCGAAGGTGAGCTCGATGCCGAGCCGCTGCGCCGCCGGGAAGAGATCGGCGGCGAGTCGCAGCTCGCCGTCCGGCCCCCGCGCCCGCAGGAGCCCTTCGTAGCCGAGCGGCTCGCCGCTTCGCAGCTCGAAGATGGTCTGGAACTCGACGTGCAGCCGCCGCGCCTGGAGAACCTCGACGAGCCACAGCGCCTCGACCTGTCGGGCGGCCGCCGGAAGGGGCGCGAGATTTCCGACGGCATCCCACTTCGTCTGCGCGGGATCCTCGGGGGCTACGCGCACCTGGTGCGCGAGAGGTCCGAGGGCGTCTTCCATCCGGGTGAGGAGCTCGGCGACGGTCTTCTCGATCGCGATGCGGCGCGAGCGCCCGTAGATCTGGCCGCGGCTCCAGGACTTTCCGAGCGCATGCGCGAGCGCCCGCTCGGCGTCGGCGCCGTCGGGCCGGACGAAGAGGGCGCGCGCCTTGCGCCAGCGATCGAGCCGGCCGAGGGTCTGGGCGTCGAGGGCGCTCTCCGGCGACACCCCTTCACGGATGGCCACGGGCTACTAACTTTCCCGGTCTTCGTACTGCTGCTTGAGCGACGCGACCACGCCGGGATCCGCGAGCGTCGTCGTGTCCCCGAGCACCCGGCCCTCGGCGATGTCGCGGAGAAGGCGGCGCATGATCTTTCCGGAACGGGTCTTTGGCAGGTCGGCGGTGAAGAAGAGGCGATCCGGCTTGGCGATGGCGCCGATCTTCTTCGCGACGTGCGCCGCGAGCTCCGCCCGGAGGGCGCTGCCCCCCTGCGCGGCCTCCCCCGTCTTCGACCGCTCCTTCAGGATGACGAAAGCGGCGATCGCTGTCCCCTTGATCTCGTCGTGGACGCCCACGACCGCCGCCTCGGCGCAGGCGTGGTGATCGACGAGGGCGGATTCGACCTCCATCGTCCCGATCCGGTGCCCGGCGACGTTCATCACGTCGTCCACGCGCCCGAGGAGCCAGAAGTAGCCGTCCCGGTCACGCTTGGCGCCGTCGCCCGGGAAATAGACGTCCTTACGCCATTTCGACCAGTACGTCTCGACGTACCGCGCGTCGTCGCGCCAGATGGTACGGAGCATCGCGGGCCAGGGACGCGTGATGGCGAGGTAACCTCCTCCGACCGTCACCTCTCTCCCCTTCTGATCGAGGATCTTCGCCTGGATACCCGGAAACGATTGCGTGGCCGAGCCGGGGCGGGTCGTCGTGACGCCGGGAAGGGGCGTGATCATGATCATCCCCGTCTCGGTCTGCCACCACGTGTCGACGACGGGGCACCGGCCTCCGCCGATGAATTTCTGGTACCAGATCCATGCCTCCGGGTTGATCGGCTCGCCCACCGATCCGAGCAGCCGCAGCGACGAGAGGTCGTGCTTCTCCGGCCACTCGGTGCCCCACTTCATGAAGGCGCGGATCGCCGTCGGTGCGGTGTACAGGATCGTGACGCCGTGACGCTCGATCAGGTCCCAGAAGCGGTCGCGCGCCGGGGTGTCGGGGGCGCCTTCGTACATGAGGCATGTGGCCCCGTTGGCGAGGGGCCCGTAGACGACGTACGAATGCCCGGTCACCCAGCCGATGTCGGCCGTGCACCAGAAGACGTCCTCGTCCTTCAGGTCGAAGACCCACTTGCTCGTCGCGTAGGTCCCGACCATGTATCCGCCCGTCGTGTGCAGTATTCCCTTGGGCTTGCCCGTCGTCCCCGAGGTGTAGAGGATGTAGAGGGGATCTTCCGCGTCCATCTTCTCGGGCGGGCACTCCGCGGAGGCGTCGGCCATCAGCTCGGACCACCACAGGTCGCGGCCCGCGCGCCAGGTCACTTCGCCTCCCGTTCGCCGGACCACGATCATCTTCTCGATCGTCGGCGTGTCCGCGAGCGCCTCGTCTGAGATCTTCTTCAGGGGGACGGCGCTGCCCCGCCTCCAGCCCCCGTCCGCGGTGACGAGGATCTTCGCGCCCTGGTCGTTGATGCGGTCCCGCAGGGACTCGGCCGAGAATCCGCCGAACACGACGGAGTGGATGGCGCCGATCCTGGCGCAGGCGAGCATCGCCACGGGAAGCTCCGGGATCATCGGCAGGTACAGCGTCACGCGGTCGCCCTTCCCGACGCCGAGAGACTTGAGGACGTTGGCGAACCGGGAGACATCCCGCTTCAGCTCGCGGTAGGTGATGGTCCTCTGGTCGCCCGGCTCCCCCTCCCAGATGATCGCCGCCTTGTTGCGCCGGGGGCCGTCCGCGTGCCGGTCGACACAGTTCACCGACGCGTTCAGCTTGCCGCCCACGAACCACTTCGCGCGAGGCGGCTTCCAGTCGAGGACCTTCCTCCACGGCTTGTACCAGTCGAGCTCCCGCGCGAACTCCGCCCAGAACTTCTGGAAGTTGCGGTCCGCCTTGCGGTAAACGGCTGGATCGGAGACGTGGGCCTGCCGCACGAAGGCCCTGGGGGGCTTGAACCGCCGCTTCTCGAGAAGTAGCGCCTCGATCGTCTGATCCGGCTTTTTGGCCATCGCTTCCTCCCCGTTCCGCTGGCCGCGGACCCTCGTCGCGCGATGTTATTACCGTTGGGGGGCCCCGCGAACGAAGACCTCTTGACATCGTCCGAAACTCTGAAACACTTTGCGCCCACGAAGCCTCTTCGCTCAGCGCGAGCGGGTCGTCGTCCTCGCAGAGAGCGCGTCGGGCCGCCCCCCCGAAGCGCCCGCCCTGCGGAGCGGGCCGGCGGTCGTCCCTTCCGGCCTGCCGCCCCCGTCACTGGTGACCCCCGCCGGTTCCACCGATCCTCAGAAAGATCCATCGACTCCTTCGGGCTCGGAGCATCTCTACTTTTTTAAGAGGAGGGAACATGGCGACCGCATCCACCCTGGACGGGCCGGCCCCGGGCAGTGCGCTGACCTCGGAGGAACGGCGAGTCATCTTTGCGTCGTCGCTCGGGACGGTATTCGAGTGGTACGACTTCTATCTCTACGCCACGCTGGCGCCTTTCTTCGCGGCGCTCTTCTTCCCGCCGGGCAACGCGACCGCCGCGCTGCTCTCGTCGTTCGTGACCTATGCCGCGGGTTTCCTCGTCCGGCCGTTCGGCGCGCTCTTCTTCGGACGCATCGGCGACCTCGTCGGACGCAAGTACACGTTCCTCGTCACGATCATCGTCATGGGCGCGTCGACGGCGGCCGTCGGCCTCCTGCCGACGTACGCGAAGATTGGCTTCCTCGCTCCGATCCTCCTCGTCGTCCTGCGCCTCCTGCAGGGGCTCGCGCTCGGCGGAGAGTACGGCGGCGCGGCCACGTACGTGGCGGAGCACGCGCGCCCCGGCCGGCGCGGGTACAGCACGGCGTGGATCCAGACCACGGCGACCCTGGGTCTCTTCCTCTCCCTGCTCATCATCGGACTCTGCCGCTGGAAGCTCGGTCCCGACGACTTCAAGAACTGGGGATGGCGGATCCCCTTCCTTCTCTCGATCGTCCTTCTGATCTTCTCGATCTACATCCGTTTGAAGCTCCAGGAATCCCCGATCTTCAAGCGCATGAAGGCGGAGGGCAAAGGGTCCAAGGCGCCTCTGACGGAGAGCTTCGCCAACTGGTCGAACGCGAAGATCGTCCTTCTCGCGCTCTTCGGAGCGACCGCCGGCCAGGGCGTCGTCTGGTACGCCGGGCAGTTCTATGCACTGTTCTTCCTGACCCTGTATCTCAAGCTAGACTATTTGACGGCGTACATCCTGATCGCGGTCTCCCTCATCATCGCGACCCCGTTCTTCATCATCTTCGGGTCCCTCTCCGATCGGATCGGCCGCAAATGGATCATCCTCACCGGGTGCCTGATCGCCGCACTCACGTTCTTCCCCCTGTTCAAGGCCCTGACGCACTACGTCAACCCGGGACTCGAACGGTTCGCGGCCGCTACGCCAATTTCGGTGGCGGCGGACGACTGCCGGATGCACATTTTCCCCACGCCCAAGACGGTGTTTTCGCCCTGCGACAAGGCGAAGGACTTCCTCACGAAGGCGGGGCTGTCCTTCACCGCGCTGCCGGCCGTGGCGGGCGAGACCGTCGTCACGAAGATCGGATCGACGGAGCTCCACGGATACGACGAGGACAAGTACAAGGCCGCCCTGAAGGCGTCCGGCTATCCCGCCGCGCCGGACAAGGCGCAGATCAACTACGTGATGACGATCCTGGTTCTCGTCATCCTCGTTCTCTACGTGACGATGGTGTACGGGCCGATCGCGGCGTTCTTGGTCGAGCTCTTCCCCACCCGCATCCGCTACACGTCGATGTCGCTGCCGTACCACATCGGCAATGGGTGGTTCGGAGGCATGCTTCCGCTTCTCGCCACGGCCCTCGTGGCGTCGCGGGGCAACATCTACGCGGGCCTCTGGTATCCGGTGATCGTCGCGCTCGTGACGTTCGTCATCGGAGCCCTGTTCCTCCGCGAGACCAAGGATCGCGACATCCAGCACATCTGATCCGACCGCCGTCCGGCGGGGCCGAGCCCCGCCGGACGCGGTCTTCCCCCATGGAGGTGAGCATGGCGAAAAAGAGTCCCAGAAAGTCCTCCGGCGGAATCACGCGGAGGCAGTTCGGAAAGCTGACCGGCGCGGGCGCGCTCGCCGCCGCCGCGGTCTCGGGCCCGGCGTTCTTCTTTCCATCCCGCGCGTCGGGCGCCGGCAAGACCCTGAAGATCATCCAGTGGAGCCACTTCGTCCCGGGCTACGACAAGTGGTTCGACGGGGTCTACACGAAGGAGTGGGGCGCGAAGAACAACACCGAAGTCATCGTCGATCACATTGCGATCGCCGAGGTGAACGCGCGGGCGGCCGCGGAAGTGGCCGCGAAGAAGGGCCACGATCTGTTCATGTTTCTCGCCCCGCCCGCCGCCTACGAGAAGCAGGTCATCGACCACGCCGAGATCTACCAGGCGGTCGAGAAGAAGCACGGCAAGAAGATCGATCTGGCCCAGCGGTCGACCTACAACCCGAAGACCAGGAAGTATTTCGCGTTCTCGGACTCCTACGTTCCGGACCCGGGCAACTACCGGAAGGACCTCTGGGAGAAGGTCGGATTTCCGAACGGCCCGGACACATGGGACGACCTCCGGACGGGCGGCCGGAAGATCAAGGAAAGCAAAGAGATGGGCAACCCGGTGGGGATCGGGCTTTCCCAGGAGCTCGACACCAACATGGCCGTGCGGGCCCTGCTCTGGTCGTTCGGCGGCGCCGAGCAGGACGAGGCGGGCAACTGCACGATCAACTCGAAAAACACGGTCGAAGCGGTGAAGTTCATGAACGCGCTGTTCAAGGAGTGCGAGACCCCCGAGGTCTTCACGTGGGATCCCTCCTCGAACAACCGCGGCATCCTCGCCGGGAAGCTGTCCTACGTCGCCAACGCGATCTCCGTGACGCGTTCGGCGGAGAAGGACAACCCCGAGATGTCGAAGAACATCCAGGTCGCCCAGGCGCTGAAGGGCCCCGTGCGGCGAATCGCGGCGGAGCACGTCATGGACTGCTACGCGATCTGGGAATTCGCCGAGAACAAGGAAGGCGCGAAGCAGTTCCTGACCGACTACATCGACAACTTCGGCGCCGCGTTCAAGGCGAGCGAGTTCTACAACTTCCCCTGCTTCCCCTCGACGGTTCCCGACATCAAGACCCAGCTTGGCAACGACCCGAAGGCCGTCCCCAACGACAAGTACAAGGCCCTCGCCGGCGTGCTCGACTGGGCGACCAACGTCGGCTACCCCGGATACGCCACGGCGGGCATCGACGAGGTCTTCAACACGTTCGTCATCCCGACGATGTTCGCGCGCGCCGCGAAGGGAGACGTCTCGCCGGAAGAGGCCGTGAAGACGGCGGAGACGGAGATCAAACGCATTTTTGCCAAGTGGAAGTGAGGACCGGGCCACAGAGGCGGTAGGCTCCGCGCCATGGCGATCGTAGAGACGCGGGAGCTCACCAAGGTCTTCAAGAAGGGGGAGTTCGGAGCCGTCAACGACGTGAACCTCGAGAGCCGGGAGGGCGAGTTCCTCGTCCTCCTCGGCCCGTCGGGGTCGGGGAAGACCACTCTCCTGCGCATGATCGCAGGGCTCGAGGAGCCGACCTCCGGAGAGATCCTGATCGGCGGAAAGGTCGTCAACGACCTGACCCCGCGCGAACGACGCATCGCCATGGTGTTCCAGAGCTACGCCCTCTACCCCCACCTGACGGTGCTCGGCAACATCACGTTCCCTCTGAAGGCGCAGGGTGTAGCGAAACCCGAGCGCGAGAAGAAAGCGCTCTGGGCCGCCGGCCTCCTCGGGATTCCCCACCTCATGCATCGAAAGCCGCGGGAGCTCTCGGGCGGCGAGAGGCAGCGCGTGGCCCTCGCACGCGCGATCGTGCGGGAGCCCTCCCTGTTTCTGCTGGACGAGCCGCTGTCCAATCTCGACGCCAAGCTCCGCGCGTCGGCCCGAACGGAGCTCGAGCAATTCCAGAAGCGGATGGGCACGACGACGATCTACGTGACCCACGACCAGGTCGAGGCGATGGCGATGGGTGACCGGGTCGTGGTCATGAACAAGGGTTCCGTCCGCCAGATCGGCACGCCGGCCGAGGTCTACGACGAGCCGGCCGACACGTTCGTCGGGACCTTCCTGGGATCGCCCCCGATGAACCTGCTCGAGCACGGAACCGTCATCGTGGGGTTCCGCCCGGAGCACTTCTTCCCCGTCACGCACCTCGCGGGGCAGGCGGCGGTCCCCGCCGACATCCGCGCGGCGGAGCGGACCGGCCCGTACGTGCCCTTGAGATTCCGTGTCGGGCACGAGGAATACCTGGGCGCCGAGAGGATCCTCTACGGAGAGATCGATGGCGGCGCCTTCGACGGCAAGACGGCGATCTGCCGGATGTCGTCGACCCACGGCGCGTCGTTTCCGGCCGGCTCCGTCCACGCCTTCGCGGTCCGCGAGGGAGACTTGAAGTTCTTCGATCGGGAGAAGGGGACGAGGACGGCCCGGGTTCCTCTCGAATGAGCGGACTGTTTCTCAAATGAGCGCATTGGGCCGTCAGCGGTGGCTCGGGCCGGCGATGTTTCTCCCCGCCGTCCTCTACGTGTTGGCGCTCGTCGGCGTTCCGTTCGTGCTCGCCTTTCTCTACAGCGTCGGCGACGTCAAGGTCGGAAGCGTCGGCTACCACTTCGTCGGGCTGCAGAACTTCCAGTCCGTGCTCCACAGCCCCACCTTCCTCCGCTCGCTCCGGAACTCCTTCACCTTCACGATTGTCTCGCAGGTGCTCGTCCTGATCGGTGGAAACATCCTGGCGCTCGCGCTCAAGGATCCGTTCCCGGGCCGCTGGTTCGTCCGCTTCCTGATTTTGCTGCCGTGGGTCGCTCCGGTCTCGATCGGCTCGATTGGCTGGAAGTGGATCCTGGACTCGCTCTACAGCGTCATCAACTGGGTCCTCATTCGGATGCACCTGGTCAACGCGTTCTCGCCTCCGATGTACCTCGGGGAGCCGAAGCTCGCCATGGCGTCGGTGATCCTGGTCCACGTCTGGCACATGCTCCCGTTCTCGACCGTGATCCTCCTGGCGGGCTGGACGGCGATCCCGAAAGACATTCCGGAGGCCGCGGCCGTCGACGGCGCGGGGTTCTTCCGGAGGCTCTTCCAGATCCAGCTGCCGATGATGCTCCCGATCATCCACGTCGCCGTCCTCTTCGGCGTGATCTTCACGTTCACAGATATGACCGTCGTGTACATCCTGACGCGTGGCGGTCCGTATGACACGACGCAGGTTCTGCCCTCGCTCGCCTTCTTCACCGGGATCCTCGGAAGCGACCTCGCCGAGGGCGCCGCGATCTCCCTTTTTCTGGTCCCCGTGCTCGCGCTCGTCGCGTGGCTGATGCTGCGCTCGGCGCACCGCTCCGAGGTGACCTAGGTGAGGGGCCGATCGATGGGGTCACGTCGAACGCGGGAGCTCACGGGGCGCGTCGTCCACGTCCTGACGCTGATCTTCTTCGCCGTCGTCCTGGGGTTCCCGTTCTACTGGATGCTCATCACGAGCTTCAAGAGCAATCCCGACCTCTACAACCTGAAGAACAACCCGTTCATCTTCAACTCGAAGCCGACCCTCGAGCACCTGCGGCTCCTCTTTCAGGAGACCCTGTTCCTCCGCTGGCTGGGAAATACCCTGTTCGCGGGGACCTGCGTCGTGGCGATCACCCTTCTCCTCGCGGTCCCCGCGGCGTACGCGCTGACCCGACTGACCGGGCGCTGGGGCGGGCGGGTCGGAATTGCGATCTTCCTGACCTACCTCGTTCCGCCGACCCTCCTCTTCATCCCGCTGTCGCGCATCGTGGCGCTGCTCGGCCTGCAGGACTCCCTGTGGTCGATCATCGTCGTGTACCCGAGCTTCACCATCCCTTTCTCGGTCTGGCTCCTGATGGGCTTCTTCAAGTCGATCCCGCGGGAGCTCGAAGACGCGGCGATGGTCGACGGCCTCACCCGCTTCCAGGCCTTCCTGAAGCTCGTCATCCCGATCTCCGTGTCGGGGATCCTGACCGTCGTGATCTTCACGTTCACGCTGGTGACGCAGGAGTTCGTCTACGCCCTGACGTTCATCTCGTCGGCCGCCCATCAGACCGTGGGTGTCGGCGTTCCGATCTACCTGGTCCGCGGGGACGTCTACTACTGGGGCTCGCTCATGGCGGCCTGCCTGATTGCCGCGCTGCCGATCGGGATCCTCTACAACCTGTTTCTCGACCGGTTCATCGCGGGCTTCACCGTGGGGTCTGTCAAGTGAGCTCCCGGCGCGCGGGTGTTAGGATTTGGCCAGTACCGGAAAGGGACGTCATGCTGGACGCCGGCCGTTCCCATCCTCGCCGTCGAGTCCCGCCGTCCCGTTGCGGGACCGCGATCCACTCCCCTCCGCCGAATCCCCCCGTTCATCTCGCCGGAAACGGCGTCAGGCGCCGCCCGGAGGCACCGTCGATTCAAATGAAAAGGAGGGTTCGATGAAGTCCCGAATGCGTCTCCCGGGCTCCGCCGCCATCCTGCTTCTTCTCGCCGTCGCCGCGCAGGCCCAGACCACCCCACCAGCCCCCCCGGTCACCCCGGCGGCGCCGCCCGCCCCGACCGTCGAGACGGGCGGCAAGGAGGGCCTCATCATCCGCGGATTCATCAGCGCGAGCCTGTACGCCCAGGATCAGAGCTTCGCGTTTGGCAACGGGCAGAACGCCGAATGGCCGACGCCGCCACAGCTCGTCCGCGACAAATGGATCACGAGCGGCGACGTCCGTAACACCCGGCTCACTCTCGCGTTCAACGGGCCGAAGGTCAGTGGCGACTGGCGCGTCGCCGGCACCGTCGAGATGGACTTCTTCGGCGGCAACAACGGCACCGGCGCCTTCGCGGACCAGCAGGTGATTCCGAGGCTCCGGTTCGCCTATGCCGACGTCACGAACGGCCGCACCACGATCCGCGTCGGCCAGTTCTGGTCGCCTCTCTTCGGGAACGTTCCGGTCTCGAACTCCCACATCGCCTTTCCGCTCGGCTACGGCAGCGGCATGCCGGGGTGGCGGTACCCGGGCCTCTTCGTCTACCAGGCCCTGACACCGAAGTCGGCTCCCGTGAACGCCGAAGTGCAGCTCGCTGTGATGCGCGGAAACTGGGACAACACGCCCGGCTCGAACGTCAACTCCGTCTCCGCCGGCAACTCGGGGACGCCCCAGTTCGAAGCGCGCTTCAACCTCGGCGGGAAAGCGGGAGGGGGAACCTGGGGCATTTACGTCGTGGGCCACTACGACGAGAAGGATCTCTCGGGTCCCAACGCGACGGCGGCAAACGACAAGCTCGAGGGGACGATCGGGGAGTTCGGCGCCCGGTTCCAGCTCGGAGGGCTCCTGATCCACGGCAACGTCTACACCGCCAAGAACTCCGGCCAGCAGTTCACGTCGATCACGCAGTTCGGCAAGATCAAGAGCACCGGCGGCTGGATTCAGGTCGGATACGACTTCACCAAGAACTGGGGAGTCTTCTGCTTCTACGCGATCGACGACCCCAACGACTCCGACGTCCTGACGGCTCTCGGCAATGCCGGCCGGCTGAAGAACCAGATCTACAGCGATATGCTCCGCTGGAGGACCGGCCCCTACTCGCTCGGACTCGAGTGGCTGCACGCCGAGCTCATCTCCGGGACCGCCAGGGTCAAAACCAAGGGGAACCAGATCGCTCTGTCGGCCCTCTATAACTTCTAGGTTTCGCTCCGGTTCCCGCCGGGCGGGATGGCCGCGCGCCCCCGGCGCCGCGCGCGGCCGTCCCGATCCCCGCGCGGGGTCGCCTCTGAAACGGCGGGCTGCTGCCGCGTCAGGCAGTGGACCGTGCCGAGCCCCCAGACGAGATCGCGGGCATGGATCCCGACGACCGGACGGTCGGCAAAGAGCTCGGAGAGGATTCCGAGCGCCTCGCGGTCGCGGATGTCGTCGAAGGTGGGCACCAGGACGGCGGAATTGGCCACGAAGAAGTTGGCGTAGGAGGCCGGCAGCCGCCGCCCGTCGAAATACACGGGAGACGGCATCGGCAGATCCACCACTTCCACGCGGGACCCGTCCTCGAGCCGGGCGTCCTGGAGCCTCTCGCGATTCTCTTCGAGATTCACGTAGTTCTCGTCGGAGGGGTTCGTTTCGCGGCACAGCACGACCGTTCCCGGGCTCGTGAACCGGCAGAGGTCGTCAACGTGTCCGTGGGTGTCGTCGCCGGCGATCCCCCGGCCGAGCCAGATCACGCGAGGCGCGCCGAGAGACTCGCGGAATACGCGCTCGTAATCCGATCGATCGAATCCCGGGTTGCGCACCTGGATTTTCGGGTCGAGAAGGCACTCTTCCGTCGTCAGGATCGTGCCGCGTCCGTTCACGTCGATCGCGCCGCCCTCCAGGACGACCGCCGGCCCATCATCGCCCGGGAGGAGCGGAATGCCGAGCGCACGGCCGACGCGCTCGGGCACCCGCACGTCGCGCCGCCAGTCCGGATATCGCGCCCAGCCATTGAAGCCGAACCTCCGGATGGCCACGTCCGGCCGCGGCCCTCCGCGGCGGACGAAGGCGGGGCCGGAGTCGCGCAGCCAACCTCGATCGGTCGGGATCCGGAAGAACTCGACGGACGCGAGATCCTGCCCGCCCCGCGCGAGCACTCGACGCGCCCTGTCCTCATGGCTCTTCGACTCGACGAGGATGCGGACGGTCTCCCCGGCCGAGATCCAGCGCACCATTTCCGCGTAAACCCAGGGGATCGGACCGAACCGGCCCGGCCAGTCGGTGACGTTGTGGGGCCAGCCGATCCATGTCGCCTCGTGCGGCTCCCACTCGGCGGGCATGAAGTAGGAAGCGGTCAGCGGCGGTCGCTCCACGGCTCGCCCGCGAGAAACCGCGACGTGATGCCTCCGTACGCGTCGATGCGGCGGTCCCGGAGGAACGGCCAGTTGCGGCGGACATCCTCGATCCGGGCGGGGTCGACCTCCGCGATGAGGATCTCCTCGCGGTCGGAAGAGCCCTGCGCGACGATGACCCCCTGGGGATCCGCGACGAAGGAGCTGCCCCAGAACTCGATCCCGGCTCCGCCGCCCTCCGGCTTCTCGTGACCCACGCGGTTGACCGCGGCCACGTAGAGCCCGTTGGCGATGGCGTGCCCACGCTGCACGGTCCTCCAGGCGTCGAGCTGCGCCGGGCCCTGCTCCGCCTTCTCGTGGGGATGCCAGCCGATGGCGGTCGGGTAGAAGAGGACGCTCGCACCCTGGAGCGCGGCCAGCCGCGCGCCCTCCGGGTACCATTGATCCCAGCAGATCAGCGTCGAGACGCGGCCCGGTCGGACGTCGAACGCCGGGAACCCGAGATCGCCGGGCGTGAAATAGAACTTCTCGTAGTAGGCGGGATCGTCCGGGATGTGCATCTTCCGGTACACGCCCGCGATCGTGCCGTCCGCGTCGATCACCGCCGCGCTGTTGTGGTACAGGCCCGCGGCTCTGCGCTCGAACACCGGAGCGATCACGGCGACGCCGGCCTGGCGCGCGGCCTCCCCGAGCCGCTGCGTCGTGGGGCCGGGCAGGGGCTCGGCGAGGTCGAACGTCGCCGCGTCCTCCTTCTGGCAGAAGTACTGCGACCGGAAGAGCTCCGGCAGGCACACGAGGGCCGCCCCCGCCCGCGCCGCTTCGCCGACGAAGACGGCGGCGCGTTCCAGGTTGTCGTCCGGGTCCGGTCCGCAGGCCATCTGCACGAGGCCGATCCGGAATCGATCGCCGCCGGCCGCGGCCCTCTTTTCCATCGCGCGTTCCAAGCCTCGCATCTTAACGTCACGGCCCCGGGAGCTCTCCCCGGGGAATTCGGCGTTGACCAGCGGAGCCCGCCGCCCGTAGGCTCGGAGGGATCCGGCGCCCACGCGCGCGATGCGATCGAAAGAGAGGCGAGGCCATCCCCGTCTACGAGGACCCCTCCGACGGCGTCCGGGTCGAAGCGGAGAAGCTCTCCCGCTGGACCGCCGCGACTCTCGAGCGCGTCGGGACTCCGCCGGACATCGCCGCCGACGTCGCGGAGGTCCTCGTGGCCTCCGACCTGCGGGGCATCGCGTCACACGGGACCGCGCGCATGCCGCAGTACGTCAGGCTCGTCGAAGCGGGCGTGATGGATCCCCGCGCCCGCCCGGTTCGCGAGCGCGGAAAACCGGCGCTCGCGCGCTTCGACGCGGGGAACGGCTGGGGCCATCACGCCGCCCGCGTGGCCACCGACGACGCCATCGGCCGGGCCCGGGAGCTCGGAGCGGCGATCTCCTCGGTTCGAAACACGAACCACTACGGCATCGCGGGCTGGTACGCCATGCGGATCGCCGGGAGCGGCCTGATCGGGATGAGCCTGACGAACACCTCCCCCCTGGTCGCGGCGACCCGCGCACGGACGCCGCTTCTCGGGACGAATCCGATCGCGGTCGCGGCGCCCTCCGGCCGGTTCGGGATGGTCGTCCTCGACATGGCCACGAGCGCCGTGCCGCGCGGGCGGATCGAGGTCGCGGCGCGGCGCGGGGAGAGCCTCCCTGCCGGCTGGGCGATCTCGGCGGACGGATCTCCCGCCACGAGCGCCGACGACGCCCTTCTGGGATCTCTTCTTCCGCTCGGCGGCGCGGAGGACACAGGCGGTCACAAGGGATACGGCCTCGCGCTCGTGGTCGAGATCCTCTGCGGGATTCTCGCGGATGCCGCCTTCGGACCGAACGTCGTCGGCCTCTTCTCGACCGAGGGTCCGTCGGACCTCGGGCAATTCTTCCTCGCGATCGATCCCGCGGCCATCGGAGGCGCGGCGGCTTTCGAGTCGCGGCTGGAGCGCCTGGTCGAGCAGCTGACCTCGGCGCCCACGGCGGCCGGCGCTCCCGGCCCGGTTCTCTTTCCCGGGCAGCCGGAAGCGGAGCGAGCGCTCCGGCAGGCGGAGATCGGCATCGCGATCGATCGGGGCCATCACGCTTCCCTCCTGGAGCTCGGGGCGCGGCTCGGAACGGACTTTCCGAGCTCGAGGCCTCTTGGCGCGGCGACGGCGGAGAGCTGAGAGAGCTGGCGGCGGCCGGAGAGCGGCGGGATCTCGCCGTCATCGGAGGCGGGATCGTCGGCCTCGCGACGGCGCTCCAGATCCTCCGGAGCCGCCCGGGTTTGCGCGTGATCGTCCTCGAGAAGGAGCGCGAGGTCGGGACGCATCAGACCGGGCACAACAGCGGCGTGCTTCACGCCGGGCTCTATTACGCGCCGGGCTCGCGCAAAGCGCGGCTCTGCCGCGAGGGAAAAGCCGAGCTCGAGCGGTTCGCTCAGGAGAAGGGCATCCCCTTCGAGCGATGCGGCAAGCTCGTCGTCGCTCTCGACGCCTCGGAGCTCGGACCTCTCGCGCGGATCCGAGAGAGGGCGGCGGCCAACGGAGTCGAAGCGCTCGAGGAAGTCGGGCCCGAGAGGATCCGGGAGATCGAGCCGCACGCGGCGGGCATCCGGGCGCTCTGGTCGCCCTCGACGGGCATCATCGATTTTCGCCGGGTCGCCCTCGCGTATGCCCAGGAGATCGCGGAGCGCGGCGGAACCGTGGCGACCGGCACGGCCGTCGAGGCCATCCGCGATTCGGGAGGGGAACGCGTGATTGCGACGTCGGCCGGCGACGTGTTCGCCCGCGACGTCATCGCCTGCGCGGGGCTCCAATCGGACCGCGTCGCCGCGATGACCGGAGACGAGGGGGACGAACGGATCGTCCCGTTTCGCGGCGACTACTACACGTTGACGCCGCGGGCCCGGCGGCTCGTTCGGGGACTGATCTACCCCGTTCCGGACCCGTCATTCCCGTTTCTCGGAATCCATTTCACGAAAAGGATCGACGGGTCCGTCCTCGCCGGTCCCAACGCCGTGCTCGCCTTTGCCCGGGAAGGCTACCGGCGGCGCGACCTGTCCTTTCGCGATCTCCGCGAGACCCTCGCGTTCCCGGGGTTCCGGCGGCTCGCACGCCGGCATCTCGCATCCGGGCTCGCCGAGATGTGGCGGGATCTCTCCAAACGGGCGTTCACGTCCGCGCTCGCCCGCTACGTCCCGGAGATCCGGGCGGTCGATCTCGTCTTCGGCCCCTCGGGAGTGCGCGCCCAGTCGCTCTCCGCGGACGGCCGCCTCGTCGAAGACTTCTCGATCGGCGAGAGCGCGCACGTCCTCCACGTCCGCAACGCCCCCTCCCCCGCCGCGACCGCTTCGCTCGCGATCGGCCGCGAGCTGGCGGAAATGGCGGCGGACCGGTTCGGATGGAAACTCCAGGACCGGCGTTCGGCGGGAACGCCCGCTCACGAGGGCGAGCGGATCGGCTAGCCGATTCCCAGATACGACTGGCGAATTCCCGGGTCGTCGAGCAACTCCGCCGCTGGGCCTGACTGGACGACTCGGCCCGTTTCGAGGACGTAGCCTCGGTCGGCGTGCTCCAGGGCGACCTGCACGTCCTGTTCGACCAGCAGGACCGCCGTGCCCTCCCGGTTGATCCTCGCGACGACCTCCAAAATCTGTTCGACCGCGAGCGGCGCGAGACCGAGCGAAAGCTCGTCGATCAGCAGCAGCCGGGGACGCGCCATGAGGCCGCGCCCCATGGCGCACATCTGTTGCTCGCCTCCCGAGAGGAGTCCGGCCGGCTGGGACGCTCTCTCGGCGAGGCGCGGCATCCACCCGTAGATCCTTTCGAGGTCCGACTCGACGCCGGCCCCGTCGCGCCGGAGGTACGCGCCCTGGAGGAGGTTCTCGCGGACAGTGAGGCCGGCGAAGAGGCGCCGATCCTGCGGGACCTGGATGATCCCCGCGCGGACCACCTCCTCGGTCCGCGCACGTGTCAGGTCCTTTCCGGCGAACCGGACGGAACCGGAGCGCGCCGTCAGGAGCCGGGAGATCGTGTCGAGCAGGGTCGTCTTACCGGCGCCGTTGCCGCCGATCAAGGCGACGACCTCCCCCTCGCGCACTTCGAGCGAGACGTCCCGAAGGATCTGGACGTCGCCGTATCCGGAGGAGAGATCCGTCAGCTCCAGGAGGGGCGTCCGCCCGCTGGCGGCGCGAGGCGGAGGGGGCGGGATGGCGGGCTCGGCGCGGGCCGGGCGCGCCCCCGCCCCGACAGACGCGGCGCGACGGGCAAAACGCTCCCCCAGATAGGCCTCGATCACCCGCGGATCCTCGATGACCGTCGCGGGGTCCCCCTCGGCGATCTTTCGGCCGAAGTGCAGGACCGCGAGGCGATCCGAAAGCCCGAGGATCGCCTTCATCACGTGCTCGATCACGAGGATCGTGACGCCGCCGCGATGGATCTCCCGGATGAGCTCCATGGCGTCCTCGATCTCGGCCGGATTCAGGCCTGCCATGACCTCGTCGAGAAGAAGGAGCTCGGGGTCCATCGCGAGAGCCCGCGCGACCTCGAGGCGCTTCAGGTCGGGAATGGTGAGCGAACCCGCGACGTCGTCCGCCCGGGAAGAGAGGCGCGTCTGCGCCAGGACTTCCCGGGCCCGTTCCCGCGCCCGGCCCGCGTCGCGGTTCCGGCCGCCCGCCCCGAACATCGCACCGACAGCGACGTTGTCGAGGACGGAAAGGTGCCGGAGCGGCTTGACGACCTGGAACGTCCTCGCGAGCCCGCGCGTCGCGATCCGGTGGCACGGGACGCGGGTGATGTCCGCCCCGCGAAAGCGGATCCGCCCGGCCGTCGGCTTGTCCAGGCCGGAGATGCACTGGACGAGCGTCGTCTTGCCGGCGCCGTTCGGGCCCAGGACGCCGAGGATCTCCCCCTTCCGGATGGTCAGGTCGACGCCGTCCAGGGCGGCGAGCCCGCCGAAGCGGCGGGAGAGGCCCGTCACCTCGAGGAGCGGAGCGCCGGGAGGAACGGGCGTCGGAGCCGGTTTCGCGGAAATCCGCATGGATCAGGTAACCCGGTTCTCTCGGATGTTGGCGAAGAGATCGCGCCATCGGAGACCCCTCCCGCGGCGGGCCCGGACGGCGCCCACCACCGAGACGATCCCACGCGGAACGAAGACGACGAAGAAGATGATCAGCAGGCCGAGCACCGTCGGATGAAGCTCCAGGAAATGGCTCCAGACGAACGTCGACAGAAGCTCGAAGACGGCGGCGCCGATCACGGGACCGAAGACCGTTCCCGCTCCTCCGATCACCACCGCGATGATCGACTCCAGCGTGTAGTCGAGCTTGAAGAAATCGGTCGGCGTGACGTGGACGTTCTGGTACGCCGTGATCCCGCCCGCGAGCCCGGAGAAGGCCGCCGACAGCGCGTAGGCGAGCACCTTGTACCGCGTGGTGGGGATCCCGGCGGTCCGCGCCGCGTCCTCGTCTTCGCGGATCGCCATCCAGGCGTAGCCCACCTTCGACCGGGCGAGGCGCGCCGTCAGCAGAGTGCCTCCGACGACGAGCGCGAGAGCCGTCCAGTAGAAGACCGTCCCGTCCGCCTGCATCGGCAGGTCGATGCCCGTCGATCCCTGGGTGACGCCGTCCCATGTGTCGGCGATCTGTCGCGCGGCCTCCGCGACTCCGAGGGTCGCGATCGCGAAATAGTGGCCCTTCAGCCGCAGGATCGGGAGGCCGAGCAGCGCCGCCGTCCCGGCGCAGAGGAGGGCGCCGCAGGCCAGGGCCGGCAGGAAGGGAACTCTCGCCGAAGACAGCATCAGCAGGCCGGTGGCGTACGCCCCGACGCCGAAGAACGCGGCATTTCCGAACGAGGCGTACCCCGCGAAGCCGCCGACGAAATTCCAGCCGATCGCCATCAGGGCGAGAAGCAGCAGCCGGGTGAGGGTCAGAAGCGTGTACGTCCCGACCAGCCGCGGGAGCAGGAGGAAGACTCCGAGCGACAGGAGCGCGAGAACCGCTCCCACGCGCCGCCGCGCCGCCACCACCGCGCCTACGCCGGCTTTCCCGCGACGCCGCGCGGCCGGAGGAGCAGAAGGACGACCAGCATCCCGAACGTCACCGCCTGCGACACCTCCGGATATCGCGACCCCACCAGGACCTCGACGAACGCGAAGATCGTGGCGCCGAACACCACGTTGCCCACGTTGCCGAGTCCGCCGAGCACGCAGATCACGAAGGCCCGCAGCGTGTAGCTGCCTCCGAAGGTGGGATCGAACGGCACCGAAAGGGAGAGCAGGGATCCCGCCGCTCCGGCGAGCGAGGCTCCGATGGCGAATGTGACGGCATAGACCCCCGCGACGCGGACCCCGGTCAACCGCGCCGCGTCGATGTCCATGCCCGTGGCCCGGATCGCCCTGCCGGTCCGCGTGCGCTTCATGAAGACGCCGAGGGCGGCGACGAGCGCTAGCGACACGCCGAGCGCCGCGAGGCGGACGAGGGGGACGCGGACCGGACCCAGGGTGAACCCTGTTCCCGTGTACGAGGTCGTCACGGAGCGCAGATCGGCCTTGAAGAAGAAGTTCAACAGGTTGACGATCAGGATCTCCAGCCCGAAGGTCAGAAGGAACGTGGCCAGCAGCGGGGCGCGAAGGATCTGGTTGATCAGGAGGCGCTGGATCGCGTAGCCCAGAAGAAAGAGGGCCGCCATCGAGATGGGGATCGAAACGAACGGATCGATCCCGAGCGCGTGGAGGCCGAAGGTCAGATAGGCGCCGAGGACGATCAACGCGCCGTGCGCGAGGTTGACGATGTTCATGATTCCCCAGACGAGCGAGAACCCGACGGCGACCAGGGCGAGGATGCCGCCGAGGAGGATCCCGTTGACGAGGATCTGAAGGAGCTCGCCGGAGCTCAGCGCTTCTCCCAGGGCACCATCGGGTACAGCGGGGGCCGTTCCGCGACGTTCGCTGGCCATACCGTGTACTTCTTCCCGTCCGGCTGCAGCTGCTCGATCGCCAACGGCTTGAAGACGTTCACGCCGCGGGCGTCGAACTTGATCCGGCCGTAGAAAGTCATGATGTCGAGCGCCGCCAGCGCGTCGCGCACCTTCGGTCCCTCGACGCTGCCCGCGTTCTCGATCGCCTTCGCGTAGGCCCAAACGGCGGCGGCCGACTCCGCGACCTGGTAGGGGATCGACCTGTACCCGGGGTGCCTCGCCGAGAACGCCCGGGCGAACTCGGCCGGCGTCTTCCAGGGATCGTCGCCGTGGTACTGGAGCGCCGGCGTCCACTGTGTCGCGCCGTAGACGTAGTCGGCGTTTCCCTTCAGGTTCTCGCGGAACTCCGGGGACGACGGACCGACGGAAAACCCCATCGCCCGCGGCGAGACTCCGAGGTCCCTGGCCTGCTTGACGATCAGGAGCGAATCCTGGAGGTGCCCCGACCCGAGGATCACGTGCGGCGCCTTCCCCTTGATGTTTGTCAGCAGCGCGCTCACGTCCTGCGTGTTGGTCGGGTAGAACTGCAGATACACGACATCGAGCCCCTTCTGGCGGGCATACTCCGCGGCGCCCTGCGCCACCTCCTTCGAGAACGGCTCGTTCTCGCCGAGGATGGCGACCGTTTTAGCGGTCGGATCCTTCGCCCGAACGAGATCGATCAATCCTCGCAGGTAAAGCTTCGCGGGGGACAGCACCGCGAACGTGTAGCGGTAGCCCCGCTTGAAGATGCTCTCCGCCGACCCGTTCGCCTCGACCATCGGGATCCGATATTTCTCGGCGATCGGCGCGGCCGTCGCCGTGGGCCCCGAAGCGTAGGGACCCAGGAGAAGCTGGACGCCATCCTCATGCACCAGCTTCTCGATCAATTGAGCGGTGCGCTCGGACCTCGACTCGTCGTCGTACACCTTGAGGGACACCTTCCGAAGGCGGCCGCCGACTCGGATGCCCGTCTCGTTGATCTTGTCGACGGCGATCTGGTAGCCGTCGCGGGTGTACTCCCCTTCCTTCGCGGTCTTCCCGGTGATCGAGATGGCGGCTCCGAAGACGATGGCGTCGCCGGCGGCGCGGGCGCCTGAAGGGAGCAGACAGCCGAGGAACGCGGCGAGGGCGAAGAAGACTCCCGTTCTCTGGATCAGCTCCTCCTCTGTCGGGCGTCGGGGAATGAAAAACCCGCAGCACTATACGACGCCGATCGGCGGGCGGAGACGCCGTTTCAGCCGTGGGGCGGGGCGAGCCCGGCCCGGAGCGCCTCGAACGCTTCCCGTGCCTCCTCGACCGAACCCTCGTCCTCGATGGTCGTGATGTCGCCCGGGTCCCGCCCGAGGGTGACCGCCTTCAGCACGCGCCGCATGATCTTGCCGCTCCGCGTTTTGGGCAGCGTCTGGACGAACTGCAGCTCTCCGACCACCGCGAGCGCGCCGAGCTCCCTTCGGATGGTATCGAGGACTTCCTGCCGCAGCGCCGCGGAGGGAACGCGCCCCTCCTTGAGCACCACGAACGCCGAGATCACCTCGCCGCGAAGGTCATCGGGCCGGCCGGTCACTCCGGCCTCGGCGACCGCCGGATGCCGGAGGCACGCGGTCTCCACCTCGATCGTGCCGAGCCGGTGGGATGCGATCTTGATGATCTCGTCAGCGCGTCCGGCGAACCAGACGTAGCCGTCCGCGTCGACGTGGGCCGAGTCGCCGGTGTAGTACACGCCCGGGATCTTTTCCCAGTAGTCCTTCCCGTAACGCTCCGGTTCCCCCCACAACGTGGGCGTCAATCCCGGGAACGGCCGGCGGATCACCATGATCCCCTTCTCCCCCGCCGCGCAGTTCTCGCCGCCGGGGCCGACGACCGCGGCATCGATGCCGGGAAGGGGGATCGTCGCGGAGCCGGGCTTGATCGGAAGAAGCGAGATGCCGTAGGGATTCCCGAAGACCGGCCCCGACGTTTCGGTCTGCCACATGTTGTCGATGACCGGCACGCGGCCCGAGAGGACACGGTTCTGGAGCCAGTCCCACGCGGGAGCGTTCAGCACCTCGCCCGCGCAGACGACCCTCTCGAGCGACGAAAGATCGGACTCCCGGGCGGCGTCCTCCCCGTAGCGCATCAGGAGGCGAACGGCCGTCGGAGAAGTGAAGAGCCCCGTGACGCGAAATTCCTCGATGATCTTCCAGAGGGCGTCCGGCTTCGGATGGTCGATCGCTCCTTCGTACGCGAGCGTCGTGCAGCCGGCGAGGAGAGGCGCGTAGACGATGTAGCTGTGCCCGACAATCCACCCGATGTCGGACGTCGACCACCAGACCTCGCCCGAGCGGAGCGCGAAGCAGAGCCGGCCCATCGTCGCGACGTGAACCTGGTATCCCCCCTGAGTGTGCACCGCGAGCTTCGGCCGGGCCGTCGTCCCGGACGTCGCGAGGATGAACGCCGGCTCGTTCGATTCCATCGGAACGTGCGCGCCGCTCTGCCCGTCCCCTCGCGCCAGAAATTCGGACCAGGGAAGGTCCCGGGCATGCCGCGCCGGCTCGTACGCCGTCCCCCGGCCGAAAACGACGACGCGCTCGACCGCGTGAGGCTCGCCCTCCAGCGCGGCGTCGACGATCCCTTTTAAACGCACGTCCTTCCCTTTCCGGTACGTGACGTCGCACGTGAAGACGAGCCGTGAACCGCTCGCCCGGATCCGGTCGCCCAGGGCGCGTTCGCCGAACCCAGCGAAGACCACGACGTGGATGGCTCCGATACGCACGGCCGCGAGCATGAGCAGGATCGCCTCCGGCATCGTCGGCATGTAGATCGTGATGCGGTCCCCCCGGGCGATGCCCATTCCGCGCAACGCGGCGGCGACGACCTGGACCTGGCCCAGCAGCTCTCCGTAGGTGAACGCCCGTCTCTCGCCGCGCTCGTTGACCGCGACGAGCGCCGCCTGCCCGCCCCGGCCGCGCTCGACGTGGTGGTCGAGGGCGTTCCAGCAGAGGTTGGTCGATCCGCCCTCGAACCACCGGAAGGTCGGGGGGGTCCAGGAGAACGTCTTCTCCCAGGGTGAGAACCAGGGGAGCTCCCCGGCCGCACGCGCCCAGAACCCCTCGGGATCGGCGCGGCCATCCTCGATCGAGCGACGGACGATCGGGTTGATCAATTCCACCATCGCAGCACCTCCTGGCGGGCCGGGCTCATCGAAGAAACTCTATAGCGGCGCGGATCACGAGGTATCGCGGTCCGGCCCGCCCGGCGGAGAATCGGAGGGGCCGATCGCGGTCTAATTGGCGAGGAGAGGAGAATCAGCGATGAAAGCCATTCGCGTCTCGGCCCCGGGCGGAACGGAAGTCCTGCGGCTCGAAAACGTCCCGACTCCCGTTCCGCAGGAAGGCGAGGTCCTCGTCCGGATCGAGGCCGCGGGCGTCAATTTCATCGACGTCTATTACCGGACCGGACAGTACAGGGGCGCCTTTCCGCTGACGCTCGGCACGGAGGGCGCCGGGACCGTCGAGGCCGTCGGCTCCGGCGTCCAGGGGGTCGGGCCGGGGGACCGCGTCGGCTCGGTCAACTTCGCCGGCTCGTACGCCGAATACGCGACCGCTAAAGCCGACCGGACCGTCCCCGTTCCCCAGGGCGTGACGACCCGCCAGGCGGCCGCGGCGCTCCTCCAGGGCATGACGGCTCACTACCTGGCCCGCTCGACCTACCCGCTTCGCCCGGGGGATACGTGCCTCGTCCACGCGGCGGCCGGCGGCGTCGGCCTCCTGCTCTGCCAGATCGGCCGCAAGGCGGGGGCGCACGTCATCGGCACGGCGGGGGGCCCCGAGAAGGTTGCCCTCGCCCGGGGCGCCGGAGCGCAGGAGGTCATCGACTATCGAAAGGAGAGCTTCGTCGACGAAGTGCGGCGGATCACGCAGGGCCGCGGCGTCCAGGTCGTCTACGACTCCGTCGGGAAGGACACGTTCGCGGGGAGCCTCGATTGCCTCGCCGTCCGGGGAACCCTCGCGCTCTTCGGCCAGTCGAGCGGGAAGGTCGAGCCTCTGGATCCGCAGATTCTCAACCAGAAGGGCTCGCTCTATCTCACCCGCCCGACCCTCTGGCACTACGTCGCGCGGCGGGAGGAGCTCGAAGAGCGATCCGGCGACGTGCTCGGGTGGATCGCAAAGGGCGAGCTCGCGGTCAAGGTCTTCCGCGAAATCCCGCTCGCGGATGCCGCCGAGGCCCACGGTCTCCTCGAGGGAAGGCAGACGAGCGGGAAGGTCCTCCTGATCCCCTAGTGTCAATCGCGAGGCTCGTCCGGCCCGGGTGACGGGTGACAGCAGCACCGGGTCAGGTGACGGGTGTCCGGTGACAGCAGCGCCGGTGACGGGTGACACGGAAGCTGTGAGGTGAGGGGCCTGGGCAGCTCCGGCTGCCGTCACCCGACACCTGTCACCTGTCACCTGTCACCTGTCACCGTGACGGTGACGCGATCTACAATCGTCCGATGCCGTCCATCGACCGCGTGCGCGTCCTTTCACGGGACGCGGCCGGTGCCACGGAGCGGGAAGACCTGCTCGCGGTCGAGGAGCCTCTCGAGATCCGACTGCGCTCACCCGCCTCGGATCGAGCGGACTCCTTCGTGACGACCATGCGGACACCCGGCGACGACGAGGATCTGGCGGCGGGCCTCCTCTTCGCCGAGGGCGTGCTCGCCGGGGACGC
This sequence comes from Acidobacteriota bacterium, assembly GCA_039933215.1. Lineage (GTDB taxonomy): Bacteria > Acidobacteriota > Thermoanaerobaculia > UBA5066 > Gp7-AA6 > JALYUA01. Next base: position 68,984 of record JBDTOO010000013.1, read on the forward strand.
GGACCTCCTCGCGATCGAGCGCCCCTCGGATCCACGGGTCGATCGGGAGCTCCGGGACAACGTGGTCATCGCGACCGTCTCGACCGAGGCCCTGGCTCGAAGCGCGTCGCTCCGCCGCCGGACCGTCATGGGGTCTGCGTGCGGCGTCTGCGGCAAAACCTCGATCGAGGACGTGCTGGGCTCGGACCGCGAGCCGATCGCGTCCGAGCTCGAGATCGCCGGCGACGTCCTGTTGACCCTGCCCGACCGCCTCCGCGAGAGGCAATCCGTCTTCGCGCAGACGGGGGGCCTCCACGCGGCCGGGCTGTTCGACCCGAACGGCCGGCTGGAGGCCGTGCGCGAGGACGTCGGGCGCCACAACGCCGTGGACAAGCTGATCGGTTCGTTCCTCCGGCTCGGACAGGTTCCGATTTCGGGCTTTGTCCTCGTGGTCTCCGGCCGGGCCGGTTTTGAGATCGCGCAGAAGGCCGCCGCTGCGGGGATCCCCGTGCTCGCCTCCGTGTCGGCCCCCTCGAGCCTCGCCGTCGAGCTCGCCGACGCCGCGGGGCTGACACTCGTGGGTTTCCTGCGAGCGCCGCGCTTCAACGTCTACGCGCATCCCCGACGGATCTCGTGACCACCGTCGCAGCGGTGTGCGAAGTCTGATCAGTTTTCGGGACGATCGAGGTCTCGCGCCAAAATCACTTGACAGCGGACGCGTCCGGGCGTGGAATTCGGGTGAGTCCGGACAGCCGTTTTCCCCCGTGGAGGAAACATGGAGCTCACCCGCCGCGGTTTCCTGAAAGCGTCGGTCGTCGGTGGGTCGGTGGCGCTCGGATTCGACGTTTCGGCGGCGAAGGCCGAGATGCGCGAATTCAAGATCTCACGGACCACGGAGACGCGGAGCACGTGTCCCTACTGCGCGGTCTCCTGCGGCGTCATCATCCATACGCTCGGGGACAAAGCGAAGAACGCGACCGCTTCGGTCGTCCACGTCGAAGGCGACCCGGATCATCCGATCAACCGCGGCACGCTCTGTCCGAAGGGCGCGACCCTCCGCGATGACATCAACAATCCGAACCGGCTGCTCAACCCGAAGGTGCGGCGCCCCGGCTCGGACAAGTGGGAAGACATCTCCTGGGACGACGCCATCGCGAAGATCGCGCGGCATATCAAGGACACCCGCGACAAGACATTCGTGGCGAAGAACGCTAAGGGCGAGACGGTCAACCGAACGCCCGGGATCGGCATGATCGGCGGCTGCACGGACACCAACGAGTTCAACTTCCTCCAGTGGAAATTCATCACGGCCCTGGGGGTGCCGTACCGGGACAGCCAGGCCCGGGTTTGACACGGCCCCACGGTGGCCAGTTTGGCCGCCACGTTCGGACGGGGAGCGATGACCAACGGATGGGTCGACATCAAGAATGCCGACGTCATCCTCGCCATGGGCGGCAATCCCGCGGAAAACCACCCCTGCGGCTTCAAGTGGTTCGTCGAGGCGCAGAAGACCCGTAACGCGAAGCTCGTCGTCGTCGACCCGCGATTCACGCGGACGGCCGCCGTCGCGGATTTCTACGCGCCGGTCCGCGCCGGGTCGGATATCGCATTCCTGCTCGGGATCATCCGCTACGCGCTCTCGACGGGACGGTTCCACAAGGAATACGTCCAGGCGTACACCAACGCCACGTATCTCATCAGCGACAAGTTCGGGTTCGACGACGGCCTCTTCACCGGTTTCGACGCGAAGACGGCCGCCTACGACAAAACGCTCTGGGGCTACGAGGCCGACGCCAAGACGAAGGCCTACTCCGTTGACCCGACGATGGAAAACCCGCATTGCGTCTTCCAGCTGCTGAAGAAGCACGTCGACCGATACACCCCGGAAATGGTCGAGCGGATCTGCGGCACGCCGAAGGACGCCTTCCTCAAGGTCTGCGACATCGTCACCTCGACCGGCAATGCCGCGCGCGCGGGAACGATCACGTACGCCCTCGGCTGGACGCAACACTCCGTCGGTGTGCAGATGATCCGCGCCGCCGCCATGCTCCAGCTCCTCCTCGGAAACGTCGGGCGTCCTGGCGGCGGGGTCAACGCGTTCCGAGGCCACTCCAACATCCAGGGCGCCACGGACATTGCCGGCACGTTCGAGATCCTGCCGGGATATCTGAAGACGCCCGCCGGGCCGCAGCAGACCCTGAAGGACTATTTCGAGAGCGCCACGCCCACGACGCTCAACAAGCAGGCCTGGGCGACCATGAACTACTGGTCGAACTATCCGAAGTTCATGGTGTCCCTCCTGAAGTCGGTCTACGGAAAGGCGGCGACGAAGGAGAACGACTTCGGATACGCATGGCTCCCCAAGGTCGACGGCAACTACTCGTGGATGTACATCTGCGACGACATGTACCGCGGCTCCTCGACGCGCGTCGGGGGAAGGGAGCCGGCCCCCGAGGGATTCATCACCTTCGGCATGAACCCGGTCTCGATCGGACCCAACTCGCAGAAGTGGATCGCCGCGCTCTCAAAATTGAAGTGGCTCGTCGTGACCGATATCTACGACATCGAGACGGCGACGTTCTGGAAGGCGCCGAAGGAATACGGGACGCAAGACGCATCCGCCATCCAGACGGAAGTCTTTCAGCTCCCCGCCTCGGGGTTCGCCGAGAAGGACGGGACATTCACCAACTCGGCGCGCTGGATGCAGTGGAAGTGGAAGGCGATCGACCCGCCGGGCCACGCGAAAACCGACCAGGAGATCCTCTCCCGCATCTTCCTGGCAGTCCGGGACCTCTATCGCAAGGAGGGTGGGGCCCTCCCCGAGCCGGTCATGAACGTGAGCTGGAACTACACGAACCCGTTTGCGCCCGACCTGGGCGAGGTCTTGAAGGAGATCAACGGGAAAGCGCTCGTCGACATCCCGGACCCCAAGGACAAGACCAAGATGATCCGGACGGCGGGTCAGCAGCTCGAGAACTTCGGCCAGCTGCAGGACGACGGGTCGACGATGTGCGGCAACTGGCTGCACCTCGGCGTGTGGACGGAGGCGGGCAACAACGCCGCCC
>JBDTOO010000014.1:0-71602 GCA_039933215.1 Acidobacteriota bacterium
TCGAGGACTCCATGTAGTCGATGCCGTCGGCGCTCGCGATCACGCGCTCGAGCGGAGTCGTCAGGAACCCGCGGACGAGGTCCGCGTTGGCGCCGACGTAGACCGTCGTGATCTGGACGACGGCGCTGTCGCTCCGGGGGTACTGCCGGACCGAGAGGGACCGGATCGACTGGAGACCCGCGATCAGAATGACCAGGTTGACGACGATCGCGAGAACCGGCCTCTTGACGAAGAGATCGGTGATTTTCATCAGCTGTCCTCCGGCCTGGGCGCCGCGTTGTTGCCCGGCTGGACCTTGTTGTTGATTTTGACCGCCGCGCCGGTCCGGAGCTTGAACACACCGGATGTCACGACCTGCTCGCCGTCCTTGAGCCCCGAAACGACCGCGACCTGGTCGCCCCGGGAGGGCCCCAGCTTCACGAACTGCTGCCGGACGCCGAGGTACTTCTGACCCTTCGGGCTCGTGACGTCCTCCACGATGAAGACGGAGTCGCCGTAGGGCGCGTAGTTGATGGCGGAGGTGGGAACGGTCACGGCGGGGGTCCCCGCCCCGAGCGCGACGTTGGCCTTGACGAACATGCCGGGACGCAGCCTGGCGTCGGCGTTCGCGAGGGTCGCCTGAATCTGGATGTTGCGCGTGGCCTCATTCACGACCGAGTCGACGGCCGTGATCTTGCCGTCCGCCGCGATCCCCGCGCCCTCGGCGGCGACGTGAATGACCGAGCCGACCTTGACCGCGGCGACCTCTTGCTGCGGGACCGAGAAGTTCACGTAGACGGGCCGGATCGCCTGGAGAGGCACGATCGCCGCGCCGCCTTCGAGGTACTGGCCGAGGTTGACCTGGCGGATGCCGAGGACCCCTGCGAACGGGGCGCGGATCGTCTTGCGGGCGATCGTCGCCCGGATCTCTCCCGCTTTCGCCTCGGCCTGCTTCTGCTCGGCGGACAGGCGATCGAGGTCGGCCTGGGCGGAAATGCCCTGGGCCACGAGGTCCTTCGCGCGCTTCAGGTTGAGGTCGGAGAGCCCCCGGCCCGCCACGGCCGCGGCGAGCTGCGCCTCTTCCTGGCGGGTGTCGAGACGCACGAGGACGGCGCCCTGGGAGACCGACTGCCCCGACTCGAACTCGATCCGGGATACGACCCCGGGGAGGTCCGCGCTGACCGTCACGCCGCGCACGGCGGCGACGGATCCGATCGCGCTCCACGTGGATGGCCACTCCTCGCGCTTTGCCACGACCGTCGTGACGGCCTCCGGCGGCGGCTGATAGCTCGACCCCTTCTTGATCGCCGTCTGGATCTGCCGCGTCTTCACCGCGGCGATCGTCGCGATGAAAATCCCTGCCACGACGAGCATCAGAATCATCCGCTTTTTCATCGAGTCGACTCCTCCGTTGTCATTCCGCCGCCGTCACGAACCCGCGGTACCGAAGCAACTCTCCGGAAAGCGGTCGTCGGGGGGCTCCAGCGTTGGGGCCGCCTAGCCTATCAATCTCCGCAGCCCGGCGACGCATCGGGCCGGATCTGGACCCCTGGAACGACCTACGCAAAAAACCCCAAAGAGATTCAGGGTCATGCCACTTCAGCCAGGGAGGGTGTCGCTCGGCCAACTCGAAGCTCTCGGACGCCAGCGAAGTCGGTGTGAGGCCGGGAATCCGCCTGCAGCGAAGCGGCAGCTACCGAGTCCGAAAACGGCGATCGGCCCTCTTCGAAGCGCAGTAGGCTCGACGCCCATGGAGCTCAATCCCCGGGTTTGCGACCGCGCGCGGCTCGCCCGTGACGCGCGATTCGACGGGCGGTTTTTCATCGCCGTCCTCACGACGGGCATCTACTGCCGGGTGATCTGCCCATCCCGGACCGCCCGCCGGGAGAACGTCCGGTATTACCGGTCCGCCGAGGAAGCCGTCACCGCGGGATTCCGGCCCTGCCTCCGTTGCCGTCCCGAAGCGGCGCCCGGAACTCCGGCCTGGAAGGGGTCGTCGTCCACGGTCTCCCGGGCCCTGCGCCTGATCACCGAGGGCGCGCTCCAGGAGGAGAGCGTGGCGGGTCTTTCCGCGCGGCTCGGCGTGAGCGCGCGCCACCTCCACCGGCTGTTTCTGACTCACCTCGGCGCATCCCCGATCGCCGTCGCGAGGACGCGGCGCCTGCAGTTCGCGAAGCAGCTCATCAGTGACACGACCCTGCCGATGTTCCAGGTCGCCCTGGCTTCCGGCTTCCGCAGCGTCCGCCGGTTCAACGATTCCATTCGAACTCTCTACGGACGGACGCCGTCGCAGCTGAGGCGGCTGCGGCCCGTCCCTCTCCGGACGCGGCGGGATGAATACGTTTTCCGGCTTCCCTACCGCCCGCCCTTCGACTGGGGGTCGCTGCTGGCGTTTCTGGAAGCGCGGGCCATTCCGGGCGTCGAGGAGGTTGTCTCGGGTGCGTACCGGCGGTCGTTCGCACTGAACGGGCACCATGGGATCCTCGAAGTGCGCCACGACCCGGCGTCGAAGTCGCTCGAGGCGCGCGTCCGATTCCCCGAGCCGCTCTCCCTGCTTCCGATCGTCACGCGGCTGCGCGACATGTTCGATCTCGCCGCGGATACGTCGGCCATCGCCGGCCACTTCCGCCGCGATGCGCTGCTCGGCCGGCTCGCGCGGAAGTATCCCGGCCTGCGCGTGCCGGGCGCCTGGGACCCTCTGGAGCTCGCCGTGAGGGCCATCCTCGGACAGCAGGTCACGGTGGCGGGGGCGTCGACGCTCGCCGGGCGGCTCGCTCGCAGCCTCGGCGAGCCGCTCACTCTCGCCGACACCGGCGGGCTCTCCGTCGTCTTCCCGAACGCGCGCGCTCTCGCGAAAGCGAAGCTCCCCGGGATGCCCCGCATCCGCGCCGGCGCCATCCGCTCGATCGCCCGTCACATCGCCTCCGGCGCGTCGAGCGCCCTCGATCCGGAAGATACGGGGTTGACCCGCATCGCGGGCATCGGGGACTGGACGGCGGAATACATCGCGATGCGGGCGCTCCGTCATCCCGACGCCTTTCCCGCGGGCGACCTCGTTCTCCTCCGCACGGCGGGCGAGGGACGGCCGATGACGGTCCGCGCTCTTCGTGAGCGGGCCGAGCGCTGGCGGCCGTGGCGCGCATACGCGGCGGTCTACCTCTGGAGGTCCGCACTGGACGATGCCCGCGACGAGCGAAACGCCCGCCGCGCGCAGGCCGCTACGGTTCGGAGACGGGTATGAATTACTGGGACGCCGCGACTCCCGTCGGAGACCTGCGCCTCGCCGGCGACGAGGCCGGGCTGCGCGAAATTTCCTTTCACGCCGCCGCCCTCGCGCTCCCTTCTTCCCCCTGCTGGCGCCGCGCGGAGGAGCCCTTCCGACTCGTCCTGGAACAGCTCTCGGACTACTTCTCCGGCGCGCGACGGGAGTTCGACCTGCCGCTCGCTCCGGTCGGCACTCCGTTCCAGCTCGACGTGTGGCGGATGCTCCGCACGATCCCCTATGGTGAGACCGTGACCTATGGCGAGATTGCCGGGCGGCTCGGCCGGCCTCGCGCCCAACGCGCGGTGGGCGCCGCGAACGGCCGGAATCCCCTGCCCATCGTGATCCCGTGCCACCGGGTCGTGGGATCGGACGGCTCGCTGACCGGATTCGGCGGAGGGCTTCCGATGAAGCGCCGGCTCCTCGCGCTCGAATGCGGCCACCTCCCGGCGCTGCGGATGGCCTGACCCGTGGCCGACGACGCGCGCCGGGTCACCACCGCCGAAGTCATGGCGCGAATTCCCGGACCCGGCGGCCGGCGCTGGGAGGTCGCGTTCGAGCGGGGCTCGCTCGAAGTCGAGCTGTACGCGCCGCGCGACACCGACCCGCAGAAGCCCCACTCGCGCGACGAGGTGTACGTGGTCGTGAAGGGATCGGGGACCTTCGTCCACGGCGGCGCGAGGTCCCCGTTCGCCGAAGGGGATCTTCTCTTCGTGCCGGCCGGGCAAGCTCACCGATTCGAGGGATTCACACCGGACCTCCAGCTCTGGGTCCTCTTCTACGGGCCCGAAGGCGGGGAGCAGCCGTGACGAGAGTCCTCGCGTCCGGGGCGCTCTCGATCCTTCTCGCCGCGGAAGCCTTCGGTCAGGCGGCGCCCTCGCCGCCGGCCGCCTTCGCCCCGAAGTGCGCCGACGCCGAGCACCGGCGCCTCGATTTCTGGGCCGGAGACTGGGAAGCGTACGAGGTCGAGGCGGCGGCCGGCGCAGGCCCCGTGGCCCGCGCGCGGATCGAGATCGTCCTCGGCGGTTGCGCGCTGCGCGAGACGTACGAGCAGTCCGACGGCCTCGTCGGGCAGAGCCTCTCGGCCTACGACGCATCGCGCAGCCTCTGGCACCAGACCTGGGTCACCAACCGCGGCGCGCTCCTTCAGATCGACGGCCGGTTCGAAGGAGACAGACTCACGATTCAAGGCGCGCAGCGCTCGGCGCAGGGCCGGGAGGACACGCTGCGAGCGCTCTGGAAGCCCCAAAACGGCGGCGTTCGCGAGACCGCGGAGATCTCGTCCGACGGCGGAAAGACATGGCGCCCGCTCTTCGACATCCTCTTTCGGCGTCACGGGAGCTCCGCGTCTCCCCCGAGCTGACCTCCGGTCGCGCTCCCGACTTCCCCTCCTCCGGGAATGCTCGCGGCGAAGCGGCGACGGCCTCGCGGCGAGCGGCGACAGGTTGGTCTCTTCGGATCGATTCGAAGCCGTCTCGGGGCCGGCCGGTCCCGAGACCACGGCGTAGATCGCGCGCATCACGCCGTCGATCGAGGCGACGTCGGGATCGGGTGAAGGAACCGGGCTCTCATGACCGACTGCCGCATGCCGGTCCGTTCTCGAGAGGGGCCTCGGGGCCGGATGAAGGGTTCTCACCGGCGGTAGCTGAGGAGCCAGGCTGCGGGACGGACGTCTCCTACGAGCTTCGCCTCAATGCGAGGAGGGCGGCGGCCGCCAGCACCGCGGCCAAGAGGCCCATGACAGCCGGATCGAGAGTCGGGATCGAGCCGCCGGGTCCCACTCCTCCCGGCCCGAACGTCGGCGACGGCGCTGCCGGCGTCATCGAGATTCCGGGCGTCGGCGTCGCGGTGAAAATCGGGCTCGCCGTGAACGTGGCAGGGGCCGCCACCGTCTGAGTCTGAGTCGGAGAAGGGCTCGCCGTGTTCGTGAGGGTCGGCGGGGCCGTCGATGACGCGGTCATCGTCGGAGTCCGAGTCGGCGTCGCGGTGAGAGTCGGCGTGGGCGAAGGCGTCGCGGTCAGAGTGGGCGTCGGAGTCGGCGTCGCTGTCGGCGTCGCCGTGACGGTCTGCGTCAGGGTGGCGGTGGCGGTCGGCGTGGGCGTGGCGGTCGAAGTGTCCGTCGGCGTGGGCGAAGACGTCGCGGTCAGAGTGGCCGTCGGACTCGGCGTCTCGGTCGGCGTCGCCGTGAGGGTGGCGCTCGGCGTGGGTGTCGCGGTCGCGGTCGAGGTCGGCGTCGGCGTCGGCGTCTCCGTCGGCGTAGGCGAAGGCGAAGGCGTGTCCGTCGACGTGGGCGAAGGCGTCGCGGTCAGAGTGGCCGTCGGACTCGGCGTTTCGGTCGGCGTGGCCGTGAGTGTCTGCGTCAGGGTGGCGGTGGCGGTTGGCGTGGGCGTGGCGGTCGAGGTCGGCGTCGACGTCTCCGTGGGCGTCGGCGTGTCCGTCGGGACGGGGATCGCGGTATTCGTCGGGGTCGGCGTCGGCGTCGGGGTCGGCGTCGGCGTGGCGCAGATCGAGACCATGTTGCTGGACAGAGTCACGGTCCCGGTGTGCGCCAGGAGCCGTCCGTTCGCGTTGGATCCCGCCGCGACCGTGATGCTCACCGCCGCGAGGATGTTCCCCTCGAAATTCGTGTTGGCCGCGAGGGCGGCCGACGTGCCGAGCTGCCACCACACGTCGCAGGCCGTCGCTCCGCCGGTCAGCAGGATCGCGGAGCCGCCCGTGGTGGCGAGCCCCGTTCCGACCTGGAAGACGTATGAGCCCGCGCCATTCAAAGTCAGATTTCCCGTGAGCTGGGCGCCGGCGGCGAAGCAATAGACACCCGGACCGAGGCTCAGCACGGTCCCGCCAGAACCGAGGACCTGGCCCGACAGGTCGTTGGCCAGCGGACAGGGCAGGGCGGCGGCCTGGTTGTACGCCGTCAGGAGATCCGCCTGCGCCTGCGACGCGATCGGATCACCCAGATGAAACGTGCCGATCAGAGTCCCGGGCGGGAAGCCCGTGACGGAGGCGGCCGGGGAGACGCCCAGATCCCCGACGACGATCGAAGGACCCGCGTTCGTGACGTTCGGCGTGGCGCCCAGAACCGCGAAATTAGAAGCGGAACCGAGCGCGATCGCCTGGGCGGACAGGGAGACGGGGCAGAGAAGCGCCGCGAGCCCCGCGGCGGCCGAAACAAATCGGAAATGCTTTTTCACGAATTCGGCCGGCTCATAGAAAGCGGACGCCGAAGAGAAGAAATCCCGGCAGGGCCGGACGGCGCTCCGTATGTTCGGCATAGTGCTCCGATCGCTGCGAAGCCGGGAGGAGGGGGACGTGTGCGCTAGCGTACATCTAAGGTCGCGTCAGGGCAAGCCAGGCCTGCGAGGAACGGGCAATGCGCGCGGCGAGCGGATGGGCGGGATCGCTCCTGGATCGCGGGGAACTCCGCATGGGAAGGCGCTGCCGGAAAGTGTTCGCGTGCTTCTGTCGTCCGGCGGACGACGCCGCTCGTTCTACCCTTCCGCTCCCCGATCCCGTCGCCGGCGTCATCGCCTTCGGGAGGAAGTCCCTCGGCAAGGATGAACGGTCCGGTCCGAGGCCGGGGGTCCGGCGGCCGGCGGGTGGCACCCCCCGCCGCCGGTCTGCCCCCCGACTCCGCCGTGTCGCCCGGCTAGATGCGCCGCGCCAGGAGCGCGAGGGCGCTGGCTCCGAGCGCGAGCCCGAGGAGCACCAGCATCGGGAACGAAAGCGTCGGGACCTGGACGGGTGCCCCGGCGGCGCCGACCGTCGTCGTCGCCGTGCTCGAGCTGTTGGCCGGGCTCGGGTCCGCCTGCGTCGCGGAAGCGACGACCGTATTCGAGAGGGGTCCGTTCGCCTGCGGCGACACCTGGATCGTCGCCGTCGCGCTCGCCGCGTTGGCGAGCGTTCCGATCGCGCACGTCACGACGCCCGCCGCCTGGGAACACGTCCCCTGCGTGGCGGAGGCCGACTGAAACATCACGCTCGCGGGCAAAGTGTCGGTCAACGTGACGTTCGTGGCCGTCGCCGGACCGTGGTTCGTCACGACGATCGTGTAGACGAGGACGCCGCCGACCGACACCGGGTTCGGCGCGCCGGTCTTCGTGACCGAGAGGTCCGCCGTGGTCGGAGTCGTCGTCGCGCCCGGGGTCGTCGTCGCCGTGACCGTGGCGGTCGCCGTGACGGTCGGACCGGGCGTGCCCGGGGTCTGGGTGATCGTGGCGGTCGGCGTCGGAGTCGGGGTCGCGGTGAGCGTCGCCGTCGCGGTGGGGGTGCCCGTGGCCGTGGGCAGCGCGGTCGGCCCGGCGAGCGTCGGAGTCGGCGTGGCGGTGATCGTCGGAGTGGGCGTCGCGGTCGCAGTCTGGGTCGGCGTCGCCGTGGGTCCCGCGCCGGAGATCACGACCCCTTCGGGATTGTTCAGGAGTGTGGCGGCGCCGGAGATCGTCCGCAAGGGCGCGATGTCGCCGTTGCCCGTCCGCGAGTAGACCCGGACGCTGTTGTTGCCGCCGTTGACCATCACGAGCTCGTTGTTGAAGGGATCGACCGCGACGCCGTTCGGGTTGAACGTCATTCCGGTGGATGCCCCGAGAATGGCCCGCAGCGGCGCGACGTCCCCAGTCGCCGTTCGGGGGCCATGGGGTCAGGCCTGCAAGATTGCAAGTAGGTCCGAGGCATTCGGACTGCGAGTTGCCCGATCGTCTCGCGACCATCTCCTTTCACCCGTAGAACGCGGATCGACGAATCTTCAACTGCGAGTCATGAGCGGACCAGGGCTCGGCTGGGGTCAGGCCTGCAAACCTCCAAAGTTGTCTCGGGCATTCGATCCTTGCGACGGATCGGCGAATCTCCGAAAAAGCTGACTAGGATCGAGCGGCGCATTTGCAATTCTGCAGACTTGCAGGCGGCCTGACCCCATGACCTCACGGCCTGACCCCACGGCCCCTGACGGCTCGAGAGCCGGTAGCCCGGCGCCGCTTCATTTCTGCGCGGTCGGCGTCTGCTGGTAGAGGGCGTTCCACCATCGCCCGGCGCGGCGGACATAGAGCGAGCTCGCCCAGACGGGGCTCGGGACGGGTTGGCCGCCGCAGGTCGTGTCCTGCGCGGCGTGATACGTCAGAAGCGCCGTATTCGCGTCGAGAGCCGTCAAGTGGAAGCGGTCGATGCTGTAACCGCGAACGACACAGACCGGGCTCGCGACGCCCGAGACGACCGTCGCCTTGTCTGTCGGCCCCCCGAATCCGACCTCGACGTGGTCGTCGGAAAGGAAGTCCTGGAAGAATTTCCCGTCGCGGCCCTTCCACGCCTCCCACGACTGCTTCTCGAGACGGGTCAGCGTCTCTTCCAGCGAGGTGGAGGCGGCCGCGGGCGGCGGCCGCTCCGGCACGGCCGAAACCGGTTCTCCGCGCGCGAGCGACGCGGTCGCGAAGGCCCCGAAAGCGATGCCAGCGATTCGTCCCGCTATCCGTCTCATTTCGTCGGTCTCATCGGTTTCTCCGTCTTCCGCGCGGACACCCTTTCGGCGGCGCGCCCCCGGAGCTTACCGATCCTGTCGCCGGCGCCATGGCCTCCGGGACGAAGTCCTTCGCGGAAGGACGAACGCCCGGGTTCCGAGGACGGGTGGCCGGCGGCCGGCGGGTGCGCTCACCCGCCGCCGGTATTCCCCCGACTCCGCCGTGCCGCCCGGCTACATGCGCCGGGCCAGAAGCGCGAGGGCGCTGGCTCCGAGCGCGAGCCCGAGGAGCACCAGCATCGGGAACGAAAGCGTCGGGACCTGGACGGGTGCCCCGGCGGCGCCGACCGTCGTCGTCGCCGTGCTCGAGCTGTTGGCCGGGCTCGGGTCCGCCTGCGTCGCGGAAGCGACGACCGTATTCGAGAGGGGTCCGTTCGCCTGCGGCGACACCTGGATCGTCGCCGTCGCGCTCGCCGCGTTGGCGAGCGTTCCGATCGCGCACGTCACGACGCCCGCCGCCTGGGAACACGTCCCCTGCGTGGCGGAGGCCGACTGAAACATCACGCTCGCGGGCAAAGTGTCGGTCAACGTGACGTTCGTGGCCGTCGCCGGACCGTGGTTCGTCACGACGATCGTGTAGACGAGGACGCCGCCGACCGACACCGGGTTCGGCGCGCCGGTCTTCGTGACCGAGAGGTCCGCCGTGGTCGGAGTCGTCGTCGCGCCCGGGGTCGCCGTCGCGGTGACCGTGGCGGTCGGCGTGAGAGTCGGACCGGGCGTGCCCGGCGTCTGGGTGAACGTGGCGGTCAGCGTGGGCGTCGGAGTCGCGGTGAGCGTCGCCGTCGCGGTAGGAGTACCCGTGGCCGTGGGCAATGCAGTCGGCCCGGCGAGCGTCGGCGTCAACGTCGGGGTGGCGGTGATCGTCGGAGTGGGCGTCGCGGTCGCAGTCTGGGTCGGCGTCGCCGTGGGTCCCGCGCCGGAGATCACGACCCCTTCGGGATTGTTCAGGAGTGTGGCGGCGCCGGAGATCGTCCGCAAGGGCGCGATGTCGCCGTTGCCCGTCCGCGAGTAGACCCGGACGCTGTTGTTGCCGCCGTTGACCATCACGAGCTCGTTGTTGAAGGGATCGACCGCGACGCCGTTCGGGTTGAACGTCATTCCGGTGGATGCCCCGAGAATGGCCCGCAGCGGCGCGACGTCCCCAGTCGCCGTTCGGGCGAAGGAGAGGAGGGCGGGAAGGAACGACGGGCCCGACGCCGGGTTCGTGACCGCCAGCTCGTTGTTGACGCTGTCCAACCCGATTCCGATCGGTCCGTTGTTGAAGGTCGTATTCGAGCCGGTGATGTTGCGGATCGGAGCCGCATTCCCGCTGGCCGTCCGCGAATAGACCGTGAGCCGGGCGCCGTTGTTCGCCACGAAGATCTCGTTGTTTGCGACGTCGATGACCAGGTCCGTGGGGTTGCTCAGCAGAGTGGCAACGCCCGCGATCATCCGAAGCGGCGCGGTGTTGCCGCTCGCCGTCCGGGAGTAGACCCACACGGTGTTGACGATCCGGCCGGTGACGGCCATCTCGTTGTTCACAAGGTCGACGGAGATGCCGCCGGGATCGGACAGCAGAGTGGCCGCGCCCGTCAGGGTCCGCAGCGGCGCGGCGTTGCCGCTCGCCGTCCGCGTGTACACGGTCACGGACTCCGGCGGCGTGTGGTTGACCACATAGAGCTCGTTGTTGACGGTGTCCACGAAGAGGCCGCGCGGGTTACCGAGTCCGGTGGCCGCTCCCACGAGCGTCCGCGTCGGCGCGAGATTTCCGCTTCCGGTCCGTGCGTAGACCGTCACGGAGTTGCCGGCGCCGTTTGTGACCCAGATCTCTTCCTGAGCGAGCCCCGGCCGGGATGCGAGAGCGAGGAAGAGGAAAGAGAAGACGACCCACACCGCGCGGAACGGGCGAATGGACACAGGACCTCCATCCAATTGAGAGAGCTGGGTTGACGGGGGGCTGATCGCGGCGGAACGTATGACCGGGGCTCCCGTACTCTCGTCGGTGACGCGTCCGGCGGTCCGCCGGGGCGCACCGACTCCCCGCGATACGACACATGTCATGGCGATCCTCCTGGCACGGGTCTTGTGACCGTTCTCTAGGGAGATATGCGCAAAGCAGCCGGGAAACGGCTCACTCCGTCCCTCCGGACGGGTGAGGACTCGTATACTGGCGGGGAAAAAACCCGGGAAATCGACGCTCCCATGACGCCAGGACCCAGCGAAAAGACCGTTACGGCGCTCCTGCGCGACTGGAGCGGGGGCGATCGGGACGCCGTCGAACGCCTCCTTCCCCTCGTCTATGGCGAGCTTCGCCGGCACGCGGCCCACCTCTTCCGGCGGGAGAGGTCAGACCACACGCTCCAGCCGACTGCCGTCGTGCACGAGGCGTGGCTGAGGATGCCGCCCTCGGGGCCCTGGTCGAACCGGTCCCAATTCTTCGCCGTGGCCGGCCGTCTCATGCGCGAGGTGCTGATCGACCATGCGCGCCGGCGCGCCGCCGCCAAACGCGGGGGTGGCGCGACCCGCCTGGCGTTCGACGGCGAGGTCGAAACGCCGGCCGGAGAAAAGGGCGTCGACCTTCTCGCCCTGGACGAAGCGCTGGAGAGGCTGGACGCCGTCGACCAGCGCCAGGCGCGCGTCGTCGAGCTGCGCTACTTCGCCGGCCTCTCGATCGAGGAGACCGCGGAAGCGCTGGCGATCTCCCCCGCCACGGTCAAGCGCGAGTGGCAGATGGCCCGCGCGTGGCTTCGCGAGGCGCTCGGGCGGCAGCCCGCCTGATGTCCACGGAATACGCCAGGGTCAAGGAGATCTTTTTCGCCGCCCTCGACCGGCCGGCGGCCGAGCGCGGGGGGTTTCTCGAAGCGGCCTGCGCGGGCGACGAGGCGCTGCTCGCCCGCCTTCTCGGTCTGCTCGAAGCCGCCCGCGAAGGGGACGGCTTCCTCGAGGAGCCTCCGGAATACCCCGCCGAGCCCGAGACCGGTCTCGCCGCGGGCGCCCGGCTCGGCCCGTGGGAGATCGTCCGGGAGATTGGCCGCGGCGGGATGGGAGCCGTGTACGAGGCGCAGAGGGCCGAAGGCGACTTCGTGCGCCGGACGGCGCTCAAGGTGGTGCGCCCGGAGATAGCGACCGCGTTCTTCCTCGCCCGTTTCCGCAAGGAACGCCGCATTCTCGCCGGTCTCGACCATCCGCACATCGCCCGCCTGCTCGACGCCGGCGCGACGCCGGACGGCCTCCCTTACGTCGTCATCGAGTACGTCGAGGGAGAGCCGCTGCTCGAGCACTGCGCCTCGCGCGGTCTCGGCGTCTCCGAGCGGCTGCGGCTCTTCCGTCAGGTCTGCGCCGCCGTCGAGCACGCCCATCGCCATCTCGTCGTGCACCGGGACATCAAGCCGTCGAACATTCTCGTGACGTCCGAAGGCGTTCCGAAGCTCCTCGACTTCGGGATCGCGACGCTCGTCGAGCCGGAAGCGGCTTCCGGACCCCTGGCGACCGACACGCGCCGCCTCCTCACTCCCGAGTACGCCAGCCCCGAACAGCTCGGTGGCGGACGGATCACGACCGCCACGGACGTTTACTCGCTCGGCGTGGTCCTCTACGAGCTCCTCACGGGCCGCCGGCCGTTCCGTTTTCCGACGTCGGACTCGCGCGACGTCGCCCGGTCCGTGGCCGAGCGGGAGCCCGTGCGGCCATCCGTCGCCGCCACGAAAGCGGACGGAGACGCATCGGCGGGTCCCGACCGGGTGGCCTCGAAGAAGACGGCCCGTCTGCTCCGGGGAGACCTCGACACCATCGTGATGACGGCGATGCGCCGGGAGCCCGAACGCCGGTACGCGTCCGTCCGGCAGCTCAGCGAGGACGTCCTCCGGCACCTGGAGGGCCGGCCGATCTCCGCCCGCAAGGACACCCTCCTCTACCGTTCGGGAAAGTTCGTGCGCCGGAACCGGGCGGGGGTCGCGGCGGCGCTGTTCGCGACAGCGGCCCTCGCCGCGGGATTCGTCATGACGGTCCGCCAGAAAAGGGAGGCCGAGCACGAACGGGCGCGCGCCGAGCGGCGGTTCAACGACGTGCGCAGGCTCGCCGGCTCCTTTCTCTTCGAGTTCCACGACGCGATCGAGAACCTGCCGGGCTCGACACCGGCGCGCGCCCTCATCGTCCAGCGCGCCCTGCAGTATCTGGACGGCCTCGCGGCGGAGAGCGCGAGCGACTCCGGGTTGCGGCGAGAGCTCGCCGCGGCGTACCAGAAAGTCGGCATCGTGCAGGGCGGCCGGTCCGAGGCGAACCTCGGCGACACGCGCGGCGCGCTCCGGAGCTTCCAGAAAGCGCTCGCTCTCCGCCGGGACCTGGCGGCCGCCCTGCCGCGCGACGGAGACGTCGCTCGCGAGCTCGCCGTCACGCTCGACTCCGTTGGCGACACCCTTTCTCAGACGGGCAACCCGGCGAAGGCCCTCGACGCGTACCGCGAGTCGCTCCGCGTGCGGGAAGGCCTCGCCGCCGCGGACCCGAAGGGCGTCAAGGCGCGCCGCGCGCTCGCCATCAGCTACCACCGGATGGCTTCGGCCCTGGCCGACGACGGAGACGACCGGCGGGCCGTCCCCGTCTGGCAGAAGGAGATGGACATCTTCGAAACGCTGCTGAAGGAGAACCCGACCGACGCCCGCTCGCAGCGCAACGTGGCGCTGAGCTGCAAGTACATGGGAGGGTCGCTCCACCGCCTCGGGGAGTCCGCGCGAGCCCAGGAGTTCCTTCGCCGCGCCGTGGCTCTCGATCTCGCTCGGTCCACCGCGAACCCGACGAGCGCCGAAGCGGCCATCGACCTGTCCTACAGCTACGCCGAGTTCGCCCTGGGACTCCTGCAGGTCGGGGATGGCGAGGGTGCGCTCGAGACGTATCGGAAAGCGCTCGCCATACGGGAATCGCTCGCCGCGGCGGATCCGACGAACGCCGACTCCGGGGGAGCGCTCGCGCGCGGGTACATCGGCCTCGGTGAGATCCTCGAGAAGAGACCCGACGCCGGCGCCGCGCTCCAGAGCTACCGCCGGGCGCTCGCGATCGACGAGACACGCTCGAAGAGAGACCCGTCGAACGAGGCGGCCCGGGAGGCCGTGGCGATAGACCTCGCTCACGAGGCGAGCGCCGAGGCCTCGCTCGCCGCCGCGGGCGGACCGTCGGCCACGGCGCGAGCCGCCCGGTGGAAGGAAGCCCGTGCCACCTACCGGCGGAGTCTCGACGTGTGGCTCGACCTCCGGGGCCGGGGCGTGCTGAAAGGCGCGTACGCGAAGGAGCCCGAACGCGTCGCGGAGCAGATCGCGCTCTGCGACGCGGCGCTCCGTCCCTAGCGGCGTCCGACCTTCTCGAACCCCTCCAGATCCGGGAACGGGTTGCCGGGTCGCTCGTTGTCCCAGGCGATGCTCAGGATCCACCATCGCACGTCGTCCGAAAAAAGCTGGACGCTGTTGATCCCGCGCAGGAAAGGCTCCGCGCCGGGAGCCCGCATCCCTTCGTAGGCGGAGAGCACGTGTGCGGTGCCGCCGAACACGAATGTGCGGCGGGCGATCTCGACCTCGTAGAAATCGTTCGACTCGAAATACGGCGACCGGGACGCCACGTATCCCTCCACGTCGAAGACGTCCCCCATCGTGCCGCCGGCGGGGCCGGGCCTCGCGGGGAGAAGCCGGCCCTCCGGCAGGAACAGCTTGCGCTCGCGGTCCCAGTTCCGCGCGCCGGCGGGCCCCGAGACGACGCCGTAGATCGCGCGCATCACGCCGTCGATCGACGCGACGTCCGGATCGGGCGACGGAAGCCGGTCGTTCATCGTGCGAAGCACCGCTCGCGGCGGTGAAGAACTCTCATGAAAGAGAGCCTATCGAAACGACGGCGCGGCGTCCGGGCGATTTCCGAAGAGCCGTCGCGTCAGGGACGTCTCAGAGCGAGAAGCGCGGCCGCCGAAAGGCCGGCGGCGAGAATCGCGAGGGCGAAGGGCGAGAGAGTCGGCAGACCCCCGGGGCCCGGCCCGATCGCGCAGGTCGAGACCGTGTTCGTGTCCATCGTGACCGTCGCCGTGCGCGCGAGCATGCGGCCGTTGATGTGCGCGCCGGTGTTCGCCGTGATGCTCGCGACCGCGAGGATGCTTCCCGCGAAATTTGTCGTCGTTCCAATGGTCGCGGAGCTCCCGACGATCCAGGACACGTTGCACGCCGAAGCGCCGTTCGTGAGCGTCACGGACGAAGCGCTCGCCGTCGTCAGCGAGGTGCCGATCTGAAAGATGTAGATCCCGCTCCCGTTCAGCACGAGGTCGCCCGTCAGCTGAGCCGTGCTCGCGAAGCAGTAGACGCCGGGAACCAGCGTGAGGATCGTTCCCCCCGAGCCCAGGACCTGGCCTGTCAGGTTGTTCCCGCCGGGACAGGGACGTCCCGAGGCGTCGGTTATCGCGGCGCCGAGATCGAGCTGCGCCTGAGCGGCGACCGCGTCGGCGAGATGGATGGCGCCGACCACGACTCCGGGAGGAAACCCCGTCACCGACGCGGCGGGCGAGACGCCCAGATCGCCGGTCACGACCGTGGGCCCGGTGTTGGTGACGTTCGGCGTCGCGCCGAGAACAGCGAAGCTCGCCGCGGTGCCGAGCGGCACCGCGCTCTGCCCCGACAGAGAGAGCGCGGCACCGAAGAGAAGGGATCCCACGAAGGCCGGACGGCCGCTCGGTGTGTTCCGCATAGTGCTCCGATCTCTGCGAACCTCGGAATAGAACTGGTGCGCTAGCGTACCACCTTCGCCTGCGCGGAGTCGGGATCGGCGACGATCTCGGACGAATTCTGCCGCGAGGAACCCCTATCGGAACGCTCTTCGCATGACTCTGTCGTGCGGCGGATGACGCCGCGGTGGATTTGAGAGGAGGATTGGATGCTGGGAGACAAGAAG
The DNA here is from genome assembly GCA_039933215.1 of Acidobacteriota bacterium. Lineage (GTDB taxonomy): Bacteria > Acidobacteriota > Thermoanaerobaculia > UBA5066 > Gp7-AA6 > JALYUA01. The sequence continues at coordinate 15,639 of JBDTOO010000014.1, forward strand.
GCCCAGTCGACCGTCGCGGTGCGGGATCTGGGCGCCGCGAAGAAGTTCTACGAGGGCAAGCTGGGGCTGAAGCCGGCCAGGACTGGCGGCGACGGCGGGCAGGACGACGTCGCTCTCTACGAGGCGGGCGGCTCGACGCTCGTCGTCTACGTGTCGAAGTACGCGGGGACGAATCGGGCGACGGGGGTGACCTGGTCGGTCGGGTCGGAGGTCGACGCGATCGCGAAGGCGCTCAAGGAAAATGGCGTTTCCTTCGAACGGTACGACATGCCGGGGATGACGCACGAGGGCGACGTGCACGTGCAAGGCGATATGCGCGTCGCGTGGTTCCAGGATCCCGACGGCAATATCCACGCCCTGGCAAGCGAATAGTGCCATTCCCCTCTCCCCCGGAATCGGGGGAGAGGGTCAGGGTGAGAGGGTCCCTCTCCCCGACTTCCGCCGCGCCGCGGTCATTCCGGGGTCTCCGCCGATCCCTCCTGTCGGCGAATCTCCTTCAGCCGGCCTGCCCCGCGCCGGCCGCCGCTCTCTTCGCGCGGTCCCGGAGCCGCGGGTCGGCGATGCGGTCCGTCCATGCCGGGAACGCCTCGGTCGGTCCGAGCCATCTCAGCTCTTCGGCGCGGCGGAAGAGCGGCGCGTCCGTGCGGAGCGTCGCCAGGTCCTTGAAGAGGAGCGCCAGGTCGCGCCGTTCGCCGAGCACGGCGGGCGGGAAGGCTTCCAGCGGGCCGTGACGGACGATGAGCCGCGCCGCCGTGACGGCGCCGATCCCGGGGATCCCCGGGTAGCCGTCGGCCGCGTCGCCCACCAAAGCGAGGTAATCGGGAATGAGAGACGGATCGACGCCGAATTTTTCGCGCACCCCCGCCGCGCCCCGGATGACCTGCGACCGGCGGTCCACCTGCACGACGCGGTCGCCGCGCACGCACTGCGCGAGGTCCTTGTCCGGCGTCCAGATGCAGACCTTCTCGACTTCGCGGTCCTCGGACGCGATCCAGGCCGCCGAGGCCAGGGCGTCGTCCGCCTCGAGCTCGACCATCGGCCAGACAGCGACGCCCATGGCGGTGAGGGCCTCTTCGAGCGGGTGGAACTGGGCGAGCAGCGCGCGATCGACGCCCTCCCCCGTCTTGTAATCCCGCCAGAGCCGGTTTCGGAACGACTCGATCACATGGTCCGTGGCCACGCCGACGTGCGTCGCGCCCTTCTCGATCATTTCGAGGACGGTGTGGAGAACGCCGCTCACCGCGCCGAGCGGCGGATCCTCCTTCTTGAACCGGCGGAGCCCGTAGAAGTGCCGGAAGAGCTCGTAGGTGCCGTCGACCAGATGGACGATCACGCCCGCGTCACGCCGGCACCGCCGGAGCCGCGCATTCCGCGGCGCGCTTCCGGAGAAGCGTCTCCTCGCGCGCGTTGCGCGTGAGGGACGCGGCCCGCTCGAACTCGGAGCGCGCCTCGTCGAGCCGGCCGAGCTTCTTCAAGAGATCGCCGCGCACGCTCGGCAGGAGATGGTAGGAGGCGAGCGACGGCTCGGACGTCAACCGGTCGACCAGCTCGAGTCCCGCCGCCGGGCCGGAGGCCATCGAGACGGCGACCGCGCGGTTCAGCTCGACGACGGGCGACGGCGCGATCCGCGCGAGCGACGCGTAGAGCCGCGCGATCTCCTCCCAGTCGGTCTCGCCGGGAGTCCGGGCGCGCGCATGGCAGGCGGCGATCGCCCCCTGCAGCGCGTAGAGGTCGAGCGCCCCGCCGAGCTTCCCGGAGCGCTCGAGCGCGGCGAGACCGCGGCGGATCAGGAGTTGGTCCCACCGCGAGCGATCCTGCTCCAGCAGCAGCACCGGCTCGCCGGCCGGGCCCACGCGGGCGCCGGCTCGGGAAGCCTGGATTTCCATCAGCGCGACGAGGCCGTGGACCTCGGACTCCTCCGGCGCGAGCTCGGCGAGCACCCGGCCCAGCCGGAGCGCGTCTTCGCAGAGCCCGGGCCGCATCCAGTCGTCGCCCGCCGTGGCCGCGTATCCCTCGTTGAAGACCAGGTAGATGACCTGCAGGACCGATGAGAGGCGGGCGGCAAACTCTTCCCGGCGCGGCACCTCGAACGGCACGTCCGCCGCGGCGAGCGTCTTCTTGGCCCGCACGATCCGCTGGGCCACTGTCGGCTCCGGAACGAGGAAGGCGCGGGCGATCTCGTCGGTCGTCAGCCCGCCGAGCAGACGGAGGGTGAGAGCGACGCGGGCGTCGGTCGAAAGGATCGGATGACAGGCCGTGAATATCAGGCGCAGGAGATCGTCGCCGATGTCGTCGTCGATCGCCGATTCGAGCTCCGTCACCGCCGCCTCCTGCCTCCCCTCGATGTCGCGGCCGATCTCCTCGTGCTTACGGGCGGCGACCGTCCGGCGGCGGAGCCGGTCGATGGCGCGATGCTTCGCGGTCGCCATCAGCCAGGCGCCGGGCTTGTCCGGGACGCCCGCCTCCGGCCAGCTTTCGAGCGCCGCGACGAGGGCGTCCTGAGCCAGGTCCTCCGCCAGGCCGACGTCGCGAACGATCCGGGCGAGCCCGGCGATCAGCCTCGGCGATTCGATCCGCCAGACGGCGTCGATGGCGCGATGGGTGTCGGAAGTCGTCACGGCTCCCGATTAGAGCATCGACTTCTTTCTCTTGCGCCCTCCCCTCGCGCCATGCCCCGGGGTCGAATCGGGGACGGGCGTTATTCGCCGTCACTTCCCGGGCCGCTCGAAAGACTCGATCGGGCGCACCTCGATGCCTCCGCCGAGAAATCGGCCGAGGTGCGCGCCGGGGTGATTCGACGCCACGGCGACGGCTTCGTCGAGATCCCGAGCTTCGATCACGAAAAACGCACCGAAGGGCTCCGGCGTCTGCGCGTAGGGACCCGGCGTCACGCGGGGACCGCTCTCACCGGGCCGGATCGTCCGCGACTCGGAGGGAAGGGCGAGGGACCCGACGAGGTCCAGATGTCCGCTGCCGTGAAGCGCCGCATCGTGGGGCGCGCATTCCTTCCCGAGCTCCTCGAGATCCTCCGGAGTCAGCGCCTCGTACTTCCTCGTCTCGTAGTGGCAGATGCAGAGGTATTTCATTCGAGCTCCCGTCCCGCGGACGCCGTCACGGCTTTTCGCGCCGGCCGGATCGATTCTGCATCTCGGTAAAGCCCTCCGCCGCCTTCTGCACGTCGGGAGGAAATTCCGACATCTCCTGGACCTGGCGGACCTCGATGACCTCGTTATCGGACCCCGGACACCGGGACGCCCATGCGACGGCGTCCGCCTTGGACGGGACGTCGATCATCCAGTAGCCCCCGAGGACCTCCTTCGCCTCCGCGAAGGGACCGTCCGTCACCCGCGCCTGGCCTCCGGAAAACGAGACCCGCGCGCCCTCCGACGGCGGATGGAGGCCGTCGAGGGCGACCAGCACCCCGGCCTTCTGGAGGGACTCGTTGTACTTCATCATCGCGGCCACGCTCGCGGCGTCCGGCATCGTTCCCGGCTTCGCCGTTTCGTACCCCTTCGGGATCATCAGCATCATGAATCGCATTTTCATCTCCTTCTCGGCGTCTCTTCCTCTCGTGGCATCGCCGCGTTCTCCCTCCGCCGGTCCCTTCGTCGTGTCGTGTGGTCTCAGAATGCCGCAGCGTCGTGCATTTCGCGGATCTCGGACTCGCCCGTTCCCGCCACCCGGAGGAAGCGCCGGGCGAGCTCGACTGCCTCGGCCTTCGACTTCACCTGGACGATCGCGTATCCGGCGACCAGCTCCTTGGTCTCGGCGAACGGTCCGTCCGTGACCGTGAAATGGTCCCCGGAGATCCGCACCCGAACGCCCCGGGAGCTCGGCTGAAGTCCGTCGGCCGTCACGAGAACGCCGGTCTTCGCCATGTCCTCGATCAACTGACCCATCGCGGCCATCTCCTGCTCGGTCGGCGGAGCGTCCGTTTCGTGGCCGGGCTTGTAGAGCATCATGAATCGCATCGTCTTCTCCTTATCCGTCCCCGTCTCGATCCCGCGGCGTCCGCGGTTACTTCTTCTTCTGCTGTTCTTCGACCTGCGCTCGGATCCGTTCCTCCTGCTTGCGCAGCTCGGGTGTGAACTCGGCGCCGAAATCCTCCGCCTCGAATATCTGCCGGATCTCGATCTCCGACTCGGTCCCCGGTGACGGATTCGGCACGCGCTTGATCCACTCGATCGCCTCCTCCTTCGACTTCACCTGGAGGAGCCAGAATCCGCACACGAGCTCCTTCGTCTCGGCGAAAGGTCCTTCGATCACGGTCCTCTTCGAACCGGAGAACCGCACCCGCACGCCTTTCGAGCTCGGCTGGAGCCCCTCGGCTGCCAGTAGCACGCCGGCCTTCGCGAGCTCTTCGTTGAATTTCCCCATCTCAGCCAGGAGCTTCTCGTCCGGAAGAACCCCCGCCTCCGAGTTCTTGTCCGCCTTGACCATCACCATGAATTTCATTTCGTCCTCCCCTTCGTATTCCGAGTCGCTTGCCGGACGGTCGCGCCCGGCTCGTCCCCTCTTCTACTCATACGTCGGCTGAGCGTCGGCGAAATCGACACGGTGAAACCGATTTCGGACGAAATTTCCCAACTCGTTACAGGGCAAAGACTTCGCCCCAGCCTGAGCGCCGGGGACGGGCCGGGGCTCGTCCGGATGGCAGGCGCCATGAATGCTCGCAGGCCGCCGCACGAGGCATGGGGCCTCGGGCAGAAGGGAGACCGACATGGGCAACCCATTCGTGCACGTCGAGCTCAACACGACCGACCTCGACAAGGCGAAGAAGTTCTACGGCGACCTCTTCGACTGGAATCTCGAGGACGTTCAGATGGGCCCGATGGGCACCTACACGATGATCCAGCCGGGAACGGGAACCGGCGGCGGCATGCTCCGGCACCCCGATCCGAAAGGCCCCTCCGCGTGGCTCGCCTACGTGGACGTGGACGACATCGGGGCATCGACGAAGAAGGCGAAGTCGCTCGGCGCCACCATCATGAAGGACGTGACCGAGGTGCCCGGCGTCGGCTGGATGAGTATCCTCGTCGATCCGACGGGAGCGATGCTCGCGCTCTGGAAGCCGAAGCCGAAGACCTCCTGACGCCGGTGCCGCAGGGGGGAGGCCTCCCGTCGGAGGTCTCCCCCGGCGGGCTCATGTTCCGGCTTGGCGTCGCTTCGGATATCTGGTCCAATGCGAGTCTTCGACACAGCAGCAAGGAGCCGATATGGACGAGCGTGGCCCCGAATCGACGAGCATCGAGGAGACTCCGCGGATCGAAGTCCAGGGGCGGAATTTTGACGTCACGATCGAGCAGTTCCTCGGCGTCTTCACCAACTTCGCCCCCACCGTGCGCAAGAACCCGGCGCAGGTGTTCGACGCCGCGCGGGAGATCTACGCCCTCGCGTGGGATGCCTGGGCTCCGACGGTCGCGGTGACCGAGATCGTCGTGACGACCCAACCCGCGCCGGCAGGCCACCCGCCCCAGACGGTCTCGTCCTCCGTCAAGGTCGTGGGGTTCGGATTCCGGCCCGGCGTTCCCGTGCGCCTGAAGTGGAACAACGCGTGGGGCTTTCCGGGGACATCCGTCGCTCTCCCGGACGGAGTGCCCGACAGTCACGGCCGTTTCGGCCTCGTCCTGCAGCACGCGACGATCCCGAAGGCGGGAAAGAGCTGGGTCTGGGAGCAGATGAACCAGCTGGTTCTCGTCGCGCAGCAGCCTCGCCCGAATGGAAGCATCGAGAACTACGCCGACTACCGGCCTGTGCCGCCACACGTGCTCTGGCAGTGGGTGCCCTGACTCGATTCCCCCGCCGAACGGTCCGGCGTCGTTTCCGCCGTTCTGCGACGGCGCTGCCGAAAGTGATGCTCGCCCATCAGCAACTTCCAGGTTGCCATTTGCTCCCGGCCGGACGTAGTATGCAATCTGGAGGTTGCATATGAGCACAGACCGCATCGAAAAGAAGATCGTCCTTCGCGCTCCGCGCTCCCGCGTCTGGCGCGCCATCGCCGACGCGAAGGAGTTCGGATCGTGGTTCGGTGTACAGCTCGAGAGCGCATTCTCGCCGGGGGCGCGCGTGGGGGGACAGATCACGATCTCCGGATACGACCACCTCCGGGTGGAGATCTGGATCGAGAAGATCGAGCCCGAGCGCGTCTTCTCTTTCCGCTGGCATCCCAACGCGACCGATCCCGGCGTCGACTATTCGGCGGAGCCGACGACGCTGGTCGAGTTCACGCTCGAGGACACGGACGGGGGGGCAGGCACCGAGCTCACCGTGACCGAATCCGGGTTCGACCGGGTCCCCGCGGCGCGGCGCGCCGAGGCGTTCCGGTCAAACGACCGCGGCTGGGCCGGACAGCTCCGTAACATCGAGCGGCATGTCGCTTCCTAGGACCGCGGCGGCTGGCCTCGCGAAAGCGGGGCCGGTCTTCTTCGCCCTCGGCGACGAGACCCGCCTCGCGATCGTCGCTCGCCTCTCGTCCGGCGGACCGCAGTCGATCGTCCGGCTCACCAGCGGATCGGACGTCACGCGCCAGGCGATTACGAAACATCTCGGCGTTCTTGCCCGCGCCGGGCTCGTCCGCGGCTCCCGCCGGGGCCGCGAGCGAATCTGGGAGCTCGACAGCGCCGGGCTCGATCACGCCGCCCGCTATCTGGACGGCGTCTCGAAGCGGTGGGACAGCGCGCTCGACCGGTTGAGGAAGCTCGTCGAGGAGTGACCGGGAAGCGAGCGGTTGCAGCGAGCGGTTACGCCCCGCTCCCCCACCGTCCTCACTGGCCTCCGAAGTCGACGAAGATGCCCGCCGCGAGCTCGGCCCCGCCGAGCCACCGCCCCGAGTCGAACGTCCCGCGGTCCTCCTGAAGCCGCCGGGCGCCCAGGTAGGTCCCGCGGCCTCGGACGTCGATGCGGACTCCGACCCAGCGCGCGGCGTAGTAACGACCGCCGATCGCCGCGCAGAGAGTCAGGCGGTTCGAATCGCGCACGGAGCGGTCGGGAACGTTGATGTCCAGGTTGGCGACCCCGGCGCCGAACGCGAGGTAGGGCGAGAAGGCGCCGAGTTGAAACGAGCGATGCCCGACGAGCTCGATCGTCGCCAGATCGAGGCCGGCGACCGTGGCCTCGGTCGGGAAGACCCCGTCCTGAGGCTCGATCAAGACCGTGGGCGTGCGGCGCACCTCGACTTCGATGCCCCACTCGCGGGTGATTTGCGCGCCCACCCAGAATCCGTGGAGGTTCTCGTCGTCGACCGCGACGCGCTGGTCGAAATAGACGTTGCTGCCTCGGGCGAGCTCGCCTCCGTGCAGACGTCCGATCCCGCCGCCGATCTCGATCGAGCCGGGGCGCGCCTGCGCGCGGAGCCGCCCCGCGCCGAGAAAAGAGAGGAGAAGGCCGAGACAGACGGCCGCCGCGCGAGAGCGGCGGGAATCGCCGGGCGCGATCTTCCCGCAAGGACATTCCTGGAACGGGATCATGAATTTCCTCCGCGGAGATTTCGGCGACTCGTCTGTGCGGCGCTGGAAAGTGGCCGGTATGATACCGCGCCGACGGAGGACGACTGAGACACGCCGCCACCAGACTCTCAGTCGGACTGACCGCGCTCCTCCTCGCGGGCTCGGCGCGCGCGCAGGCGGACGGAGAGGCGCACTCCTGGGGACCGGCGTTCGGACAGCGCAGCCTGTACGTCCTGCACGTGCCGCTGCTGGCGTTCGGACCGGCGAACCCGGATCTTCCCGCCCCCGGTCGCCTGCAATGGTCGATCGAGAGCGCATACGCCAACAGCTTCTCGCACAGCTGGCACCCGGTGCTGTACCACGAGCTGCTCGGCCCGCGGGGGACGGCTTTTCGGCGGGACGAAGCGGAGAGGATCCATCGCGATTTTCCGGAAGAGCGCGCCTGGTTCGTGGACGGAGACGTCCTGCGCTCCGCGCTCGCCGCCCGCGTCGGAGTGACGCGGACGACGTTCGTGTCGCTGGAGATCCCCTACGTCTCGCACGAGGCGTTCACGGGAGACCGCTTCGTGGGCGAGTTCCACCGCATCTTCGGGCTCTCCCAGGCGGGCCGCTCCGACTTCCCGCGCGGCTCCTTCGTCGTCATGACGCAGCCGGCGCATGGGCCGCTCTCGTTCTCGTCGGGCTCCCCGTCGTCCGGTCCGGGCGACGTCGTCGCGTCCTTCGGATGGCGGCCGCCGCGCGGCGAGTCCGGCCGCTCCTGGGGTCTGGACGTCTCGGTCAAGGCGCCGACCGGGCGAGCCGGCGACTTCAACGGGTCGGGAGGCTGGGACGCGGGCGCCCTCTTCTTCGCCGCGAAAACAGGGGCGAAGTGGCGCCTGCAGGCCGAGGCCGGAGTCGTCGTCCCCGGAGCGTGGAAGGCTCCCGTCGACGTCTCGACCGCCCCTTTCGGCCGCGTCCTCCTGGGGGCCACGCGCCGTTTCGGCTCGAAGACCCGGATCGGTGCCTCCGTGACGGTCGAACAGAGTCCTTTCCACCGCGAGGACCTCGACGCAGTGTCGAAAATGGGAGCCGAGTTCGCCCTCGGACTGGATCGCGATTTTTCGCGCTGGACCGCGCGCATGCTCATCACGGAGCACCTCGCCGCGGCCGGAGATCGCGCGGACGTCGGCCTGGCGCTCCGCGTCTCGTACCGCTGACGCCCCGGCGGGCGCATCAGCGCGGCGGATCGGCCGGCCGGGATTCTTTTCGTGAGGTCGAATCGGCGGAATCCCCGGCCGATCCCCCGGCGTTAGCAATGTCGAATTCCAGAGGAAGGAGCGGACCGATGGCCCGGAGCCCACAACGCTCTTCGGAATACCCGACCCCCTCGAGCGGTCGGAGCGAGGCGTCCCGGCGTGTTCGATAGAAAGCCCGCGCGCGGCGCCGTCGCCATCCCGGACCCCGCCGCGATCCCGAGCGTCCCCGCAGACGAGGCCTCACCGAGGCCGGCGCAGAGGTTCGACCGGTCGATCGTGGAGGGCCCCCTCGGTGCCGCCGTCTGGCGTCTCGCGTGGCCGACGATGCTTCAGAACGCGATCGCGGGCCTCCAGGGGATCGTCGATCACGCGATGGTGGGTCACTACGTCGGCTACGCCGCCAACGCGGCGATCGGGGTGAGCTGGCAGATCATCATTGTCGTCATCGTCTTCATCAGCTCTCTCTTCACCGGGATGGCAGTCCTCGTCGCGCGGTTCGCGGGCGCGAACCAGCCGGAGAAGGTCAACCGCGTGGTCTACCAGGCGTTCCTGACCGCGATCGGCCTTTCTCTGCTGATGGCGGCCGTGGGATACCTGGCGGCGCCGACACTGCTGAACGTCGTCCACGCGGCGCCCGAGGTCCAGAAGCAGGCGCTGCCCTTTCTCCGCGCGATGTTCCTCGGGATCTTCGGCATGATGATGTTTTTCATGTTGAGCGGAGCGTTCCGCGCGGCCGGCGACCCGCGCACGCCGCTGCGGCTCGGCGTGGCGATGACCGTGCTGACGGTCATCTTCAACGTCGTGCTCATCCCGCGCTTCGGGACGGTCGGCGCGGCGTTCGGCACGATCGCGAGCAGCACGATCGTGGTCGTCTATGGCGTGTGGAAGTTCTTTGCGCCGGGATCGGTGATCCATTTCCATCGCGGCATGGACCTGAAGCCCGACTTCACCGTGATCCGCTCGCTCTTTCGATTCGGCCTTCCGACGGGCGTCCAGGGCATCGCGATGAACATCGCGGGCGTGTTGCTTCTCCGGTTCATCGGCTCGCTGCAGCACAGCGCCGCGGCGCAGGCCGCGTTCGCCGTCGGCTATACGGAGCTCTTCTCGCTCATCACCTGGACGTCCGTGGGCCTCATGGGCGCCTCCGCGACGATCGCGGGTCAGAACCTCGGGGCGGGAAAGCCCGAGCGCGCGATGCAGGGGGTCAAGGTCGCCTCGTGGATCGGGCTCGGCGTGGCGGTCTTGATCGGGGCGCTCTTCCTGACGATCCCCCAGCACCTCTTCGGGATTTTCGGGTTGACGGAACCGCTCGTCACGTCAATCGGGACCGAGCTGCTCAAGTACCTGAGCCTGTCGGGCCTCTTCATCACGGTGGCATTGAGCTACACGGGCGGTCTGCAGGGCACGGGCGACACGCGAAGCCCCCTCTACATCTCGATCATTTCCCAGATCGCGGTTCCGATCGGGCTGTGCGCCATCCTCCAGGCGACGCGGGGCCTGCAGCCCGCCGACATCTGGCTGGCGATCGTGCTCGGCCACTCGACGCGGGCGCTTCTCTCCGTCATCCGCTTTCGCCAGGGCAAGTGGCTGCACATCGCGGTCGACATCTGAGCCGTCGCCTCCGCGTTCGCGCCGCGACCGCTCCGGCTCCCGCAACGTGAGGCTCCCGCAACGTGAGGCTCCTCCCTCCCTTCGGTCGGGAGACTCCTCACGTTGCGAGCGGATGGACGAGTTGGCCGGAACACATCAGACGTCCATTTCGAACCTTTCCATTGCAGCGGTGGGAAAAGGCTTAGAGGATCCGAAAAGAGAAAAGGAGGAAGCATGTCCACACGTCCACCCGTGCCTCCGTTCACTCGAGAAACCGCCACGCAGAAGGTCCGTCTCGCGGAAGACGGCTGGAACTCGCACGACCCCGAGAAGGTGTCCCTGGCCTACACGCCGGACTCGCAGTGGAGAAACCGGGCCGAGTTTCCGAAGGGCCGGCAGGAGATCGTCGCGTTTCTGAAGCGCAAGTGGGCGAAGGAGCTCGACTACCGCCTGATCAAGGAGCTCTGGGTCTTCGGCGACAACCGCATCGCCGTCCGCTTCGCCTATGAATGGCACGACGATTCCGGGCACTGGTTCCGCTCCTACGGAAACGAGAACTGGGAGTTCGCGGACGACGGGCTCATGCGCGTGCGGCACGCGAGCATCAACGACCATCCGATCCCGGAATCGGAGCGGCTCTATCGCTGGCCGCTCGGCCGCCGGCCGGACGACCACCCGGGACTCTCCGATCTCGGGCTGTAGACCGTCGCCTCCGCGGTCGCGCCGCGACCGCTCCGGCTCCCGCAACGTGAGGCTCCTCCCTGCCTTCGCCTCCGCGTTCGCTGCGCGACCGCTCCGGCTCCCGCAACGTGAGCTCCTCCCTCCCTTCGGTCGGGAGACTCCTCACGTTGCGAGCGGATGGTCGGGATCGGCGAAAAATGTTTGGTGTTCGTTTTCGCACGCTGGTTCTCGAATACGGACACGGATCCGGGCCGGAAACGGCCAAACCGGCACCCAAGTCTTTCTGGCACAGCGATTCTGCCGGGGCAGCCCGCTGGCAGCGGGATTGCCATTCCGGAAGGCCGGAGGGCCATCGCCCATGACCAGCCTGATTCAGGACCTTCGCCACGGGTTACGCCTGCTCGCGAAGAGTCCCGCGTTCGCGGTCGCCGCGATCCTGGTTCTGGCGCTCGGGATCGGCGCCAACACCGCCATCTTCAGCGTCGTGCACGCGGTGCTGCTCCAGCCGCTCCCCTATCCGAACCCCGACCGGCTCGTGGTCGTGTGGCACGTGCCGCCGGCCGACGCCTTCCCCGGGCTCAAGACGTTTTCCGTCTCCACGGCGAACTTCATCGACTGGGAGAAGCAGACGCACGTCTTCGACAAGATGGGCGCCACGGGCTACGCGAGTCTCAACCTGACGGGAGGCGGCGCGCCGGAGGCCGTCCCCGCCGCGAGGGTCACCGAGAATTTCTTCTCCGTCTTTCGAGCGCGCCCGATTCTCGGCCGGACCTTCACCCCCGCCGAGAACGTGCCCGGCGCCGGCAACGTGGTCGTCCTCACTCACTCCTTCTGGAAGTCGCGGTTCGGTGGGGACGCCTCGATCGTCGGGCGGGAGATCCGCTTCGACGACCGGCCCTATCGCGTCGTCGGGGTGATGGGGCCCGACGCGACCAACCCGGAATTCGCCCGCGTGTGGGTCCCGGCTGCCTGGGACGCGAAAGAGCGCGCCGTCCGCAACAACCACAACGACGTCGTCTACGCGCGCCTGAAAGACGGCGTGGACATGAAGAGCGCGCAGGCGGAAATGAACCTCGTCTCCGAAAGGCTGGCGCGCCAGTACCCGGCGGACGACGCGGGGTGGGGCGCCGCCGTCGTCTCGCTGCGCGAAGCCCGCGTCGGCGAAGTCCGGCCGCTCCTTCTCGTGCTGCTCGCGGCGGTCGCCTTCGTCCTCCTGATCGCCTGCGCGAACGTCGCCAACCTCATGCTCGCCCGCACGCTCGCGCGACGAAAGGAGATCGCGGTCCGGAGCGCCCTCGGGGCCAGCCGATCGCGGCTGCTCCGCCAGCTCGTCGCGGAGGCCCTTCTCCTTTCGTTGATCGGAGGAGGCCTCGGGCTCTTCCTCTCGAAATTCGGCATGAACGCGATCGTCGCGTTCCTGGCGGACCAGCTCCCCCGCTCCGCGGAGATCGGGCTGAGCGCTCCGGTGCTCGTCTTCACGCTCGTGGTGGCAGTCCTCACGGGTGTCCTCGCCGGACTGGCGCCGGCGTGGAAGGGAACCACCACGAATCTCGCGGACTCCCTGAAACAGGGGCTCGGGCGGACGGACTCCGATTCCGGCGGCAACCGCACGCGCGGCATCCTCGTGGTCGCCGAGGTCGCCCTCTCCCTCGTGCTCCTGATCGGCGCGGGCCTCCTCATCCGCAGCCTGTGGCTGCTCCAACGCGTGAATCCGGGCTTCGATCCGAAGAACATCACGACCATGTCGATCTCGCTGCCGAAGGTGAAGGAGGAGGAGAGGGCGCGCGCCGCGCTCTTCTTCGAGCGCGTCCTCGAGCGCGTGCGCGCGCTGCCCGGCGTCGAGTCCGTCGGCGCGACGAGCGAGCTGCCGCTGACCGGAACACAGAACTGGCCGATCGCGATCGAGGGCCGGCCGCCTCTCGAAGTCTCCCAGCAGCCGAACGTCGTCACCGCGCAGGTCGCCGGCGACTACTTCCGGACGCTGCGCATCCCGCTGCGCCGCGGCCGCCTCTTCACCTCGGCCGACACCGCGACCACCACGGGAGTCATCGTCATCAACGAAGCGATGGCGAAGCGATTCTGGCCGAACGAAAACGCCATCGGCAAGCGCCTCTTCGCCGCCTTCGCTCCGGACAAATCGCGCGAAGTGATCGGGATCGTCGGCGACGTCAAGCTGCGCGGCCTCGAGCACCCGGAGCCCGTGCCCGCGATGTACCAGCCGCTCTCGCAGATCCCGGGGCTCGGCATGGACTTCGCGATTCGCAGCCGCACCGCCGGGATCGGCCCCGCCGCCGTCGCCGCCGTCCATGAGCTCGACCCGAACCAGCCCGTCCTCCAGGTCGGATCCATGGACAACCTGGTCGCGACTTCCCTGTCGCGCCAGCGGCTCGGCATGGTGCTGCTCGCAGGCTTCGCGGCGCTCGCGCTCGTTCTCGCCGCGGTGGGCATCTACAGCGTCCTGTCATACGCCGTGCGCCATCGCGGGCGCGAGATCGGCATCCGCATGGCGCTCGGCGCGGGGGTCGGAGACGTGCTCCGCCTGATCGTGTTCCAGGGGATGCGGCCCGCTCTGATCGGCATCGTCATCGGACTCGCCGCCGCGCTCGCGCTCGGCCGGGGACTCGCGAGTCTCGTATTCGGGATCTCCGCGGCCGATCCCGCGACGCTCGCCGCCGTGGCGGGGCTGCTCGCCGCCGTCGCCCTCGTCGCCTGCCTCGTCCCGGCGCTGCGCGCGGCGCGGATCGACCCGATTCGGGCTCTCCGGGACGAGTAGCCCCGATCGGCCGGCCCCCGACCGCGGAACGCCGTCGGGGTGGGCCGCCCCGGCGCGATTTGCCCGCCCGCGGCGCCGGACACCACGAAACACGCGGGAATTCGCCATCAGAGACGTTCCGGCGGGCCGCGCGCCCGTCTCCGAAACGGCTTGACTCGCCGGCGGCCGGTCGCCTATGCTCCGCCCATTGCGATTGAGACTGAGTCTCAGTCCGGTATCAAGGAGCCGGCGCCGATGCGGACTCTCGTGTTCTGGGTGCATCTCCCACTCGGGATCCTCTGCGGGGCCGTCATCGCCGTCATGGCCGTGACCGGCGCCCTGCTCTCCTTCGCGCCCGGCATCCAGCGCGCGGCGGACGGCCCGGTCCGCCGGGTCGCCCCCTCGCCCGAGAAACTCCCCGCGGGCACACTCGTGGACCTCGCGCAGGCGGCTGTGCCGGGCGCACGCGCCACGTCCATCACGATCGGCTCCGCGCCGGACGCTTCGGCGGTCGTCGCCTTCGCACGCCAGGGGCGCATGTTCGTCGATCCCCACACGGGGCGGATTCTCGGAGCGGGTGCGGAAGGCGTGCGCCGGGCGATCGAAGCCGTGACGGGCGTTCACCGCTGGCTGGGCGCGTCCGAGGAGCGGCGTCCGGCGGGACGCGCCGTCACCGGCGCCTGCAACGCTGGATTTCTCGCACTCGCCCTCACCGGCCTCTTCCTCTGGTGGCCGCGCCGGTGGCGGCGCGCCGCGGTCCGCCCGGCGGCGCTCTTCCAGCCGGGACTCTCGGGAAGGGCGCGCGACTACAACTGGCACAACGTCCTCGGCTTCTGGTCCTCCCTTGTCCTCGTCGTCGTCGCCGGAACCGGCGTCGTGATGTCCTACCGGTGGGCCAACGATCTCGTCTACCGGCTGGCGGGCACCGCGCCCCCGGCTGCGGAAGATGCGCGCCGGGTCCCGCGCCAGCGTGCGTCGTCCGATCCCGGCTCCCGCCGCCACGCGCCGACCCGGTGGGCCCCGACGCTCGATCCTCAGTGGGAGCGGGCGGCCCGCCAGACGGCCGCGTGGCGATCGATCACGCTTCGCCTTCCCTCAGGACCGGGGGACTCCGCGACTTTCTCGATCGAGGAGGGTACGAGCGCGAATCCGTTCGCGAGATCCGCGTTGTCGCTCTCGCCCGACGGAAGCGTGGCTTCCTGGGTTCCGTACGAAAACGCGAGCGCCGGCCGCAGGATCCGCTCCTGGATCCGCGGAGCGCACACCGGCGAGGCGCTGGGCGCGACGGGACAGACACTGGCCGCGGCGGCGAGCCTCGCCGCGGCCGTGCTCGTCTGGACGGGCTTCTCGCTCGCCCTCCGGCGTTTCGCGCGATGGATCCGAAACCGGCGGTCCGGCTCGTCCATGCGGGAAGCCGAACCCCTCGAGCCCGGGGAGGTCGGCTTTCTCTCGCCCGCGCGCGCGGCGCAGGGACGTCGCCCGGCGATGCGGAGGATCGCGTCATGAAACGCGCACCGGCGCGCGCGACGCGTGCCTCGGCCGTCGGAGCCCGCGGTCGCGCCGCCTGGATGGCGACCGGAACTCTCGTCGCGTACACCGCCCTCGGCGGCCGCGCGGCGCGCGGCGCCGACGCGGCCGAACCGCCGGGCCTCGCCACGCCTTCCGCCGGCGGGCCGGGCGCCGTCCGGACGATGCCGGTCCGGCGCTTCCAGATTCCGCAGGGGCCGCTCTCCGAGGTCCTCCGGGCGTTCACGGCCCAGACGGGCGTGCGCGTCGAAACCTCCGACCCGCAAATACTCGCCATGATGTCCTCCGGGGTCTCGGGCATCTACACCGCGGACCTCGCCCTGAAGCAGCTGCTGGCGGGCATGGGTCTCTCCCACCGGTTCACCTCGCCGCAGAACGCCGCCGTCTCGTTCGAGGCCGCCCGGGAGAGCGTGGAGGTCACGGCGCCGTCCGCCGCCGTCTCCTCGCCCAAGTTCACGGAGCCGCTTCTGGAGACCCCCCAGTCGATCGACGTCGTCGATCGAGAGGTTATGGACGAGCGCGGAACGACGACACTTCGGGACGCCCTGAGAAACGTCGCCGGAATCAGCCTCGCGGCGGGCGAGGGCGGCGCCCAGGGGGACAACCTCACCGTGCGAGGCTTCTCGGCGCGCAACGACATCTTCATCGACGGCGTGCGGGATTTCGGCAGCTATTACCGGGATCCGTTCGACATCCAGGAAGTCGAAGTGCTGAAGGGACCCTCCTCCGTCACGTTCGGCCGGGGGTCGACCGGAGGAGTCGTCAACCAGGAGAGCAAAACGCCTGCGCTCGAACGCTTCGCCGCCGGCAACATCTCGTTCGGAACGGATCGGACCCGCCGCGCGACCGCCGACCTCGAGGAGCCTCTTCCCGGCCTCGGGACCGGGGCCGCGTTCCGGCTGAACGTGATGGCCAACGATTCGCAGGTCGCGGGCCGCGACGTCGCCGAGAACCGGCGGTTCGGCATCGCGCCCTCACTCGCGCTCGGACTCGGGACCGCCACACGCGTCACGGCCCAGTACTTTCACCAGTCGGCCGACGACATACCGGACTACGGGATCCCCTGGCTCTTCGACGCGCCGGCGCCCGTGCGGCGCGAGAATTACTACGGGTTCCGGGACGCGAACGAGATCCGGACTGGCGTCGACATCGGAACTCTGCGCGCCGACCACGATTTCGGCGACGCCGTCACTGTGACGAACCAGACGCGCTATGCGAAGTACTCGCGCGACGTGCAGGTGACCGAAGCGCGCGTCCTCGCCTCCGTCGTTCCGTCGACGCCGATCGACCAGATCATCGTCAATCGCAACCAGATCGCCGTTCGGAGCTTCGAGAGCTACTTCACCGACCAGTTGAACGTGACGGGACGCTTCGAGACGGGAGCGCTGCGCCACACGCTGGTCGCGGGCCTCGAGGCCGGGCGCGAGACTTCCGAGCCCGTCCGGTTCGCGTTCGCCGAAGTCCCGACGACGAGCCTCTCCCATCCGGACACCTCGCAGCCCTTCACGGGCACCCCGTCCGTCACTTCCCGCGTCCACACCGAGGCGGTCACGTACGCCGCGTTCGTCCTGGACACGGTCCACGTCAGCGAGAAGTGGGATCTCACCGCCGGGCTTCGATGGGACCGCTTCCAGGCCGATTACACGCAGTCGGTCGCCCCCGCCGCCGCCTTCTCCCGCGTCGACGAGATGCCGAGCTGGCGCGGAGCCGTCGTCTACAAGCCGAGCAGAAGCGGCAGCGTTTACTTCGACTTCGGAACCTCGTTCAATCCGTCCGCCGAGTCGCTCGCTCTCTCGACGGCGACCGCGGGCACCGCGCCGGAGAAGAACCGAACCTTCGAGGTCGGCACGAAGTGGGAGCTAAGCCGAGGCCGCCTCTCGTTCCGCGCCGCGATCTTTCGGACCGAAAAGACGGGCGCGCGCGAGCCGGATCCGAACAATCCGCTCTTGAACATCCTGGCCGGCAATCACCGGGTCGACGGTTTCGAGCTCGACGCGAGCGGACGCGTGACCGACCGGTGGAGGGTCCAGGCGAGCTACGCGCTCCTGGGCAGCGAGGTGATCTCGTCCCGCTTCTATCCCGCCTCGATCGGATCCCCGCTCGCGAACGTCCCCCGGCACACGCTCTCCGTCTGGAACGTCTACGAATTTCCGTGGGGACTCGAGCTCGGTGCCGGGGGCCAGTACGTCGGAGCGCGCGCGGCGAGCTCGACGGTACCGTTCGATCCCGTGACGGGGCGACGGAAGGAAGTACCCGGTTACTGGACGGTCGATGCGATGGCGAAATATCCCCTCTCGGACCGGATCGCCCTGCGCCTCAACGTCTTCAACGCGGGGGACCGCGAGTATTTCGACCAGGTCCATCCCGCCCACATCGTCCCGGGCCCGGGCCGCTCGGCGCTGCTCGGTATCGACTTCCGCTTCTGACGGGCAAAAAATGCTGCTGCCCATCTCCGGTCTCCTGAGTCCCGAAGAGGTCCGCTCCGCGCGGACGATCTTAGACGCCGCGGAGTGGGTCGACGGCCGCGCGACAGCCGGGCACCAGTCCGCGCGCGCGAAGATGAACCGCCAGCTGCGGGAGTCCGACCCGCGCGCCGTGCAGCTCGGCGAGATGATCCTCGATCGCCTGGGAGGCAATGCGCTCTTCATCTCCGCCGCGCTTCCGCAGCGGGTCTTCCCTCCGCTCTTCAACCGCTACGAGGCGGGCGAGAACTTCGGAACGCACATCGACAACGCGATCCGGCAGGTCCAGGGGACGTCGCACCGCATCCGCACGGATCTCGCGGCGACGCTCTTTCTCACGGGTCCGGACGAGTACGAAGGCGGCGAGCTCGTCATCGAAGACACCTTCGGCACGCACAGCGTGAAGCTTCCGGCGGGAGACATGGTCCTCTACCCCGCCTCCAGCCGGCACTACGTGCGCCCGGTCGCGCGCGGCAGCCGCATCGCTTCGTTTTTCTGGGTCCAGAGCATGGTCCGCGACGACGGCGAGCGCGCCCTGCTCTTCGATCTCGATCTCGCGGTGCAGCAGATCCATCGTGAGCGCGACGACCATCCCGCCGCGGTGGCGCTCACCGGCGTGTACCACAACCTGTTGAGGCGCTGGGCCGACGTCTGACGATCCGGGGCGTTTCGAACGGTCCTCAGAGATTACGGCACTCTCCCAAGGCCCCCATGTTCGCGGAGGCGCCCGCTCGTGCGCCCATTGCGTGCGAAGGCGGGCATCCCGCCGACGCTCGGCACCCGTGTCACGGTCACAGCGACGCGAGCGCAGCACGCGCCTCGACCGTGCGCGAATCCTTGCCTCCGTGGTGACGGCGGAGACGGCCCAATGCCTCGTCCAGCCCACGTCGGGCGCGCTCGTGATCTCCCTGAGCGCGTGCCACCTTCCCGCAGGCGAGAAGCATGTCGTCCAGGCCGGGGTGTTCCGGGTCGATACGACGCTGGAGCGCGACGGCCTGGTCGAGCAGGCCTCTCGCCTGAAGGAGATTCTCCGGGGTCGGTCTCGCGAGGAGATCGAGAGCGAGTTGCAATCGGGTTCCCGCGACGGCGGGGTTGCCCGGCCCGTCGGACTTCAGCTGGTTCGCGAGCGACCTTCGGTGAAGCTCCGTCGCTCACCGCCACTCTCTGCTGGAACTGCCCGTCCGTGCGCTCCGCCACCCATACCTCGCCCATGCCGCCCCGCCCGAGCAACGTGATCAGCCGGTACGGACCGATCGACTCCCCCGCGGACGAGTCCGCCGGCGCCGTCCCCTCTCCCATCCATTCCCTCGCCAGCGTCGGCGAGGCGTAATCCGCCGCTCCCCCCTCCAGAAAATCCCCCGCCGCGCGGTCGGCCGACAGCAACCCCTCCAGCAGCAACGCCAGCTCCGCATCGCTCTCCCGAAGCTTCGACAACCGACCCCGCGCCTCCTCGACCGAAAGCCCCGACAGCTCCTCGAACAGCGCCCCAGCCTCCCCCATCCGACCCCGGGCTAAATCCGACCCCTTGTTCACGCCTAGATCTCTCGCAGTACCGCGCGAGCTTCCGCCGTCCGGGAGTCCTTCTCGCCGTGGTGCCGCCGGAGCCGGTCGAGAGCCTGCTGGAACTCGCCGCGCGCACGCGGCTTGTCGTTCTGGGCCCGGGCCAAGCGGCCGCTCGCCATAAGCATCTCGTCCAGACGCGGGTGATCGGAGTCGATCTTCCGCGTCAGTTCGATCGCGAGATCGAGCTCTCTCCGCGCTTCGGCGAGATGCGATGCCGTCGGCTGCGCGATCAGATCGAGCGCGAGTTGAAGACGAGTACCGGGAACCGATGGATTGTCCGCGCCGACCGCCTTGAGCTGGATGGCCAGCGCCCTTCGATGGAGGACCATCGCCTCGTCCACCCGGCCACGGGCGCGCAACGTTTCACCGAGATCGTTCAGCGGGGCGCGGAGATTGTCCGCTTCGGGCCCGAACAATTCCTCGAGACCGGCGATCGCCTGCCGCAGCGTCGTTTCCGCGGCGCCGAGCTCGCCGCTCTTCAGCTGCACCTCGCCGAGATTGCCGAGTGCCGCCAGAGTCACCTGATGCCCGGGCCCATAGCGAGCCCGGGCGATTGCGAGGCACTCGTCGAGCCGCTGTCGCGCTTCCGGGTATTTCTCCTGAGCGATCAGCGACAGGGCCCACACCCGCAGAGAGCTCGCGGCGTCGCCGTCATTCAAGGATCGATAGATCCTCAGAGACTCGGCGAACGCCGCGTCCGCCTCGGCGTACCGGCGCTCATTCATGTAGAGGAAGCCCAGGTCGATGAGCGTCGACGCCAGATCGGGATGATTTCCACCGAGGCTCTTGCGCTGCGACACGAGCGTGATCGCGAATTCCTTCTCGGCCTCGGGGCGTCGCCCGCGATACGAGAGGAGCTCGGCGAGAGCGGCGTGTCCGTTGGCCGCGCGGGGATCGTCGATTCCCAGCGTCCTGTCGAGGAGCCCATTGGACGCGCGATACGATTTCTCCGCGTCGTCGTAGTGGCTCATCGCCTCCTGAATCACGCCAACCTGGTGGAGGCTGTTCGCGGTCTCCGGACTCTCGGCTCCGAAGCGAAGCCGCCGGGAGATGAGCAATTCGCCCGCGAGCGACAGGGCCTCGTCGTTCGCTCCTTCGTTGACGAGAACATCGGCAAGGATCTCCTTGGCCCGAATGGTCTCGTCGCTGTCGGGCCCGTAGGCGTTTGCGAGGCGTGGAAGTGCGACACGAAGTGCTCGCTCGGCTTCCACCTCGTCGGCCATCGCCGCGCGAACACTCGCCAGAGTGACGAGGCTCTGCATCGTCCGGGGGTCCTCGCCGCCAAAGAGCCGGCGACGTTCGCTGAGGGCGCGTTCCGCGAGGACTCGCGCGTCCGGCAGAGCGCCGAGGCTCTGCTGGATCTGCGCGACCGCGTCATAGAGAGCGGCCTGAACCTCGGGCTCACCGCGCAGGTCGGTCCCGATGCGGCGCGTTCCCGCGGCCAGAAGCTCGCGAGCCGTGACCTTATCGCCGCGGGCCATGACGGGGTCCGAACCTTGAAAGATCGCAACCAGAAACTCCTGGATGCGTTCGGCGCGGCGGGCAGCTTGTTTCGCGACGCGAGCCTGCCAGAGGGAGGTTGTCAGGCCTCCGAGCAATGCGAGAAAGACGAGTACCGCGGCCACGACGCCGGCGCGATGCCGGCGCACGAACTTGCGCACGCGATACGGCACCGTGTCGGGTCGCGCCTCGACACGCCGACCGGCGAGGTGACGCCGGACGTCCTCGGCCATCTCCGCCGCGCCCGCATAGCGCCGTTCGGGCTCGCGCCGCAATGCCTTCTGCGCGATCGCGTCCACGTCCCCTTCCAGCTGCTTCGACCGCCGACGACTCTCCCGCGACGTCTCCGCCCCCGATCGCGCCAGCAGGGCCCGGCTCGGCCTCTCCGTCGTCTCCCGGTCCACCGTCGCCGCGAGAGCCGCCGGCGACGTCGTCTTCCTCTCGTGCGGCGGCGACCCCGTCATCAGCTCGTACAGCAGGACGCCCAGCCCGTACACGTCCGTCGCGGTCGTCACCGGCTCCCCCAGGATCTGCTCCGGCGCCGCGTACGTCGGTGTCAGGATCCGCTCGTCGATCCGCGTCGACGGGTCCTCCCCCGGTGCGCCATCGTCGTCCGTCAGCACCTTGGCGATCCCGAAGTCCAGCAGCTTCACCCGCCCCTCCGCGTCCACCAGCACGTTGGACGGCTTGATGTCGCGATGCACGACGAGGCGCCGATGCGCAACAGCCACCGCCTCCGCGCACGTCGCGATCAGGCGCAGTCGATCGGCAACCGCGAGGTCGCGGGCCTCGCAGTATTCGGTGATCGGCTCGCCTTCGACCAGCTCCATCACGAAGTACGGCCGCCCGTCCGAAGTCGCCCCCCCATCCAGCAGTCGCGCGATGTGCGGATGCTCCAGCCGTGCCAGAACCTGCCGCTCCCGCAGGAACCGGCGGCGGATCCCCTCCGACTCCATCCCCCGCTTCAAGAGCTTCACCGCCACTCTCTGCTGGAACTGCCCGTCCGTGCGCTCCGCCACCCACACCTCGCCCATGCCGCCCCGCCCGAGCAACGTGATCAGTCGGTACGGACCGATCGACTCCCCTGCGGACGAGTCCGCCGGCGCCGTCCCCTCTCCCATCCATTCCCGCGCCAGCGTCGGCGAGGCGTAATCCGCCGCTCCCCCCTCCAGAAAATCCCCCGCCGCGCGGTCGGCCGACAGCAACCCCTCCAGCAGCAACGCCAGCTCCGCATCGCTCTCCCGAAGCTTCGACAACCGACCCCGCGACTCTTCCTCTGACAGACCCGACAGCTCCTCGAACAGTGCCCCAGCCTCCCCCATCCGACCACCCGCAAATCCCGTCATGGCGCGGCGCCCGGCGCGGAGTCGGCCAGCTGCTTGAAGAGAAACGCGCGGGCGATCTTCCAGTGGCGCTTGACCGTCCGCTCGGAGACGTCGAGTGTGCGCGCGATGTCCTCGATCGAGAGGCCGTTGTAGAAGCGCCACTCGACCACCCGGGCGAGCTCCGGGTCGCTGTGCTCGAGGAGTGTCAGCGCCTCGTCCAGGGCGATCAGCTCTTCGGGACGCTCCGAGCGGGCAAGACGGTCGGGAACGTCTTCGAGCGCGAGCGCCGGCCGTCCCGACCCTCGCTTGCCTCGGAACCTCCGCTTCGCGTCGTCCAGGATCACCTGCCGCATGGCGCGGGCGGTCGCGGCATAGAAGTGATACCGGTCCCGGATCGACCAGGGCGCACCGTGCGAAAGCTTCAGGTAAGCCTCGTGGACGAGCTCGGTCGTGTCGAGGCTCCCGTGACGGCCGGACGCGGAAAGCTGACGGCGGGCAATCCGCCGCATCTCCCCGTAGACCGCGGAAAAGAGCTCCTCCGCGGCCTTCGAGTCTCCGGACTCGACCGCCCGCAGGAGATCCGTGATCGGACCGGCGGGTGGGCGATCTCCTTCCGGGGGAGGTGTTTGGGTCATCGCAATCGCTCTGGCTCCGATCCCGGGAAGGATAGCTCAGCGAAATTCTCCGGTCTCGTGTCCCTTTTCCCCGATCTCGTCGTGATGGAGAGGGCAGGGGGACCCTTCATGACATGGCGAGTGTTCGTAATGGCGCTGGTTGCGGTTTCGAGCTTCCCGAATCTTTCGTCCTCTCTCCTCTTTGCGGAGAATCGGCCTCCGGCCGGCATCGACGCCTCCGCGGGGAGCGCGGCCACGCGCTCCCGTCTCGTCGAGGCCTATGGGAGACTCCCGCTCCACTTCGAGGAGAACCGCGGCCAGGCGGACTCCCGAGTCCGCTTTCTGTCGCGCGGACCCGGTTATGCGATGTTTCTCACACCCGGTGAAATGGTCCTCGACCTGCGCCCGCCCCGGGGCGCCGGCCACACGCGTCCCCCGATCCGCATGGAGCTCGCGGGTGCGGAGAAATCGTCTCGAATCGTAGGGACGGACGAGCTGCCGGGCCGCTCCAACTACTTCGTCGGGAACGATCCCTTCCGGTGGACGACCGGCGTGCCGCACTTCGCGCGCGTGCGCTACGAGGGCGTCTATCCCGGGATCGACCTCGTCTACTACGGAAATCCCCGCGAGCTCGAGTACGACTTCGTCGTCGCGCCGGGCGGCTCGCCGGATCGAATCCGCCTGCGCTTCTCCGGCGCCGGGCTGTCGCTCGACCCGGCCGGCGCGCTCCGCCTTTCCGTCTCCGGCGCCGAGGTTGTGCAGAAGAGGCCGGTGATCTATCAGGAGCGCGACGGTGTCCGCGAGGCGGTTGCCGGCGGATACGTCCCGACGGGACCGCATGAGGTCGGGTTCCGTGTTGCCCGGTACGACCGCGCACGGCCGCTGTGGATCGACCCCGTGCTGGTCTACTCGACGTATCTGGGCGGCGCGGGGGACGATGAGGCGTTTGCGGTCGCCGTGGATTCCGCGGGGAGCGCTTACGTCGCCGGACAGACGCGATCCGCGAACTTTCCCCTTCAGGCCCCGTTCAAGTCCGTCAACGCGTCCGGGGCCACCGACGGGTTCGTCACGAAGTTCAATGCCGCGGGCACCGCGCTCGTCTACTCCACCTATCTGGGCGGATCGACCAACCAGGATTTCGGTCTCGCGATCGCCGTCGACGGCGCAGGAAACGCTTACGTCGCGGGTGAGACTTCCTCGACGGACTTCCCCACGGTCAATCCGATCCAGGCGACCAACGGAGGCGGCGTCGATGGCTTTGTCACCAAGCTGAACGCCGCGGGATCCGCACTTCTCTACTCGACCTACATCGGGGGCAACGGGAATGACGAGATCTTCGGAATCGCGGTCGATCCCTCCGGCAACGCCTGCGTCTCCGGTTCCACGATTTCGACCAATTTTCCGACGGTGAACCCGTTCCAGGGCTCCTTTGGAGGCGGCTCCTTCTTCGACGCCTTCGCCGCGAAGATCAACGCCGCCGGATCCGCCCTCGTCTACTCGACCTACCTGGGAGGGAACGGGGGCGACTTCGCCCGAGCCGTCGCGACGGATTCCCTCGGAAACGCCTATATCGTCGGGGCCGCATCGACCGGCTTTCCGACCTTGAACGCGTTTCAGGCCACGTCCGGCGGCGGCTCCGGCTTCGGCTTCGAAGACGCCTTCCTCACGAAGCTCGATCCGTCGGGAACCGCGTTGTTTTCGACGTTCCTCGGCGGCAACGGGACTGATAACGCTTTCGGAGTCTCCGTGGACGGTTCCGCAAGCGTCTACGTTGCGGGCATCACGAGATCGACGAACTTTCCGACCGTGAACCCTTTTCAGGCCACGTACCTCGGCGCCGTGAACGATGGATTCGTGACCAAATTCAATCCGGCCGGGTCGGCGCTCATCTATTCCACGTACTTCGGGAACTCGACGGACGTGCGCGCGATCGCAACGGACGCGGCGGGAAACGCCTTCCTTGCGGGCCAGACCTCTTCTGTTCTCCCTCAGGTCAATCCGGTTCAGGCGGCGTTTGGCGGGGGGGCTTCCGACGCCTTCGTCTCGGAGCTCAACCCGGCGGGTTCGGCCCTCGTGTACTCGACCTTTCTCGGAGGGAGCGCTAACGACGTCGGATTTGGCCTCGCGGTGGATTCCTCGGGTGCCGCGTACGTCGTCGGGTTGACCGATTCGCTGAACTGGCCGACACAGACGCCATTTCAGGCCACACACGGCGGCGGGTCCGACGATGCGTTCGCGGCGAAGTTGTCCGGGTCGGGAGTCCTGCCGACCCCGACGCCGACCACCACGCCGGCCGTCGTCACCGTGACTCCGACGTCCTCCGGGCCCATCGCCACTGCGACCCCCACGGCGCCTCTCCCGACGGCGACGGCGACTCCGGCGGGAATCATCCCGACACCCGGGCCGGGAGGAGGCCCGGCATCGGCCGTGCCCATGCTGTCGCCCCGGGTTCTCGCGCTCTTCGCGCTGGCGCTCATGGCCGCCGCGGTTCTCGTTCTTCGAAAGACGTAACGGAGCGCGCATCCGCAGGCAGGAGAAGTCCATTGCATCGAAAGGAGATTTCCATGCGAACGTTGAACCGCGTCGGATTCGCCCTGGCGTTCTCTCTCTTCTTCTCTCTCGGGGCCCTGGCCGCCGGCGGCGCGAACGTCGAAGCGACGCCTCAGGCCAAGGCCTATCGCGCCTCCCTCCGGGCGATCGCGGCCGGGGACTACGACGCCTATGTAAAGACCCTGTCGAGCGCGACGCGCAAGCAGATGGAGCAGCAGACGAAGGGAAGGCCTCCGAATGACG
The DNA here is from genome assembly GCA_039933215.1 of Acidobacteriota bacterium. Lineage (GTDB taxonomy): Bacteria > Acidobacteriota > Thermoanaerobaculia > UBA5066 > Gp7-AA6 > JALYUA01. The sequence goes on from JBDTOO010000014.1 coordinate 41,126, forward strand.
TCATGTCCTTTTTGAAAAGCGTGTCCCCGACCGACCCCCGTCTGACGGCCGTGAAGCTCGACGGGAAGAAAGCGACGCTCCGGGTCTTTGGAAAGATTGATGGTCAGGCTATGACGGGCTCCGTCGAGATGGAGGAGGAGGGCGGGCAGTGGAAGGTCGGGTCGCCGAGCTGGGAGGCGGCGAAATAGGGCCGGCGGCGATTACGTTTCCGGCGGCTTTCCGTCGGAGGCGCTTTTCTTCGCCGACATCCAGACCGCGGCGTCCCAGGCGTTGTGGATGCCGGTGAAGAGAAGGAGAAGCGAGCTGATCGCGGTCATGTAGAGCGCCGGGTCCGGACGCCGGAACGCGGTCGCTCCCGCGACCAGCAGTGTGAGGTAGGAGAAAACGGGCAGCCCGGCGTGAAAGAGCCAGTCTTCGAAGACCGGCACGTAGCCGGTCTGCCGGCTGGCTTGACGCACGACCCAGCACGCGTACGCGGGCCCCCCGAGGCCGGCGACCGACAGGCACGCGGCGAGGGTGACCGCCGTGTGTCCGGGGGTCGCGAGGATCGCGGAGATGAGCAGGACGGAGCAGAAGTGGACCACGGTCGGCGTGCCGAAGGCCTGCACGGCGTCTTCCGCGGCGAGGGCCCGGGCTTCCGCCCCGAGCGCGATCACCACGAACTGGAGACCCGTGAGCGCCGCGGCCGAGGAGCCGACGATCACGCAGAACGTTTCCCAGGGGTGAAGGACGAGCGTCACGCGGAGAGGTCTCCCATTTTCGGGGCGCTCTCCCTCAGTCCTCTTCCCAACAGCGTCCAACCTCGCGGACTTCGACTGTCGACCATTCCGCGGCGGGACACTCGCCCGCGATGGCGACGGCCTGCTCCTTCGTCGGGCAATCGATCAGGAAGAAGCCGCCGACGATCTCCTTGCACTCTGCGAAGGGGCCGTCGACGATCGTCCGGCGGCCCTGGCGGACCTCGACGCGGACGCCCTCGGAGTCGGGCTTCAAAGCGTCGCTCGCCTTGAGGAGACCGCGAGCCCGGAGGCCGTCGGAAAAGGCGTTCATCCGCTCGTAGGCCCGGCGGCCCTGCTCGGCGGACACGACGGGCTTCTTCGCGGGCTCGTCGATGATCATCAGCAGGTAAGGCATCGGACCTCCGGCGGGATCCTATCGGGAACGCCGGGTCACGAGGGGAGAGGTCAGAGGGGGGGAAGGTCAGAGGAGGGTTAGAGGTCGACCAAATAATGGCGAAATGCGTGCCTGACCCCGCATTCAAAAAAATTTCGCACGGGTGTCGATCCGGCCGCCCCTGCTTCGTCGTCTGGTCAGAGTCAGGGATTCGAACCGGTCGAAATCGCCCGGGACCCGGCTCCGAATGGAAGGAGAAACCATGGCCGTCACCGCGTTGTCCCGGACCGAGAATGCGTTCGCCTCGTCCGCCCCCGATGCTCTTCCGGTCCCCCGTCCGGTCTCTTCCCCCGCCAGCGCCGGCGCCGCGGCCCGGCGATCCCGCGCGGCGTCGATCGGGCTCTGGACCGCCCAGGTGCTTCTCGCGGCGCTCTTCGTGTTCGCCGGCATCAACAAGCTGCTCGGCCTCCAGGAGGAGATGATCCGTCAGTTCGCCCGGATCGGTCTCGGCACCTGGTTCCGCTACTTCGTGGGAACGCTCGAGCTCGCCGGCGGACTCGGCCTGCTCATCCCACGGCTCTCCGGCCTCGCGGCGCTCGCGCTCGCCGGCGTGATGGTCGGCGCGATCTTCACGCACATCCTCGTCCTGCCGCCGGTCTACTTCGCCGCGTTCCCCGCGATCTTCGCCGCCGGCTTCCTGCTGATCGCCAGAGCCCGCCGCTCCGAGATCCGCACCCTCCTGGCGAGGATCCGCCCGAGCTGAAAAGCTGCCAAGGCAGCAGGAAGCTCGAGGGCTCCCCTCTCCCCCGCGCACCGGGGGAGAGGGCAAGGGTGAGGGGGGATCCCTGTAGCTCAAGAAGCCCGAAAGCCCGAACCACGGTGACCTCGATGACCGCTCGCAGCGTGAGGAGTCTCCCGACCGAAGGGAGGGAGGAGCCTCACGCTGCGGGAGCCGGAGCGATCGCGCAGCGAACACGGAGGCGACGGACGGAGGAGCCTCACGCTGCGGGAGCCGGAGCGATCGCGCAGCGAACGCGGAGGCGACGTGTCTACCCGGGAAAGAAGCGACGATTCGGTTCTATCCTCTACCCCGTGCGCACCTCCCCGCCGAGACCCCGACCCACCAGGCCCACATCCAACGCCACGACGGCGCCGGCGTCGCGCCGGTCCCTTCTCGCCCGGAGCGGCTACCTGCTCGTTTCCCCCGAAGTGATCACCAGCCCGGGGTCGGGCCTCGCGTACCGCATCGACCGGCTGGTCGGGGAAGGCGGGTTCGGCCAGGTCTACCTCGCCACCCGGGTCGGGCGGGCCCGGGGGATCCCGGCGACCGTCTGCATCAAGGCGAGCGAGCACATCGACGGCTGGCTGCGCGAGGCCTACTTCGGGCAGCTCCTGGACGGAGACGCGCGGGCGATCCGCGTCTACGACGTCTTTCCCCTGATGCGGCCGGGCCGGCCCGTCCTGTATTGCCTCGCTCTCGAGTACGCCCGCCACGGCGACCTCCGCGCGTTTCTCGAAGCGACGGGCAAGCGCTGGCCGGAGCCGGCCGCGCGGCGGGAGATCGCCGGCATTCTCGAGGTGCTTCGCAAGCTCCATCGCGGCCAGATGCTCCACCGGGACCTGACGCCGATGAACGTCTTCGTCTGCGACGACCGGACGCTGAAGCTCGGCGATTTCGGGATCGTCCGCCACCAGGGCGACCGCCGGGGCATCCGCGCGCGCACGCTGAACCGGCTGACCGCACCGCTCGAGATCCTGGACGGTGCGGCGCCCAAGTGGCAGGCGCGCGACGACGTGTACCAGGTCGGGCAGCTTCTCGGAATGCTCGTCAAGGGGGACGCGCGAGCGCGCATCCGAACCGGAGAGATCCGCGGACTCGCCTGCACCGACCATCTGAAAGAGATCGTCTACCGCTGCATCGGCGAGCGGCGCAAGCGCTACGAGAGCGCGGACGAGCTCGTCGCCGCTCTGCGCCACCGGCCCGAGAAGCTGCAGGCCGGCGCGCTGCGAACTCTGGCGGGCGTCCACCTCGCGTTCACCGGCATCCTCACGAAGCGCCGCAGCGAGGCGGTGCGCGCCGCGCGGCGGGCGGGCGCGACCGTTCACGGGTCCCCCTCGGCGAAGACGAACGTCATCGTCCGAGGCCGGCCGAACCCGCTGCAGGCCGCGGGCCGGGAAGGAGGCCGCAAGCTCCTCGAGATCAAGCGGCTGCGCGAAAAAGGACACCGGATCACGCTCCTCGACGAGAAGCGCTTCTGGAAACTCGTCGCCCGCAAGCCGCCTGCGTAAGAGCGAGTCTTCGGCGACCGGGCGGCGAGTTCCCGGCTCTTCACCCCCGGTGCGACGTTGTCCCGGGCGGGACTCCTGTAGAGTGCGCCAGAATCTCCGGCTTTTGCTTCTCTTTGAGGAGAGATCATGACCCACCGTTCCGTGTCGCGCGTCGTTCTCGGTGCGCTCGCCCTGGTGATCGCGGGGATGGGCGTCGCTCGCGCCCAGGACGAGATCTTCGTGTCCAATAGCGGTGGAAACTCGGTCACCGTCTACGCGCGCACCGCGACGGGAGATCCCCCTCTGAGAGCCATCTCCGGTGCCGCGACCGGGTTGAACGTTCCCGAGGGCGTGGCGGTCGACCTCGTGAACAACGAGCTCATCGTCGCCAACCTCCTGGGCAATTCGGTGACGATCTTCAGCCGCACGGCGACCGGCAACGTGGCCCCGCTCCGGACCATCTCGGGGGCCCTGACCACGCTCAACCAGCCGATCGGCGTCGCGGTGGACACGGTCAACAACGAGATATACGTCGTCAACGGGCCCGTCTCGGGCAGCGTCGTCGTGTTCCCCCGCACGGCGACCGGGAACGTCGCACCGACGCGGACGTTCTCGGGCTTCAACGCCCCGTCCGGAATCTCTCTGGACCTCGTGAACAACGAGATCGCCGTGGCCAATTCGAACGGCAACACCATTTCCGTCTTCGCCCGAACCGGCGGCCCGCTGCTCCGATCGATCGGAGGACCGTCGACGGGCATTTCGGCCCCGATCGACGTGGCGATCGACGCCGTCAACAACGAGATCGTCGTCTCCAACACGATCGGGATCACGGCAACCGTCTACTCCCGCACCGCGAACGGGAACGTGGCTCCCCTGCGGACGATCAACCTCGGATTCCAGTCCGAGGGCGTCATCGTCGATCCCGTGAACAACGAGATCTCTCTCGTCGCTCTGAACAACTTCGTGGCCACGTACGCGCGCACCGCTTCAGGCGCGGCTGCGCCTCTCCGGGTCTTGAACAGCGCGTCGTTCTCCGGGACGCGGTTCGCCGCGATCACTCTCGGCGTGCCCGTGACGCCGACCGTGGGCCTCACGGCGACACCGACGACCGTGCCGACGACAACGCCGACGGTCGTCGTCTCCGCGACTCCGGACCCGACGCCCACCGGGACCGGAGGCCCCGCGGCCGGGATCGTGGTGCCGACTCTCGACGTCCGGGGCATCGTGGCGTTCGGCGTGCTCCTCGCCGGCGCCGGCTACCTGGCGCTCCGCCGCAGGAGCTAGAGAGACGCCGCGACCGTCGCGGATTTGAAGGGCGGCCGGTCCCGCGCATCGCGGGCCGGGCGCCTTTCGCGCGGCGCGATGGGCGCGATGCTCAGACTTCCGGGCCGGCGGCCGAGAGCTCGACCGTGAAGACAGAGCCCTGCCCCGGCTCGCTGTCGACGGTCAGATCGCCGCGCATCGCGCGCGCGAGCTCGCGGCTGATCGCCAGGCCGAGGCCGACTCCCCGCTGGCCCGTGGGCACCCGCGTGCGCTCCACCTGGACGAACGGGTCGAAGATGCGCTGGAGATCCGCGGCGGGGATCCCCGAGCCCGTGTCCCGCACGCGGATTCTCACCGTCGGGTCGGAGGCATCGGCTTCGCACCTCACCGTGCCGCCTCGCGGCGTGAACTTCAGAGCGTTGGTCAGGAGGTTCAGAAGCACCTGCTGAAGGCGGACGGGGTCGGCCACGGCCTCGAGGCCGGGCACCGCCGACTCCTGGTATTCGATCCCGGCCTCTTCGAATCGAGGCCGCAGGAGCGAGCCGGCCCGCCGGATCGCGCCGGCCACTTCGACGCGCTCCATCCGGACCTCGAGCTTCCCGGTCTCGAGACGGGCGAAGTTCAGGATGTCTTCGATCAGCGCCACGAGACTCCCGGTGGCGGTGCGGATCCTCCGCAAGTCGTCGAGCTGCTCGCCGGTGACGGGGCCGTGCTTCCCCGACGCGAGCAGCTCGGCGAACAGGGCGATCGCCTGGAGCGGCGTCCGCAGCTCGTGGGACATCATCGAGAGGAAGCGGGACTTCGCCTGGCTGGCTTCCTCCGCGACGCGGCGCGCCTGGATGAGCTCGTCTTCGAATCGGTCGCGCTGCCGCATCCGCACGACGACGCAATCGTTGACGGCGGACCCGTCCGCCACGCGCCGGACGGCATTGACCATCACCGGCACGAGCTCGCCGTTGCCGCCCTGGAGCGTCAGATAGATCTCCTCGGCCGCGCCGGAGATCTTCAACAGGGGAAAGAAGTGAGTCTGGTAGAAAACCCTCGCCCCGGGGCTCAGGATCCGGTCGATCGTGCCGGAGTCCAGGTCCTCGCGCGGACGGCCGAGCCACCGGCACAGAGTCGCATTGATACGGAGAATGCGCCCGTCGTCAAAGAACGACAGAAGCCCGCAGGGCGCGTCGTTCAGGATCTCGTCCACGACTCCCGGTGTCGGATGCTCGGGGAGGCCGCCGCCTGCTCCCGGCGCGAAGGCGCCGCCGCGAGGTACTCCCGCATCACCTCGATCGTCTCTTCGGGATGGCTCATGTGCGGGCAGTGGCCCGTCGCGCGGAGGCGACGGAGCGTCGCGCCGGGGATACTCCGGGCGAGGTAGTCCCCGACGGCGGACGGAGCGATCGCGTCCTCCGAGCACTGCAGGATGAGAGACGGATGCGTCACGTTCGCGAGGTCCTTCCGGTTGTCCGAGAAGAACGTGACCTCGGCGAACCGGCGGGCGATCTTCGGATCGGTCGAACAGAAGCTCTCCTCGAGCTCGCGAGTCAGCTCCGGCCGGCCGGCGTTCTGCATCACGATCGGCGCGAGGTAGCTCGCCCAACCGAGATAGTTCTTGTCCATGACTTCGAGCAGTCCCTCGAGATCCGCGCGCTCAAATCCCCCGACGTAATCGGGACCGTCGTTCAGGTATCGCGGGGACGGGCCGATCAGGATGAGATCGTCGAACCGCGCCGGTTCCCGGATGGCCGCGAGAATCCCGATCATCCCGCTCACCGAGTGGCCGACGAAGGTCGCGTCATGGAGGTCCAGGGCCTCGCACACGTCGAGCACGTCCTGGGCATATCCCTCCAGGCTGCCGTAGCGCTGCGGGTCCCAGGCGCGGGCGTCGGAACGTCCGGAGCCCACGTAGTCGAAGAGCACGACCCGGTATTCATCCTCGAAAGCCGGAGCGACGAACCTCCACATGTTCTGGTCGCAGCCGAACCCGTGCGCGAAGAGCAGCGTGCGCGAGCCTCGGCCCGAGACGCGGACGTTGTTTCGGGCCAGAATGGGATGCATCGCGAAGGGCCTCCGGGTCGGGCGATTTTGTCACGGGGTGACGGGTGACAGCAGTCCAAGCCCAGTGGTGCCATCATCTGTCACCCACCTCCCGTCTCCTGCCTCGAGGTCTCAGCTGTCCAGGCCGGGTGCTGCCCTCACCTCTCTACCTCTCACCTGTCTCCCTGCTGCCGTCACCTGTCACCTGTCACCCGTCTCCCATCCTGCGGAGTACGGCGTCGGCGAAGCGTCCCGCGGCGGGAGGGAAGAGCCGGAATTCGAGCGACGGCTCGACGAGCTCGAGCTCCATGAGCCGCGGTCCGTTCGGCGCGGGGATCACGTCGACGCGTGCGTACAGGGGTGAAACCGGGAGGAGAGACAGAGCGCGACGGCCGAACGCGGACTCTTCGGCCGACGGCTCGTGGCCGACTTCCGAGGAGAGTCCCGCCGACCAGCCGGCGTTGAACGGCGCCCTGCGGAACGCGTGCGTGAGAACCCCGTCGACGAAGACGAGCGAGCGCTCCCCTTCGCTCTCGACCGCTTCGACGTACGGCTGCACGAGGGCGTCCGAGGACTCCAGGATCTCCCGCAGATGCGACTCCCCCTCCGCCCCGCCGTGAGCCGCGCGGATCCGCCGTGTCCGGTAGGCGCTCGCCGACACCGCGGGCTTCACGACGACCTCCGGCCAGCCCGCGCTTTCGAGGATTCCGGACAGAGCGGCCGGCGACCCTTTTTCGACCAGGATCGTCGGCACCGTCGCGAGCCCCCGATCCGCGAGCTCGAGAAGGTAGGACTTGTGGATGTTCCACAGGATGAGCTCCGGAGGGTTGACGAGCGCCGTCCGAGAGCCCGTTTCGCGGACCCAGTCCTCGAATTCGCGCGGATGAAGATGGTAATCCCACGTCGAGCGCACCACGGCCATTCGCGCTTCGCTCCAACGGACGGCGGGGTCGTTCCAGACCGCCGCCCGGGTCCGCACCCCGCGTTCCTCGAGCGCGCGCTGCAGGATCCGGTCGTCTTCCACGAGATCCGGGTAGGCCGCGCATGTCACCAGTAAGACGTCGGCGACCGGTGACGGGTGACGGGTGACCGCAGCCCCTGCCTTCATTCCCTCCCGCCTCTCTGAGGGGTGAGAGGGAAGAGGTGAGAAAAGAGAGGGAACGCGGATCGGGAAACGACCTCCGGAACGCCGGCTGCTGTCACCTGTCACCCGTCACCCGTCACCCCGCCCCTTCACCTCTCACCTCTCACCTCCGTCCGGCTGCCGTCACCCGTCACCTGTCACCTGTCACCTTCGGTCCCCCTGTATATTGCGCCGGACCGATCCGTGATGAACAGCGCACGCGAAGGGATTCGCCGACCGTGAGGCGCGCGGGACTGCTCTTCTTCCTCTTGTCGGCGCTCCCCGCCGCGGGAAAGGCCCAGCAGCCGTTCGTGACGGACGACGCGGACGTCACGCCGCGGCGCGAGTTTCACTTCGAGTATTACAACGAGTACGTCGCACTCTCGCAAAGCGCGTCGCCCGATCTCCGCCAGGACACCTCCAACTTCGTCATCCAGTACGGGCTCTTCAACGGCTTCGAGGTCAACGTCGATCTACCGCTCATTTCGATCGAGCGCTCGCGCGAATCTTCCATCGGAAGCGCCTTCGGGCTGGGAGACATCGACTTCGCGTTCAAGTGGCGGCTCGTCCCCGAGGACGGCGCGAGGCCGGCGTTCACTCTCAGCGGGGCCGTCGAGGTGCCGACCGGGGATCGCGCCTCCCAACTCGGTTCGGGCTTCACAGACTATTCCGTCAACACCGTGGTCCAGAAGACGTTCTGGGAAACGACGGTTGTCCACGTCAACGGAGGTCTCCAGTTCTCGGGCGACACGTTGACGGGCGCGATCGGCATCCGGACCCCGGGCCGGATCTGGACTGCGGGAGCTTCGGCGGCCCACGACGTTTCTAAGACGCTTCGCCTGGGGATCGATTTCAACGGAGCACAGATCCGGACCGCGGGCATCATTCAGCGTCAGCTCCAGCTGACCGCCGGAGGCAACTACCTGCTCAACGAAAAGATGTCGATCGACTTCGCGCTCCTGACGGGCTGGTCCAACAGCCCGCGCGCCGGAGTCCTTCTCGGAGTGTCCATCACGCCCTAACGGCCGGAGGCGGATCCGGAACGAACCCAGTGAAGTGCGATCTCGCAGGGCGGCAGCAGCCTGGGCGATTTTCTCAGAGACCGGGATCGCCGATTTACACGGTGGTCTTGCCGGTGTCGAGCGAGACGTTCGTGGTGCGCGATTCGGTCACGGGGCAGGCGAACGCTCCGGCGACGCTCGCGAGCTTCGCCGACACAAGCTTGTCAGCGAGTCGGTTCGAGAGATCCAGCGCCCGCGCGACCGCGTCCGCGAAGCGCGCCGCCCCGACGGCGTACAGGGCGGACTCGAGGGAGGCCCGATCAGCTCGAGCTCCATCAGGAGCCCCCCTCGAGGCACGCGCCGGCGCTGTACGCCACTGGCACAAATGTCGCTTACCGTACATTCGAACACTCCCCAAAAGCTCGTGTCACCACCCCCCGCGGCGGCCGGAAACGGCCCGCCGGCCCGGGACCACCAGCCGGAACACGAGGAAGGCACGGTGGACCCGATGAGAGCCAAGCACCCGTCCGTCAGCATCTTGGAGACCACGGCGCACCCGGAGTCGCGCCCCCCACCCGGTATGCCCTGCGAGATCCCCATCACGGACGCCCCCTCCTCCGCGCCCACCCGGTCCGGTGACCGGAATGAGCGCTCCGCTCCTCCGGCGCCGCCGAATGACGTCACCGCCGCCGTGCCCGAGTCCCCCCGCGAGCCCCGGGCGCTGCCGTCGAGCTGCGCCCAGATCCTTCTCGTCGAGGACAACCCCGGCGACGCCCGGCTCACCCGGGAGGTCTTCGAGGAAGGCCGCCTCACCAACCATCTCCACGTCGTGTCCGACGGAGTCGAGGCAATCCGCTTCCTCCGGAAGCAGGGCCCCTACGCCTCGGCGCCTCGGCCGGACCTGATCCTCCTCGACCTGAACCTCCCGCGCATGGACGGCCGGGAGGTCCTCGCGGAGATCAAGTCGGACCCCTCGCTCCAGCTCATCCCCGTGGTGGTGCTCACGACCTCCGCGGCCGCTCAGGACATCGACACCACGTATCGCCTCCACGCCAACTCGTTCATCACGAAGCCGGTCGACCTCGATCAGTTCATCGCCGTTGTCCGGTCCATCGAGTCGTTCTGGCTGACCATCGTCAAGCTTCCCTATGAGAGACCGTAGGGCGGTGATGGCGCGCAGAACGTTCGCGAGGTGGATCGGGCCCGGGTGTCTGCTCGCATCGAGGCTTCTCGCCCAGGGAACTCCCGAGGCGCCGGACCTCACCGCGCTCTCCATCGAGCAGCTGATGGCGATCGACGTCACTTCGGCGTCCAAACGGGAAGAGCCGCTCTTCCGGGTCCCCGCGGCCGTGTTCGTGATCACGCAGGACGATCTCCGCAGATCGGGCGCGCTCTCGATACCCGAGGCCCTCCGCATGGTCCCCGGAATGGAGGTCGCCCAGATCGACGCGAACAAGTGGGAGGTCAGCGCCCGCGGCTTCAACACGCGGCTCAGCGACAAGCTGCTGGTGCTCGTCGACGGCCGGACCGTCTACACGCACATCTTTTCCGGCGTGTACTGGGACACCCAGGACCTGATGTTCGAGGACGTCGAGCGCATCGAGGTCGTCCGAGGGCCCGGCGCGACCCTCTGGGGCGCGAACGCCGTCAACGGCGTCATCAACATCATCACGAAGAGCTCGCGGGACACGCAGGGCGGCCTCGTGGTCGCCGGAGCGGGCAACCTCGAAAACGCATTCGGCGCGGTCCGTTACGGCGGCTCCGCGGGGGACGCGCTGACTTATCGGCTGTTCGCCAAGGGCTTCTCCCGAGGAGACAACCGTCTTCCCGACGGGAGCGCGGCGCGCGACAACTGGAATTCGCAGCACCTGGGCCTCCGCGCCGACTGGAGCGCCGGCTCCGAAGCCGCGGTGCTCCAGGGCGACGTCTACAGGGTGCGCACCCGGGAGCGGATCACCGAGCTCGAGAGCGTCTCGCTCTCGGCGGCCCGGCTGATCGATCGCGACAGCGAATTCCACGGAGGGTTCGGCTCGCTCGCCTGGAAGCACACGTTCTCCGAGCGCGCCTCGGCCTCGTTCGCCGCGAGCTACGACGTGCGGATGCGCGACGAAGTGGCCCTCCGCCCGCACGAGGAGGTCCTGGACCTCACGTTCCAGCACAACCTCGCGATCGGCCGGAGGCAGCAGGTCGTCTGGGGACTCGGCTACCGGCGGACGACGGACGACCTGCCGGGAAGCTTTTCCGTATCGCTCACTCCCGAGCGCGGGAAACAGACGCTCGCGAGCGGTTACGTGCAGGACGACGTGACGCTCGTGGAAGACCGGCTCCATGCCGTCGCAGGCGTGAAGGTCGAGAGTTACGACGGGCGCTCCGCCCGCTATCAGCCGAACTTCCGGCTCCTGTGGACGCCGACCGCGCGCCAGACGGCCTGGGCGTCGTACGCGCGCGCTCTCGCGACGCCCGGTCGCGTGGACCAGGCGATCCGCGTCAACTTCGACGTCTTCCCCGGACCGGGAGGAACGCCCGTCCTGGTGTCCGTCTTCGGAAACCCCGATTTGCGCCAGCAAGAGGTCGTCGCCTACGAAGCCGGGTACCGCATCCAGGCCACGCCCAGCCTCTCCCTCGACCTCGCCGCGTTCTACAACCGCTACGACGAGCTGATCGCGCCCGTCGCGGGCGCTCCCCTGTTCGAGCCATCGCCCGAGCCGGCCCACCTCGTCCTTCCCCTGCGCTTCGAGAACTCCGGCACCGGCGACACGCGCGGCGCCGAGCTCGCCGCGAGCTGGAACGCGGCCGCCGGTCTGCGATTCCGGGGCGCCGTCACGTGGCTCGACATGGACCTCCGGTTCAAAGATCCCGAGGCCGGCCCCGCCGCGGACACGTTCGGCGACGGCGCCGAGCTGCAGGCCAGCCTGAGGTCGTCCGTCGACTTTGCCCACGATTTCGGAGGCGACCTGACGGTCTACTACGTGGGGCACAATCCGCTGGAGGCGGTCGACACCTACTGGCGCGTGGATCTTCTGGGAACGTGGCAGCCCCTGGCCGCCTTCGAGCTCGCGGCCGGAGTCCGGAACCTGTTCGATCGCCGGCACCTCGAAGTCCTGGACACGACGGAACGCATCCAGCCGACGCTGACGCCGGTGAGCGCCTACGCGAAAATCACGTGGCGTTTCTGATTCGACGGCTCGCCCGCGCCGCGACGCTTCTCGCGGCCGTCCTGGCCGCGATCGAGATCGCGCCGGCCGAATCCCCGAGCGAGCCGGCGCCGGCCCCGCCGCTCGAATCCCAGGTCCGCGCCGCCTTCGTCTACAACTTCGCCAAGTTCATCGACTGGCCTCAGAGCGTGTCGATGACGCCCGACGGCGTCTTCGTCATCGGAGTCCTCGGCGACACGCCCGTCCTCGCGGCCCTGCACGCGTTGAGCGGTCAGGAGGTCAAGGGCCGCCGCCTGGTCGTCCGGCAGTATCAACGCCCCTCCGAAGCCGCATGCCAGGTTCTGTACGTCGGCGCGGGGCAGATCCACGCGTTCGCGGAGGCGGCCCGGTCGTTCCGCGAGCTCCCGATCCTGACGGTCGGGGAAGGCGACGAGTTCCTGAAGGCCGGAGGCATGATCGCCCTCGTCCAGATCGAAGGAAGGGTCCGATACAGGATCCGGGCGGAGCCCGCGGAGACGGCGCGTCTGGTGATCAGCTCGAAGCTCCTGAAGCTCGCGGAACGGCCGGCGGAACAGCGATGACCCGCGGCTCCACTTCGATCGGCCGGAAGGTGACGCGAGTCGCCATGCTCTCGGTCGGCGTCGCGCTCCTCCTCTCCACTCTGGGCGCAACGCTCTACGAGGTCTTCTCATTTCGCGCCAGAACCGAGGCCGAGCTGACCGTCCTCGCGGACGTCATCGGCGCGAACTCGACGGCGGCGCTCGCCTTCGGAGACCGGAGTGCCGCCACCGAGGCTCTGGCCACCCTGAGCGCGGATCCCCGCGTGATGGCCGCGACACTGCATGACGCACGGAAAACCCTCTTCGCGGCGTACACACGCTCCGACGCGGGAGCCGGTCGCCCCGGCGCGAAGTCGGGCCAGCGCTACGGGATCCTTCGTCCCGTTCTCCTGGACTCGGCCCGGATCGGAACGATCCGCCTGGAGGCGGACCTGGGCGACGTCCCGCGCCGGCTCACGCGCTTCGGCGTGGTGATGGTCCTGGTGGCGGCCGGCTCGTTTTTGACCGCCTTCCTGATGACTTCGAAGCTCCAGCGCGGCATCTCGGGGCCGATCCTCAACCTCTCGAACACCGCCAGCGCGATCTCCACCCGCCGCGACTACTCGCTGCGCGTGGACGGCGCCACGGACGACGAGGTGGGCACGCTGATCCTGCGATTCAACGAGATGCTGGCCCAAATCGAGCAGCGCGACCGCGCCCTCGAAGAGGCCCGGGGAGAGCTCGAGAACCGCGTCCAGGAGCGGACCCGCGAGCTCGAGCACGAGGTCGGCGTGCGGGCGAAGGCGGAAGCGGACCTCGCCGTCCAGGCGGAGGAGCTTTCGCGGTCGAACACGGATCTCCAGCAGTTCGCTTACGTCGCGTCCCATGACCTTCAAGAGCCGCTACGCATGGTCGCGAGCTACCTGCAGCTGCTCTCGCGGCGCTACAAGGGGCGGCTCGATTCCAACGCCGACGAGTTCATCGACTTCGCAGTCGACGGCGCGCGCAGGATGCAGGCGTTGATCCAGGACCTTCTCGCCTATTCACGCGTCGGCACGCACGCGAAGACATTCGAGCTACTGGACGCGAATCTCGTCTTCGCGCGAGTCGTCGAGAACCTCAAGGTGGCGATCGAAGAGACGGGCGCGCGCGTTTCGCACGACCCCCTGCCGAGGATGCTCGGAGACCCCACGCAGCTCATCCAGCTCCTCCAGAATCTGATCGGAAACGCGGTCAAGTTCCACGGCGCGCGCATCCCCGAAGTCCGGGTCTCGGCAGCGACGACGCCTGACGGGTGGGAATTCACCGTCCGCGACAACGGAATCGGCATCGAGCCGCAGTACGCCGAGCGCATCTTTGTCATCTTCCAGCGGCTCCATACTCGCGAGCAGTACGGCGGGACCGGAATCGGCCTCGCCGTCTGCAAGAAGATCGTCGAACGGCACGGCGGCCGGATCTGGCTCGAGTCGGTGCCTGGCGAAGGAACGACGTTCCATTTCACGATCGAGACCGCCGGCCCGGCGCTCCCCGCCGGCGAGGATTCCGTTCTCGCTCGAGCGACGGCCTGACGGCGATGATGAGACGCGACACGGACGGCCCCGTCGGCCGAGGCGCTCCGGCGGGAAAAACGGCATGACGGACCGGGCCCGGCCGGATCCCGCGACGATCGCTATCCGGATCCTCCTCGTCGAGGACAATCCGGGAGACGCGCGCCTTCTGCGGGAGGAGCTCGCGGACTCGAAGACGGCGTTCGAGATCCGGCACGTGGCGCGCCTGGACGAGAGTCTCGTGAGTCTCACGCAGTTTCCCGTCGATCTCGTTCTTCTCGACCTGAACCTTCCGGACAGCAGCGGGTTCGAAACCTTCATCCGCATGCAGAGCCACGCGGATGGCATACCGGTCGTCGTGCTCTCCGGATTGAAGGACGAGGACATCGGCGTGCAGTCGGTCCAGAGCGGAGCCCAGGATTACCTCGTGAAGGGCCAGATCCCTCCCGGACTCCTCGAGCGCACGATCCGCTACGCGCTGGAGCGCGCCCGCTCGAGCGCCGAGGTCCGAAAGAGCGAAGAGCGCTATCGCGAGTTCTTCGACGAGGACCTCGCCGGCGCCTTCATCGCCTCCGCGGAAGGCAAGATGCTCGCCTGCAACCCGGCGCTCGCGCGGATGTTCGGATACGCGAGCGTCGGGGACGCCCTCGATCGAAGCGTCGGTTCGTACTTCCCCACGATTGGAGAGGCGTACGCCATGCTCGAGCGCATCCGCGTCGAGAAGAAGCTCCTCAACCACGAGTTCACGCTGCGCCGCGTGGACGGCAAGCCCGTGCATACGATCGGGAACCTCATCGGGGCCTTCGACGCGGCAGGGACCCTGTACGAGATCAAGGGCTATCTCGTCGACGACAGCGAGAGGCGGCAGCTCGAGGAGGAGCTGAGGCAGTCGCAGAAGATGGAGTCGATCGGCCGCCTGGCCGGCGGCGTCGCGCACGACTTCAACAACCTCCTGACGGTCATCCTCGGATACACCGACGCCCTGCTCGAAGACGCCGCGCCGGACGCGCCGCACCGCGCCGATCTTACCGAGATCCAGAACGCCGGCGAGCGCGCCGCGGCCCTGACGCGCCAGCTGCTGACGTTTTCGCGGCGCCAGGTCCTGCAGCCCCGACTGCTCGACCTGTCGGACCTCGTCGCTCGCGTCCAGGGGATGCTCGAGCGGCTGCTCGGCGACGACATCGAGGTCGTGGCCCGGCTCGACGCGGGTGTGGGTCTCATCCGGGCGGACGCGAGCCAGATCGAGCAGGTCGTGTTGAACCTCTGCGTCAACGCCCGGGACGCGATGCCCGGCGGGGGCACGCTGACGATCGAGACACGCCGCGTTCGCGTGGACGGAAGCCCGGGAAGTCCCGCGCGCGTCGGGCCCGGGAACTACGCCGTCCTGTCGGTGTCGGATACGGGCCACGGCATCGAGCCCGACGTGCTGCCGAAGCTCTTCGAGCCCTTCTTCACCACGAAGAAGCTCGGAGAGGGAACGGGCCTCGGACTCTCGACGGTCTACGGCACCGTGAAACAGAGTAACGGCGATATCACGGTCGAGACGGCGGTCGGAATCGGCTCCGTGTTCCGGGTTTACCTTCCGGTGATCGAGGAAGCCACGGTCGCGGACGCTACGACGCCGGCGCCCGTCGAGCGCGTCGTGGGGTCGGAGACGATTCTCCTGGTCGAGGACGAAGAGGGAGTTCGCCGGATCACGAGCCGGCTGCTCCAGGCGCGCGGTTACGAGGTCCTCGAGGCGGCGGATGGACTGGAAGCGATCGGCATCTGCGAGCGGCACGAGGGGACGATCGACCTGCTCATCACGGACATGATGATGCCCCGCATGAACGGCCGGGATCTATCGCTCCGGATCCAGACTCTGCGCCCGGACATCCGTGTGCTCTTCGTCTCCGGATACACGGCGGATTCCCAGATCCGAGCCGAGATCGAGCAGGCGGGGAAGGCCTTCCTCCAGAAGCCCGTAGCGCAGTCCCTCTTCCAGGACACGGTGCGGCATCTGCTCGATACGCGCCGGCAACGCTTCGTCACGACTCCCGCGGCGTAAACCGTCGCCTCCGCGTTCGCGCTGGTGCGCGACCGCTGCGAGCGGATGGTTCAGCTTGCCAGGGGAGGCGTGCGCGGCGGACCGCCGAAGAGGGTCCGGGAATTTGGGTCCGTCGTTATTCGATCTTCTTCATGAGGTTCATAGGCACGACCGTGGGGAGGGGTGAAGTCGAATAGAGTTTCTGGCGGATGGGGGTTCCGGCTTGACTGATGGGGGGATGCCCGGCGGCGGGATCGGCGCCGGTGACTGGACGGCCTTTCCGTCTCGGAACCTTCTCGTGCGCGGATCGGAAGAGGTTCGGATCGAGCCCCGCGTCATGGACGTGCTCGTCCATCTCCTGGAGCGGTCCGGCGCCGTCGCCTCGAAAGAGGAGCTCGTCGCGAGCGTGTGGCAGGGGAGGTTCGTGACGGATGACGTCCTCTCCGTAACGATCTATGCGCTGCGCAAGGCTCTCGGCGACGACGCGCGCCGGCCCCGCTACATTGAGACCGTCTCGCGGCGGGGATATCGCTGGATTGCCCCGGCACCGTCTCTCGCGCCCGCCCCGGATCCCGCGGGTGGGCACCCGGTGCCTTCTGCCCGACGGACTGTGGCCGCGATCGCCGCGCTGGCGCTCTCGGCGGCGGGCGCGGCGTGGATGCTCACCAGCCCGGGACGCCATCGCCACGTCCCGACGCCCGAAGGGCAGGAGGCCTATGCGCGGGGCCGATTCTTCCTCGACCAGCGATCGGTGCACGGATGGCAGCAGGCGCTCGAACAGTTCCGCCGGGCCGTGGCGCTCGATCCGCAGTCCCCGGCCGCACAGGCCGGACTGGCCGACAGCTACACCGCCATGTCGGACTTCGGCGTGGCCTCTCCGGCGGAGATGCGTCCGCGCGCGTTCCAGGCGGCGCGGCGCGCTCTCGAGATCGACTCGGAATCCGCGGAGGGCTACGAGGCGCTCGGAAGGGCGGAGCTCCTGTTCGACTGGGAATTCTCGAGAGCCGACCGGAGCCTGAAGCGCGCCATGGTCCTCGACCCCGATTACATGCCCGCATACCAGTCGATGGCATGGCTGGAATCGGCGCGAGGACGGTTCTCCGAGGCCGCCGCCGCGGGCCGCCGCGCGCGCCAGCTCGACCCGGTCAACACGGCGCGATACACCGAGCTCGCGTGGGTGCTCGCCCTGGGCGGACGCTACGACGAGGCGCTGCGCGAGATCGATCGGGCGCTCCAGTTGAACGCCCGATCGTTCGAAACGCACCTGATGAAAGGCTGGACCCGGGAGCTCGCCGGGAGGCCGGACGCCGCCTTCGCCGCGTATCGCGAAGGACTGCGCGTGGCCGGCGCTCCCGACGACGCGCTGCGGCGCATCGACGAGGTCTACCGCTCGGGAGGGCTGGCCGGCTACTACCGCGGCTGGCTCGCTCAGCCGCGCACGGGAGGCAGCACGCCCATGTCCGACACCTTCCGCGCCATGGTCCTCGCGCGCGCGGGCGAGCCGGACCGGGCTCTCGATGCGCTCGAGGAGGCTCTGAAGAAACATGAGGGCGCCCTGGCCTGGGTGAACGTCGAGCCGAGCTTCCGGCCTCTTCATGCGGATCCCCGCTTCCAGCGCATTGCCGCCATGGTCCACACCGGAAAAACCGGTGACAGGTGACAGGTGACAGCAGCCTCACCAGGCACCGCATACTCCACACCCTGACTTAGTCTTCAGCTTGGCCGACGGGCTCTTCATCGGATCTTCAACCCTTCCTCAGGACCTCCGGGCGGGATTCCCCGTAAGTTCCCTCCATGTTGCGGCAGTCTTTTGCCGCCGGGAGGGAACCCATGCGGAGATTCGCGTCGCTCATCCTTCTTCGCGCCGGCGTCCTATGGCTCGCCGTCGCGGCGCCACTCGCCGCCCGGCCTCGGGACGTCCAGGACCGGATGGCCGAAGTGCTCCGGTACACGGGTGTCGAGGCTCCCCTTCCCGCCGACGTTTCGCGCATGGCGGAGCTCTGGACGCGCGCTCAGCAGCCCGGCCTCGAGCGGGAGGAGAGGCGGCTCGCCTTTCGCGACATGTACGTCCTCTACGCGAAGCTGCACGGACGCGACCTGAGCGCCCGGCCCCAGGTCCTGGACGGCTTCTCGCAGTTCGTGGTGACGACGTTCGAAAACGGCGGCCGCATGGACCTCGAACTGCCCTCGCCTCGCGGCCGGCCCGCCGGCGGCTACCTGCACGTCGAGACGCGGGGAACGGGACGCACGCCGCTGATGCTGATCTCGGACCTCGGGGTGGACGGCCGAAGGCTGTACGACTCTTTCGCGCGCCGGCAGGGCAACGCGTACACGATGCACATCGTCACGCTGCCCTGGGCGGGCGCCGCGCGCCCCCTGCCGTGGCCGGAGAAGCTCGACTACGCCGGCCACCCGTGGTTGAGCCGGATCGAAAGCGAGCTCCTGGCCGTCCTCGACCGTCCCGCGATGAAGGGCGTCACGGTCATCGGGACTTCCGCGGGCGGCTACTTCGCGGCGAGGCTCGCACTGCTGCGTCCGAATCTCGTGCGATCCGCCGTCCTCGTGCACGCGCTCGTGAGCTCTCCGCTGCGCTCCGGGACGAATCCCGACGCCCCCGCGACGCCCGCCGAGCGGCTCGCGCGGGTCTTGTCGGTCTCTCCCGCGCCGCAGCTCTTTCCGGTCGCGCCCGTGCCTGCCGAGAAAGAGCTCCGGGAGTCGATCGCCGATCCGGCGTCGACCCACCCGACCGCGCGCAACTGGATGGCGTTCGCCGTGAAGGACGACGCCGTCTCGCGGGCGTGGACGTTCGAGGCCCTCTCCGGCGGCTTCTTCGTCCCGAGCCTCCAGTACATGTTCGAGCTGCTCTCGACGGATCTCGGCGAACAGATGAAGACCCTGTCCGTTCCGATGCTCGCGATGGGCTCGTGGCACGACGAAGGATCCCCGGTCCAGAGCCCGCCGACCCTCTCGCAATGGGAGGAGGCGAAGCTGCTTCATCCGGACATTCCGCTCACCGTGGTCGCGTTCGACGACACGCGCGCCTACATCAGCGCCGACGCGCCGGAGGATTTCGACCGCGCCCTGTCGGATTTCCTCGCGGGCCGCCCGGTCCACGGACGCAAGGGATACAACCTGCCTCGCACGAGCCCGCGTGCATCCCTGATGGAGGCCGTCGGCGGCGCGGAGGTCCGCATCGATTACGGCCGCCCCGCGGTCCGCGAGCGGAAGATCTGGGGGGCTCTCGTCCCGAACGGCCGCGTGTGGCGCGCCGGCGCCAACGAGGCGACCACGTTCACCTTCACGCGGGACGTCCGCATCGACGGGCATCCCCTTCCCGCGGGGACCTACACGTTCTTCGCCATTCCGGGCGACGGCGAGTGGACGCTGATCTTCAACCGCGTGCCGCGCCAGTGGGGAGCGTTCAACTACGACCCCGCCTTCGACGCGCTGCGCTTCACCGCCAGGCCGGCCGACGCACCGCTCCAGGAGGCCCTGCGCTACGAGGTCACGCCGGACGGGCCGGCGGCCGCCGTCGTGTCCCTGTCATGGGAGAAGCGCCGCCTCGCGTTCCGGGTCGAGGCTCCGGGCTGAGCCCGGGACGTCTCCGGCGGATCGGCCGGCCGAGCGCTTTCAGGCGGGCGGCGGGACCTTCTTCCAGACGAGATCCCACGCCTCCCGGCGCTCGGCGAAGCCCGTGATCCCCCCGGCGGCGTCCCGCTGGAAGACGTACCGGTAGCGGGGGCGTCCCGGAGCGAAGAGGACGTCCGGCGCCTCCGCCTTGAGCTCCTTCGCGGGGCGCCCGGTCTGCTCTCCCTCGAGCCCCTCCCCTTTCCGGCGGATCTCGTAGCCGATCTCCGGGGCCAGTGTGTAGCGGCCGCAATACTCGTCGGCCTTCGCCGCCGGCAACGGAATGGCCGGAGGATCCGTCTTGAGCGCCAGCACCTGCGAGGCGAGGAGCTTCCATCCCGCGGGAGTGCGCATCCACGTGTCGGTGCTCCGGTACTGACAGTGGAGCTTGTGGCCGTGGTAATCCTCGTGCTCGTCGCTCACGTAGGTCGCCGTCGCGATGGAGCCGTGTACGCGGGCCCGAAAGTCCGTCACGCGGATGTCGCCGGACACGCCCGCCGCCATCGGCTTGACCTGCTCGACGAGCTTCTTCTTGTCCGAGACTTCTCCGTCCTCCGCGGTGTAGACGACGTCGTCGTGGAGATGTTTCGCCCACACGGACGCCTTGCCCGGGACGATCGCGTCCATGAGCTCCTGCGTCTGTGCCTGGAGCGTCGCCGCGACGGCGTCATCGCTCTTCGCGGCCGCGGCGGCGCCGCCCCTGGCGGCCGCGGGGAGCAGCGCGGCGGCTCCGAACACGAGAACCCGGCGCCGATCGATCGTCATGGCTCCTCCTTCGAATCGGAATGCGCGAATATTGCCGTGTCCGTGCGCGACGCTATCGCGTCCGGATTGGGGTGTCACGGGACGGGCGACTCAACCAGCGGGCCGCCCCCCGATCCGGAAGACAATCCGCCAAGAGCCGCCCGGCGCACGGGAAGTATCCGGAACCTGCGTCGCCGGCGTGACAGGCCTCGCACGGGGCGCCCGGAGGTCGCGCATCGTCCGTCCATCGCATATCCTCGGCCGGAGTTTCGGAAAGGAGACACCATGAAAACGTCGCGTCTCACGCTCGCATCCGGGATGCTGGCTCTCGGCGTCCTCACTGCGGCCTGCGCCGGAAAGATGACCTCGGAGAATTACGCGAAGATCAACAACGGGATGACCCAGGCCCAGGTCGAAGCGATCCTCGGACCCGGCACGGAGCAGGCCAGCTCGGGCGTCGCGGTCCCCGCAATGCCGGCCATGCCCGCCGGCGTCCCGACGCCCGCGGCCGGCGCCACCGGAATCGGCGCGCCCGGCACGACGGTGACGACGAAGGTCCTCGTCTGGCAGAAGGGCGGCAAGATGATCACCGCCACGTTCATGAACGACCAGCTCGTCGCCAAGACACAGGTCGGCCTCTGATCGGCTGATCCGAGCGGGACGCCTCCTCTCCCCCTCGCGCCGGGGAGAGGGAGGTGGATCCCCGTGGACGGCTCCGGCGCCTCTCAGTGAAGGCTGAAACGGACCGTCACCGTGAGGGAAACGCGCACGGCGCGCCCTCGAAGCGTGGCCGGCCTGTAAGTCCAACCGGACACGGCCTGGATCGCCGAGGCGTCGAGCAGCGGGTGAACCGATTTCAACACGCGGACGTCCTCGACCCTCCCTTCGGCCGTGATGATCGCCTCGAGGAGGACGACTCCCTGGATCCCGATCCTTCGAGTGGACTCGGGATACACGGGCTCGATGCGTCGCTCGAGGATCGGCGCGCGGACATCGCCGCCCACGGTCCAGAGCTCCTCCCCCGCTCCAGGCCCTGGACCCGAACCGTTCCCGCCCGAGTCTTCCTCTCCAGGGATCCCGCGCCCCGCCACTCCGGTGCCTCTCTCCAGCTCGTCCCCCGACCGAGCGCCGGAATCGGCGGTCTGGCGGGATGCCTCCTCCGGTCCGGCGTCCGGCTGCGCCCACTCGACGCTCCGAACGGGAATCCGGGCCCGCCGCCCTTTCCCGGACAGGTCCGGCTTCGACCGGCCGGGCCCGGCGGCGTCCGTGGCGGGAAGCGGCGCGACGAAGGGCTCGTAAAAAGTGACCGGGATCGGCGGCTCGGGCACTTCCTCGACGAACCACATCGAGGCCCCCACGATCATCCCGATGGCGGCTCCATGGATCGCGATGGACACCGGCCAGGTCAGAGCCGTCCTCGAAACGCTTCGGCCGGGGGATTCGATCAGCAGGTCTTCGAACATTCGGTGTTCCCCCGAGGAGTGGGACACCGGCGGCGCCGCTCGGTTCCGGAGCTCGGACCGAAGCCGCCCCTCAGGAAGGAGCCGTCGCCTCGATGGGAATCGTGAAGCGGAACCGGCTTCCGGCTCCTTCCCGGCTTTCCGCCCAGATGCGGCCGCCATGCGCCTCGACGATCGATCGGGAAATGTAGAGCCCCAGCCCGAGGCCGCGACGGTCTCCCTTCCCGACCTGCCAGAAGCGCTCGAAGACCCGTTCGAGCATCTCTGCGGGGATTCCCGAACCGGTATCGCAGACGCTGAACGAGGCTTCCCCGTCGTGGCGTTCCACGCCGACCGTGATGCGGCCCCCGGGGGGCGTGAACTTGATCGCGTTCGCGACGAGATTGGCGAGCACCTGGAGCATCCGATTGCGATCGAAGTCAGCGGGAAGTGGCCGTTCGCCGATCTTCGCCTCGAGGGTGATCCGGCCCTCGGACGCGGCCGCGCGGAACGTGTCGACCGCCTCGTCGATTGCCGCGGCGCAGTCTTCCCTCGCCGCCGTGATGGCGAGCTTTCCCGCGTCGAGGCTCACGACGTCGACCAGATCCCCGATGAGCCGTTCCATGCGCCCTGCGTACCGCTGGATCCGATCGGTGCCTTCTCGGACGTCGCTCCTCGCGCCGCCCCCGGCACCCTCCTGTCCGAGAAGCTCCGCACTCATGACGATCCCGTGAAGCAGATTGCGGAGGTCATGGCTGACGATTCCGAGAAAATCGTCGCGGTGCGACAGCGCTTCGTCGGACCGGGCTCGTTCCGTCAGAAGATCGAGATTGGTCTTTTCCCGGTCGACGCGCAGGGCCGACAGCATCCGGGCGCGCTGCCGGCGTTCCTGCCTCAGGGATTCGTCGGCCCGAGCCCGCTCCATCCTGAGCAGTTCGTCCTCGAACGCCCGTCCCTTCGAGACGTTCGCGATGGCCGCCACGGCCTCGCTCGGCAGTCCCGCGTCTTCCAGCTGTTGATCGGCCTTGTCGCGCGCGAGATCCAGAACGTCGTCGGCCTGGCGGCGCGCCTGAAGGATCACGCGATCGGCGTCCTTCTCGCGCGCCGCACCGCTCTCGTCCTGGCCGGCGTCCGCCCTTTGACGCTCGGAGCGGAGACTTTCGTCGGTCCGTTCGCGTCCGGAAAGAGGCGTCTTGATGTCGTCGGGCACTGCAAGACTCTAGCAGCCGCGGACCCCTGCGGCGGAGTACACGGCGCCGGGCGCGGGCCCTCGTCGCCCCGCGGTTCCAGGCCTACCGGCCGGGCGAATCGTCTTCCGCGCGGGAAGCCGTCACGTCGATGAAGACATCCGCCACCAGCGGCAGGGACGCCCGGAGCCTGCGGTCCAGCTCGTCCATGGCCCGCGTGAGCTGTTCCGCGGCCAGGCCCGAGGCGGGGTGCACTTTCGCGGCGACGATCACCTCTTCGGGTCCCGAATAGATCGCCCGGAACGACACCACCTGCTCGACGGCGGCGTCGCCCTCGACGATGGCCTGCAACTGCTGGAGCATCGGCTCGGGAACCGACCGACCCACGAGGAAGCTTGCCAGGGGACGAGCGAGGGCGAACGCGGTGGCGGCGAGCAGGAGACCGATGAGAAGGGACGCGATTGCGTCGGGGAGATTGGACCCCGTCATCCGGCTCAAGAGCAGGCCGCCCGCCGCGAGGCCGAGTCCGACGAGCGCGGCGCTGTCCTCGACGACGACGGCCCGCACCACGGGGTCGCTCGACCGCTGGATGTAGACCCGGACGGTCAGCCCGTACTCCTTCGCCTGCCAGCGCGCCTGCCGCACGCCCTGCACCCACGACGCACCGTCCGCGAGAAATGCGATCCCGAGGACGACCCACGGCGCGACGCCTCCCGGGAGCGGATGGCGCTCTTTGAACTCCACGACCGCCATCGCGATCGAGAGACAGCCGCCGATCAGAAATGACGCGATCGCGGCCATGAACGCCCAGAGAAACCGCTCGCGCCCGTGACCGAGGGGATGCGAGGCGTCCGCGGGTTTGCGGTCGCGATGGAGGCCGATGGCCAGGAAGACCTCGTTGATCGAGTCCGCGGCCGAGTGGGCGGCCTCGGCGAGAAGGCCCGTCGAGCGGGACGCGAGGCCCGCGACGAGCTTCGCCACCGCGATCAAGAGGTTCGCCGCGAGAGCGATGACGATGGTGCGGAGGCTCTCGCCCTCCGAGGCGCGGCGGAGCGCCGTGGCCGAGCGCCGCTGAGGTCGGATGCGCAGCATCGTCAGCGAAACGCCGGGTGAGGGGGCCGGGTCGCGCCGCCGCGATCCGCCTCGGGGTCCATCGACCCCCTCACCCCGATTTCCCTCTCCCACGGTGCGCCGGGGAGAGGGAAACGAAACTCAGCGCCAGCGGCCGTCCCGCCAGTACCATCCGCGGCGGGAATGGACCCAGCGGCCGTCCTCCCAGCGCGCGTTGGCGCGGGGACGCGCTTCCCACCGGCCGGCATTCCAGCCGTAGGCGTGTCCATCCCAGCGATGGTATCCACGGATCCAGATCATGTCCGCCTCCGGCGCCGTTCCGGCCACCTCGACGACCGCGGTGGGAGGGGCGGCGCCGACGTAGGCCACATCCGGCGGAAGCGTCTCCACGCACCCGCTCAGCAATCCGACCGAGCATGCGAATCCGAGCCCGAGGAGCAGGGACCCCGCTCGCTGTGGAAGAATTTTCATGGATCATCCTTTCCGGGCCGCCGGGATCGACGGCCGCACGGTGTCGGGATGCAAGTGGTCTGGCGATCCGGCCCATTCAAGGGAGCGCGGCGATGAGCCTCCGCACGGCCTCCTCCACTCCGAATCGCCCTTCGAGGTGCGGATCCCAGTTTTCGGTCAGAAGCGGCCTGTAGGCGGGCCACGGGCGCCGGGTCCAGAAGCCGTTTCTCTCCGCGTGCGGGACGTAACCCGGCAGCTCGCGCGCCGCGAGAACGCCGGCAGACTCGAAGATCACGGCGTGCGTGAGGTCGCTCGGCAGGCTCTTGCCCTGGGCGCGCGCTTCGGCCTCGAATCGTCCGTCGATCTGCGGGTCGAGGAGATGCGACGCCTCGTGGAAAAGAAGTTCCAGGCACCCGGGAGCGCGGTAATCGGCGGCGAGGCTCGACATCGTGATGCGACGCGAGGAGGAGACCGTGTAGGCACCCGCCCAGTTCGCGAAGGCGACGAGGTCGACGCGGATCGGCGCGGTGGGCCAGGAAGTGCCGTAAGCCGCGGCGAGGCCGCGGGCCATCGCCGTCCCGTGCGCCTCGAGCAGCGGCGCGGCTTCCGAGAGCCAGGCGGGGTGCCGGGCGAGATGCGTCGGCCAGAGAGTCCGCCGGTAGCCCGGCGCCGCGAGGTCGAGGGCGCGCGCGATCCCGGCGTCCGGGAAACCGCGCGCGCCGCTCGCCGTGGACGCGCCGCCGTCGTCCAGAGCAGCGACGCCATCCGTCACGCGGATCGCCTCGGCGTCGAAGACGAGGTCCCGTCGGGCCAGGGTGCGCCGGTACGTCTCGATCGCTTCGTCGACCGCCGCTCTCTCATCGGGCCGAAATCCCGCGCTCTCGAGCTCGCGGGGGGCGGCCTCCACCGCGGAGCGGCTCGCGTCCCTCTCTCCGTTGCGCGAACGAGCGGCGACATAGAGGAAGTGGTGCAGGTCCATCCAGAAACCGCCGTGGAACTCGAATCCCCCGACGCGCCGGAGCACCGCCCGGTCCGGCCCGCCCCGCGGTCCATTCGAGGTCCCGGACGGCGCCAGGGCGCCGCTGCACGCGACAGCACCGAGCGCCGCCCAGACCCAGAGGAAACGGAGCACGCTCAGGTCACGATCTCGACGATCACGTCGGGCGTGGCGGCCCGCACGGTTCCGAAGAGCGGGCATCGCTTCTGGAACGCGCCCACGATCTCCTCGCCCTGCTCGCGCGTGACGCCCGTCAGGGTGAACTTCAGCACCACGGAGTTGAAGAGGGAGAGATCCGGCCGGACGGGATTTGCCCGGTCGATCGTTCCGGAGATGGTCACGCGGGCGGTCTGAAGCGGCACGCTCCGCTCCCGGGCGATGACCTGGACCAGCTCGATCCCGCAGGCCGCGACACCGGAGAGAAAAAGCTCGGCCGGCGTGATCGCCTCGCCCGGGCAGTCGTTCTGTACCGGCCCATCGGCGACGAAGTGCAACGTCCGGCACCCGCAGAGCACGCGGCCGAAGGTGTCGGTCGTGCGTGCATGGACTTCGTACTGACGCAGATCGGAAGACGGCACGACGTGACCTCCGGGAAAACGCTATCGCAATCGGATCGCGGAATTCCTCATTTGTGCAGCGAGAATGTGACGGTCACGGTCAGGTAGACGCGGACCGGCCGGCCGTCGATCGTCGCGGGCGTGTACCGCCAATGCGCAATTGCCGCCATCCCTGTGATGTCCAGGTCCGGGTGAGAGCTCTGGATGACGTTGAGATCCCCGACGCAGCCGTTCGGCGAGATGATCGCTTCGTAGACGCTGACCCCCTGGTGGCCTTTTCGCCTGGAGTCCTCCCGATAGATCGGCTCGATGCGCGAAACGAGGATCGGAGCGACGACCTTGCCTCGGACCATTCGGACCTCGCCCGCGGTTTTCACGTCTTCCGGAAGATTGACCTCCTGGCATTTGAGGACGTCCGCATCGAGCAGGGCGAGGTAATACACCCCGCTTTTCTCCGGTTGCCGGCCGTCGTCGGGCTCAGACGTCATCAGGAAGATCGCGTCGGCGGTAGCCTGGCACTTCTTCACGTGCACCGGTGAGACCCGGACCTGTTTCGGTAGTCCATGAGCCCAGAAGTCGATCTCGGCGACGGGATAGATCGAACTCGACCACGCCGACTTGCACCCGCTGACAGCCAGCAGGTCGGAGACCATCCCCTGCGGCAGACCGGTCACCATCCGAAGACGAACGGGCGACGTGGCAGAAGGCGGCGACCCGGCCACGGGTGTCGCTTGCAGATCCGGAGTGCGTTTTGACTCCGGGATCATCCGGGAGCCGTGCTCCGATCGATCCCGCTTGTTCCGCCGCATCACCGCATCCGCCTCGCGTTCGGTCAAAAGGGAGATCAGCGGACTCTCGTTAAAGTCCGAATCGAGATGGCACTCGGGATTGTTTTCCAGGCAGGAAATCCAGCCTTCGTCTTCTTTCGGAGCACTCCCCAACACCCGCCGCAGCATCTCCAGTCCGAAACGGAGCTCGGGATCGGCCGGCGGCGCCGCCTCGGAGGACACGGCCTCCCGGATCTGGCTCGAGAGAGCGAGCGGCTTCCCCTGTTGCGCCTTTGCGAGATACCAGGCCGCCTCGCCGCGGACGATCGCGTCCTCGCCACGAAGCCCGGCCACCAGAATGCCTTCGTTCAAGGCCACCTTCCGCTCAGAGGCGACCCTCAACACTGCGCTCCAGTCGTTCGACGCGCCACGAGAGAGCGCGAGCGATCCGGCGGCGCTCAGGAGGTCGGGACCGTCACGATTGACCGCCAACCGGAAGAAAACCTCGCGATCGTATTGGGAGAGATCCAGCTCCCGAAGTGCGGAAAAATAGACCGTCAGGGCCTGGGCTCCGCGGAGTCGGGCGATCGTGCCTGCGTATGCCCTGTCGAGGCGGGGTGCGAATCGTTTCGCGGCCACGAGAGCCTCGGCGTCGGCAGGCGGGCCCGCAATCGTGCAGAGCGCCCGGATCTCTTCCCGCGCCGCGCCGGCATCGGTCTCGCGGGCCAGGGCCTCTCGGAGCTCCGCCACGAAAGTGCCGAGCCCAACGACTGCGGCCGCACGAGCCGCCACCGCGCGTACCGAGGCGGTCGTGCTCGAGAGTCCGCCCTTGAGCCGTTCGACCGCGCGAGGATCGGGAACATGCCGCGCGAGAAGAGCCACGATCCCGGGAGTCATCGGAGCATCCACGAGCTTCTGGACGTCGTCCGCGCGAAGAGTCCCTCGCCCGAGGCACATCTGCAGAATCATGAGCGCACGGAACCCTGACGATCTGCTGAAAAGGCACCGGAGCATCAAGTGCATTTCGTTCAGGCTAGCAGAGCCCAGCACGTCGGGGCGCCCGTCGCAGTCCGCCTGCGTCGTCTTCGACCGGCCAGGAGCCGGGGTCAGGCACGCATTTGCCATATTGCCCGACCGTCGGATCCGTGGCTGAGTCCGAGGGGTATCCTTCCCCTTCGCGACCGGGACGATGAGGCCTGGCTGTCCTGGAAAAGGAAACACCATGGAGACTCAGCGTTCAAAATCGGCTTCGCGGAACTATCGCTTCCGTCACAGCACGGTGATAGCCGAGGTCTCTATCGGCATTGCGGCCGATCAGACTCCCCCGCTGTCCCGCTTCGGTCGATCGGCGGAAGATCCAGTCGGGCCAGGCGGTTGCGGCGGTGATCACGGCGCGCGACGTCATTATTGGCAAGTGAACTCGTGCATTCCCGATCCTTAGGGCCTCGTCCACGACTCGTCGCCCGGCTTTTTTTTGAATGGAGGATCCGATGAAAACTCTTCTCGCGGCCGCCCTGTCCCTGTCCGTCCTCGGCGCCGGCTCCGCTTCGGCCCAGCCGAAACCCGCCCCGACCCTGAAGTCCATCCTGCTCGAGCAGCTGAAGACCTCGCACAACAAACAGGAGTGGTTCGTCCCGGCATCCAGGGCGGTCGAGGGACTCACGCTCGAGCAGGCGGTTTGGAAGCAGGGCGAGAATCATTCGATCGCGCAGCTCGTCAATCACCTGACCTTCTGGGACAAGCAGCAGCTGATGAAGTTCAAGGCCGAACAGCCGCCGTCCTTCAGCGGCAACAACGAGGAGACGTTCTCGCAGCCCAAGGACAAGCAGAGCTGGGACGCGGCCGTGAAGCAGATGGACGAGGTGATGACGGGATGGGAGCAGGCCGTCGAAAGCGCCGACGACGCGAAGCTGCAGTCCTGGTACTCGACGATCGCGCACATCGGGACCCACAACGCGTACCACACGGGTCAGATCCTCTACATCCGCAAGCAGCAGGGTTCGTGGGATCCGGCGAAGGGGGTCAAGTAGCAAACGAGGAGACTCCCGGCTCGCCATCCAATGAAAGTCCCGGCTCGTCCGGGACGAAAGGGGAAGCGGGTTCCGGAACCGGCGGAGCGGAGTGTTCGCGGCCCCTTCGTATATCTTCGCGGTCTCATCCGGTGACGAATCGAAAGGAGCGCGCATGAGGAGATTCCTCGTCTCGGCGGTCTGTTTCCTCCTTGGATCCCACCTGCTCGCGCAGACAAACTCCGTTCCCAATCTGGCGGCCAACTTCCAATGGGGACAGAAGCTCCTGACCTACGAAAACGGAGTCGCCACGCAAGCGTGGTTTTTCGCTCCGGTCGTCGCGGGCCGGTCCTATTGCGCCGAGACGGGCAACGTCGAATCTTTCACGTTGTCCGAGAAGCAGCCCAACACCGCCCTGGTGGTCTTCGGCCACGACACCACGACAGCCTTCGCCACCAACGACGACGTGACGAATGAGCCGCGCGCCAGGTTCCTTTCGAGAGTCTGCTGGATCCCCGCCTTGACCGAAGACAATTTTGTCGAGCTCGTCGTGCCGTCCACCACGTATGCGTCCTATATCCAGATCCGATTCCTCGAGACGACGCTTTATTGCCCCTGGTTCTTCATCGCCGGCGACTACAACGCGTTCTCCCTGATCCGCAACACGAGCAATACGGCGCTGTCGGGCGTCGTCGTGACCTGGCGAGGATTGAACGGCACGGTCGCTGGGACGACGACGGTCACGGTCCCGGCGAACGGGACGTTCATCGTCAACGCGCGGGATTTCGTCAGCCCCGCCCTCTTTTCGAACGGATCGATCGAGATCGCCCACGCCGGCGCCCCGGATCAGCTCAAGGGCAGCACCACCACGCTCTCGGGAACCACCGGCCTCGGCTTCGACGCGCTCTTCGAGCAGCGCAAGACCTGGTAGGACCGGGCGAACCGCAAATCGGTCCGAGAGATCACCGAGTCCAACGCCGTTACCCGGGTTCCCTGCCGCTCGTCGCGCTCAGACCTTCCAGGCCGCGACCGCTTCCCGGACGAAGTCCGAGAACTTGCGCGGCTCGCGGCCGACGATCTTTCGCGTCTCGTCGAGCTGCGCGGAGGTGGCTTTCAGGCCCTTCGCCTGGAACATCGCGTACATGAGCGCGTAGTCGTAGACCGCCCACGCCGGCAGGTAGGGCGCCATGCTCCGGGACCAGGCTTCGAGATCGTTTCCGCCGTAGGCGATCGGCTTGCCGAGCGCCTTCGCGAACTCCGCGGCACAGTCCTCTCCGCTGACCGCGTCGGGTCCGGCGATCGTGTAGGTCTTTCCGAGATGGCCCTCCTCCGTCAGCGCGCGAACGGCGGCTTCGGCGATGTCCCGCGTGTCCACGCGCGAGATCCCGATGTCGCCGATCGGCTGCGGGTAGACGCCGTACTGGAGGATGGCGTCCTTGAACCAGTGATCGTTCTGGTAGAAGTTGTTCGGCCGCAGAATCGTGTGCGGCACGCCGAGCGCCTTCAACGCCTGCTCGATGGCGATCTTGCTCGCGAAGTGCGGCGCCTCGGGGCACTTCTCGA
>JBDTOO010000015.1:0-70437 GCA_039933215.1 Acidobacteriota bacterium
CGGTCAGACGGTGGCTTCTTCCTCCGCGACTTCCTCTTCGGCCTCGGCCGTCTCGCCTTCCTCGAGGACGCCGCCCTCGGCGCCGTAGTCCCAGCGGATCCGGTCTTCCTCGAACTCCTCCGCCGCGAGGCGGGTCGGCTTCGTCGGGCGGTCGGCCTCGATCTTCGGGCGCGCTCCGCGCATGAGCTGCTCGGCGCGGCGGGCGATCAGGAGAACCAGGCGAAACTTGCTGTCGACGCCATCAGGCATGTTCTGGATCATCGGGTGAGCCTCTCCTCTCGAATCGGTTACCGGAATTCCTTGCGGATTCGCTCCAGGCGCTCCGCCTGGCGAGCCGGCGTCAGACGCCGCGCCCGAACGATGGATTGTAACTCACTCGTCGCCCGATCGAGGTCATCATTCACGATAACGTATTGATATTCAAAGGCTTCCTGGATCTCCCGCGCGGCGTTGATGAGGCGTTTCCGGATCACCTCTTCCCCATCCAATCCCCGCAGGCGCAGCCGCTTCTGAAGCTCGGGTTGCGAGGACGGGGCGATGAAGATCGCCACGGCGTCCGAGTAGGCCCGCCGCAGGTCCCGCGCCCCTTGCACGTCGATGTCCAGGATCACGTCCTCGCCGGCGGCGAGCCGCGGCAGGACTTCGGCCTTGGAGGTGCCGTAGATGTTGTCGTGGACCTCGTTGTGCTCGAGAAACTCGTCGCGCTGCACCATTTTCTGGAACTCCTCGACCGGGACGAAGTGGTACTCCCGGCCGTCCTCCTCCCCCGCGCGCAGCGGCCGCGTCGTATGCGAGACGGAGAAATGCAGGGGCGCGCCGGGCGGATCGTCCAGAAGCCGGCGGATCAGGGTCGTCTTCCCGCCGCCCGACGGGGACGAGACGATGAAGAGATCCCCCCGCGCCGGCCCGGTCATTCGACGTTCTGAACCTGTTCCCGGATCTTCTCCGTCTCGGACTTCATCTCGAGAACGTCCCGGACAAGCTGGAGGTCCTTCGACTTCGACCCGAGGGTATTCAACTCGCGCAGGATCTCCTGCGTGAGGAATTCGAGCTTCTTTCCCACCGGCCCGTCGGTGTCGAGCAGCTCCCGGAACTGCGAGAGGTGGCCGTCGAGCCTCTGAAGCTCCTCCGCCACGTCGGCGCGGTCCACCGCAATCGCCGCCTCCTGCTCGAGCCGGCCCGAATCGAGGGGCAGCCCGGGAACGAGCGCCGCGAGTCTCTCCTTCAGGTTCGCGAGGAGGCGGCCCGAGATCTCATCGCGGCGCAGCGCGAGCTCCCCCGTTTTTCCCCGCAGCGTTTCGACGCGGCGCCCGAGGTCGCCCGCGATCTCGCGGCCCTCGGTCTCGCGCATCGCGACGAGCGCCTCGGCGGCACGGACGGCGATCGCCTCGACGGCGCCGATTTCCTCGGAGGAGAACTCCCCCGAGCCGTTCTCGACGGAGAAGGCCCCGGGGATCGCCAGGAGGTCGCGCGCCTCGAGCCGCCCCGCGAGGGAGAGCTTCGCCGCCGCCGCCTGGACGCGCTCGACGGCCGAAGCGAGGAGCGCCTCGTCCACCGTGACGCCGGCGCGGCCGGCTGAATCCCTCCGCAGCCGGGCCGTGACTTCGACCTTTCCGCGCGAGACCCGCGTCGCGAATGCCTTGCGCAGGACCGGCTCGAGGGACGCCTCCGACTCGCGGATCTTGAAGGACAGGTCCAGAAACCGGTGGTTGACGCTCCGGACGGAGATCTCCGCGGTCGCGCCCTCGCCGACGGCCCCCTCGGAGCGGCCGTAGCCGGTCATGCTGCGGATCATCCGGCGGACACTATCGCGGAGCGGAGACCGGCGAAGGCTCCGCCGCGTCCGACTCCGTGAAGTACTGCATGTCATGAAGCCTGCGGTACAGGCCCGGTCGAGTCAAGAGCTCCGCATGCGTCCCCGACTCGACGAGCCGGCCCCGTTCGAACACGAGGATCCGGTCGGCGCGGCGGACCGTCGAGAGCCGGTGGGCGATGACGAGCGTCGTCCTCCCCTTCATCAGGTTCGTCAGCGCCCGGGCGACGAGCGCCTCCGACTCCGTGTCGAGCTGCGAGGTGGCCTCGTCCAGGATGAGGATCGGGGCATCCTTGTAGATCGCGCGGGCGATCGCGAGCCTCTGCTTCTGACCGCCGGAGAGCCGGCCGGCATTCTCCCCGACCCGCGTGTCGTAGCCTTCGGGCAGCCGCTCCAGGAACTCATCGGCGTAGGCGGCCGCGGCGGCGGCGCGGACCTTCGCGTCGGGCGGGTCGTCCTGCCCATACGCGATGTTCGCGCGCGCGGTGGCGTCGAACAGGATCGTGTCCTGGGTCACGAGCCCGATCTGCGCGCGGAGGGAGTGGAGCGTCGCGTCTCGGAGGTCGACTCCGTCGAAGGTGATCCGTCCCTCCGTCGGGTCGTAGAGTCGGGGCAGCAGGTTGACGAGGGTCGTCTTGCCGGCGCCGGAGGGGCCCACGATGGCCACGGTCTCTCCGCGGCGGATCGTCAAATCGACGTCCTCCAGCACGGGCTCCTCGCCGTAGGCGAACCGCACGCCCTCGTAGCGGATCGCGTCCGAGAACGGCGGCAGCTTTCGCGAGCCGGGCTTCTCCTCGATCTCGTTCTCGCCGTCGATGAGCTCGAAAACGCGCTTCGCGGACGAGATGGCGAGCTGCACCGCCATGTTGATCCGCGTGACGTCCTTGAGCGGCTTGTACATCATCATCAGAGCGAACAGGAACGAGAAGAGGTCGCCGACCTGCATCCGGCCGGCATGGATCTCCGAGGCGGCGTACACGAAGATCGCCGAAAGGCCGATCCCCCCGAGGATCTCCATGAAGGGAGCATTGCGCGCCTGGATGCGGACCGTCCGCCGGTTGACGCGGAAGTACTCCTGGTTGGCTTCCCCGAATCGGCGCGCCTCGAAGGCCTCCATCGCGTACGTCTTGATCACCCGATGGCCGCGGATCGTCTCGGACAGAATCCCCCCGAGGTCGCCGATCCGCTGACGGGCCGCGCTCGCCGCCCGGCCGAGCCGGCGGGTGTTGTTGACGATCGGAAGGAGCACGAGCGGCGTCAGCACGAAGACCGCCAGGGCGAGATGGCCGTTCAGAGAGAACACGTAGACAAGGAGGACCACGAGAGTGAGGACCCCTTGCACGAGGTCGGTGAGCTGGTGCCCGAACGCGGACTGGATCTGCTCCACGTCCGAGAGCATCCGGCTCATGAGGTCCCCGGTCGACGCCTGCGAGTAGAACCGAGTCGATTGGGCGAGGAGCCGGTCGTAAGCCTGCCTGCGCAGGTCGCGCACCATCGCGACACCGATGCCGTTCAACTCGAACTCCGAGAAATAGGAGAAGACGTTCTTCGACACGAGCGCCAGGAGAAGCAGAAGCGGGACGGCGAACCGGACCGGCACTCCCCTCGCCTCGGCGGCGGACCGGGCAGACCCGTAAAATGCATCGAGCCAGCGGAGGAGAGTGCCGCGCGCCCCCGCCCCCGAAGAGCTCGTCAGGATGCGCGCCGACGTGCCGGCGCCGAGCGCATCGTCAATGACCTTCGCGACGAGGAAGAGCATGGCCACGGTCGAGAGCGCCACGACGATCATCGCGAGCAGCGCGGCGAGCGCCCGCCCGCGATAGCGCACGAAGGCTCGCAGGAGCCGGGGAAACGGCTTCATCGCGCGGCCCGGAAGCTCGCCGGGGCGGAGTCCTCGACGGCCTCGAGGACGGCGTCGGCGGCCCGCTCGCTGCCGCCCGGAGGCCCGAGCCGCGCGGCGACGCGCGCGTAGCCCTCCCGCATGACGCGGACGCGCTCCGGCGAGTCCAGGATCGCGGCGCCCTCGCGCTCCAGGCGCTCCGGCGAGACGTCGCGCTGCAGGAGCTCCGGCACGACTTCCTCGCCGGCGACGATGTTGACGAGCGAGATCCACGGCACCCGGATGAGGAGCTTACCGATCGCGAAGCTGGCAGCCGACGTGCGGTATACGACCACCATGGGAGCCCCGCAGAGGGCGGCTTCGAGCGTCGCCGTCCCGGAGGCCACGAACGCGAGATCCGCGGTCGCGAGGACCGCGTGCAGCCCCTCCCCGACCGTCGCGATATCCGGGTCGCCCGGAGTCGCGAGGGCGTCGGCGGGCAGGCCGGGCGCGCGCACGGCGACGACCTCGAGGTCGAAGCGCGCCGCCAGCCGGCGCGCCGCCTCCGCCATGGGCGCCCAGTGCCGGGCGATCTCCCCGGGGCGGCTGCCCGGGAGAAGCACCAGGCGGCGGCGCGTCCGGGGAGGAAGGGGCGACGGCTTCGAGAGCCCCTCCCGCACGTCGTCGACGAGGGGGTGGCCCGCGCACACGGCATCCGCCCCGAGCCGGCGGTAGATGTCGGCCTCGAAGGGGAAGAGGGTGACGATGCGCCGCGCCCGGGCGGCGATCGTGCGCGCCCGGCCTCGCCTCCAGGCCCAGACCTGCGGGCTCACGTAGTAGACGAGCGGGATCCCGAGCTTGACGAGCCTTCGGGCGAGCAGCGCGTGGAAATCCGGAAAGTCGATGAGCACCGCAGCGCTCGGGCGTCGCGCGCGCGCGGCGTCCTCGAGCGCTCGGAGGCCGCGGCGGATCGCCGGGAGCTTCTCGAAGACCTCGAAGATCCCGACCACCGAGAGGCGCTCCGAGGCGACGATCCGTTCGAGGCCCGCCTGCTCGAGCCGCGGACCTCCCATCCCGAAGAGCTGCATGGAGGGGCGGCGCGAGGCGAGCGCCCGGACGAGCCGCGATCCGTAGATGTCTCCGGAGGCTTCGCCGGAGGATATGAGCAGGTTCAAGGCGTTCAGAGTAGCAAAGGCTGCGGTTTCCACCCGGGTGACTGAGACGCCCGGGGCCGGCTGCGCCCCCCGCGGAGGCACGCGTCGGCCTTGCCGCGAAGGAGAGCACCGGGCCTCCGCTCGGCGTTCGGTCGCAGCTTCCGAGATGGCGAGAGTTTCAGACCGGTATGCTCCCTCACTCATGGCCTCCGCGGGGGCGCACCCTGCCCCGGGCTGCGGCGTCGCTCCAAGGCCGACGCGAGCTCCAGGGCTGCCTCACACCTCTCGCGGGAGGGCGTTAGAATTTCGGGCCGGAAGGAGACGACGAGATGTTTCAACCTTCCACGGACTTCTTCGTCGGCTGGGGAACGCTCGCTCTCATCAACGCGGGGCTGGCGCAGGGCAAGAACCGGAGCGGCACGAACTGGTTCCTGGGCTCGCTCCTGCTCGGCCCCATCGCGACCCTTCTCCTGGTGACGATGCCGAAAAAGCCCGCAGTCGCCTGACCGGGTCCCCTCACGCGACATCCCGCCGCTGCCCCCGGTCCTCCTAGGCGGAGAGGGAAGTCTCGCCGGGGCGGTCCGGAGCGCCGATCCGGCCGCGGATCCACCGCCGGTACCACGCCTCGAGATTCAAGAGCAGCCAGACCTTGTTGTTGCGCCGCTGGGTACCCGACTCGACGAAGCGGCGGACCTCGTCCGGACGGATCACGCCGTCGGCCGCGAGGTCGCCGCGCTCCAGGACCCGGAAGGCGTCCTGCCGGTTGGCGCCGCCGACCCATTTCTTGAAGGGCGTCGAGAAGCCCGCTTTCGGCCGCGCCAGGATCTCTCGAGGCAGCCACGGGCGGATCGCTTCCCGGAACGCGATCTTGGTCGAGCCCGGCACGAAGAGCCGGGTGGCGTCCAGGGAGAACCCGTACTCGACGAGCTGCCGGTCGAGGAGCGGCACGCGCGCCTCGAGCCCGACAGCCATCGTCGAGCGGTCGACCTGCATGAGTCCGTTGTCGGGAAGGTAGGTGTGGATGTCGAGCCAGAGGAGCCGGTGCGCGAGCGGCAGGTCGGGTCGGTCGAACTTCCGGAAGAGCCACGCGGGGTCCTCCGGCGCGCGGCCGAGGATCCGCTCCTGTTCCGCGCCGGAGAAGAATCCGCGGACGGGGAAATAGCGGTCGGCGAAGTCGGCCGCGATGAGCCGCGCCGAGCCCGCCGCGCGTGAGGCGAAGGGGCGCCGCGAGAGCGGACCGACGACGCCCCGATGGAGACCCGAGAGGACGCCCGCGAGAGGGCCGAGACTCTCGCGCATGGACTCGTAGCGCATGACGGTCTCGTCCCAGCCATAGCCCCCGAAGACCTCGTCTCCGCCGTCGCCCGTCAGGACGACCTTGACCTTCCGGCGCGCGAGTACCGACACCTCGGCGACCGCGAGCGCGCTCGAGTCGTAGAGCGGCTCGTCGTAGACCTCGGAGGCCCGCGCGAGCGCGTGGCCGAGATCGCCCACGTCGACGATGGATTCCTGGTGGGTCGTCCCGAAGTCCGCGGCGGCGACCCGCGCGAATTCGAGGTCGCTCCGGTCGCCGTCGCGATAGGCGACCGTGAACGTCGGGAGATCGGGGGCCGCTTCGTTGGCGCGCGCGACCACCGTCGACGAATCGAGCCCTCCCGAGAGAAACGCTCCGACCGGGACGTCCGAGATCATGTGCGAGCGCACGGCCGCGTCGAGCCGGCTGCGCAGCTCGTCTGGATCGTCCGTGACGGCGCTGCGCTCCAGCCGCCAGTACGGCTCGATGGCCACGCTCCCTTCATCGGCGTCGAAGACGAGACGATGGGCGGGCGGCAGCTTGCGGATGCCGGCGAAGAGGCAGCGGTCGAACGGGACGTAGCCGTACGACAGGAAGTCCGACAGC
This sequence comes from Acidobacteriota bacterium, assembly GCA_039933215.1. GTDB lineage: Bacteria > Acidobacteriota > Thermoanaerobaculia > UBA5066 > Gp7-AA6 > JALYUA01. Next base: position 6,687 of record JBDTOO010000015.1, read on the forward strand.
GCGTCGGGGTCGAGGCGAGCGGAGACGCCTGGCAGGGCGAGGAGGGCCTTGGGCTCCGAGGCGAACGCGAGGCCCGCTCCGAGCCGCATCCAGTAGAGGGGCTTGATACCGAGTCGGTCGCGGGCCAGAAGAAGGCGCCGCGAGCCCTCCTCCCAGAGGGCGAGCGCGAACATGCCTTCCAGGCGCGAGAGCGCCGGGGGCCCGCCGCGCCGGAGAAGCCGGTGCGCGACCTCGCCGTCGCTCTCCGAGACGAACCGCTCCCCTGCCGACTCGAGCTCGCGCCGCAGATCGCGGAAGTTGTAGATCTCGCCGTTGTGGATGAAGGCCGAGGTCCGGTCGGGCGAGAGCGACGGCTCCTCGCCCAGGAGCGACGGGTCGAGGATCGCCAGGCGGCGGTGGGCGAGCACGGCGCACGACCGCGGTCCGACCCAGCGGCCGCTGCCGTCGGGACCGCGGCGGTTCAGAGTCTCGAGCGCGCGCTCGACCGCCTCCGGGAGGACCCCGTCGCGATCGACCCATCCGACGATCCCGCACATCGGCGGCGGGCCGGCGTCAGGAGGGGAACGGGTACATGAGCCAGGCCACCGCGAGCCCGCCCAGCACCAGCGCGCCGAGGATCTTTGCGAAAAGAACGAGCCGCTCCCGGCGCTCCGATCGCCAGAGGAAGGCGAAGAAGACCGAGACGAGGAGCGCGTAGACCGTCATGATGACGAAGTGGTCGACCGGCAGGAGGGCGAGCAGGAGCTTCACGCCTTCCTCCCGACGGCGAGGTCATAGGCGTCGAGCATCAGGAGCAGATTCATGAGGCCGGCCGTCAGCAGGTAGGCGCAGCCGTACTCGTACGTGACGGCGAGGACGTTGCCGCCGGGAGTCTCGGAGAGCACGCGGCCCGCGATGTTCAAGAGGCCCGCGCCGAAGACGGCGAAGGTGGCCAGGATGGAGAGGGGCTGGCCTGGCTCGATCGTGTACAGCCGCCCCTGGAAGGACATGCCCAGGACGAAGGTCAGCGTGACGACCAGGGCGTAGACGACCGCCGTTCGCCGCCGCCCGAGGTACGCGTGGCCGAGTCCGGGAAAGATCCACGCGAGCAAGACGGCGATCCAGGGATTCGTGGAACGTCCGGCGCCGGCCGCCGTCAAGAGACCGCTCCGAAGAGGGGGCGGAGGCGCGCGAGCGTGGCCGAGGGCTCCTCCGGCACGACGCGGACGTCCCCCGCGACCGTCATGAAGTTCGTGTCGCCTTTCCATCGGGGAACGATGTGCACGTGGTAGTGGTCCGCGACGCCGGCGCCGGCCGCGGAGCCGAAGTTGATCCCGACGTTCAGGCCGTCGGTCTTGTAGGCCTCCGTGAGGATCCGCTCGGCGCGCGCCACCATCTGAATGAGCTCCACCTGCGTCTCGTCGCTCGACTGGGAGAGGCGCGCTTCGTGCGCGACGGGCGCTACCATCACGTGGCCGTTGGTGTAGGGGTATCGGTTCAGGATCACGAACACCTTCCGGCCGCGATGGACGACCAGGCTCTCCCCGTCGTCGCCGGAGGACGCGGCCTCGCAGAACAAACAATTTCCGCCGGTTTTGTCCGACACCAGGTACTCGTAGCGCCAGGGAGCGAAAAGAACTTCCGGCATCGACCCTATCGGTTGATGAGTTCTTTCAGCTCTTTTCCCGGCTTGAAATAGGGAATCTTCTTCGCGGGAACGGACACCTTGACGCCGGTCTTCGGGTTTCGTCCCATCCGTGCGCCCCGCTCGCGGAGGCGAAACGATCCGAATCCCCGAAGCTCGATCTTCTGGCCTTCCTTCAGGGAGCGGACGATCGCGTCGAAGACGGTGTCGACGATCGCCTCCGCCTGCTTCTTGGTCACGTCCGTCGCGACGGCGACGCGCTCGATCAGCTCCGCTTTGGTCATCGGTTTCTCTCCGCCGGCAGGGCGCGTCGGGATCGACCGCCCCGCGCGCAGAAAGCACCCCGAGTACCCGCGCTCATGCTCGCCCGTTCCTCCGCGTCAGCTCTTCGGAGTCGCGTCTTCCGCCTTCTTGCGGACACGCTTCTTCTTTACGGCAGGCTCGGGCTCGGCGGCCGGTGCCGCCTCTTCGGATGCCGCCTCGGCTGGCGCTGCAGCGGGCTCGGGCTCGGAGGACGCGGCCGCGCTCTGCGCCACCGCTTCGGGCGCGTCGGCGGCCTCGCCGGCGGACGACGCCTCGCCGGCCGCCGGCGTCTCGGCGGGGGCACCCGCCTCGACGTTCTGGCCCGAGAGGCCGACCTTCATCTCCGCGTCCTCGATCCGGAGGATCCGGGCGCGGACGGTATCGCCTTCCTTGTAGTGCTCCTGGGGCTTCTCGCCCCGCTCGACGGGAGTCTCGGAGACGTGCATCAGGCCTTCGACGAGCCCCTCGATCTGCACGAAGACGCCGAAGTCCGCCACGCGCGTGACGACGCCGTTCACGACGTCGCCCGCCTGGAAGCGCTCCTTGAAGGTCTGCCAGTCGTTCGGCTGGAATTCCTTGATCGAAAGAGAGATCCGCCGGTTCTCCTGGTCGATCGACGTGATGATCGCCTCGACGTCGTCGCCCTTCTTGAGAACCTCGGAGGGATGCTTGATGCGCTTCGTCCACGACATGTCGGAGACGTGCACCAGTCCGTCGACGCCTTCCTCGATCTCGACGAAGGCCCCGAAATCCGTGAGGTTCCGGACCTTACCGCTGACGCGGCTTCCGATCGCGTACTTCTCGACGACGCTCTCCCACGGGTCCGGCAGCGTGTCCTTGAGGGACAGCGAGATGCGGCGGGCGTCGCGGTTGACGTCCGAGACGATCGCCTCGACCGTGTCGCCCGGCGAGACGACCTTGGAGGGGTTCTTGACCTTCTTCGACCAGGACATCTCGGAGACGTGGACGAGACCCTCGACGCCCTCCTCGAGCTCGACGAAGGCGCCGTAGTCGGTCACGTTGGTGATCCGGCCCGTCACGCGCGATCCCGTCGGATACCGCTCCGGAACGTGGCTCCAGGGGTCTTCGGTCAGCTGCTTGGTGCCGAGCGAGACGCGCTCGGTCTCGCGGTCGAACTTCAGGACGACGACGTCGATCTCGTCGCCGACTTTCACCAGGTCGGAGGGGTGGTTGACGCGGCCCCAGGACATGTCGGTGACGTGGAGGAGGCCGTCGAGGCCTCCCAGATCCACGAACGCCCCGTAGTCCGTGAGGTTCTTGACGACGCCGCGCAGGACGCGTCCCTCTTCGAGGAGCTGGAGGGTCTCTTTCTTCTTCGCCTCCTGCTCGACTTCGACGACGGCCTTGCGCGAGAGAACGATGTTGCCCCGCTTCTTGTCGACGGAGATCACCTTGAAGTCGAGGTCCTTGCCGCGCAGGGACTCGAGGTTCTTGACGGGCTTGACGTCGACCAGGGAGCCGGGAAGGAAGGCCTTGACGCCAATGTCGACGGCGAGACCACCCTTGATCCGGTCGATGACCCGGCCGCGGACGGTCGAGCCCGAGCGGTACGACTTCTCGACTTCGTCCCAAACCTTCATCTTTTCGGCCTTGTCCTTCGAGAGGACGACGTAGCCGTTCTGGTCTTCGGTGCGTTCCAGCAGGACGTCGACGGCGTCTCCGGGCTTGACCATCACGTTGCCCGAGAAATCCGTGAACTCGGAGACGGGGATCATCCCTTCGGACTTGTAGCCGATGTCGACGATCACTTCTGAGGGCGTCACCGTCAGGACGCGTCCCCGGATGATCTGGCCCTCCTGGAGATTCTTGAACGAGTTTTCGTACTGAGCCAGGAGGTGCTCGTATTCCTGGGGCGTCATTTCCTGATCCATTTCCATCGACTCGGTTTCCCGACCTCCTCTGTCGTTTTCAGCCTTCATGCGAAGGAGAATCCCCTCTCATAAGTATTTGAGATGCAAAAATATAGTCTACTTTGGGCCCGCGAGCCGAGTCAACCGGCCGCTCCCGCCGTCAGGCCGTCGAAAGGACCCGTTTCTCGATCTCCCGGACCACCCCTTCGGCCGTCAGACCGTCCGTTTCGATGAGGACGTAACTCGGGTCCAGGGTCAGCGGCGAGTCGGCCCGGGTCGCGTCGTCGCGGTCCCGCTGCTCCATCTCCGCGAGGACCTTCTCGTACGGCTCGGCCGTGCCGCGGCGGGCGAGCTCCAGGGCCCGGCGGGCGGCCCGGACGCCGGGCGGAGCGGTCAGGAAGAACTTGTAGGGGGCCTCGGGGAACACCTTCGTGCCGATGTCGCGCCCCTCGAGGACCCCTCCCCTCTCGCGCCCGAGCCGCTGTTGCTCGGACACGAGCCGGCGGCGCACGGCCGGAATCGCCGAGATCGCGGAGGCGTAGAGCGAGATCTCCGGCTCCCGGATCGCGTCCGTGACGTCCCGATCGTCCAGGTAGACCCGGGCCCCGGCCGGGTCCGGCAGCAGCTCGACCCGGACGGACTCGGCGACCGCCGCGGCGGCCGCGGGGTCCGCGAAAGGGAGGGTCAGGCCGCGCTCGCGCGCCGCGAGACCGACGGCGCGATACATGGCTCCGGTGTCGATGTAGGGCACGCCGAGCCGGGCCGCGAGGGCGCGGGCGACCGTGGACTTTCCCGCGCCGGAGGGGCCGTCGATCGCGACGATCAGCCCCGCGCTCATCGAGGGGGACGGTCCGCGCGCCGGGGCGCCTTGCGGGCCGGCCGCGGCGCCTCCCGGGTCTCGCGGACGGCCGGGGTCGGCTTGCGCGCCGCGGCGAGCGACGCCTTCAGGGCCCCGACTTCGGCGGGCGACAGGCGCCGGACGCGGCCGGAGGCGAGCGCGTCGTCCCGGATCGGCCCGATGGCGACGCGCTTCAACTTCGAGACCTGGTGCCCGATGATCTCGAACATCCGACGGATCTGGCGGCTTCGCCCTTCGCGCAGCGTGACCTTGAACCAGGCGTTGCCCTCCCCCCGCCCCGCGGTCGTGCGCACCTCCTCGATGTCGCAGGAGCGCGTCGAGCGGCCGTCGAGGACGATCCCTCGCCGCAGTCTCGCGAGGTCTTTCTCGGCGGGGACGCCGGAAACCTTGACGCGATACTCCTTGGCGCAGCTCATCGAGGGATGCGTGACGTCCCGGGCGAGGTCGCCGTCGTCCGTCAGGAGAATCAGTCCCTCCGTTCCCACGTCCAGGCGCCCGACCGGGCGCACGCCGCCCCGAAGACTGCCGGGCACGAGATCCATGACGGTGTCGCGCTTCTCGGGATCCGACATCGTCGTGACGTAGCCCTTCGGCTTGTTCAGCAGCAGATAGGTCTTCTCGACGGGCGGCGCCTTGATGCGGCGCCCGTCGACCTTGACCGCGTCGCGCTCGGGGTCCGCCTGGTCGCCCAACTTCGCGACCCGGCCGTTGACGGTCACGCGCCCGTCGCGGATCCACTCTTCGGCGAGTCGCCGCGAGGCGAGGCCCGCCTGGGAGAGAAGCTTCTGGATGCGGGAGGCCGTCATGAAGTTGCGCGGTCCGCGCTCAGACGCGCCGCGCGGCGGGCTCGCTACGCGTCATCGCCATCGTCTTCGTCGTCGTCCTCGTCCTCGTCGTCGTCGTCCTCGTCGTCCCCTTCATCCTCTTCCTCATGCTCGTCGGCGCTCACTTTCGCCTTCCCCGCTCCGCCCGCCGTGCCGGTATTCGGGGAGGAGGTTGAGCCGCCGCCGCCCTCCGCGTCGTCCTCTTCCTCCTCGGTGTCCGGAGGCGGACCGCTGCGCGGCGGAAGCCCGGCGGCGGATTCGTCCCCGACGGTCGCCGCGAGGTCCTCCTCGATCTCCTCCGGCTTCGGGAGCTCTTCGAGCTCGTTCAAGCCGAACCGAACGAGGAAATCGGGCGTCGTACGGTACAGAAACGGAGTGCCGACGACCGCCTTCTTGCCGGCCGTCGTGATGAGCTTCTTCTCGAACAGGGTCTTCAGGACGGACGAGGAGTTGACGCCGCGAATGTCCTGGACCTCCGGAAGAGTGATCGGCTGACGGTAGGCGATGATGGCCAGGGTCTCCAGGGCCGCGAGCGACAGCCGCGAGCGCTCGGTCACGTCGTGGTACTTGCGCAGGAGCGAGTCGAATTCCGGGCGGGTGACGTAGCGCCATCCGCCGGCGACGTGCTCGAGCCGCACCCCGCGCGTTGGAACGTCCGCCTCCTCCGCGAGGCCGGCCAGGGCCTCCTTCACGGCCTCGGGCGTCGCTTCGAGGACGGCCGCGAGATCCTTCTCGGAGACCGGGCGGGGCGAGGAAAACAGGATGGCCTCCATCGCATCGCGGATCTTCGCCGCGCGCGACTCTCGGGGTCGGGCGGGAGCGGTCGTCTCGCCTTGCGGGGCCTCGGCCGCCGCGGGCGGGTTTCCGTCCGTGGTCCGGGCGGCCGGCGATCCCGTGTCATTTGCGCCCGGTTCTGTCATTCCGTCCTCATCGATAAGTATCCCGCACGTGCTCGGGAGAGAACGCCGCGTCGGTGCGCGTGGCATGGATCTCCGAGAACTGCGACGCCTGGTAGACGCGGACCACGCCGAGCCGGATGAGCTCCAGCGTCGCGAGGAACGCGGTGACGGCTTCCGCCCGGTAGGTCATCGCCCCCCAGAATTCGAGGAGCGGCAGCGTCCCGGCTTTCTCGAGGCGCTCGACGAGGTCGAGCATCTTCTCGCCGACCGAGAAGCGGAGATGATGGATCTCCATCGCCGGAGGATGGGCGAGCTGATAGCGCTCCGAGACCTTCCGGAACGTGTCGATCAGGTCGAAGAGAGACACCTCGAGCGTCTCGCCCTCGGGGGAGCGAGGCACCTCCGTGGGGGGACGGGACCAGAGGCCCGCCCGCAGTGCGTCGATCTCGTGGAACGATTCCGCGGCCTGCTTGTAGCGCTCGTACTCCAGGAGCCGGCGGGCGAGATCCTGGCGGGGGTCCTCCTCGGGCTCGCCCGGCGCGCGCGGCAGGAGCATCCGCGACTTGACGTAGATGAGCTCGGCGGCGAGGGCGATGTAGTCGGACGCGACGTCGAGGTCGAGCTCGCGCATCGCGTCGAGGTAGAGCGTGTACTGCTCCGTGATCTCGAAGATCGGGATGTCCGTGATCGACACCTCGTTGACCCGGATCAGGTGGAGCAGCAGGTCGAGCGGCCCGTTGAACGCGGGGATCGCGACCGGCGGGAGCGATTCCGCGCCGTCGACCGTCATGCGATCACCCTCTTGATCAGGTTGAAGATGCCCACGATCACGGGCGTCAGGAATCGGCCCAGGATTCCCGTGTAGGACAGCACGACCAGGATGAGGAAGCCGAAGCGGCCGAACTGGTGGAAGAAGAGACGCACGCGCTCGCCGAACGCCGCCGCCAGAATCCAGCTCCCGTCGAGCGGCGGAATGGGGATCAGGTTGAAGACCCCGAGACTGACGTTGATCAGAAGGAACTGGTAGCCGATGTACCAGAGCGGCGACAGGATGGAATCTCCCAGCACCGCGCCGCTCCGGCGCAGCAGATACATGACGGGCACGCCGATAAACGCGAGAAGAAGGTTCGAAACGGGTCCCGCGGCCGAAACCGCGACGTCCGCCATCCGGGGGTTTCTCGTCCGGCTGAGATTGACGGGGGTCGGCTTGGCGTAGCCGAAGAGCATCCCCGAGGTGAAGTAGAGGAGGATCGGAAGGATCACGCTGCCGAAGAGATCGATGTGCCGGATCGGGTTCAGGCTGATGCGGCCGAGGTCCCGGGCCGTCGGGTCGCCGAAGCGGAGAGCCATCCACGCGTGCGCGGACTCGTGAAACGAGATCGCGAAGAGGATGACCGCGAGCTGGATCGCGAAATCGACGACGTTGAAAGAGGAATTCAAGCGAGGCGACTATAACGCCGGGCCCGCGCGCAGCCGCCCCGACGATCGCGTCAGCGCGGTGAGTCGGGTCCCGCGTCCTTCGCGAGATCTGGCAGCCCGAGCCTCCGGCGGATCGCCCGGAAGTACTGGACGGGCTCCTCGCGCCACGCCTTCTCCTGCGCGGACGCCGGGAACTTCCCTCCGAGATCTCCGAGATACACGTACGAGACGCGGCACGCGTCGGTCCCCGCCGGCTCGATCCGCGTTTCGCCCTCCACCCGCTCGATGCGCGTCCCCTCTTTCGGGTCCCCGGGACGCGCATCCGCCGTCCAGTGGATCCGGAACACGCCTCCAGGCTCCTCGACGCTTTCGTACCGCACGATCGCGTCCCGATTCGAGAAGGGAAAGGGATACGGCCACACGAAGTGGATGCGCGCCGCGCCTCCGGCCGCTCCCCCGAGCACGTCGGCTTTCTTGACCGCGGGCGCGAAGAGTTCCCGGTAGCGGGAGAAGTCGGAGAGCGCCGCGGCGACGCGCGCGGCGGACGCGGGGATCGTGCCGCGGCCGCGGATCCAGGGAGGGCTCGACGGAGAGCGCGCGATCTCGATCTGGACGCCTCGCGCGGTGAACCAGCGCGAGAAGGCGCCGTCCTCGGGAACGGGGACCGCGAACCCCGGGGCCACGGCGAGCAGGAGGCCCGCCGCGATTCCGAGCCGCAGTCGAAGCCCGCCACTTCCCCGAGCGCCGCTCACGCGAGGCGATCCCCCGAAGGCGCCCGCGCGGCCGCCGCCAGCCAGGCGCACGCCCCCGCCACCACGAGGTCCTCCGCGACCGTGGACCACCCGAGGGGACGGGGCAGGAAGACGCCGAAGCAGCCGCAATTGGGCAGCGCGAGGCCCCGGAGAATCGCCGTGGCGGACCATGCCGCGTAGGCGAGATGCATGAGGAGTGCCGCGACGGCCGCTCCCAGAGGCCGGCGATCCGAGAAGAGCCACAGCGCGAGCAGGAGCTCGGCGGCGGGGACGGCGACGGCCGCCGGAAAGACCGCCGCGTCGGGGAGGGCCCGATAGGTTCCGAGGACCCGGGCGAAGCCGGGAACGTCGAGGAGCTTCCCGATCGCCGTCACGAAGAGGATGGCGCCGATCGCGAGCCGGAGGACGGTTCGCGTCCGGCGCCGGCCGGAGCCGGGCTCGCGCGCTTCCACCCGCGTCACTTCTGGTTGAGCGTCCAGTCGTACGGGATGAACTCGACCTTCGAGGACTCGGGGATCTTCGCATCCCGGTACTGGTTCGCGTAGGCCGCGAGGCTCGGTGCCTTCTTCAAGAAATCCTCGGTGTAGAACTCGAGGATCTGGGAGAACCGCACCGTCTGCCGTTCCGGCTGTATCTGCACGTTGCGCTCCTCGTTCAGGAAATACTGCGCCGTGGCCTGGAGCTCCATGTCGAGCTGGTCCGCTCGAAAGGGCTCGCGCGGGAGCCTCGGGCATCCGCGCACCATGCAGTTCAGCGCGAAGTGGACCCGCGGATCGCCCATCGGGCGAATGATCTTGTTCTCCAGGTCGTAGAGCGACATCTTCTCGCCGCCGATTCCGAGCTTGTTGCGGTAAAAGAAGCGCACCTTGACGGCGTTCAAGTCCTTCGGCATGCCGGACTCGAGCACGTTGTAGAGCGCGAGTGCGTTGTAAGCGTTCAAGTAATACGCGAGCCGCGACTCCGGCGTCGGGAACGAGCCCGGCGTGTTGGCGGGGCTCACGCGCCCGACCCAGGCGACGTACGCGTCGAGGTCGGCCCGATCCTTCGAGATCGCGAGGAAGTCGATCCGGCCCTGGGCGTCGACGTATTTCGAGAGGACGTTCTCCCACAGCTTTCCCGGGTTGCCGGCCTCGGGGGCTCCCGACGCCGGGCTCTTCGGCGGCGGCACGTTCACCGCGCACGCGGAAGCCAGGACGAGGGCGAGAGCGAGAACGAACCCCGAAGCCCGCCCGCGTCTCAAGCCACACCCGCCGGACGCGAAGGCAGAACGGGCAGCGTGCCTCCCGACAGCGGATTCCACATGGCCTCGCCGTCCGGCGTGGTCACCGCGATCGGTTTCAAGATGAACTCGTCGCGCCGTGCGTTGTGCGCGCACATCGATATCGGGCCGTTCGCCGTCATCACCATGAACGAGCACGCGTGGATCCGCTCCGGTTCGAGCGCGCTGGCGTCCATGAAGTTCTGGACGAAGAAGGAGAGCTTGTGGACCCGGCCCCGCGCCGCGAGCAGATCGCGCCGCATCGTCCAGAGCTTGCGCGCGGCGAAGCGGAGGGCGCGGGCGGCCCAGGCCGGCCGGCGTTTGAGCTCCCCCAGAAGCGAGCGGACCGCGCGCCCGGGCTCCCGGCGGTCGAGCATCACGTGCTGGAAGTCCTCGAGGAACCGGTTGAAGAAGTCGGGATCGTCATTCAAGTCGTAGAGGTTGCCGTTCGCCTCGAGAGTGATCCCGATCCGGTGGCACGACGGATGCCCGATCCGGATCGTGTCCCACGAGATCGCGAGCTGCGCGCCCGCCTCGATCTGGCGGCGGACCGTCTCGAGGGAGATGACCCGGTCCCGCTCGCGCAGGACACCGCGCCCGGTGTCCGCCTGAAGCTGGAAGGAGGCCATGCCGACGACGTCCGCGTGCCGTCGGAAGAAGCGGATCATGTCCGGAATCTCGTCGAAGTTCTCCCGGCACACCGTCGTGTTGAAGATGACCGCGATCGGGATGCCTCGCGCGCGCTCGATGTACTCCTCGCGCACGGCGTTCAAGTCGGCCTCGGTCGCGTAGCCCTTGCGCTCCTGCGTCAGGTCGACGTGGAACGCGACGTCGTTCAAACCGGCCTCCGCGAGCTCCCGGAGCATTTCGCGGCTCGCCTTGATCCCGTTGGTCATCAGCGTCGGCAGGAGCCCTCGCTCGCGCACGCGCCGGACAATCGCGACGAGCTCGTCTCTCTTACGAAGCGTCGGATCGCCGCCCGTGATCTGGACGGCCGTCGGCGCTCCGAAACGCTCGGCGATCCCGTCGATCCGCCGGAAGACTTCCTCGATAGGCATGTCCTTGACGCGCTGGGAGTTCTCGGACAGGTAGCAGAGCGTGCAGTCGAGGTTGCAGCGCTGGGTGATCTCGAGCGCCACGCAACCGATGGCATTGCGCCGGCCCAGGACCTGGTTGTCCGAAAGCAGGGAACCCATGCGTTTTCGGGCGTTTTCGAGGGCCGCGGCGCGGTTCTCACTCCGAACGAGGGGAGCACTGGACATGGGACCTCCGTGACGAAACGCGGGGACCGAACTGTCTCTCTTCGTACATCATACGGTCAGAGGGGCCAGCCGGATGGGTCGAGCGAAACCTTCGGCATTCCGCGCCGTCTCCGGGTATGCCGTGCCGGACGGATCTTGAGAGACCAGAGCGCGAGCGCCGAAGATCGGAGGCTGCTCGAGCAGATCCGCCGGGGAGAAACCGCCGGCGCGGCGGAGCTTTTCGAGCGGTACGCCCCGGCGCTTCTCCGGTTCGCGGACAGGCTCCTTTCCGACCGCGGGCTGGCTGAGGAAGTGACCCAGGAGGTCTTCGTCAAGGTGATCACGCGGGCGCATCAATACGACGGACGGGCCGAGGTTTCCTCGTGGCTCTTCGCGATCGCGGCCAACGCCTGCCGGGACCGGCGGCGCCGCGAGCGCCGGGCGACCATCGTGCCCCTCGAAGGCGTCCCCGAGCCCGCCCACAAGGGCGAGGGAGCGGAGGCGAAGCTCCTGACGCGGGAGCGCCGCGAAACGGTCCGGGAGGCCTTGAACGACCTGTCCGAGGAGCAGCGCGAGGCGCTCATCCTCGCCCGATACCACGGACTCCCCTATTCCGAGATCGCCGACGTGCTCGGGATCTCCGTCGGAGCGGTCAAGACCCGAATCTTCCGGGCCGTCGAGACACTGAAGGCCCGATTTACCCCAGGAGAAACGACATGGAATGCCGCGAACTGATCGCCCTGGCCCTGGAGGCCCACGCCGCTGCCGATCCGGAGTCGACGGGTCCTCTCCGCCGCGAGATCTCGGAGCACACCGAGGCCTGTCCCGCCTGCCGCGAAGAGCTCGCGCGGGTCGAGGAAACATGGTCGCGGCTCGGCGAGGACCCGGATCTGCCGATGACCCCGCAGTTCCGCCGCCGCACTCTGGCTCTCATCGACGACGAGATGCTCCGAGCTCGGATCCGCGAGTTCCGCCCGGCGCGCCGGTTCCCCCGCGCCATGCTGCAGGCGGCCGCTCTGCTGCTCGCCGTGGCCGGAGGGTTCTGGGTGGCCCGCGCGAGCGCGCCGAAGTCTCGGCCCGACCGGACGGCGTCCGGCTCGCCGGCGGTCTCTCCCGCCGCCCTCGAGAGCGCCGGGTCTCTTTCGAACGTCTCGTACCGCCCGGCGGATCCCCAGGGCCGTATCGGCGTCAGCTTCGACGTGACGTCCCGCCAGACGGTCCTCGGCAAGCCGGAGGATCCCCGGATGGCGCGTCTCTTCGCGTATCTCGTGTCGCGCGGCGCCCAGACCTCCGGCGAAAAGTCGCGGGCGATCGAGCTCGTCTCGACGCACTACGGCTCGGAGAAGACCCCGGCTTCTCCGGACGTCGTGCGCGCGCTCACCGCGACGCTCCGGAAGGACGGAAATCCCGGTGTCCGCAAGAAGGCCGCGGATGCCCTCGCGGGATTCCAGATGACTCCGGAGATCCGGACGGCGTTTCTGGACGCGCTGCGGAATGACCGGAATCCCGGCGTCCGGCTCGTCGCGGTCGACGCGCTCGCCGCGGCGGCGAAGGACTCTCCGGACGCAAAGACGATCGAATCGCTGCGGGAAAAGGCCTTCGATCCCACCGAGAACGGCTTCGTGCGCGCCAAGGCGGCCTCCGCTCTGAAGGCGATCGAGTTCTAGAGCTCATCCATGCGTAACGTCGGCGCCCGCGGGGCGTCTCAGGAAATGATGACCCAACACCGGACACACTCGTCGATCGGTTTTCGCGAGGCTTCCTCGCGGTATTCGTCGCGCCGCAATCCTCTCGCGGGCCCGGGCCCCTGGATCGCGGTCGCCCTCGGGCTCCTGCTGATGCTTCTCGCCGCGATCTCACGCGGCGACGACACGGCCGCAACCGCGCGGCGAACCGAGCGCTTCACGGCGACCCTGACCCCCCGCTCGACCGTGCGGGTCGAGAACGTCTCCGGGGACGTGATCGCGACGGCCGGCCGGGAGTTCTCGGCGATCTGCAACATCACCGTCACGGCTTCCACCCAGAAGCGCGCGGACGAAGTGCTCGGCGGAACCCACACGGTTCAGGCGCGCGAAGGCGACGAGCTCTCGCTCGAAGCCCGCTGGCCCGAGAACGGCAAGGGCCGCTGGGACCGGTCCGAGTGGACGTTCCGCGGAAGGAACGCCTCGCGCTGCCGCGACTGCCGGATCAGCATGCGCTACGAGCTCGTGATCCCGCCGGGAGTGTCCGCGATTCTGCGGACGGTCAACGGCGAGGTGCGCGTCCAGGAGGTCGACGGGAAGCTCGACGTTCAGAGCGTCAATGGCAACGTGACCGTTCGGGGCTCGCGCCGGGATGTCCGCGCGCAGACCGTCAACGGCCGCGTGGAGGTCGCCGCCCAGGCAGCTCCCGCAGGATCGGACTTCGAGCTCAAGACCGTGTCGGGCGGCGTCACGCTGACGCTCCCGAAGGAGACGCGCTTCGATCTGACCGCCTCCACGATGAACGGCTCGATCGACTCGACGTTTGCCCTGCCCGCCCGGAGCATGGAAGCGTCCGACCTCCCCTCCTCGACGGCCCCCCGCGAGCGCGTTCGCGTGCGGACGCCACGGCGGGTCGTGGTGGATCGGCGCGGGGACGAGACGGTCGTGGACGTCGAGGAGCTCCAGAAGGAGCTCGACGAAGCGATGCGCGACGTCGACATCCAGGTCCGGGAAGTCGAGCGCGACGTCGCCTCGCTCCCGCGGAAGATGAACATCATGATCCCGGGCGGCGAGTACCGCTACTCGTCGGGCGAGGGAGCCTCCGTGCGCGTCCGCCTCTCGAGCCTGAACGGCCGCATCGCTCTCCTGGCGGCGGGGACGAAGGAGTCCGATGCGAAGCCTCTCGTCGCGCGGCGGTCGTTCGTCGTGACCGTCCCCCGCGCCCCGCGGGCGCCCCGCGCGCCCGAGAGCCCGCGCGCCGTCTCTCCGCGCCCGGAAACGTGGGTCGTGGTTCCCCAGCCTCCGGCTCCCCTGCAGCCGGTCATCTCGACGCCGCCCGTCTCGCCCGCGGCGATCGCTCCCCTTCCCCCGTCGGATCCGGCCGACGAGGACGGGGTGATCCACCGCGGCGACGTGTCGGGAGACTTCATCTCTACGGCGGGAGGCGGCACCTACGAGGTCGGAAGGGTCTCCGGCAGCGTCACGATCCTCACCCGCTCGGGCGAGATCCACGTCGGCGGCTGCGGCTCGCGCGCCGACCTCAAGACGTACGGCGGGGACATCGTCATCGGACCCGTCACGGGGGACCTCAAGGCTCAGACGCTCGCCGGCGACATCCGCGCCGGAGCGGTCGGAGGCTCCGTCTTCGTCGAGACGTCCGGGGGCGACATCCGGGTCGCGCACGTCGGCGGCTCCGCGGACGCGAGAACCGCCGGCGGGGACATCATCCTTCCGGCGGTCGCCGGCGGGGTTCGTGCCGAGAGCGGCGGCGGCGAGATCCGCATCGCGATCACCGCGCGGGAGGCGCGGACGGGGATCGCCGTTCGCAACTCCGGCGGAGACGTGACGCTCACCCTGCCCGGCAATTTCCGCGGCGAGTTCGATCTGACCGCCACCGAGGTCGATTCCGACGAGAGCGCGATCCGCGCCGACTTCCCGGAGATCGTCGTGACGCGGAAGGCCAGCTCGCAGCACGCGACGGGGACCGTCAACGGCGGCGGACCGAAGGTGACCGTCCGAACGTCCTCGGGGTCGATCCGCATCCGCCGGGGGCCGTCCGCCTCGTCCTGACGCGCGGTCTCGCGCCGCGGGGGACCTGTTAGCGTGAGCGGATCAGGAGGTCCCCATGAGACACGCTCGTCGGCTTCTCGCTCTCGTTCTTCCGGTGCTCTGCGTCGCGGCGCTCTCGGGCTCCCGGGCCGAAGCGGCAAAGGCGAAAGTGGACGTCAACACCGCCTCGCAGGCGGAGCTCGAGGCTCTCCCCGGGGTGGGCGAGGCGACCGCCCGCCGGATCATCGCCGGCCGGCCGTTCCGCTCGCTGCCGGATCTCTCGCGGGCGGGACTCTCCGCCGCGACCATCGACAAGCTTTCGAGCCTGGCGAAGGCGGGCCGGTCCGCCGCTGCGGAGCGGCCCGCCGACGCCCCGCCCGCTCGCGCGGAGAAACCTTCGTCCCCGCCGGCTTCCTCATCGGCCGCGAAGACGTCGGCGGCCGTCGTCGACTTGAACTCCGCGAGCGAGAAGGACCTCGAGGCCCTTCCCGGCGTCGGTGCGGCCACCGCGAAGAAGATCATGGCCGGCCGGCCGTACCGTTCCGTCGCGGATCTTTCGCGCGCGGGAGTCTCCGCGTCGACGATCGAGAAGATCTCCCCCCGGGTCACCGTGTCGGGAGGCCGGACCGCGTCCTCCCCGTCCGCCTCGTCTCCTTCCTCCCCGTCCGCGTCCTCCCCGGCGCCGTCGTCGTCGGGCGCTCCGGCAGCAAAGTCGGGCGACCGCGTGGACGTAAACTCCGCGTCGCAGAAGGATCTCGAGGCGCTGCCCGGCGTCGGCGAGGCCACGGCGAAGAAGATCGTGGCGGGGCGTCCCTACACCTCCGTAGGCGACCTGTCGAAGGCCGGCGTCTCCCAGGCGACGATCGCGAAGATCTCCCCGCTCGTCACCGTTCGTTCCTTCGGGCGCACGTCCTCGTCGTCGTCGACGTCGACGTCGACGACGGCGTCGTCCGGCCCGGCGCCCTCCGCCGCTCCCGCCCCCGCCCCCGCTCCGTCTTCCGCGCGGCGCGCGGCGCCGGCCCCCGCGGCGCCGACCGGCGAATACCAGGCCCCGGCTTCTCCGGGGATGGTGTGGGTGAATCTCGACACGAAAGTCTTCCACCGGGAGGGGGATCGCTGGTACGGGCGGACCAGGCACGGCAAGTACATGGCGGAAGCGGACGCGGTGCAGGCGGGTTACCGCCTCTCCAGGCAGAAGGACGAACCGAAGTAAGCCGCCGAGCGGTGCAGCGCGGCGGAAGGGCAGTCGAACGGCGCGGCCGGCCGGCGAGGGACCGTCCGCGCGGCGCCTAACGGACGAGGTGGTATTTCGTCTGGCGCTCGAGCACCCAGGAGATCTTCCCGTTCTCGTCGATCGCCGCGTCCTCTTCCTGCGCGGAGCGCAGCGGCTGCCCGCCCCACTCCGGCACCGGCTTCACGGCCTGCAGCTCGATCGAGAACCAGGTCGAGGGCAGGATCTTCACGTCCCCGCGGCCGGGGACCCCCTGCTGCCGGTCCCACAGGCCGATGAGCGGCCCCGCCCCGTGTCCGTGGTCGCCGATCGGATGCGTGTAGATCGATCCCTCGAGCCCCGCGTACTTCATCGCCCCGAGGGCGTCCGCGAGGACCTCGTTGCCCGTCCGGCCCGGTTTCATGCGGGCGAGGAGCAGGTCCTGGATGCGGTTCGAGTCGGCGAGCGCCTTGCGCAGACCCTCGGGAGCGTCGGTTTCACCCTCGCGAAGGACGTAACCGACGTGCTGCGTGTCCGTCGCGAGTCCGCACGCGAAGACGCCGAAGTCGACGTGCAGGTGGTCGCCGCGCTCGATGACGACGTCCTCGCGTTCGGCGATGACGCTGCCCGCCCCGACGCCCCGCCGCTGGACCGTCACGGTCGGCGGGAACCATTCGCCCATCCCGAGGTCGTTGACGCGCTGCCTCAGCCACCACTGGACGTCCGTGTTCGTCGTCTTTCCGGGAACGATGACCTCGTTCGAGAACGCCCGGGCGATCAGCGCGTGAACGGTCCGCATCATCCCGCGGTACGTCGGGAGCATCTCCGGGATCCGGATCGCGATGTATTCGAGGGGCAGGTTCTCCGCACGCACGAGGCGGGCGGTCCACGGACCGAGCGCCTTCTCGAGGGGCTCGCGCTCGCCCGACGAGAGCCCGTCGGAGAAAGCGTGCGTCGACGAGACGTCGAACGCGATCGAGGCGGGCTTCCGCTCGTCGACCAGCTTCCGGAGCAGGGCCCACTGGCCTTCGCCCCAGAGCTCGCGCCCTTCGACTTCGGGATCCCGGTACACCGTGTAGAGGCCGCCGTTCGATCCGCCGCCGAGCGCGAGCCGCTCGACGCCCTGCGCGCCGCCGCGATCGAAGAAGACGAGGATGGTCCGGCGGCGCGCCGCCATGACGGACGGCGAGACGAGCGACCGGAAGGCCGGGTCCTCGTTGTACTCGCGGCACAGGACGATCCACATCGCGATCCCGTTGCGCCGCATCGCGGGCGGCAGCACGCGCTCGAGGCGCGCCGCGAGCCAGGACTGGCGCAGGGCGTCCTGCTCGCGCAGCGGCGGCAGGCGCGCCGGCTCGGCGGGAGCGGCGGACGCGGAGGAGACGCTCAGGGCGAGAACCACCGCGGGGAGGGCCCGGCGCAGGGGGAAATGCCGAGCGCGCACGGCGTCACCGGACCCGCAGGACGCGAACCGCCTCGAGCTGTGTCTCTTCGCCGAAGCCCGCGCGGGGGTCGTGCTTCATCGCGCCATGCAGGTACTCGTGCAGGCCGGGCCGCAGCTCCCTCCACGGGCCCGAGAACGTCGCCAGCGTCTCGGTCAGGTCGGCGGTGTTGTCCCTCGTCAGGCTGCGAAGCTGGTCCCGGGTGAGCGGAGGCGCGTCGAGCCACCCGCGGCGCGCGGCAGATTCGAACCGCCCCGCCAGAAAGCGCCCCCACCACAGGGGGAAGTGCACGAGGGGTTTGCGCCTCTTGCCGACGGCCGTCGCGATCTCGCGGTAGATCTCGTTCAACGTGAAGATCTGGGGGCCGCCGACCTCGTAGGTCTTGCCGACCGTCTCGGGCTTCTCCAGCGCTTCGGCGAAGACGCGGGCGACGTCGTAGACCGAGACGGGCATGAACTTCGTGTCGCCGGAGCCGATGACCGGGATGAAGCCGGGATTGCGCCGGACGATTGGCGCCAGCAGCGAAACGAACCCGTCGCCGCGACCGAAGATGATCGACGGACGGAGGATCGTCCAGTCGAGCTCTGAACCGCGCACCGCCCGTTCCCCCGCCGCCTTCGTGCGTCCGTATTCGGAAGGCGCGTCTTCGGAGGCTCCCATCGCGCTCATGTGAAGCAGGCGGCGGACACCGGCGGCGCGCATCGCCGCGATGACGTTCTCCGTGGCCTCGCGATGCATGCGGTCGAACGTCTGGTCGCCCTGTTCGTGGATGATCCCCACGAGGTGCACGACGGAGTCCCGGCCGGCGACGGCGCGCGAGAGGGACGCCGGGTCGAGCACGTCGCCGCGGACGGCCTCCACGGGCCGGTTGTACCGGTTGCGCGCGCCGTCCGGATCCCGCGCGAGGACCGCTATTGAGTGCCCCCGGCGCACGAACGCATTCACCAGGTGAGTGCCGACGAATCCCGTGCCGCCGGTGACGAGGATCTTCAATGAGGCCTCCTTCTCTCTTTTTACCACGCGGGGCGGATCTTCCCGGCGCGAGCGTGCGCGGTCCGCTTCAGCGGCCGAAGAGCTCGCTGTCGATCGCTTCGCCCGCCTCGACGCGCCGGCGTGCTTCCCGCCGTGCGTCGGCGAGTCGGGGCAGATCGCCGATCGGGTCGGCGACGCGCAGAGACGGCAGGCCCGATTGCCGCACGCCGAGGAGGTCGCCCGGACCCCGGACCTCGAGGTCGCGCTCGGCGATCACGAAACCGTCGGAGGTCTCCTCGAGGACGGCGAGCCGCGAGCGCGCCTCGAGGGTCGCGTTCTCCCCGACGACGAGTGCGCACCAGGACGGCCGCGCGCTCCGCCCGACGCGGCCGCGCAGCTGGTGGAGCTGCGCGAGGCCGAACGACTCGGCGTTCTCGACCACCATCACGGTGGCCTCGGGCACGTCGACCCCGACCTCGACGACGGTCGTAGAGACCAGGATGCCGATCTCTCCGCGCGAGAAGGCGCGGAGCACGCGGGAGCGCTCCTCGGGAGGCAGCCGTCCGTGGAGGACGCCGACGGCGACTCCGCCCGCCGCGGCGGCGATCCGCTCCGCCGTCTCCCGGGTGTCGGAGACCTCCCGCTCCCCCTCTTCGATCGCCGGCACGACCACGTAGGCGCGCTCTCCGAGGCGCACGCGCTCGGCGGCGAAGGCATAGATCCGGTCCCGCGACGAGGCTTCGCGCACGCGCGTGGCGATCGCCCCACGGCCCGGAGGCTTCTCATCCAGAACGGACAGATCGAGCTCGCCGTAGATCGCCCAGGCGAGGGACCGCGGGATCGGGGTCGCGGTCATGACGAGGACGTGGGGGCTCTCCCCCTTCCGGAACAGGCGTGTCCGGTGCGCGACGCCGAACCGGTGCTGCTCGTCGATCACGACGAGAGCGAGGCGCCGGAAGCGAACCGGAGCCTCGACCAGGGCGTGCGTTCCGACGAGCAGATCGACGTCCCCCCGCTCGAGCGCCGCCAGGAGCTCCTGCCGGGGTCGGCCGCGGACCCGTCCGGTCAGGAGGCCCAGCCGGACTCCCGCCTTCTCCATCCAGCCCGCGAGGCTGGCGGCGTGCTGCTCCGCGAGGATCTCGGTCGGCGCCATGAGAGCGCCCTGGGCGCCCTGGGCGGCCGCCAGAAGGAGGGCGAGCCCCGCGACGACCGTCTTGCCGCTACCGACGTCGCCCTGGAGAAGGCGCGCCATCGCGCGTCCGGAACCGAGGTCCGCGGCGATCTCGCGGACCGCCCGCTTCTGAGCCCCCGTGAGCGCGAACGGCAGCGAAGCGCGGGTGCGCGCCCGCAGGGCGTCGTCCGCGACGAGGACGATCCCGGCGCGCTCCCGGAGCGCGGCGCGGCGGCGCTCGATGCCCGCGGCCAGAGCGAGGAGCTCTTCGTCGGAGAGCGCGCGCCGCGCCTCTTCGGCCTCCGCGACAGACGAGGGGAAATGGACTCCCTCGAGCGCCTGCCGCAGCTCCGCGGCGCTCCCGGATGCCGCCGGCCAGTCCGTCCCCAGCCGGTCCAGGGTCCCTCGCACCAGGGTTCGCCAGGCGCGCGGCGCGATGCCGGCGGCGCGATGGTAGACGCCGACGATGCGCCCCGAATGGAGCGGGTCGCCGGCGGCCGCGGAGGGGTCGAAGAACTCGGTCTCCGGGTTCTCGATGCGCAGCTCGCCGCGGTTGCCGACGGCCGGCGTCCCGAAGAGGACGGCCGTCGCCCCCTCGGCGCTCTTCGCGAAGGAGGGGTAACGGTTGTGCCAGACGACCCGGACGGCTCCCGTTCCGTCGTCCGCGACGGCCTCGATCCGCAGCGTGCCGCGGCGCATGCGGGTGGACTTGACGCTCGTCAGGCGGACGCGGATCGTGGCGGGAGCGCCGGCCGACAGCGCGGAGACGTCGGCGAAATGCCCGCGATCCTCGTACCGGAAGGGCAGCGCCACGAGGAAATCGCCCACGGTCGCGATGCCGGCGTCCGCCAGCCGAGCCGCGCGCGCCGGACCGATGCGGGGGATCGACGCGACCGGGTCTCGAGGCCGGAGAGAGGCGGCGAGACCGGGCGGCGACGAGAGGCGGTCGATCGGGCTCAGGATTCCGCGCTGAAGAACGTGAGAGGGACGAGGCCGAACTTCAGGACGTCGGCGTTCTGGATCGCCATGGGAGCGCCCGTGGCGAGACGCTGATCATTGACGAACGTGCCGTTCATGACGCCGATCTCCTCCATCACGTAAAACGTTCCGGCCATCTGGTAGAGCTTCGCGTGGCGCCGCGAGGTCGAGCGCTGAGTGTCGAGCGGCGTGAGGTCGATGTCGGGAGTGATTCCCGTGACGGGGTCGGCGCGTCCCACGAGGGTATCGCCTTCACGGTTGAGGAAGAACTCGGGAGTCCCGTTCGCGCCGACGAGGCGGAACACGTCCTTGTGGACGACGGGTTTTCGCGACGGCGGCCTTTCCTCGTCCGGAACGCGGCGGCCGAGGGCTTCTTCGAGCATCGTCGAGACGTCCCGGACGCGGCGCGAGAGCTTTCGCATCATCCGGATGGCGATCTCCGTGTTGCTGCGGAGCATCGTGTCGAACATCGCGCCGTTGATCCGCACCACCTCGACGTCCGACTTCGCCCGCGCCGACGCGCTGCGGGGCAGATCCTCGAGGACGCTCATCTCGCCGAAGAAGTCGCCCTTCTCGAGAGTCGCGAGGACACGGCTCTCCCCCGCGATCGACTTGAAGAGCTCGACCACTCCGGACTGGATGATGTACATCTCGGTCCCGATCTCGCCCTCGGAGAAGATGATGTCTCCCATCGGGTGGCTGACGATGTACCGCTCGAAGGGATTCTTGCCTCCGGCCGCGGTCCCCGACTTGAAGACGGCTTTCACCGGACCGCCGGGCCGCCGAAAACGAGGCGTCCGCCGCGCACGGCGTCGGCCTCGAGGGTCACCGGGGCGCCGAGCGGGAGCGTCCGCGCGGCGGCCAGATGACCGGCGGGAAGCCCGAAGGCCACGGGAAATGGAGCGCCGTCGAAGCGGCCCCGCAGGTACGTCCGGACCGCGTCCGGCGACTCGCCCGCAGCGGGAACGACGGATCCGATCACCATGGCGCGCAGGCCATCGAGGGTATCCGAGCGCTCCAACTGGGTCAACAGACGGTCGATCCGGTAAATCGCCTCACCCGTGTCCTCCCAGAAAAGGATGGAATCCCGGCCGCTGACCGCCTCGGGCGTGCCCGCCATCGAGGCGAGGAGCGACAGGCAGCCGCCGACGAGCGGCCCCTCGCCGCGTCCGGGCGACAGGACGTCCTCGGCGGAAAAGACGTGAGGCTCCGGAGTCGCGCCGGTCAGGATCGCCTCCCAGTCGAGCTTCCCGGCTCCGGACATCTCGACCGCCACCATCGGTCCGTAGAAGGTGACGAGACCGGCCGACTTCCCGACGAAAGCAAGAAGCGCCGTGAGATCCGAGCCGCCGAGATGGATCTTCGGGTTCGCCGCGACTTCCGCCGGGTCGAGGAGGCCGAGGATCCGGGACGCCCCGTATCCCCCCCGCGCGAAGAAGATCGCGTCGACCGACGGGTCGGCGAGAAGCCTCCGGTACCCGTCCGCCCGCTGCCGGTCGGTCCCCGCGAGGAACCCATCGACCCGCCCGACGTTTTCCGCGAGGACGACCCGATATCCCCGCGCTTCGAGGGCCGCGACGCCCGCGGTGAGCCGCGCGGAGTCGACGGGCCCCGAAACCGCAGCCACGCCAATGCGGCCGCCCGGGTGAAGCCGAGGCGGTCGCAGCGCGTCAGCCATCTTCTGAGAATGGTAAACGAGGTCATCGAGGTCCGGCGCCGCTCGGTCATCCGGGCTCACATGAGCCAGACCTCTCAGCGCCGGTCGCGCAGCGACCGCCCGCGCTGAAAGTCACTGCCTGCGCTGAAAGCCCCGAGCGGGCCGGTAAGCCGAATTTTGTTCCCCGGTTTCCCGGGACCGCGATCATTCCTCTAGACCCGGGGTCGCCCCCGGATTCCAGCAGCCGACCCGGAGACGGTCCGCACGAAGCGGAACGGGACGGGCGCCCTCCGTCTCCCTATTTGGCCTTGCTCCGCATGGGGTTTACCGTGCCCCCTCCGTTGCCGTCGGGGCGGTGCGCTCTTACCGCACCGTTTCACCCTTACCGTGCTTCCCGTGAGGGTCGCAGGGCGGTTTATTTTCTGTGGCACTTTCCTTCGCGTCGCCGCGACCGGGTATTACCCGGCATGCCGCCCGTTCGGAGTTCGGACTTTCCTCCCCGGTTGCCCGGGGCGATCACGTGGCCCGCTCGGAGCCGCCGGCATCCTATCAGCCGCGACGAAAAGCCACCGCGCCGGCCTACTCCCTGTTCCTGGGATCAGCGAAGTAGTCGAGCCACTCCGAGACGTCGACGCGCTCGGGCTTTCCCGGGGCGGGAGCTCCGGCCGCGACGGCGCGGAACCGCTCCCAGAATTCGGGCGGCGACAGGGTCTTCGCGCCGGCGGCGCGAGCGCGCCGGGTGAGTTCGCGATCGGCCGTGACGACGGAGATCTCGCCCGGGTCCCGCGCGGCACGGACCTCGCGAAGGATCGCCTCGTCCGCGGATCCTCCCGCGTCTTTCACGCTCAAGCCTCCGAGCGTGAGCGTCTTTCCCGCGGGCCCGTCGAAGAAGATCCGCACGGACGCTCGCCGTCCCCGCAGCCGTTCGGAGACCTCGGCGAGGAGCGCGGCTCGATCCTCCTCCGCGGGCCGGCTCGTGCGCCGGGCGAGGCCGATGAGGTTGTTCCCGTCGAGAAAGTACGGCATGACCGGGAGCCGGACGTCAGGCGGTCTCGCCCCGGTGGCGGCGCGGATGCTGGATGCGGAAGAAGAGGACCTGCAGGGCCCGGCGAACTCTCGCGCCGTGCATGACGAGGACCGCGACGAGGGCCGCCAGGAAGAGCGCGGTGAGCCACGGCTGGAAGAAGAGCAGGATCGCGAGCATGATCGCGACGATGTCCTCCGCGATCGACAGAACGAGCTGGGCGAACCCACGCGTGGCGGCGGTCGACGTGAGGCGGCTCGTGGATTTCGCCGCGTGCGCCGCCAGCGTCACGACGGCGGCGAGGGCCGCGACGCCGATCTTCGCCGCGAGCGAGACTTCACCGAGTGCCGCGAGCGCGAGGAGCGAGCCGACGATCGGCCTCAGGAGCGTCTGCGCGGCCTCCCAGAATCGATCGGCGAGGGGAATCTTGGTCACGACGAATTCCGCGAGGAACATCACGATCGACAGCTGGAGGATCGCCGGGCTCGCGAGGAAGGCGGCCACCCCGCCGGGGAAGTCCTGCGGCAGGAGGCGATAGAGCCCGTTGTACACGAGGAGAACGGACCACGCGTTCAAGCCGGCCGCGGCCGCGAGGCCGAGGCCGGTGAGCAGGGGGATCAATTCCGCTGCCGGAAGAGGCGGGAGAAGAGACCCGGGCGGTCGGACGAAGGAGCGGCATCGGCCGCGCCGGGCGTCCCCTCTTCCGCGGGATTCTCCCCCGCCTCGGAGGCTCCGAAGCTGGCGTCCGCGAGCGTGAGGGAATCCGGCGCCTTTTCGGGAAGTGCTCCGAGAAGGATCTGGTCGAGCAGCTCCTGGTTCTCCGGCGTGGGCGCGAGATCCACGGCCCGGCGCGCGAACGTCTCCGCCTCGTCGTCCCTCCCGTGCTGGTGCAGGGCGCGAGCCGCCGCCCGGATGTAGGGCACTCCGCGCGGAGACAGCCTCGCCGCCTCTTTCAGGTTTTCCAGGCCCTTGGAGATCCACATCGAGTTCTTCAACTCGACCATGCCCAGGCAAAGGCGGTACTCCGGATTGTCGGGGACGAACCGGATCGCCTCGCGCAGCATCTCGACCGCGGGATGAAAGTCCTTCTGCTCGATCAGCTCCCGCGCGCGCGTGAAGCTCTGCCTGGCGAGATTCTTTCGGATCTCCGGGTCGGTGGACGTCTCCGCGACGGCGACCGAGACAGGAGCGGCGTCGAGGGTGTCGTCGTACTCGGCGCGCCGGGCCGGATCCGACAGGACCTCGTGCGCGAGCTTCAGCCGGTCGAACACCGCCGTCAGCTCCTTGGCGAACTGCGCGAGGTCGTCGCGGTGGCGCAGGTCCGGATGGAACAGGCGGCTGCGCTCGAAGTACGCCTTGCCAATCTGTTCATCGGATGCGTTGGCCGGCACGCCCAGGAGCTCGTAGTGCGTGAGCCAGTCGATTCGGCGGTAGGTGTTACGGACGAGCTCGGAGTGACCCGGCGTGCCGTCGCGCGGCTGCGCGTCGACGACGACGTTCAAGCCTTCGAACCCGCCGGCGACCCGGGGAGCGACGCCGTCCTTCTTCCATTCGACGATGCCGCAGGAGAAGAGCGCATAGAGAGTCTTGGCCGTCGCGCCGCGCGAGCCGCCGCCGATCTTGAGGAGGGACTCGAGATCGAGCGCGCCGTCGATGCGGGAGAGGAGATAGGCCTCCTGCGGCGTCAAGGGAAGGTACTGGTAGCGGGACATCGGATCGGTCGAGAGGATCGGCACCGAGCGCGCCTCGCCGAGCCGGCGCAGGAAGGCCTCGCCCTCCGGAAGCCGGCGGATTCCCTCGACGATGATGGCGGCGGTCGACAGGGTCAGCGCGACGTCCGGGTCGAGCACTCCCGTCGAGGACTGGAAGCGATATTCCCCCTCTTCCCACTCGAAGGTCGAGAACACGATCTCCTCGACCAGGCGCCGCATCTCCGCGTCGAGGACCTGGCGGGACACCAGACCCTTCTCCACGAGGATCTTTCCGAGACGCGCCCGGCCCTGGCGCGCGACCGTCTCGAGCGCCCACGAGAGGTCCTCGTCGGTGATCCAGCCGCGCCGCTTCAGGAAGGCGCCGATCCTCTGGCCCTCCCGCGACGAAGTCGCCGTGCGCAGCTCCCCCTTCTCGAAGAAGAGGTGGCGCGTCTCATCGCCGCGGACGAGGGTCAGGGTTCCCTTCAGCCCCTCGAGGAAGATCCGGCGAAGGACCTGAGGGAGGGGCGTTTCCGCCAGAGAGCCGCGAAATCCGGCGCGCGCTGTGTTCATCGGGGCCTGGCCAGACAGGTTAGCAGAACGGGACCGGTGTGGCGCGGCGGGGGCCCCGAAGGCGCGCCCGGCGCCGCCGCCCGCGTCGGGGGGCGAGGCCGGACGCCCTCGGTGGGGATCAGATCATCGGACGGACACGATCGCGGGATGGTTGGCCGACGTCGTGAAGAACGCCGGGATCCGCCCTTTCGCCCGTTTGGCGGCTTCGAGGCTGGGATAGCGGCCCCAGAGCACCTTGAAGCAGTCGCGACCGCGATGGCTGGTCTTCAGAAGCCACATCGAACCGGCGGGGCGGTCGTGCTTCCACGCCTCCACCAGGGAGGGGACTTCGCAGGCGAGCTCGAGCTGGATGGCGTATCGCGTGGAGCGCTCTCCGTCCAGCCGGCGCCGGTCGCGCGCGGCGCGGGATGCCCATGTCCCGGAGGAGGCCCCGGCCGCTGCCGACGAACCGGTTGGCACAGCCGCGGCGCGGGGCGTCGGCGCGGCGTGGGGGGCCGCCGGCCGGACCGTCCGGGTGGCGGCGGGAGCGGCGGCCGCCCCGGTGGCAGTGGGACGCGTGCTCGGAGCTCTCGGGGCCGTCCGGGTCGGAAGAGGTGCCGCCGTCGCCGGGGCCCGAGCCGCGGCCGAGGCCGTCGGCGTGGAGGCGGAGCGATCGAGTCCCCGGGCGGGCGTCCCGCGCGGCGCGGGCGCCGACGGAGACACCCGAGCGGGCGCGGTGGGCGCCAGAGCGGCCGCCGCGGAAAAAGGTGTCAGGGCGGGGGAAGGTGACGAGGTCGCGGAAGGCGTCGCCGCCGGGGCCGCCGCCGGACCCTGCTCGGACACGGACCGGGAGCGCCAGAAGAGAAGCGCCGCGACCGCGACGACGAGGCCGGCGAAGAACCAGCCGATGATGGTCCCGGAGCCCCGGCGCGGCGGCTCCGGCGGCTCGTCACCGGGCGGAAGCGGATCGAAGCCCGACGGTCCGGAGGGTCCGCCGGAAAAATCGTCCCGGTCGCTGCGCCCTTCGCGCAGATCGGGCAGCGGATAGGTATCCAGGGGGGACGAGGAGGACGAGTCCGGCGGGACCACCGGGTCCCAGAGCTCGTTGCGCCGGGTCGCCCGGTCGTTCGAGTCGTCGAGGCCCGCCACGGACTCAGCGGGGGGCCAGTCCGCCTCCGCCTCCGCCGCCGGGGCTGCGGCCGCCGTCGCGAGGAGCTCCTCCGGGGGGACGCGGCGCGTGGACTCGAGGTCCTCGGCCGCGATCGCGGCCCCGGCGGCCTCCCGCGATTCCCCGGCCGCTTCCTCCCCGGGAATCCTCTCGGCGCGAACGAGTCCGAGAGTCGTCAGAGCCGCGAGCAGCTTGTGCACCGCGAACTCGTCGGCGGGGGCGCTGCGCGCGATCTCCGCCGCAGTCGACTGCCCGTCGATCAACCGAACGACCGATTCCGCGTCGGCGGTCAGGCCGAAGGTTGCGAACTCGTGCTCGAAGTCTTCGGAGCGCACGAGCGGCGCATCCGTCGCCCCGAGCTGGTGGTCGACGAAGTGCCGGTCTCGCGACCGGAGGAAGAGCTCCAGGAGGAGCCGCGGGACCGCGACCGTGAACTCTCCGGCGGCGGGCCGAGCGTCGGCGTCGAAGTAGTACTTGCCCTCGGACCAGGAGAGGAGGTCCGCCAGGATCTCGATCGCGCGGATCTTCTCTCCCCATCGCCATTCCCGCCGGGTGAGGATCCCCGCCTGGAGCGCGGCGAGGGATGCGTCGCTTCCCTCGGGGATCGCGAGGCGTTCGAGCGCGGCGGCGTCGAGCTTCGACGCGCGCACGAGGATCGCGGCGCTTTCGAACCGCGGCTCTATCGAGGAGACGGAGACCACCTCTCCGTCCACGAGGGAGAAGGAGCCCGACGCGCCCGGGCGGGAGAACGAGACGACTCCCGTCGTCCGCTGGCGCCAGAACGCGACGAAGGCAGCGAGGAGATCGACATCCCGGATGTCGCCGGCGGTCTCGAATTCGGTCTTCATGCGCTGATCACCCTCCCCTGCTCGAGATAAATCGCCACGGCGCGCGCGGTCGCGGGCCCCACGGCAGCTTCGACGTCCCGCGGATCGGCCGCGGCGAGCCCCGCCAACGAGCCGAAACGACGGAGGAGGATGCGGGCCCTCGTCGGGCCCACACCCGGAATGTCCGTGAGACTCGTCTCGCGCATCCGCTTCGAACGGCGTCCGCGATGCCGCGTGATCGCGAACCGGTGCGCCTCGTCGCGCAGGCGCTGGATCAGCTTCAGCGCCGGGTCCTTCGCCGACAGGCGGATGGGATCGGGGCGCCCGGGAGCCCAGATCTCCTCCTCCCGCTTGGCGAGTCCGACGACCGGCAGCTCGATGCCGAGGCGATCGAGCGCGGCGAGCGCCGCCTGCAGCTGTCCCCGCCCGCCGTCGACGAGGACGAGATCGGGCATCGGTCCGCTTTCCTCGCGGACGCGCCGGTACCGCCGCTCGACGGCCTCCGCCATGCTTTTGAAGTCGTCCGGCGCGAGGAGGCTCTGCGATGCGATGCCGAAGAGCCGATAGTCGGACTTCTTCGGCTTGCCGTCCTCGAAGACCACCACGGACGCGACGCTGTCGGTGCCCTGGAGATGCGAGATGTCGAAGCCTTCGATCCGCCGCGGCGGAACCGGCAGGTCGAGCACCCGGGCCAGGCGCTCGACGCCGAGCTCTTCCTCGCCGCCCACGCGCCGGAAGCGGACGCGATGGCGCTCCCGGGCGTTCGTGTTCGCGAGCTCGACCCGATCGACCGCCGGACCGCGCTTCGGCACGCGCACGACGACCCGGGCCTCGCGCCGCGCGAGGAGGAATTCCTCGAGCAGGGCGCAGCTCGGGATCTCGACCGGCAGGTGGACCTCGTCCGGGAGAAACGGATTGACGTCGTAGTACTGGGGCAGAAACGCGTCCAGGAACGCGGCCGGCTGGACCTCCTCCGATTTCTCGAAGAAGAACTCCCGGCGATCCTGGAGCGCCCCGCCCCGGACGACGAGGAGGCAGAGGGAGACGTCGCCGCCGGACTCGAAGAACCCGAACACGTCCGCGCTCTCCCCCTTCATGGACTGGACGAGCTGCCGCTCGGCGACGTCCTGGACGGTCCGGACCGCGTCCCGGTACGCCGCCGCCATCTCGTAGTTCTCGAGAGTCGCGGCCTCCGTCATCTTCGCCTCCAGCCGCGGCAAGAGCTCCCGGTTCCGGCCCTGGAGGAAGAGGATCACGTCCCGGACGGCGTCGGCGTACGCCTCCCGCGTCGTCAACCCCGCCACGCACGGGCCGAGGCACGCGTGGAGGTCGTAGTACAGGCAGGGGCGCGGAAGCTTCCCGTCGATCTCGATCGAGCAGGTCCGGATCTGGAAATGGCGCGTGATCATCCGCATGATCCGCCGCGCGAGCCCGCCCCAGAAGGGACCGAAGTACGAGTGCCCGTCGTTTTGGACCCGCCGCGTGACGAGCGCGCGCGGCCACGGCTCCCCCGTCGTCACCTTGATGTAGGGGTAAGTCTTGTCGTCCCGCAGGCAGATGTTGTAGCGGGGGCGGTGCTTCTTGATGAGGGTGTTCTCGAGGAGAAGCGCCTCGAGCTCGGTGTTCGTGACGATCGTCTCCAGGTCCGTGAAGGCCCGCAGGAGCGCGTCCGTCTTCGAGCTCTCGATGCCGCGGGTGAAGTAGGACGCCACCCGCTTCTTGAGGGAGCGGGCCTTCCCGACATAGAGGATCTTTCCCCGGGCGCCCTTGAAGAGGTAAACGCCGGGCGCGTCGGGGACGTTTTGCGGCGGCGCCGCGCTCACGGGCATAAACAAGTGTAACGCGCCGGATCTGCAAGCGATTTCGCGCCACGGCCGGCCCGGCGCGGTATCATTCGCCACCGATGATCGAGTGCCCTTACTGCTACAAAGCGGTCAAGCCCCAGGACGCCGTCTGCCCTCACTGCGGCAAGCCGATCGAGCGGTGGCAGACGGGGTTCTACAGCCGTCAGCAGCTGCCCGCCAAATCCCGCAACGCCGTGTGGATCGGCGCCGCCCTCCTCTTCCTTCTGGTACTCGCGGGCTTCGCGAAGTCCTGCCACTGGCTGTAACGTCGCCTCCGCGGTCGCGCTGCGCGCGACCGCTCCGGCTCCCGCCGCGTGAGGCTCCTCCCTCCCTTCGGTCGGGAGACTCCTCACGCGGCGAGCGGTCATCGCCGGCCGGGCGGGGGCGACTCCAGGGCGCGTGAGGGCCTTTGGGGGTGAGACGGCGTCTGAAAGGGTGACGGGCGCCTGAAAGATCTACCTGAAGATCTGCAGCTCTCGCAGGGAGCGGAGCTCGTCGCGCAGCTGGGCGGCGCGTTCGAAATCGAGGGCCTTGGCGGCCGCCTTCATCGTCTTCTCCAGGTCGGCGATGCGGGTGCGCAGGGTCTCGGAGTCCGGCACCGCCGGCCCGTCTTTCGGCGGAAGCAAACCGTCGTGGTAGTCCATGCTCGCCATGCGGACGAGCGGCGAGTCGATCTGCTTGATGATGGAAGCGGGCTCGATCCCGTTCTCCCGGTTGTAGGTCTCCTGGATCGCCCGGCGGCGATTCGTTTCGGACATGGCGCGCCGCATCGATTCGGTGACGACGTCGGCGTAGAAGTAGACGCGGCCCTGGAGGTTTCGGGCGGCGCGGCCCGCGGTCTGGATGAGGGACGTCTCGCTGCGCAGGAACCCTTCCTTGTCGGCGTCCAGGATGGCGACGACCGCGACCTCCGGGAGGTCGAGTCCCTCTCGCAGCAGGTTGATGCCGATCAGGCAGTCGAAGATCCCGCGCCGGAAGTCGGCGAGGATCGTGACGCGGTCGAGCGTCTCGATGTCCGAGTGGAGGTAACGGCAGCGGACTCCCACCTCGGCGAAGTAGGACGTCAGCTCCTCGGCCATGCGCTTGGTCAGAGTGGTCACGAGAACGCGTTCGTTGCGGGACGCGGCTTCGCGCACGACCCCGAGGAGGTCGTCGACCTGTCCCTTCACGGGCCGCACCTCGATCTGCGGATCGAGGAGCCCCGTCGGGCGAATGACCTGCTCGACGACCTCGCCCCCCGTCGCCGCGAGCTCCTCCTTCGCGGGAGTCGCGCTCACGTTCAAGATCTGGCCGATCCGCCCCTGGAATTCCTCGTAGGTCAGGGGCCTGTTGTCCAGCGCGGACGGGAGCCGGAACCCGTACTCGACCAGCACTTCCTTGCGGGAGCGGTCGCCGAAGAACATCCCGCGAACCTGGGGCAGCGTGACGTGCGACTCGTCCACGACGAGGAGGAAGTCGGAGGGAAAATAGTCGATGAGCGTCGGCGGAGGCTCGCCGGCGCGGCGCCCGGAGAGATGCCGGGAGTAGTTCTCGATGCCGTTGCAGTAGCCGAGCTCCTTGATCATCTCGAGATCGAACATCGTCCGCTGGTGCAGGCGCTGAGCTTCGAGCAGCCGGTTGCCTGCCGTGAGCTCGGCGAGGCGCTGATCGAGCTCGATCTTGATCGTGTCGACGGCGCGGTCGAGCGTCTCGCGCGGCGTGGCGTAGAAGGTCCTCGGATAGATCGCCAGGCGCTCGACGCGCCGGAGCGCGGTTCCCCGGAGAGGATCGGTCCGGCTGATCTTTTCGATCTCGTCGCCGAAGTACTCGACCCGGACCGCGACGTCCTCGTACGCCGGGTGGATCTCGACGACGTCCCCGCGGACGCGAAATGTTCCGCGGATCAGGTCCATGTTCGTGCGCTCGTACTGCATCTGCACGAGCTGCGCGAGGAGCGCCGGCATCCCCGAGCGGTCGCCGACCGAGATGTAGGCGAGCATGTCGTAGTACGAGTCCGGCGCCCCGAGTCCGTAAATGCAGGACACCGACGCCACCACGATCACGTCGCGCCGCTCGAAGAGCGCTTTCGACGCCGAAAGGCGCAGCTTGTCGATCTCCTCGTTGCGCGACGTTTCCTTCTCGATATACGTGTCCGACTGTGGGATGTAGGCCTCGGGCTGGTAGTAGTCGTAGTAGGAGACGAAATACTCGACCGAGTTCTCGGGGAAGAATCCGCGGAACTCCTGGTAGAGCTGCGCCGCCAGGGTCTTGTTGTGGGAGAGAACGAGCGTCGGGCGATTCACCGTCTCGATCACCTTGGCGACCGTGAACGTCTTGCCCGAGCCGGTCACGCCGAGGAGGACCTGGTTGCGCCGGCCCTCCCGGAGACCTTCCACGAGCCGGTCGATCGCCTGGCCCTGATCCCCCTGGGGCGTGAAATCCGTGACGAGGCGAAACTGCCCGCCCGTCCGGGCCTGCGCGTCGCGATAGGACCCGGGCTTCGACTCGAGCGACAGCGGCGCGTCGGGCCGCGGCCTGGCCCCGGGGCGGGGGCTCACGACCCTGCCATCCCGGCGGCGCGACGCGGGCGGGTCGGGAAAGAGTGGGAAGGGGGCACGAGAGCGGCAAACAGATCCCGGGCCGCCCGAATTTCGAGAGGCCGGAAGGGGCGGAAACGGGTCAGGGCGACCGGCCCGGGGAGGGCGTGAGCGCGGGGGACGCCGGGGACGGCGACGGAGTCGGCGCAACGGGACTGCCGGCGGCCTCGCGGAACGCTTCCGTGAGCTCCCGCACCTGCTCCCGGGAGATCTGGTTCTGCGGGCCGCCCCGCAGGATCACTCCGCGCACGCGCTCGAGCGAGCGGGTGTTCGCGGTTCCCTGCTTCATGCGGTCGCGGAAGGCGGCGTAGGCCGCGCGCAGGTCCGCCTTCTCGGCTTCGGTGACGTCCGGCGCGTAGTGGCCCTCCACCTGCTTCATGACGTAATCGGTGATCGCCTGGGGGTTGCGCCGCAGGTAGAGCATCCCGGCGATCAGGCAGATCAGGATGAGAAGCGCCGCGATGCCGCAGCCGATGAGGCCGTTCTTCAGGCACCCGCTTCGCGGCGTGGCGGGAGGCGGGATCGGGACCGCGTAGCCGGGGGGCGGCGGGACGCTGCTCACGGAGGAAACATATCGCATCGCCGGCCGGTCTTCGAGGGACCGGGAAGAGTCCCCGAAGGTGAAGGTCAGAGGTGAGAGGGAAGAGGTCAGAGGGAACGGTCAGAGTGGTGGAAGGGTGACGGTCGCCGTCGGAAGGCGTCAGCACTCCATCGGCTTCTCCGCCCGGTGACCAGGGCTGCTGTCACCCGTCACCCGTCACCCGTGACCGGTCCCACCCGTCACCGGTCCGTCTCACCTCTCCCCCTCCCACCTCCACCTCTCTCCTCGCCGCCCGGCGGGACCCTAACCTCTACAATGGAGGCGTGTCCGTCGTCCGGCGCGTGTCGCTCTTCGTCCTTCCCCTCGTCGCGGTCGGGCTTCTGGGCGCTCTGGCGGGGTCGGCCACCACGAGCTTCGTCCGGGTTCCCCGCGTCTCGGAGCTCGAAACCTACCGCCCGGACATCATCACCGAGATCCGCGGCAACGACGGCTCGACGATCGCGCGGTACGCCATCGAACGGCGCATCCTGGTCACGCGCGGCGAGATCCCGACGGTCCTGAAGAACGCGATCGTCGCGACGGAAGACAAGAACTTCTACCGGCACGGGGGCATCGACCTGACGCGCACGATCTCCGCGGTCGCCGCGAACCTGCGTTCGCACCGCTACTCGCAGGGCGGCTCGACGCTCACGCAGCAGCTCGCGCGGGCGATCTTCCTCTCCCCCCGCAAGACGATCTCCCGGAAGGTGAACGAGGCGTTCGTGGCTTTCGAGATCGAGCGGCGGTACTCGAAGGACCAGATCCTGACGATGTACGTCAACGAGATCTACCTCGGCCATGGCAACTACGGGTTCGAGGCCGCGGCGCGGTATTACTTCGGCAAGAGCCTGAAGGACCTCTCCGTCGCGCAGGCGGCGCTTCTCGCGGGCATCGTGCAGCGGCCCGAGGACCAGTCGCCCTTCCGGAGCGCGATCCTCGCCGCGGGACGCCGTGCGACGGCGCTCCGACGCATGGAGGCGGAGCGCTACATCACGGCCGCCGAGCGCCGTGCGGCCGAGGCCGAGCCCCTGCCCGCCTCCCCCTCGCTCAAGGAGACGGTCGTCGCGCCCTATTTCTGCGAGGAGATCCGGCAGTACCTGGAGCGCACGTACGGCGAGAAGGACCTCTACCGGCGCGGGCTCCGCGTCGACTCGACGCTCGATCCCGAGCTGCAGGCCTGGTCGGAGGAGGCGGTCGGCTGGGGCCTTCGGCGGCTCGCGCGGCGGCACGGCTTTCGCCGGCCGCGAAACCTGACCGCGGAGGGCTACGCGAGCCTCGACACCTACGTGGATCCCACCTGGGAAGGCGCGAAGCTCGCGGAGGGCGACACGCTGCGCGGGGTGGTCCTCTCCGTGACCGCGACCTCGGCCGAGGTCCGCGTGGGCAAGGAGAGGCTGCCGCTGCGGCCGTCCGGCTACGGCTGGACGAGCGCGAGAGTGCTGACGAAGATCCTGAAGCCGGGCGACCTCGTCACCGTCACCGTCCAGAAGGGGAAAGATGGCGGCGCCCTCGCTCTCGACCAGGAGCCGACCGAGCAGGCCGCGCTCCTGATCCTCGAGAACTCGACGGGCGCCGTGCGGGCGATGGTCGGCGGATACGACTGGACGACCTCGAAGTTCAACCGCGCGACCCAGGCGCTCCGCCAGGCGGGCTCGACGTTCAAGCCGTTCGTGTACCTCGCGGCCCTCGAGTCGGGTTACACGCCTTCGGACACGATCTTCGACGGTCCGATCGCGATCGTCATGGATCCGCGCATGCCGGCGTGGCGCCCCGTCAACTACGACCGCAAGTTTCGAGGGATCGTCACGCTGCGCGTTGCGCTCGAGCATTCGATCAACGTCCCGACCGTCCGTCTCGCGCAGCTCGTCGGCCTCCAGCGGGTCATCGAGGCCGCTCACCGGCTCGGGATCCACGAGAGGCTCCAGGCCTATCCCTCCCTGGCGCTTGGCGCGTTCGAAGTCTCGCTGATGGAGATGACGTCGGCCTACACGGTGTTCGCCAACCAGGGGCTCGCCTTCCCTCCCTACACGTTCGAAAGGATCTCCGACGCGAACGGCGATCCGCTCGAGAAGACCCACCCCGACGCGCGTGAGGTCACGAGCCCACAGGCATCTTTTCAGCTTCTCGAGATGCTGAAGGGCGTGACCCAGCGCGGCACCGGCGCCGCGGCGGCGAGCCTCAAGCTGAACATCGCCGGCAAGACCGGCACCACGAGCGACTACACGGACGCCTGGTTCATCGGGATGAATCCTCGCTACACCGTGGGTGTCTGGGTCGGCAACGATCTGAAGACGACCCTGGGATCGGGGATGGAGGGCGCCCGGGTCGCGCTCCCCATCTGGATGCGGCTCCTCCAGAAGATGAAGGACCAGGGCCGCCTCGACCCGAAGTCCGACTTCGATCCGCCGCCGAACGTCGTCTTCACGGCGGTCGACTACGAGACGGGATTGAAGGCGACACCCGGAAGCCCCCGGCCGATCCTGGAGTCGTTCGTCAGCGGGTCGCAGCCGACGGAGGAGTGGAGCTCCAAGTGGGAGGAGATCACGCGTCTCCCCTGGTCTCTCCAGAAATCCTTCTACGTGCCCAAGAAGGGCGAGGGCGCCGACGACGTTGGGGCCGCTCCCGCCGATACCGCCTCTCCCGCGCCTCCCGCGCCTCCCGCGACGCCGCCTCCGCACTGAGAGGCCGCGCGGTCGCGGGGCGGAAGGCGGGAACGCCTACTGGGTCGCGGAAGTCAGAGGCTGTACGTCGACCGTCAGCACGGTCGTGACGTCGCGGTGGAGCCGGATGTGGACGGTGTGCTGCCCGATGCGCTTGATCGGCTCGGCGACCTCGATGCGCCGCCGGTCCACCTCGACGCCCCGCGCGGTCAGCGCGTCGGCGATCTCGGTCGCGGTCACGGAACCGTAGAGCACGCCCTCGTCGCCGGCCTTCTTCGTGATGGCGACGGTCAGGCCCTCGATCTTCTTCGCCGTCTCTTCGGCGCCGGTGCGCTGGTGCGACATCTTCTCGTCGTACTTCTTCTTTTCCTCCGAGAGCCTCCGCACGTTGGCGTCGTTCGCCTCGTAGGCGACGCCCTGGGGGAACAGGAAGTTGCGCGCGTAGCCGGGTTTGACGGTCACCGTGTCGCCGCGGTGCCCCAGTCCCCGAACGTCGTCTGCCAGGATCACTTTCATGGCTGCTTTTCCGCTTTCTCGCCTCGGTGGCGAAAGTCCGCGTACCAGTCGAAGATGCCGAGGAGGCCGACCCCCACGTTGAGTGGGAAGTAGACGACCAGGGCGTAAAGGCCGGCGCGGAGGATTCGCGCCCGAAACCACTTCCGGGCGAAGTGGCAGATGATAGAGAGGCCCGTCAGAAAATACAAGGCCGCCAGGGGGATCAGGATGTCCCCCGCCCAGGGACGAAGGTCCGCGGGGAGGAGCAGGAAGCCGGCCCCCGCGCCCACGAAGAGCGCGACGACGCCCGCGGGCAATCGGAGCTCCTCGAAGCGCACCGACTCCGCCGAGGGGGCTGGCCGGGCCGACCGGGCCCCGAAATAGAAGGAGATGGCGGCAGCGATCGCCCAGGACGCTCCCACGAGGCCGAGCCAGTAGGCCTGTGCGAACTCTTTGAACCGCCGGAACGTCGCGGCCATCCGGGCGGAGGTCTCGCCGTCGACCCCGGAAGACGGGGCGGCGGCGGCCGGAGACATGGCGTCGAAAGCCTTCCCGATCTCCACGGCGAGCGGCGGCGCCCCGGCGCTCTCCCGAAGGATCAGGACGCCCGCGAGGAGACCGAACCCGACGGCGGAGAGCAGCAGGAACCCGCGCGACGGGGCCATGCCCCGCCGGACGAGCCCCGTGAACAACACGGGCAGGAGCGTCGCCGCGAGCCCGAGGGACGCCCCGGCGAGGGCCTCGGCGGCGCTGCCGCTCGCGAAACCCAGTCCCGCGAGCACCGCGGCCGCGAGAAGGCTGCCGCCGGTCCCCGCCGTCAGGCCCCGCCGGTGGGTCAGCCGGACGAGCGGGACACCCGCGAAAGCGAGCGCGAGCGATCCCGCGATCGGCAGCACGAGGAAGAGCGCGAAGAGGAGCGCCGACGAGAGCCCGGCGAACAGGGCCTCGATGAGGACGCTCCCCTTCTTCCGCGCG
Source organism: Acidobacteriota bacterium (assembly GCA_039933215.1). GTDB lineage: Bacteria > Acidobacteriota > Thermoanaerobaculia > UBA5066 > Gp7-AA6 > JALYUA01. Next base: position 43,290 of record JBDTOO010000015.1, read on the forward strand.
TCCGGCGCGGCGGATTCAACTTCCATTCGGCTGCCGTTCTCGGGCGGCGGTGCTCCGCCCGGAGGACGCGCGGGGCTCCCCGCGCGTCCGATCAGTCCGTCGCGTATGGCAGCAGCGCGATCGACCGGGCGCGTTTGATCGCCGTCTGGAGCTTGCGCTGATGGAGGGCGCAGGTCCCCGAGATGCGGCGCGGGAGGATCTTTCCGCGCTCCGGGATGAACGACTGGAGCAGCTTGATGTCCTTCCAGTCGACGTACTCGATGTGCTCCGCGCAGAACTTGCAGACCTTCCGGCGGCGTACGAAGAACTTCTTGCGGCCGGTGGGCTTGCCGTCACGCTCCTTGGCGTTGCGCCCACCCGAACGGCTCGGCATGGCGGTCATGATTCACTCCTTGAGTTCGTTTCGCCGGCCATGGAGGCTGGGCCCGGGGACGCGCCTTCGGCCTGGACGGGTGCGGGGCGCGGAGGACGCTTCAGCGCTTTCGCCTTCATCTTCTCGGCGCTCTTCGCGGCGCGCTTCAGCTCTTCGTCCGCGCGCACCGACAGGTGCCGGAGAACCTGGTCGGAGAGCTTCAGCCGGCGCTCGAGCTCCGCGACGATCGGGGGCTCGGCGTTGACCTGGAGGTAGTGGTAGAACGCCTCCTTCTTACGCAGGATGGGGAAGCCCAGGCGCCGGCGGCCCCACGGCTCTTCCTTGACGATCTCCGCTCCGCCGTCCGTCAGAATCTTCTTGTAGTCGCCCGCGAGCTTGGTCGCGTCTTCTTCCGACAGGTCCGGGGTCACCAGGATGACGATGTCGTACAGCCTCATTCTCGATCCTCCTCGTGGATGTCAATCCGGACCCGAGGCGGGGTCCGGAGAGGAAGGTTTAGGATTCGCGCTCCTCATGGCGGCGTCGATCCCGTCGGTGATCCAGATCCGGAGCGCGTCCGCCGCGCGGCCGATCGCGGCCTCGAAGACCTCGCGCTCCCCTTTCGCGAAGGGCTCGAGCACGTAGTCGGCGAGGTCGCGGTCCCGGGAGTAGCGCTCGCCCCGGATGCCGATCCGCAACCGGGGAAACTCGCTCGTCCCGAGGGCCGAGATGATGGACTTGATCCCTTTCTGTCCCCCCGCGGAGCCCCGCGCGCGCATACGCAGGATCCCGAGGGGCAGGTCGATGTCGTCGGAGACGACGCAGACCTCCGAGGGTTCGATGCCGTTCTTGTTGCAAAGAGCTGAGACGGCCTCACCCGAGGCGTTCATGTAAGTCTGGGGCAGGGCCAGGACCACTGGCTCTCCGGCGATGCGCCCGCGGCCGACGCGCGACTGCGCCTCCCGCGAACGGATCCGGATTCCCTCCTGCTCGGCGAGGGCCTCCACCACGCGGAACCCCGCGTTGTGGCGCGTGCCCTCGTAACGGTCCCCCGGGTTGCCGAGACCGACGATGGCGCGCAGGCCCTACTTCTCCTTCTTCTCCGCTTTCTTGTCGGGCTTGGCGTCCTTGTCCGCGCCCTCTTCGTCGGTCACGACCTTGCCCTTCTTCAGAACCTCGGGCTCCGCGGCCGCCTCGGCTCCTTCGACCGGCACCGCCGCCGCGATCTCCTGGGTCGGCTGCGCGACGTGGACGATCACCTTTTCCGGGTCGTCGACGATCTCGACACCCTCGACCGTCTTCAGGTCCTTGATGCGGATCGCGTCGCCGATGCCGAGCTCGGACACGTCGAGCGGAAGGTGCGCGGGGATGTTCCCGGGAAGGGACTCGATCTCGACCTCACGCGTGACCATGTCGAGGATGCCGCCGTCCGTCTTCACGCCGCGGGCGACGCCCACGATCTCGATCGAGACGAAGACGCGGATCTTCGCGTCCATCATGACGCGCACGAAATCGATGTGGAGGGCCTTGCGCGACAAAGGATCCTTCTGGAGCTCCTTGATCATGGCGTGGCGGCTCTGATCCGAGCCCGCGAGCTTCAGGAGGAAGATCGCGTTCTCCCCCGCCCCGTTGCGGAACGCGTCGGAGAGCGACTTGCGGTCGACGACGATGGGTACGGTCGCCTTGCCCGCCCCGTACACGATCGCCGGGATCTTGCCGGAGACGCGGGTCCGGCGGGCTTCATTCTTGCCCCGCGAGGAGCGCTTTTCGACGTTCAGTTCGATGGTCTTCATTCGTTTCCCCGCGCGGAAAGCCGCGCAAAACGTTAGATCCTATACGAAAAACGGGGGATTCTACACGAAAAGCGAGGAAACGGACGTCCCGTCGTGGATCCGCTGGATCGCCTCGCCGAGGATGGGAGCGATCGACAGCGGCTGGATCCGGGCGCACCGGGCCAGGGCGGCCTCCATCGGGACGGTATTGGTCACCATGAGGCTCTCGAGGCCCGAGGCCTCGATCCGCTCGATCGCCGGGCCGGAGAGCACGGGGTGAACGGCCGCCGCGTAGGTCCGGCGCGCGCCCTGGCGCCGGAGCGCCGCCTCGGCCTGGACGAGAGTTCCGGCTGTGTCCACGATGTCGTCCAGGATCAGGACGTCCTTGCCCTCGACCTCTCCGACGACGTTCAGGACCTCCGTCTCGTTCTTTCCCGTCCGCCGCTTGTCGATGATGGCGAGCGAAGCCCCGAGCCGTTTGCCGATCGCACGGGCCCGTGCCACCCCGCCGACGTCCGGCGAGACGATCACGAGGTCTTCGAGCTCGAGCTTGCGGATCGCGTCGAGGAGAACCGGGGCGGCGAAAAGGTGGTCGACGGGGATGTCGAAGAAGCCCTGGATCTGGGCCGCGTGCAGGTCCATGGTCAGGATCCGGTCCGCCCCCGACGCCGTCAGGAGGTCGGCCATGAGCTTGGCCGCGATCGGCACGCGCGGCTTGTCCTTCTTGTCCTGCCGCGAATAGCCGAAATAGGGCATCACCGCGGTGATCCGCGAGGCCGAAGACCGGCGGAAGGCATCGAGGAGGATGAGCAGCTCCATGACGTGGTCGTTCACCGGCGAGCTCGTGGGCTGGACGATGAACACGTCCGCGCCGCGAACGTTCTCGTCGATCTGGCAGTAATTCTCGCCGTCGGAAAAATTGTAGAGCGTCAACTGCCCGAGGGGGATCTCGAGGTAAGCGCAGATCTCCCGGGCCAGCGCCGGATGCGCGCGCCCGGAAAAAATCTTCAGGTCGCCGTAAGAAAAATTAGGTCCCAAGAGTCCCGAATTCTACACGCCAGCGATCCCTCACCCCATGCGGTTTGAGGACGCTCGACTCCTTCAACCGCCGCCACGAGAGAGAGTCGCTCACGCCCCACTGAAACAACAGCGGGAGCCGCAGCGGTCGCGCCCGGCGCGACCGCGGAGGCGACGGATGGCTGGGGCGGATGGACTCGAACCATCAGATGCCGGCTCCAAAGGCCGGTGCCTTACCAGTTTGGCGACGCCCCAGAAGAGTGGCGATCAGGATAACGCCGAATCGCGCGGGGCGCGCCGCTGCCGTACGGGGGCCGGGATGAACGAGAGGCGGAGGTTCAGCCGGAGAACGTGGACGCGCCCGTCTCCTGGAGCGCGGCGCCGGCTTCCGCGTAATCCGCCGCGACATCCGGGGGCGAGGGCGACGCGACGCGCGCCCGCTCGTACTCGTCCAGGATGCGGCGCTCCATGCGCTCCCGGGTCTCCCGGTTCAGCGGATGAGCGATGTCCTTGAACTCGCCGTTTTTCTTTCTCTTCGAGGGCATCGAGATGAACAGGCCGTTGGGACCGTGGATGACTTTCAGATCCGAAACGAGGAAGCAATCGTCGAGCACGATGGAGACGTAGGCCTTGAGCTTCTCCTCATCGACCGGGAAGACTTTGACCTGGGTAATGTCCATTTCGACCTCCGGGAGGCGTAGTTCGCGACACGTACTCGGCTCGTCCGAGAGTCCGGGTCCGCTCGAAGCGCGCCTCAGGGTGACGTTGCGCCAGCCAGCTCTCGGCCCCGGTGCCCGCCCCGATCAGAACGACCGTGGAGCCCGAGCCGGTGAGGCTCGAGTCCGAGCCGACTTGTCGAGCGGATTCCAGATAGGCCTTCATCGCACCCTCTACCTCTAGCACGGCGGATGCCAGTTCATTTGGCCCGAAGAACTTTCCAGAAGTCTCGAGGTCGAGACGCTCGGCAACGCGCGCGCCCTCGCCGGTCCTTCGCGCGTGGGCCTCGAAGACCTCGCGCGTCGAAAGGGGAAAGGGCGGAATGAGAAGAAGGAGCTCGGCCGCCGGGGCGTCCGGTCGGGGAACCACGTGTTCTCCCCTTCCGGAAACGTCCGCATCGCCGCCGACCAGGAAATAGGGAACATCGCTGCCAAGGGTCGGAGCGACCCTCGAAACGATCTCCCCGGAGGGGTCGACGTCCCACAGGCGCCGCAGGAGGCGGAGCGCCGCGGCGGCGTCGGAGCTGCCGCCCCCGAGCCCCGCGCCGACGGGAATGCGCTTGTCGAGGACGATGCGGGCTCTCGGCTCGACGCCGGCCTCGAGCGCGAGCCCGCGCGCCGCGCGGAGAACGAGGTTGCTCTCTCCGCAGTCGAGCGGCTCGCCGCGGCAAAGGAGCTCGAGCCGGTCGGAAGCCTCGACCGTCAGGGTGTCGGAGAGATCGATCGACGAGAATCGGGAGAGAAGATCGTGGAACCCGTCGCTCCGCCGCGCTCCCACGCGCAGCTCCCGGTTGATCTTGGCCGGCGCGTCGGCGCTCCACGCGCTCAACGCAGGGACTCCCGCGCCTGCAGTGTCAGCTGGAGGCGGCTCGCGCTCGACCGTTCCTCGATCGAGACTTTCCTCGGCCAGGGGTCGGCCGTCTCCCCATAGGACGCTTCGTAGGTCCGGCCGTCGCGCTCGACCCGCAGCGACGCGAAGCGCGCCTGAGCGAGGTTCAGGACCCCCTCGGCGCGGGCCGGGCCCGACCAGACGAGGAGCGCGTCGCCTCCCAGGATGCCGCGGACCTGCGGGTCCGGATCCTTCCAGATTCCCGCGAGGAGCCAGAGGAGCGGCTCCGGCTCGATGACGACGGGCGCGAACTTCTCGCCGCGAAGCGCCCCGTTCTCGTAGACGGCGACGGGCGACCCGAATGGTCCGGTGATGGTGGCGCGGACCGGATCGCCCGTCGTCACCGCGAGAGTTCCCGGCAGCGACGCGAGCCCCTGGCTGAGCTTCGCGTCGTACAGGAGGCGGGAGGGCCCCAGGGAGTCCGCCCGCGCGACCGCTTCGCGCCAGGCGGCGAGGGCGAGGGATACCTGCTCCGCTCCGGCGGGACCGAAAGACCTGGCGGGCCGGCGGGCCGCGCAGCCGCTGATTGCGAGCAGGAGGGCGCCGAGCGTGACGGCCGCGGCGGCTCGCGTGCGGATCAGCGGCGGCGCCTCAGCGGGTGGCGCCGGCGATCTTCGCGCGGGCGCGGTTCAACTTCTCCTGCACCTTGGCGGGCTCGTCCGGCTTGAGCGTCAGGGAGCGCTCGAAATGGCGGACGGCTTCGTCGGCCCGGCCCTGCCGGTCGGCGAGATCTCCGAGATGTTCCTCGATCGTCGAGTCGTCGGGCTCGCGGCGCTGCGCCTCCATCAGGTTCTTCTCGGCCGCCGCGAAGTTGCCGAGGCGGAAGTCCGCCCACCCGAGGGAGTCGCGGTACGCGCCGTTGCGCGGCTCGCGGGCGACGGCCTTCTCCAGGAGATTGCGCGCGCGCTCGAGGTTCTCGCCCCGGTCCGCCCACATGTATCCGAGGTAATTCATCGTCGCGGCGTCGTTCGGCTTGGCGTCGAGCATCTTCAGGAAGATCTTCTCGGCTTCGGCCGGGGAGCCTCCGCGCTCGAGGCTCGAGGCGAGGCGGAACTGCACTTCGGAGCTCTCGGGATACCGCTTCGCCGCCTCCCGCGAGATCCGCACGGCCGTCGCGAAGTCCTTCACGCGGGCGGCGGCATCGGCGGCGGCCATCGCGCGCTCGAGCTCCGGCGAACCGGCCATTTTGTCGAAGGCGGCGACGGCGCCGGCCCGGTCGCCGGTGCGGTGGAGGAACTCGCCGACCGCGGCTTCCCACTCGGGATTGCCCGGCTCGGCGGCCGCGGCGGCGCGCGCGGCGGCGAGGCCCGACGGGTACTCCGCGGAATCCCGCGCCACGGCGAGCAGGAGGCGTACCGCGCGCGCGTCGACCGGCCGGCCGGCGACGATCGGCTCGAGCGCCTTCCGGGCGGCCGGGTAATCCTTCTGGAGATAGGCGGCATACGCGAGCTCGCGCGTCGCCCAGGTCTTCTGGTCGGCGGCCTTGGGATCGGCGCCGGCGCGCTTCAGGCTGTCTTCGAAGAGGGCGCGCGCCTCGGGGAGTCGGTGCTCCCGGAGAAGCTCGTTCGCGAGCGCCCGGCGCGTTGCCTCGTCTTCCGGGTCCGCCTGGAGGAGGTCGCGGAGGATCTTCTCGCCGCCGGCGCCGTCCCCCTTCTCGAAGAGGACCTGGGCGAGGAGACGGCGGATGTCGCGGTTCTCGGGGCGGCGGGTCGCGAGCTCGCGGGCGCGCTTCTCCGCCTCGTCGAAACGACCGGCGCGCGCGAGGTCGAGAGTGATGCGCTCGGAAACCGCCGGGTTCTCGGGGTCCTTCGCGGCCAGGTCGGAGAGCAGCTTCAGGGCTTCGTCGTAGCGGTCGTCTTCCTCGTAGACGTCGATGAGCGCCGCCGCGATCTCGCGGTCGGTCGGGTCCAGGGCGAGGAGCTGCTGGTACAGGACCTCCGCGTCGCGCGAGCGTCCGCTCTTCGCGCGGGCCTCCGCGGCGATGCGGACGAGGGCGGGCTGCATCCGGGTCTCGGGAACCTCGTCGAGAAGCTGCGATGCCTCGGCCGCGCGGCCCCGCGTGAGCAGCGCTCGCGCGAGAGCCGCCACCGTCGAGAGGTCGCCCGGCGCGAGCTTGCGGGCCTGCCGCAGCTCCTCGATGCCCCTGTCGACCGCGGCCGGGTCCTTCTCCCCCGCGGCGATCTCGAGCGTTCCGAGAAGGCGGTGGGCCTCGGCCATCTTCCCGTCGAGCCGGATGGCTTCCCGGGCCTGCTTCACCGCTTCGTCCTGAACGTTCAGGTCTCGCAGGAGCTGCGCGTACTCGTAGCGGACCACGGCGTCGTCCGGGCGGCGCTCGATCACCTTGCGATAGAGGTCGAGGGCCTCCTTGTACTGGCCGTCCGCGACGGCGCCGCGGGCGCGCAGGTACATGCGGCGGAAGTCCCGTTCGCCGTCGGGAGCCGGGGCCGTCGGCGGAGCGGGAGCAAGAGTCGCCGCGAGGATGAGCGCGAGGAAGAAGGGCCTCATGCGAACGAATCTAGCATGCGGGGTGCCAGCGGAAGGGTTGCCCGTGCGGCCGGCTCGGCGGGCGACCGGAACGTTCTACGCCATAATCGGAGGCGACCATGCCCCGCCTCGGCCAGCTGCTCGTGCGAGCCGACCTCGTATCGGAGAACAACCTCGCCCGGGCGCTCGGCGTGCAGAATTTCGCAGGGGGCCGGCTCGGAACGCTGCTGCTCGAGAGAGGCTCCGTGAGCGAGGACGAACTCGGCAAGACGCTCGCGCAGCAGCATGGGTGCGAGTACGTGCCGTGGCGGCTTCTCGCCGACGTTCCGATGGGGACGATCGCGGCCCTCCCGGCGAAGTTCGCGATCAAGCATTCCGCGGTGCCCTACGACCGCTCCGAGAACGTCCTGAAGCTCGTCCTGCGGGATCCTTCGGATCTGCGGATCTTGGACGAGCTCTTCTTCGTGACGGGCCGCAAGATCATCGCGGGCGTCGCGCCGGAGGTTCGCGTCTACCAGGCGCTCGAGAAGTACTACGGCGAGAGGCGTACCCCGCGCTTCGCCATCCTCGCCGAGAAGCTCTCGCGCCCCGTTCGATCCGCCCGGAGCGAGACGAGCGCCCCGCCTCCCCCGCCGAGCTTCTTTCCCGAGACCGAGCGCGCGGAGGAGCGGCTTCCGGACGCGCAGGAAATCTGGGGCGACTCGTCGGACGCCGATCTGGCGCTGGGCCCTCCGATCGTCCAGTCGTGGCGGACGACGACGGAGCCGCACGGCGGATGGGCCGGGACCTCCTCCCAGATGGGCGATGCCCGGCTGTCGGGGGACGTCGACGCGATCTCCTGGGAGGAGATGCCGCCGGCGGCCCCCGGCCCGCCCTCCGCTTCCTCCGCTTCCTCCGCGACGCCGGCGCTCGGCGCCGGGTCGGCTCATGAATCCCCCGCTTCTCCGCAGGCCCCCTCCGTGCCTGCTCCCGCCGCGCGCCCGGCGCCGGTCGCCGGATTGCCCCCGATGGCGGCGCCTCCGGAGCGGGCTATGCCGAGAACGGCGGCAGCGGACGACTTCACAGCGATCGCGGAGGCGAACGACCGGGACACGATCGCGGTCGCTGCCCTGTCCGCGATGGCCCCCCGTTTCGTGCGGTCCGCGCTCTTTGCGGCGCGGCCCGACCGCGTCCAGGGCTGGGCGGGCGGCGGCGAGCTCGATCCCGTTCGGATCCGCGCGATCGCGATCCCCTGGAAGGAGGGGTCGGTCTTCCTGAACGTGCGCCTCTCCCGGTCCTTCTATCTCGGCCCCCTGCTGCGGCTCCCCCGGCACGAGGATCTCGCGCTCGCGACGGGGGGCTGGCCGGAGGAGTGCGTCGTGATGCCCATCCTGATCCAGGACAAGCCGGCCGCCTTTCTCTACGCCGAGGGCCCCGCCGAACGGGGGGTCACCCCGATGGACCTCGTCTTCCTGCGGGAGCTCTCCCGGGCGGCCGCCGCGGGGCTCTCGCGGGCCATCCGTATGAAGAAGAAAGAGATATAATTGCGGGAGCGCACTCGGAGGCAGAGATGATCAAAGCGGACATCGTCGATCTCGTGGTCGACCTCGCAGCGATTCCCCGCGCGAAGGCGGCGACGGCCGTCGAAACGGTGATCGAGTCGATGCGGTCCGCCCTGGGCGCGGGAGATCGCATCGAGTTGCGCGGTTTCGGCGTGTTTCAGGTGAAGCGGCGCAAGCGCGGCATCGGCCGCAACCCCAAGACCGGCGTCGAAGTGACCATTCCTCCGGGCAACACCATCCGGTTCAAGCCGGGCAAGGACCTCCGCGACCTGCCCTGATGCCTTAGAATAAGGATCCGCATGGCACCGCGCCGGATCGGCGAGCATCTCGTGTCGGAAGGGATTCTTTCGGAGTCCGAGATCCACCGTGCGCTCGGGTTCCAGCGGCTCTCCGGAGAGCGGCTCAAGCTGGGCAGCATCCTGCTCCACTGGGACCTTCTGGACGAAGAGGCGCTGCTTACGGCCCTCTCGAGCCTCCACCGGACACCCGCGGTGACCTGGGCGATGCTCGCGGAAGCGCCGTTCGAGGCGGTCCGCCTGCTGCCGGCCGCCCACGCGCTCCGTCTCGGCGCGATCGCCTGGGGCGCCGAAAGAGGCCTGGTCCGCGTCGCGTTCACGAACCCCTCCAACCTCGCCGTGATCGACGAGGTCGCCGCTCTCGTCGGGCGCCGCGTCGTTGCCGGCGTGACGACGGAAGTCCGTCTCTTCCAGGCGCATCAGAAATTCTTCGGACGCCACGTTCCGCTTCAATACCGCGCGATCGTTCAGAAGCTCGATCGCCCGGCGGCCGGCCGGCCGCCGGCGCGGCGCGACTTCCGCGCCACCGACGTCGTCCAGGCCGAGCGGGAGGTTCGCTCCTCGGGCTCCGCGGGCGCCCTCGAGATCCCGGTGACGCCCGAAGCGGGCGCCGCGGCGGACGACGCGCGCCTCGTCCTGCCGCCCGTCGAGCCTCCCGAGCTGCCGGACCTTCCCGAGCTCGCCGAGGTGGCCGACGCGCCGGACGCGGCCGCTGTCGACGCCTCCCCGGCGGACGACTCGCTCTCGGACTGGGTCGGCGAGGCCCTGTCCGCATTTACCGACGGACCCGCCGCGCGAGATCCGGAATCGCCAGCCGGCGTCGCCGATCCTTCGCAGTTCGGACGGCACGGCGAGCCCCCTCGTCCCGGACCTCTCGCCGTTTACGAAGACGATCTGCCTCAGACCAACATGGTGCGCGCGCGGGTGGAAGAGAAGGCGCGGCTCTCGGCGCAGGCCTCTCCCCTGACCGACGAGCACCGGCGCGGCGTTCCCGACTCGATCCCTCCGTTCCGGCGGGCGAGCGACCCGATCGGTCCATACGCCAATCCGGCACCGTCCGGCGATCCCGCGGAGGGCCTGTGGAGGCGGGCGGATGACAGCGTAGCGTCGCCCGCGGCCGAATCGCTCTGGAAGATCGAAGCGGACGGCTCCGAGCCCGGGGCCTCCGAGGCCCGCAGCCGCGACGACGTCGCGGATTCGGTCCTCGAGAGCTACCTCGGCGAGCTCCCGCGCGTGGTGCTCCTCGGGGCCGGTAAGAACGGCATCACGGGATGGCGGGGCCGGGCGCCCGGGCTCACCGCCGAAGCGGTGTTGAAGATCCGGATCTTCCCCTCCGAGATCTCCGTGTTCACCGCCGTCCAGGAGTCCGGAGTGCCGCACTTCGGCGCGGTCGACCGGTCCGAATGGCCTCGCGCGCTCGCGACGCTCTTCGGCGGGAACCCGCCCGAATGCGCGATCTTTCCCGTCCGGGTTCTGGACGGGATCGCCGCGTTCCTCTACGCGGACCGCCTGGGGTCGCCCATGCAATACGAGGACTTCGCTCTCGTCGCCCGCGCCGCCGGCTCGGCCGCCGGCGTCCTCTCCCAGTTCCTCCTCCGCCGCCGCCGCTCCGACACGACGCACGTCGGCTGAACAGCTGAACGGCTGACGGGCTCGCCGGAGCGCGCGCCGCCTCCGCGCCGGACGCGGGCGAAGCTCTTCCCTGTGAGATAACGGCTCGATGAGGGACGACGATGTGCCGACGGCACCGGACGGGGGCGAGCCCGCACCGCCACCGGTCCAACGGCGGAGAGGCTGGCTTCCCTGGCGATTTCCGTACGCGGAGCATCCGCTCTTTCATCTGGCTCTCCTCGTCCTGACCTTCTGCACCACGACGTTCGCCGGCGCGCTCTTCTTCAGCGAAGCGCCGGACTTCCCCGGGCGGCTCGAAGCGGGCCTTCGGTTCTCGATCCCTGCCATGCTCATCCTGGGCGTCCACGAGATGGGGCATTACCTGATGTGCCGCCGCTACGGGCTCGCGGCGACGCGGCCGTACTTTCTTCCCGCCCCCACGCTCTTCGGCACGCTCGGAGCGGTCATCCGCATCAAGGAGCCGATCCGGAAGAAGACGGTCCTTCTCGACATAGGGGCCGCCGGACCGCTCGCGGGATTCGTGACGGCGCTTCCCTTCCTCTTCTACGGCGTGACGCGCGCCATCCCGATCCGCACTCCGCCGGACCCCGGCGTGCAGGTGTTCGGCTATCCCCTGGCCGTCCGCTTCGCGCAGGATTGGACGGGGATGGCGCGGTACACGAGCGCGGGGGTCCACGAAGATCCGACCTTCATGGCCGCCTGGCTCGGTCTTCTCGTGACGGCGCTGAACCTTCTCCCGATCGGCCAGCTGGATGGAGGCCATGTCCTGCGGGCGGTTCTCGGAAAGAGGCAGCCGATGGTGTCGCTGGCCGTGCTCGCGTGTGCTCTGGCGGTGGCGTTCCGAGGCGGCTACACGTGGGCGATCTTCGCGGCGATCGTCGGAGGGCTGCTCGGGGTCGCGCATCCGCCCGTCGAGGACGACGACGAGCCGATCGGTACCGGCCGGCTCACGATCGCGCTCGTGTGCCTCGCCGTGTTTCTGCTCTGCGCGACGCTGGTGCCGCTCGGCCCCGTTTCAGAGAAATAGGACTCCGGCGGCGCGTCGATCAGGAGCCGGCGGGCGAGGCGCCGGGGATGTCGACGACGAAGGTGGCGGGGCCGTCGTTGACGAGCGACACGCGCATCGCCTCGCCGAAGACGCCTCTCTCGACGCGGAAACCCGCGAGCTCGAGCGCCGCGCAGAAATGGTCGTAGATCGGGCGGGCGTCCGGGCCGGGCAACGCCTTCTCGAATCCCGGCCGGCGCCCGCGGGAGAGGTCGGCCGCGAGCGTGAACTGCGAGACCGCCAGGATGGCGCCGCCGACGTCCGAGAGGCCGAGGTTCATGTGACCTCGATCGTCCTCGAACACGCGCAGGCCCGCGACCTTGCGTGCGGCCGCTTCCGCGGTCGCGCTCCCGTCGCCGCGCTCGGCTCCGAGCAGGACGAGGAACCCGCGCTCGATGGCGGCCACGCGCCGCCCCTCGACCTCGACCTCGGCGCTCGCGACGCGCTGGACGACGAGCCTCATGGGGTACTCCGGGGGCGGCGCCGCGCGACGCTCCGCAGCTCACGGGCCTCCGGAGCTCCCAGCAGCCGCGCCGCCGACCAGTAGACCGCGGCGGAGACGGCGATGGTCGCCGCGAGAGCCGCCGCCCCTGCCCCTCCCCGCCAGCGCTCGAAATCCATCCAGCGCCCGGCCGCGCCGAGCGCGACGCCCATGACGGCGGCCGCGGCGGCGATGCGCGCGAAGGAGGCGGCCATCTCGCGCCCGCGCATCCGTCCCTCGCGGCGCCGGAGGACCCCCAGCAGGATGGTGACGTTGACGCCCGCGGCGGCGGACGCCGCGAGGCCGATCCCGGCGAGGCCGTAAGGCCGGGTCCAGAGTGCGCAGAGCGTCACGAACGTCGCGCAGTCCGCGACCGCCGCGAGCACCGGCAGGCGGGTGTCCTTCAAGGCGTAGAACGCGGGCACGACGACGCGGACTCCCGCGAAGAAAACGAGTCCGAGAGCAAGCGCGGCGAGCGCGCCCGCGGTGCCCCGGGTGTCCGCCGCGTCGAACTGGCCGCCTTCGAAGAGCACGCGGACGATCGGGGTCCGAAGAAGGATCAGGCCGACCGTCGCCGGCACGGTCACGAACGCGATCAGCCGCAGCGCGAACGCGACGTTCGCCTTGAAGGGCTCCCGGTCCGCGGCGAGGGCCTGCAGGGAGAGGAGCGGCAGGATCGCCGTGGCGACCGAGACGGCGAATCCCCCGAGGACGAGCTCCTTCAGCCGGTTCGCGTAATAGAAGTGCGACACGCTCGCCTCTCCGAGGGCGGCGGCGAATCGCGTCGAGATCACGGTGTTGACGGTGTTGATGCCATAGGCGAACAGGCGCGGGACCATGAGGAGGAGCATCGATCGCACGGCAGGGTCGCGCCAGCCGAGCGCGGGCCGGCCGACCGCCCGCAGGCGGCGCATCTGCGGGATCTGGATCGCGATCTGGAGGAGCCCGCCGAGCAGCACCCCGGCCGCGAGCCCGTAGGTCGGTTCCTCGAGGCGCGGTGAAATCACGACGGCGCCGAGGATCATCGCGACGTTCAAGAAGATCGGAGCGGCGGCAGCGACCGCGAACCGATGGCGCGCGTTCAAGATCGCCTGGCAGAACGCGGAGAGCGACACCAGGAGGACGTAGGGAAAGATCCAGCGGTTGAGCGCGACCGTCAGCTCGAACTTGCCGGGTGTGCTCCGGTAGCCGTGCGCCAGGAGGTCGACGAGCCAGGGAGAGGAGAGGATCCCCGCCGTCGTGATCGCGGCGAGGAGCAGAGAGAAGGTGCCGAGCGCGCGCCCGACGAAAGCGCGGGCCTCCTCCTCCGACCGCGTCTCCGTCACCTCGGCGTAGACGGGGATGAACGCCGAAGACATGGCCCCCTCGCCGACGATCTCCCGGAGCATGTTCGGGATCCGGAACGCCACGAAGAACGCGTCGGAGCTGCGCCCCGCCCCGAGCAGAAGCGCGATGACCTTGTCCCGGGCGTACCCCGTGATCCGGGAGAGCAGCGTCAGCGGCGTGATGATGGACGCCGAACGGACGATCCTTTTCCGGCTCTCGTGCGCCGATTCGGCAGGCATGTGTGGCGAGGATTGTAGCCGCGGCCTTCGCGCGTCCCGCGGCCGGGACGCTAAAGGTGACGGACCCGCTCAGACATCATCTGTCCCCGGGCATCCTGGATTATCTTTGCCAACACCTGAACAGGAGGAAGAACACATGGCGAGCGTCAACAAAGTGATTCTGATCGGAAACCTCGGCAAGGATCCGGAGATCCGCACGACGCCTCAGGGCACGTCTCTCGCGCGATTCTCGGTCGCGACCACGACCAACTGGAAGGACAGCTCCGGAGCGCGGCAGGAGCGCACGGAATGGCACGACGTCGTCGCCTGGGAAAAGCTCGCGCAGATCTGCGGCGAGTATCTGCACAAGGGCAAGATGGTCTACGTCGAAGGCAGCCTTCAGACGCGCAGCTGGGAGGACCAGAACGGTCAGAAGCGCTACAAGACGGAGGTGAAGGCGAACAACGTCGTGATGCTCTCGCCCCGAACGGACGGGGCCCGCGCAGCGGCCGGCCCCCGGGCGGTATCCGACGCCGGCGAAGTCGCCGAGGCGCCGATCGACGACGACGACGTTCCGTTTTAGCCGGCGGGCGGATCAGGCTTCGGTGCTCTCCGCGGTGCGGTCGCGCAGGTCGCGGATCGCGTCGCGGAGGGCCGCCGCGGTGCGAGAGGGCCTCGTGCTTTCCTGCGGGAGCCGCGCGGCGTAGTCGGCGACGCGATCCGCCGCCTCGCGGCGCCTCTCTTCGGAGACGGTCTCCTCGACCTGGCGCACGGAGGCGGGATAGTCCTCGATCCGGCTGCACACGAGAAGGAGGTCGCACCCGGCGCGCAGCGCCTCGGCCGCGCGGTCGGGCACCTCGCCGAATGCGCTCAGAGCGCCCATCTCGAGGTCGTCCGAGAACGCCGCTCCCCGGAACCCGAGGGAGCCGCGAAGAAGAGCCGTCGCGCGCGCCGGCGAGAGCGTGGACGGGAGGCCGTCCGGACCGGCCGCGTGCGAGATCATGACGGCCCGCGCGAGATCCATGGTGGCGGCGAACGGCGCCAGGTCCCGGCTCTCCTCGTCGGGATCGTCCGGAAGAAACGGAAGCGCCTGGTGCGTGTCGAGATCGGCGCGACCGAGCCCCGGAAAGTGCTTCACGCATCCGCCGGTCCCGCTGGCGTGGAGTCCGTCGAGGAATGCGGAGGCGGCGGCAATGATCCCTTCCGGATCGCCCGCCGCGCATCGCCCGGCGAGGACGCGCTCGGAGGCGCCCGGCAGCATGCGGTCCACGACGGGCGCCAGATCCACCTGGACGCCGAGCAGCCGGCAGGCTTCTCCCGCGATCTCCCCCGCTTCGCGGGAGAGACCGGAGCGCGCCGCGTCGCGAAACGCCGCGGAGGCTCCCAGGATCTCGCGGAAGCGGTCGACAGGACCCCCCTCCATGTCGACGCACACGAAGGGTCGGCCCGGAAGGTCGCGCAGCTCGCGCGTCAGAGCCTGAACGCCCTCGATCGATTCGACGTTGCGGCGGAAGAGCACGATCGCCCCGGGCGGATCCCGCTCGAGGACCCGGCGTTCCTCCTCGGTCAGCGCCGGGCCGGAGATCCCGACGCCGAAGAGCCCGGCGGCGGGCGCCGTCAAGAAGGTGCCTTCAGCCTCTCCTGCAGGGACGAGAGCAGGGACAGCGCCGCGATCGGCGTCAGCCGGTCGCAGTCGACTTCCCGCAGCTTCTCGAGAACGAGCCCTTCGTCCGACGAGAAGAGGAGGATCTGCCCGTCCCCGGCGCTCGCGCCGGCGTGCCGGGCGAGGACCGGCGCCCCCTGCACGTCGAGCTCCTGCTTTTCCAGGTTCGACAGGACCTCTCGCGCGCGGGCGATCACCTCGGGAGGAAGCCCGGCGAGCTCGGCGACCTGGATCCCGTAGCTCCGGTCGGCCGTGCCGGGCACGACCTTGCGGAGAAAGACGACCTTTCCGTTGATCTCCTTGACCGCCATCGTCGCGTTGGCGATGCCCGTGCGGACGAGCGATATCTCGGTGAGCTCGTGGTAGTGGGTCGCGAACAGCACGAAGGCCGCGCGGTCCGCCGCGTCGTGGAGGTGCTCGACGATCGCCCACGCGATCGACAGGCCGTCGAAGGTCGACGTTCCGCGCCCGACCTCGTCCAGAATGATGAGGCTGCGTCCGGTCGCGCCGCGCAGGATCGCCGCGGCCTCGAGCATCTCGACCATGAAGGTGGACTCCCCCCGCGAGAGATGATCGGCTGCGCCCACGCGGGTGAAGATGCGGTCGAATATCGAGAGCTCGGCCTTCGTCGCGGGAACGAAGGAGCCCGCCTGCGCGAGGAGCACCGCCGTCGCGACCTGACGCAGGTACGTCGACTTGCCGCCCATGTTGGGGCCCGTGACGACGAGGATGCGCTTCTCGGGAGAAAGATCGCAGTCGTTCGGGATGAAGGGCTCCTGCCGGCGCACGGCCTCGACGATGGGGTGCCGGGAATCCGTCAGGCAGAGCCGGGGCCGCGCGGAGAGCTTCGGCCGCACCCACCGCCCGGACTCCGCCGTTTCGGCGAAGCTCGCCAGAACATCGAGTCCCGCGGCCGCCGTGGCCGCGGCGGCGACGCGCCCGGCCGCCTTCGCGAGCTCGGTCAGCAGAGCGTCGTAGAGGCGGTCCTCGATCGCTCCGATCTTTTCTTCCGCGCCGAGAATCTTCTCTTCGAGCTCCTTCAACGCGGGCGTGACGAACCGCTCCGCGTTCGCGAGCGACTGGCGCCGGATCCAGTCGGCCGGAACACGGTCGCGATGCGCGCTGCCAACCTCGAGCGAATAGCCGAAGACGCGGTTGTAGCGCACGCGGAGGTTGGCGATCCCGGATCGCCTGCGCTCCTCCGCCTCGACGGCCATCAGGGCGCCCTGGGCATCCTGACGAAGCGATCGAAGCGCGTCGAGCTCCGCGTCGGCGCCCTCCCGGATGGAGCCGCCCGCCGAGGCGAGGATCGGAGGTTCGGGCGCGAGGGTCGTCTCGACGCGCCGGACGACGTCGTCGACGGCGGGGATTCCGTCGAGAAGCGATCGCAGGCGGCGCGAAGCGAGGTGCTCCCCCGCGGCGGCGACGCCGGGCAGGGCCTCGAGCCCCTCCGCCCAGGCGGCGACCTCGCGGGGGCCGGACACGCCCGCCGCGATGCGCGCGAAGCGGCGCTCGATGTCGCCGACGTCGTCGAGCGCGGCCTGGAGCGCCTCGCGCGCCGCGGGTGTCCGGACGAGCTCTTCGACGGCGTCCCAGCGCGCCTCGATCTCGACGGGATCGGTGGATGGCCGCGCCAGCGTGTCCCGCAAGGCGCGCGCGCCGAGCGGTGTGCGGGTGCGATCGAGCAGCGCGCACAGGCTCGACCCCGTCGTGCCGTCGGACGACTCGAAGAGCTCGAGCGTCGCGATCGCGGCCGCGTCGATGCCCATGCGCTCGCCGAATCGCAGCGGCTCGGCCTCCGCGAGGTGCGCCGCGCCGCCCGGCCTCAGTTCAGCGGCGTACGCCCGGGCCGCCGCGGCCGCTCCGACGCCTCCGGAGCGTCGGCTCTCCGCGAACCACTCGGCCGAGCGGCGGGTTTCCGCGGCGCCCGGAGGGACGGGCGCCGAAGCGCCGTCCGGCAGGAGGAGCTCGCGCGGCCGGAAGAGAGCCATGGCGTCGGCGAGACGATGCCGGGGGACGCTTCCGGAGAAGAACCGCCCGGTGGAGAGGTCGAGGAACGCCGCGTCCCAGTCCCCGTCCCCGGGCACCAGCGCGGCGAGGTACGACGGCGCGCCCGGGACGAGGGACTCGGCGTCGAGCACCGTTCCAGGCGTGACGATCCGGGTTATGTCGCGCCGCACGAGCCCCCTGGCGGCGCGGGCGTCCTCCATCTGGTCGCAGATCGCCACCTTGCGGCCCGAAGCGACGAGCTTCGCGATGTGATGGTCGACGCTGTGGTACGGCACGCCGCACATCGGGGCCTCGATGTCGGAATCCTTGTTGCGGGCCGTCAGGGCGATCCCGAGGATCGGCGCCGCTTCCCGGGCGTCCTCGAAGAACATCTCGTAGAAGTCGCCCATCCGATAGAGCAGGATGGCGTCCGGCGCCCGGCTCTTCATCTCGAAGTACTGCCGGAGCATCGGTGTGGCGCGGGCGCCCGCGACGCTCACGGCCGCCCTCGGAGCGGATCGTGCGCGTCGCGTCGACCCTGTTTGCCGGGGATGTCCATGGATCCGGGTTAGCATACCGTCGGAACGGTCAAGCCATTGAGGACGACGACTCCCATCCTCGCGATCGACACGGCGAGCCCGTCTCCGGCCGTCACGCTCGCCGTCGGCGGGCGCGAATACGACGAGGCCCTCCCCGGGGACCGGCAGGCCTCCGAGCGGCTCCTCGGCGCGATCGAGGAGTGCTCGAGACGGGCGGCCGCGCCGCTTTCTTCCTTCGGCCTGATCGCGGTGTGCTCCGGTCCCGGATCCTTCACGGGCGTCCGGGTCGGGCTCGCCACCGCGTGGGGACTCGGCCGCGCCCTGGGCGTCCGCGTCGAAGCCGTCTCCACTCTCGACGCGATCGCGGAGGCGGCCCGCGCGGACGGACTCGATCGCGTGGCGGCGGCGCTCGACGCCGGCCGCGGGGAGATCGTGTGGCAGGCCTTCGATCTCGGCGGACCTCGCGCCCGGCCGTTCGGCGCCTCGCGGCGCGAGACCCCGGAACGCGCGCGGGACGAGGCCGGAGACCTGCCGTTCGCGAGCCGGCCCGCGGGGCTCGTCCCCGGTCCGGCGATCGACCTGCCGCCGCTGCTCTCCCCTTCTCTCGCCCGCGCCGCCGCCCGCGCTCCGTCGCTGTCCGAAGGAGCTCTCGCCGCGATCTACTCGCGCCCGAGCGCCGCCGAGGAGAAGCGTGGCGCTCCGTGAGCCCCGCGCGCGGCCGTACGAGGTCGCGGCGGCCCGCCCCGCGGATCTGGATGAGATCACGCGGATCGAAAGGGAATCCTTCCTGGTCCCCTGGAAGAGGGAGTTCTTCGCGACCGAGCTCGCGGAGCCGTACCGGTACGCGCGGGTCCTGGCTGGCGGCGGCGCCGCGGAGCCGCGAATCGGCGGCTACCTCTTCGCCGTGTCGCTGTACGAGGAGTTCCACATCAACAAGATCGCGACGGACGTCCGCCTGCGCCAGCAGGGCTACGGACGGCTGCTGCTCGAGGATGCCCTCTCGCGCGCGAAAGGCGTCGGAGCCGCGGCGATCACGCTCGAGGTGCGCGTTTCGAATCTGCCGGCGCGCGAGTTCTATCGTTGCTACGGGTTCCGGGAGGCCTACCGGCGAAAGGGCTATTACCAGGATGGCGAAGACGCCTTCGCGATGGTCCTCGCCTTCGACGAAAAGCGCTCCCCCGGCTCGACTTAGCGGTCTCGCGGGAATCGCGTCCGAAGAACCTTGAATGCCCGGCGCCCGGTGGTTACACTCGGGTCGTGGCCTTCCTTTTTCCTCCCCCGTTTACAAAAAAAGGAGGTTCGAGACGATGGGAACCCAGACTCCGGATTCTCTGACGGAAGTCGACGCCGAATACCGCCGCCTCCAGGACGCCCATCAGGATCACGAGCACCGCCTGCAGACCTACGCCGGGAAACCTCAGCTTTCCGAAGACGAAGAGATCGAAGAGAAGCGCCTGAAGAAAGAGAAGCTCGCCATCAAGGACCGCATGGAGGCGATCGCGCGCAATTACCGGGAAGGGGTCACGCACTGAAGTTTCCCCTTGCGAGCGAAGGCTGGAAGTTCATTCTTCCCGCGCTCGCCCTGACGGTCGCAGCCGCCGCCACCGGGCACCCGATCTGGGCGGCAGGGTTGGCGGCTCCGACCGTTTTCCTCATCTCATTCTTCCGGGATCCCGAACGCCGCCCGGCGGGGGGTCCGGAGACGATTGTCTCGCCGGCGGACGGAACGGTGCTCTCGATCGGTCCCGCTTCCGAGGCGCCGCCCGGGGCGTCCCGCCGGATCTCAATCTTCATGTCCGTCTTCAACTGTCACGTCAACCGAGCCCCCGTGACCGGCGTCCTGTCCGACTACGCCTACAACCCGGGTCGGAAGATGGCGGCGTTCGCCGAGAAGGCGTCCCTGGAGAACGAGCAAAACCTGGTGACCATGTCGTCGGGAACCGGCCGCGTCGCGTTCAAGCAGATCGCGGGGGCGCTCGCACGCCGGATCATCTTCTATCCGAAGCCCGGCGAATCGCTCGAGCGAGGCCAGCGCGTCGGCATCATCCTTTTCGGCTCGCGGGTCGATCTCTTCCTTCCGGACGACGCCGAGGTGCTCGTCGTGAAGGGGCAGAAGGTCAAGGCGGCGCTGACGGGTATCGCCCGATGGAAGAGCTCGCCGCCTCCCCCGGCCCGGGGATGAGCCCGCGGTGAGCCCATGAGCGAGTCGACGCCGGCGGCGCCCGGCCTTCCGGGCGGCCGGGTCCGCGTCCGGAGGCTCTCGCGCGAGAAGCTCTCGCGAGGCCTCTTTCTCCTTCCGACGCTCTTCACGGTCGGCAACCTCTTCTGCGGCTATCTCTCGCTGTGGTGCTCGATCAACGGCACGTTCGAGCGGGCCGCCCTCCTGATCATCGGGGCCGCCGTGCTCGACATGCTGGACGGGCGCGTCGCGCGCCTCACCAACACGGCTTCGGAGTTCGGCGAGGAGTACGACTCCCTGGCCGACCTGGTCTCCTTCGGAGTCGCCCCGGCGATCCTCGTCTATTCCTGGGGGCTCTCCGACTTCCACCGGCTCGGCCTCGCCGTCTCGTTTTTCTTCGTCGTCTGCGGCTCCATGCGGCTCGCGCGCTTCAACATCCAGACCCACATCGCCGACAAGAAGTACTTCGTGGGGCTCCCGATCCCGTCCGCGGCCGGGACGATCTGCGCGCTCGTACTCGCGACCCCGGACCCGCTCGTCGACCGCGTCTGGATGACGGGCGTGCTGGTCGTGACCTTCATCCTCTCGTACCTCATGATCTCGACGATCAAGTACCGGTCCTTCAAGGACCTCGACCTGCGCCGCCGCCGTCCCGCCTGGATCCTGCCCGCGATCGCGCTCTTCTTCATGGCCATCGCGTACCGGCCGATCCTCGCGCTTCTCGTCCTGGCGGTCGTGTTCGCGTCGTCCGGCCCCGTCGCCAAGATCTACGGCTTCGTGCGGCGCCGCAAGAAGGCCTGACCTCTCTCCCCCTCAGCGCGGTGGCGGCGTCGTGGCCGGTCCGTCGCCTTCCCGGACCACTTCGGCTCCCGCGGACGAGAGCACGTGCACGCGATGGGCGCAGCAGTCCTTCGGGGGGGCGCGGCGTACGAGGATTCGCGCGGGCGCGATCTTCTCCCCCGGGCTGACGAGCGTCTCGAAGAACCGGATCCGGGTCGCGCGCCCGAGGGTCACGGCTCCGCCCTCGGGGCCGAACACTTCGAACCGGTCGAATCCCCCGGCCTTCACGTCGCTGATGGCTCCGGTCGGGATCTCGACCTCCACCCAGTTGGACGTGCGCGACACGAGTGAGGCGTGGGCGGTGGGGTTCTCCGCGGTCACCGCGACGGCGCCTTTCGACGGCTCGACCGTGAGCCGCAGGTCGGTGTTCAAGGAGCGCCCCAGGAGGATGTCGTCCAGGGCGGAAAGGGTGAAGATGCGCTCGCTCTCGCTCCGCCCCTGGAGGATGACGACGCGGCCCTTGACGAACCGCTTGCCGGCGAGGTCAGCGCCGAAGTGGTAGACCATGTCGGAGAGGGACGGCTGCCGGAAGCGGACCCGATCGTTCGCGCGAAAGGCCAGGTTGCCGACGGAGAGCGCCTGGTGCGGCGTCAGGAGAAAGCCGGAGGCCGACTCATCCCGCAACGACAGGTCGTGCGAGAACTCGACCCTCGGGTCGTCCGTCAGGCTCGCGAGGACGCTCTCTCCCACGACGCGCTCCTCTCCTTTCGCGGAAGTCCAGCGCCCGCGGGCGCCCGGGGCATACGCCGCGAGCCAGGGCCGATCGAGGCGGTCCGTCGCCGTGGGATCCGCCACGGACCCCTCGCCGAAAATGAGAGCAACGGTGCCGTCCGCGGGGGCGATCGCCTTCTGGACCGCCTCTCGTTCGGTCTCCGACGGAGCGAAGCGGAGGGTGGTCGTCAGAAGGACGTCCGGAGGGATCTTCCCGCGGACGTTCCGCACGAGGGCGCCCCACGCTTCCGCGTTCGCCGCCGCGAACGGGATGTCGAGATGGACGCCCCGAACCTTCCCGTAGCGCGCGGCGTCGCGCAGAGCGGCCTTCGCGGCGAGCGCGGCGGCGTCGGCGGTGGCCACGGCCCCCGCCGGGTCCGCGAGCGCCGCCCGCGCCGGCTCCCCGGCCGAGATGACGAGCGTCACGGGGATCCGGTCGAAGGGGTGAGCGGGAGGCTCGGAAGGAGCCGTCGACCAGCGGTCCCCCTCGCGCGTGAGGGCCGCCGCGGGCAGGAACACCGAAGCGAATCCGCCGCGTGCGAGCGACGCCTCGACTTCGCCCGCGCCGTCCGCGGAACCGTCCTCGAACCACACGACGTCGCCGGCGGCGAGGCGGGACGGCCCCGCCGTTTTCGAGCCCTGGCACCGGCCCGCGCCGGCCGCCGCGCCGAGTGCCGCGAGGAGAAGGAGGGCGCGCCGCGCCGGTCCCGGCTTCAAGCGAGGTCTCCCGAAGGTTCCGCGAAGGGAAGATCGAACGTCACGCGAAGGCCTCCTTCCGCACGATTCTGCGCCGCGATGCGGCCGCCGTGCTCCTCGATGATCTTCTTCGCGATGGCGAGGCCGAGCCCCGTGCCGCCGCTCTTGGCGGAGAAATACGGGTCGAAGAGCCTCGGCAGGATCTCAGGAACCACCCCGGGCCCGTCGTCCTCGACTGCCACACGGATCCGCTCCCCATCCTTTCGGGCGTCGAGCCGGATCCGTCCGCCTCGGGTCCCGAGGGCCTCGACCGCGTTTCCGACCAGGTTCGAAAACACCCGGCCGAGCAGCCGCGGGTCGGCTTCCGCGGTCAGGCCCGGCTCGATCCGCAGGTCCCAGGCGACTCCCGGAGCCCCCGCGTACCCGGCAGCGGCGTCGCGGGAGAGCGCGGACACGTCGGTCGGCCGGATCTCCGGGGCGGGCAGCCGGGCGTAGTCGGAGAATTCGGATGCCGAACGGCGCAGCTCCTCGGTCTGGCGGAGAACGTTCGTCACGCACTCGTCGAGGACCGCGTCGAATCCGGGATCGCCGCGCTTCCAGACGGCCCGCAGGTGTTCGACGGAGAGTCGGATCGGCGTCAGCGGGTTCTTGATCTCGTGGGCGATGATCCTCGCCATCTCGGCCCACGCGGAGAGCCGGTTGGATCGCACGACGTCCGAGACGTCCTCGATCACGGCCATCCTCGTGCCTTCTCCGCCGAGAGGCAGCGCCACGGTGACGACCCTCCACCGTTCGCCGGGACGCGGCTCGATCTCCACGGACGAGAACGATATCGAATCCACGGCGAGCGCGGCGCGCACCGCGGCCATCGGCGCCCCGGGGAACACCTCGTCGAGCGTGCGGGCGCTCTCGCGACCCCCGCCGAGAGCGGCCGCGGCCGGGTTCGCGAGCAGAACGGTCCCGTCCTCCCGGTAGGCGACGACGCCTGCGGTCAGGTGTGCGAGGAGCGTCGCCAGGCGCTCCTTCTCCGTCGAGAGGGCCTCCGTCTGCTCCTTCAGGCTGCGGGACATCGACAGGAAGGCGCGAACGAGCTCGCGCAGCTCCTCGTCGGGGGGCTCGGCGAGGCGCGGCGAGAAGTCCCCCGCGGCGACGGCCCGGGTGCCCTCGACGAGGTCGGCCACGGGCTTCGCGACGCGCACGGCGAGACGCCCCGCGATCAGGGCCGAGAAGAGGAAGACGAGCAGGCTGAATGCCGAGACGGCGGCGGTGAGCTGGGCGGCCTCGGCCTCCGCGACCCGCTGCTGCGGGAGCAGGAGGAGAGAAAGGAGCGCCGGGCTTCGCACTCCGGGGACACCCGGAACGGAAGCCAGGTCCGTGGTGATCTCCTCGAGCTGGCTTCCGAAGACGGGCCGCGACCCGATCTGCTGTCCCGATCCGGAGAGGCCGATCGCCACGAAAGCCGGCGCCGGAACGCGGTCCGGAACGAGGCCCGCCGAATAGAGGTCCCGCCTCGAGGTGGCGATCAGGCTCGAGTCAGGGGCGTAGACGGAGAGGTCGTAGCCGATCGCGTTCGCGAGCCACGCGAGGATGTCGTCGTCGAGCGCGAGGAGGCTCCCCCGCCCGCCCGACGCGGACGGCAGGTAGTCGTCCAGCACCTTCCTCGCGGTCTCGAGCCCCGTGCGCGCGTGCTCGAGGGTGTCCTGGACGGACCGGCTCACGATCGTCGTGCGGAGAAAGAACGTCACCGCGAGAAGCGGGATCATCACGACGAACACGAACAGGCCGATGAGCCGGCCGCGAAACGTCCGCACGCCTCCGAGCCAGAACCTCTCGGACCCCGCCCGCCGCGCGACGGCGGCCCGCCAGAGCATGAGAATCGCGCCGACCGCCGAGAGGAGCGCGATGCCCGGCAGGAGGAGGGCCGCCGTCAGGAGCCTTCCGAGGAAGTTGGGAACGGGAATGGCGACGAGGCGGTAGCCGTCCGCGATGGGCCGCACTTCTCCCCACAGCTCGCTTCCGCGAAACGGGAGATGAACGGCGGCGGGACGGTCGGTCCGGCGGAGAGCGTCGCGAAGCGAGGCGGCCAGCGACGGTCCCTCGTCCCTCTTCTCTCCGTCGCGCGCGTAGTGCGCGATCACGACGCGGGGAACCGGTTCGGCGTCCGCACGCGATCCCTCCCTCTCCCCGAGCACGAGACGCCGGTAGAACTCGATGCGCGGCGGCAGCGGATCCCACTGCGGCCAGTCTGCGAGCTGGATGGCGACGCTGCCCCAGCGCCGACCGCCGGCCATGAGCGGGACCGAACGGCGGATCACCGCCAGGTCGTACCGGTCGATCCGAACGGATCCCGTGGCGGCGGACTTCCCGAACTCGGCCTCGGGAATCAGGGAGAACTTGCTGCGGGACCGGCCCGCCGCGTCATACACCTCGTAGGAGCTCACCGACGGCCGCGGGTTCGCGCGCTCGCCGTTGCGCCAGATGCGGTAGGCGAGATCCGACACGTCGGTCTCCTCGATGGGTGCGGGAAGGACACGCTCGAGGTCGAATGCGCGGACGCGGTCGACGGCCCTCTGCGCGGAGAAGGCGGCGTCCGCCGAGGCATGGCCCGGGTCGGGGATCTGGATCGTCGCCGAGCGTTGGAACGCACGGGCGGCGCGCGCATGCTCGGAGAGGGCGGAGGCGGACAGCACGGCGAGGAGCGCGGCGCCCGCCACCAGGCGCGGGCTGATGAAAACGCCGCCGGGCAGGGCCTCGCCGACGGCCCGCGACCAGAGAGCGAACACGAGTAACGCCGCGGCGACGGCGGCGACGACGAAGAGCGGCGAAGGAGACACGAAGGCCAGCGCGCCCGTGAACGCGGCGGCCGTGGCGGCGACGGCTGCGCCGAGCCCGCGCCTCGTTCTCCCCCGGGAGGCCGACGCGCCGAGCGCCAGGGCGCCCGCCGCGAATGCGGTCAGCCCGGCGAGGCGCAGAAGGGCGGCGGGCGACCCGCCGAGTCCGGAGCCGAGGTCGGGCGGCCGGACGATCCACGCGGCGAGCATCGCGAGAGCGAACAGGAGATAGCCCGCGAGGAAGCGGAGACGGCGCGGGAATCGGGGATCGTCCCGGCTGCGGACCGCGCTGAAGACGAACGGCAGAAGCGCCACGCCCGCCGCGAAAAGCCAGCTCGACCAGGAAGCGAGGGTTCGACCGCTCGTCGAAAGGGCCGACTCGGCTGCGAAGAAGAGGATGAGCAGTGCGAGGCCGACGCGCCAGGGCTTCTCCGCCCTTCCGATCAGGAAGAGCGCGGCCACGATCGCGATCGCGAGAGCCCGCTGGCGGTTGCGCGTCGGGGGGAGCGGAGAGCCGGCGTTCGCCGTCCTCCGGAACCCGACGAGAGGCCTCCCCGCCCCGTCGCGAAGGATCGCCGGCACGCGGCCGTCGACCGCAGAGACCGGCTCCCATCCCCCGATCTTCGATTCGAGATCGAGGGCGCGCCGGAAGTCGACGGGCTCCAGAGGAAAGGCCCGGGCGGCGTAGACGATGCCGGCCTGAGGGCGGCCCTCGAGGGAGAGACGGACGATCAGGGTCATCGTCGTCGTCGCCCATCGGACGCTCAAGCCGTCGGTGTCCGGGAAGGCGGTGAGCGAAGCCGGGGCATCGCCCCACCATGCCTGGGCCGTTCCGGCCGGGTCGGTGAGCGCGAGCCAGCTTCCGGCCGGCGCGCCTTCCAGGACCTGCCTCGCGGCGGCGAATAGGGTCAAGCGGTTGATCGCGACGCCTCCGCCCTGCAACGATTTCGCGACGTCCGGACGGCCGCCGAAGGAGCGCGCCCTCACGCCGAGCGAAGCGGCCTCCCGCACCAGCGCGCGGGACAGCCTCGGCGGCGAGGCCTGTCCGGAAGGCGTCGGAAGCGGGAGCCAGCCGTCGGCGAACAGGAGGAACACGGCGCCGACGAAGGCGGCCGCGAGAGGCGCCCACCGGCGGAGGCCTCTCACAAGGTCACCGGATCACGCCGGGCTCACCGGGGACGCGGCTCGACCGACGGCAGGTCGACCCCGCGCTCGCGCGCCGCGTCGATCGCCTCGGGATACCCGGCGTCCGCATGCCGCATGACCCCCGTTCCCGGATCGGCGCGCAGGACCCGCGCGAGCCTGCGCGCGGCCTCCGGCGTTCCATCCGCGACGGCGACCATTCCCGCGTGGATCGAGAAACCGATCCCGACTCCCCCGCCGTGATGCACGGAGACCCAGCTCGCCCCGCAGGCCGTGTTCAGAAGGGCATTGAGGATCGGCCAGTCGGCGATCGCATCGGAGCCATCGCGCATCGCTTCCGTCTCGCGGTTGGGAGAGGCGACGGAGCCGGCATCGAGGTGGTCCCGGCCGATCACGATCGGCGCCTTGACCCTTCCATCGCGCACGAGGTCGTTGAAGAGGAGCCCTGCGCGGTCGCGCTCGCCGTAGCCCAGCCAGCAGATCCGGGCCGGCAGGCCCTGGAAGGCGACGCGCTCGTCGGCGAGGCGGAGCCATCGGGCGAGCCCGGCGTTGTCCGGGAAGAGCTCCAGAAGCGCGCGGTCCGTCGTCCGGATGTCCTCGGGGTCTCCGGAGAGCGCCGCCCATCGGAACGGGCCCTTGCCCTCGCAGAAGAGCGGCCGGATGTAGAGCGGTACGAACCCGCCGATGGCGAACGCGTCGGCGACGCCGGCCTTCGCGGCCTGGCCCCGCAGGTTGTTGCCGTAGTCGAACACGATCGAGCCGCGGCGCTTCAGCTCGAGGAGCGCGCG
>JBDTOO010000016.1:0-69896 GCA_039933215.1 Acidobacteriota bacterium
TCGCGGCGCTCGCGAGCCAGGGATTCGAGAACGGCTATCAACAGGAGCTCGACACCGCAAGCAAGTACTACCGACCGGATTTCACGAACCGCGAGACTCCGTTTCGCGACGTCCGGGACTTCGCCTCCAAATAGAGATCGGACGCGCGCCGCGCGCGCCGATCGAGCCCCCCGCATCGAGGCTCCTCGCCGAGCCGCATTCCCAGATGGCCCGATGACCCGATGACCCGATGACCCGATCGCCGACAAGTGGCCGGATAGAACGACGGCGCCCGAAGGCGCCGTCGTTCAGATCGACTCTCCTACAGCCCCCGCAGCGCCTCCAGCGCCCTCTCCAGCGGCTGCCGGGATTTCCAGAAGTCCTTCCATGGGTCTCCCGCCGCGGCGAGTCGCTTTTCGAAGTGGCGGATGTGGAAGCGGCTCGGAGATAGCTTCGGATCGACTTCGTCCCAGTCGAGAGGCGTCGAGACCGTGGCGCCGGGGAATCTCCGCACCGAATACGGCGCCACGACCGTCTGGGCGAAACCATTGCGGAACGGATCGAGATACACCCGGCCCTTGCGCGCGGCGATGCGGTTCTCCATCGTCATCTCGCGCGGGTAGGCGGCCGAGAGGCGATGCCCGAGAAGCTCGGCGAACTCTTTCGCCTCGTCGGCATCGGGACCGATCTCGATGGGAACGTAGATGTGCATCCCCTTTTTCCCGGACGTCTTCGGAAAGGAGACGAGGCCGAGCGCGTCCAGCGCCGCCTTGACCTTGAGCCCGGCGCGCGCCGCGTCCGCGAACTGGCCCGAGTCGGGATCGAGATCGAAGCAGACCCAGTCCGGCTTGCGGGGTTCCTGCTGCCGGGCGCCCCAGACGTGGACGGCGATGCAACCCAGGTTGACGAGGGCGAGCTGCGTCTCGCGTTTTCCTCCGACGACGTAGTTGCGGATCCCGTTCTCGTGGACGATGCGCTTCGTCGGGGTGTCCGGCGGCATGGTGTCGGGCTTCTCCTTCTGGAAGAAGCAGTTTCCGAGAAGCCCGTTCGGGCAGCGCTTCAACGAGAGCAGGCGGTCCTTCACCCAGGGCTGGAGGCGCGAAAAGATGCCGTCGTAGAACCGGATGAGCTCGATCTTCGTAATCTTCTCGTCCGGCCAGTAAATCTTGTCCGGATTCGAAACGGTGAGCCTGGGAGCCGCCTCCGTTTTCGCGGAGGCCTTCCGGGCCGCGGTCGGGCGAGGCTTCGTGGATTTCGGCTTCTTCGCCGGGCTCACGGCTTTCTTTGCCGGGCTCATGGCTTTCTTTGCCGGGCTCACGGGATGTCCTTCGGAAGCAGGCATTCCTGAGGCTTCTTGTCGTCGCGCAGGCCCAGGAAGACGGGCTGCCGGAGCTTCCCGTCGGCCGTCCACTCCTGGAACGCGACCTGCGCGACGAGCTTCGGCGCGAGCCACACGGCGCCCTTCTCGCGTGGCGGGGCGGAGAACGCGGACGCCACGCGCACGAGCGGCTTGAAGGTCGCGTGGAGCGAGCCGAGCAGCTTCTGGGAGTATCCGGTCCCGACCTTTCCGACGTACCGGAGCTCCTTGCCGCGGTACGCCCCCATGAGGAGCGCTCCGAAATACGACCGCGATCCCGCCGGAGGCGTGTAACCGCCGATCACGAGCTCTTCCTCCTGGTGGACCTTCACCTTGAGCCACCTCGTGCTCCGCCCTTCGAGGTACGGCGCGGCGGGATCCTTCGCCACGAGCCCTTCCCAACCCTTCTTCTGCGCGACCGCGAAGGCCTTCCGGCCGTCCGAGGGCAGGCGGCGGGAGGGAAAGAGCCGGTCCGCCCCGGCCAGAGCCCCCTCGACCTCCGCGCGGCGGATGGGAAGCGGCTCCTTGCGGAGATCGACGCCGTTGCGAAACAGGCAGTCGAAGACGGCGTAGACCTGGGCCACCTCGCCCTGTTGGAGGAGCTGAAACCGGGAGACGAGCTTCCGGTCGAAGGCGACGACTTCTCCATCGAGGAGCAGGGTCTCGTCCGGGAGCGCCGCGATCGACTCCGCGACTTCCGCGAACGACTCGGTCCGGTCCTTGGCGTTGCGCGAAAGAAGCGTCACCTCGTCCCCTTCCTTGTAGGCGAGGATGCGGTACCCGTCGTACTTCTCTTCGTAAACCCAGCCCGGATAATCGAAGGGCTCCGACACGAGCGTCGCCAGCATCGGCTTCGCCCGAAACGGGATCCGGGCTGCCGCCTTCGCCTTCGCCTTCCGGCCCGCGCTCGCGCTCTTCAAGGCCGGTTCGAGTTCCACACCGCCTTCTTGCGGCCGCGGCGCGGCGGGGTCACGAGCTTCGGATTCTTCGCGAGCTTCTTTAAGAGCGCCGCAGGATCGCCCGTCGCCGCCTTCTCGAGGTCCCCGCCCTCGTCGCGGGCGATCTCGACCAGGATGCGCTTCGAAATAACCGATCGGGGCTCCTCCTCCGCGATGTCCCGGGTGCTCGCGAACTCGTCCCGATGCTTGATCAGGAGCCAACCCGCGCGGCTTTCGGTGCCCCTGGGACGAAGCCGCACGAGAACCCAGGATCCCTGGAGCTTCTGGCCCTTCAGGGTGAACTTCAGATCGCCCTTCTTCATCGCGGCGTCGACGTCCGGCACTTCCGGCTCCCAGGTGCCGTTGTCCCAGATCATCACGGTCCCGCCTCCGTACTGCCCTTCCGGGATGATGCCCTCGAATTTCGCGTAGGCGATCGGGTGGTCCTCGGTCGGCATCGCCATCCTCTTGACGGACGGATCGAGCGACGGCCCCTTCGGGACCGCCCACGAGAGGAGCACGCCGTTCCATTCCAGCCGGAAGTCGTAGTGGAGCGCCGTCGCGCGGTGTTTCTGGATCACGTAGCCGAGGCTCTTCGCGCGCTTCTTCGTCGCCCGCGGCTTCTCGTCGCCGGACGGCTCCGACGTGACGTCGAACCGGCGCTTCTTCCGATATTCGTTCAGTCCCATGCGCGCCCCCCGTGCAAGGCGGGTGCCCTTCGAAGCCGACGCATCGCGCCCTCGACCGTTCGAGGAAGGTGACCAATGTCGGGTGACAGGTGTCAGCAGCCGGGCCCTGTGCTGTCGTCACCTGTCACCTGTCACCCGTCACCCGTTTCACCCCGCCTTTCCGGCTACACTGACAAGAATGCTCGAAATCGCCGTCTGGGTCGCCGTGGTCGAGGTGCTCGGCCTGGCGGCGCTGCCCCTTCTGCGCGCGGCGTTCGGCGGCCGGCGCGACGCCGCCCTCCTGAGCCGCCCGATCGGCCTCGCGGTCGCGGCGTGGCTCGCGTGGGTGGTCTCCCTCGCGCCGGGAATCCCGTTCTCCCGCCGGACCCTGTGGATCGCCGTGGCGGTCGTCGCCGCGGCGTCCTGGGCGGTCCACCGGCGCTCTGTCGCCGCGGGACGGCACGGCGCGGCGGGTCCCTGGTGGGGAGCCGACGAGAAGCGGGCGGCGCTCCTCTTCTGGTCGGCGGCCGCGATCTTCGTCTTCATCCGCGCCTGCCTGCCCGACATCCTCGGGCAGGAAAAGTTCATGGATCTCGCGTTCTTCAATTCCCTCATCCGCCATCCGGACACGCCTCCCCTGGACCCATGGCTCGCGGGGTCCACGATCAACTATTACTACTGGGGATACCTCCTCGCCGCCGCGCTCGCGCGCCTCTCGGGCGTGGCGTCGCTGACGGCGTACAACCTCGTCATCGCAACCTTCGCCGCCTACTCGTTCGTGGCCGCCGTGTGCCTCGGCCTGCGGCTGACGGGAAGGCTGCGCGCCGGCATCTGGGCGGGCGTCGCGGCGATCTTCGCCGGAAATCCCGCCGGCGCGTTCGACGCCCTCCGGGCGCCGCTCGGCCGGGGCTTCGATTACTGGCACGCCTCCCGGGTCATCCAGACCGGCGGCGCCATCGACGAGTTCCCCTTCTTCACCTTCTTCCAGGCGGACATGCATCCGCACCTGCTGGGGTTCCCCTTCTTCCTCGCCGCGTTCGCCGCGGGGTCGCGAGTCCTCGAGCTTCGCCCGCCCGCCGCGGCGGAGTCGGGAGGATGGAAGGCCCGGATCGGTGCGGCGTGGCCCGCCCTCCTGCTCGCGTTCGTCGCGGGCACCGCCCGGGCGGCCAACAACTGGACTCTTCCCGTGCTCGTCATCCTGGTCGTCGGGGTCTCGGTCCTCCGGCGGTCTGGTGTGCGTGTCCCGTCGCCGGGGGAGGCCTTCCGCGGCGCGGCCTGGGGCGCCATCCTCTCGCTTCTGTCTCTCGTTCTCTGGTGGCCCTACTCCAGGTCGTACTCGCTGCCTTCGAACGGCCTCGCGCCGGTCACGTTGAAATCCGGCGTCGTCGAGTTCCTGCTCTTCTGGGGGATCCTCTTCGCGGTGGCGCTCGTGGGTCTCTGGCCGCGGGAATCCCCGCCCGACGAGGCCGGCCGGCGGCGGCGCGACCTGCGGGCCGCCGTCCTGGCCGCGGTCTCGATCGCCGCCGCGTTTGCGACTCGCACCCCCGCTCTCCTCGCTGTCGTCCCGCTGCTCCTCCTCTCGGGGGAGCTCACCCGCGCCGCCCTGAAGGCGCCGGAGCCTGCGCCCTCGCGGGTCGCGACGGGGCTGATGCTCTTCCTGGCGATGGCGATCATCGGCGGTTGCGAGTTCATCTATTTCCGGGACTCCTACGGCACCGACAACCAGCGGATGAACACCGTCTTCAAGTTCTACAACCAGGCGTGGCCGTTGCTCGCGATCGGCGCGGCCGCCCTCGCGGAGGAGGCGTGGCGAACGGCGCGGCGGGCGTCCCGCTCTCCGGTGCGGTGGATCCTCGCCGCGTGCGCCGTCCTCGCCATGCTGTACCCGTTCGACGCAGCGCTCTCACGGTGGCGGATCCGCGAAGGACGTTTCACCCTGGACGCGACTCACGCCCTCGTCCGGAGATCCGCCGCCGACGCCGCCGCCATCGGCTGGCTCGAGGAGCACGCCGGCCCGCACGCGGTGGTCGTCGAAGCGAGCGGCGATCCGTACAGCGAGTTTGCCCGGGTCTCTTCGCACACGGGCATCCCCACCGTGCTCGGATGGGCGAACCACGAGGGCCTCTGGCGGGGGCACGGAAGCGACCAGGAGATCTCGGACCGCGCCGCTCTCCTGGGAGCCTTCTACTCCGGCAACGACGAGCGGGTCGCCACGCTCTTCCTCCAGAAGTACAAGGTGACGCACGTCGTCCTGGGCGACCTCGAGCGCCGCCGCTATCCGGGAGCCGATCGCATCGCCTCCTACCTGCTCTTGAAGTCCGAGTTCCCCGGTCCCACCACGGTCTACTCCGTTCGCGCCCCTCGATGAGGATCGTGATGGTCCTCGACTACTACCGGCCCTACGTGTCGGGGCTGTCGCTCTACGTCGAGCGGCTCGCCCGGGCGCTCGTGGAACGCGGACACGAGATCACCGTCGTCACGCACCGCCACGCCCCCCCGCTCGCCGCCGTCGAGACGGTCGAGGGCGTGCGGATCGTCCGCGCGCCCGTCCTGGCGCGGATCGGAAAGGCGCTCGTTTCGCCCGCGCTCCTCGCCACGGCGCGCCGGGAGCTCGCGTCGTCCGACGTCCTGCATCTCCATGCGCCGCTCGCCGCCGCGGCGCCGCTCGCCGCGCTCGCCTCGGGAGCGGGTGTCCCGTTTCTCGTGACGTACCACTGCGACCTCCGCACGCCGTCCGGCCTCGTGCAGCGCCTGGTCGAGTCGATCGCGCGCGCGTCGCAGAACTTCGCTCTCGACCGCGCGGCGCGCGTCGTGACCTACACCGAGGACTACGCCCGCCATACCGATCCGCTCGCGGAGCGTCCCGAGCGCGTCGGATGGATCCTCCCCCCCGTCCCGGACCCGGAGCCGAGCGCTCTGTCGCGAGAGGAGTCGCGGGCGCGCTGGGGCATCCGCGGAACCCCCGTTCTCCTCTTCCTCGGCCGCTTCGCCGAGGAGAAAGGGCTGCCCATCCTCCTGACGGCGTTCGAGGGCGTGCGGTTGCGGTACCCCGAGGCCACGCTCGTTCTGGCGGGAGAGAAGGACGCCGTCCCCGGAGAGAGCGTCGGCGCGCGGCTCGCTCCGCTTCTCGCGGATCCGGCGTCGGGGATCGTCGCGACCGGCCTCGTCCCGCCGGAGCGCGTGGCGGAGCTTTTCGCGGCCGCGGACGCGCTCGTCCTTCCCTCGATCAACTCGACGGAGTCCTTCGGTCTCTGCCAGGTGGAGGGAATGCTCTGCGGCCTGCCGTCCGTCGCCTCCGATCTGCCCGGAGTCCGGCAGCCGGTCCGCATCACCGGCATGGGGGAGGTCGCGCGGATCGGCGACGCCGCCGACCTCGCCGAAAAGCTTCTGCGGGTCCTCGGGTCCCCCGCCACGTACCACCGTCCGCACGACACGGTGCGCGCGTCCTTCTCGATCGACCGCACGTGCGCCGAGTACGAAACGGCGTACGAAAGCGCCCGCCGCGGAGCCTGACGGGCGCCGCCACCGGCGCGACGCTGCTAAAATGAATGGGAAAAATGACTGAGCCCAAACGGTTTCTGATCACCGGCGGCGCCGGGTTCATCGGCTCGAACGCCGCCCGGAGGCTGTCGGAGCTCGGGCACGACGTCGTCATCTTCGACAACCTTTCGCGCTCGGCCGCCGCCTTCAACCGGGACTGGCTCGCGCGGGTGGCGCCGTCCGTCCGATTCCTCCGGGGCGACGTGACGAGCCCCGAGGACGTGGCCGGAGCTCTCGGGCAGGGACCTCTGGACGCCGTGATCCACCTCGCCGGACAGGTCGCCGTGACGACGTCGATCGTCGATCCCGTCGCGGACTGGGAGGCGAACGCGCTCGGGACGTTCCGGGTGCTGGAGGCGATCCGGGCGCGGCACGGGCGAGACCCCCGGCGCGCGCCGCTCCTGATCTACGCGTCCACGAACAAGGTTTACGGGCACCTCTCCTCGGGAGAGATCCTTCGCGACGGCCGGTGGGATCTGTCCGGCTTGCCGGGCGGCGTCGACGAGGAGGAGCAGCTCTCGTTCGAATCCCCCTACGGCTGCTCCAAGGGCGCCGCGGACCAGTACGTCATCGACTACCACCGCAGCTTCGGCCTCCCGACGGTCGCCTTCCGGCAGTCGTGCATCTACGGCGAGCGCCAGTTCGGCGAAGAGGACCAGGGCTGGGTGGCCTGGTTCGCCCTCGCGGCGGTGTTCCGCCTGCCCATGACGATCTTCGGCGACGGCAACCAGGTCCGCGACCTCCTGTGGGTGGACGACCTCGTCGACGCGTATCTCGCGGCGCTCTCTCGCCGCGACGACGTCGCGGGGAAGGCTTACAACGTCGGAGGAGGCCCCCCCTTCCGGCTCTCCCTGCGCGAGCTCCTGGCGCTCCTGGAGCAGCGCCTCCAGCGCCGCATCCCCTTTGCGGAGGCTCCGGCCCGGCTCGGCGATCAGAAGGTCTTTTACTGCGACATCACGCGGGCCCGGCGGGAGCTCGGATGGGAGCCCAGAATCTCTCCCGATCAGGGCGTCGAGCGCCTCCTCGCATGGATCGAGGCGAACCGCGCCGAGATCGCCGGGTTCCTCTCCCGCAAGGGCGTTGCGGTTTCCGCGGAATAGGCCGGGAGAGCCGGTGGTGGCCGCGTGACCCGGGGGAAATCGCGTCTCCTCCTCGCGGCAGTCCTGCTCACCGCGGCCGTCCTCCGGTTCTGGGGTCTCACGTGGGACGACAAGAGGCATCTCCACCCCGACGAGCGGTTCCTCTCGATGGTCGCGGACGGGATCGCGTTTCCGGGAAGCGTCGGCGGGTATTTCGACTCCGCGCACTCCCCCCTGAACCCCTTCAACCGGAAGTTCGAGGCGTTCGTCTACGGCACCTTCCCGGTTTTTCTCACGAAGGCCGTCGCCGCCGTCTACGGCCAGGACGGGTACGACTCGACGTTCCTGGTCGGCCGGATCCTCTCGAGCCTCTTCGACCTGCTCACCGTGTGGATCGCGTACCGGATCGCCCGCCGCTTCGCCTCGCGGGGGACGTCCCTCGTCGCGGCGTCTTTCGTCGCCTTCTGCCCTCTCGGCATCCAGCTGTCGCACTTCTGGGGCGTCGACAGCTTCCTGACGACGTTCAGCGCGATCGCCCTTCTCGGATGCGTCCGGATCGCGCGCGGTAAGACCGACGCGGCCGGGATCGTCGGGACCGGCGCCGCCGTCGGCCTCGCCGTCGCCTGCAAGATCACCGGGCTCGCGCTGCTCGCCCCGGCGGGTCTCGCCGTCCTCGGCCCCGCCCTCGCGGGACTCCGGGATCCGGGGCGCTCCGGGCGCCTCCGCGCCCTGGGCCGCGCGGCGATCCGCGGCCTCGCGCTCCTCGCGGTGACGTTCGCCGTGACGCGCGTCGCGCTGCCCTACGCGTTCCTCGGACCGGTGCGCGTCGACCCGCGATACGTGCACGCGATCCGCGAGCTCACGAACCTGACGCGCGGCTTCGGCTTTCCGCCCCAGGTCCAGTGGGCCGGACGGACGCCGCTCTTCGCCTTCCGGAACATGATCCTCTGGGGCGCCGGAGTCTTCTTCGGGATCCCGGCAACCGCGGCGCTGCTCTGGGCCCCCTGGGCTGCCTGGAGGCGCCGCGACCTCGCGATCCTCCTGCTGTGGACGCACGCCGCGATCGTCTTCGGATATCACGCCACGGCGAGCACGAAAAACATCCGGTACTTCCATCCCGCCTACCCGGCGCTCGCCGTCCTCGCCGCGCTCCTCCTCTCCGCGCTCGCGGCCCGGACCCGGGAGGGCGCGGCGGCAGGGTCCGTGTCAGGCCGCCGGTGGGCGCGATTCCTTCCGGTTGGCGCCGCGGCCGGGACGCTTCTCTTCGGTATCGCGTTCTGCTCGATCTACCGGCACCCCCACCCGCGCGGCGTGGCTTCCCAGTGGATGTACGACCACATCCGGGCGCCCGCGCGCGTCGCGAACGAGGACTGGGACGACGGGCTGCCGTTTTCCCAGCCGGGCTATTCGGTCGAGGAGTACGCGGGCCCGGTTCTCCACATGTACTACCCCGATTCCGCGAAGAAGATCGAAGAGATCGTCACGGCCCTGACCCAGGCGGACTGGATCGCGATCACGAGCAACCGCGCCTACGGCAGCGTCACGCGCGTCCCCGACGTCTTTCCGATGACCCGCGAGTACTACCGCTCTCTCTTCGCCGGCCGCCTCGGCTTCCGGAAGGCGGCGGACTTCGTCTCCTACCCCGGGATCGGCCCTCTCCGGATCCCCGACGACACGGCCGAGGAGACGTTCACGGTCTACGACCATCCGCGCGTCCTCCTCTTCCAGAAGACGCGCGAATTCGATCCGGGACTCGTGCGCGGACGGCTCGCGGCCGCTCTGACCGGAAATCCCCCGGTGATGGACGAATGGGGCCACTGGCCGCGCTCGCAGCGGCATGTCGTCGATCCGATCCTGCCTGGCCGGTCCGGTCAGTCCCCGGCCGCCGCCCCGACCCCTCTCTCCGACGAGCTCATCGGCTCGTGGCCCGCCGCGGTCCTGTTCTATCTCGCCGTCCTCGCGGTCGGCGCCTGCGCGTTCCCGCTCTGCTTCCGGTTCTTCAGCCGACTGGACGACCGGGGCTTCGGATTCGCGCGGATCGCAGGCCTCGCGGCCGTCACGTATCTCATGACGATCGCCGTGCAGGGCCGGATCCTCGAGAACGGCCGGCCGGCCGCCGTGCTGGCTGTTGTGGCGCTCGCGGTGGCGGGCGCCGCCGTGGGATGGCGCCGGCGTCACGCCCTCGCGGCGTTTCTGCGCGGCCGCCGCCGGGCGCTGATTTTCTCCGAGGGGGTGTTCCTCTTCGGATTCCTCCTGTTCACGCTGCTCCGCGCCTGGAACCCCGAGATCTTCTGGGGCGAGAAGCCGATGGATTTCTCGATTCTGAACATCCTCGTGCGCACGCGCGCGCTGCCGGCCTCCGACCCGTGGTTTGCGGGAGCGCCGCTCGGCTACTACACGTTCGGCCAGGAGATGATCGCGGTTCTCTCGCTCCTGACCGGACTCTCCACGCGATACACGTTCAACCTCGCATTCGGTTTGATCGGCGGCGCGACCCTGCAGGGCGCGTTCGCCCTCGTCCGCAACTGGACGGGCTCGAGGCGAGCGGGCGTCCTCGGCGCCGCGTTCGTCGCCCTCCTCGGGAACCTGGCCGGGCTGCGCGAGTGGTGGCTCAACCAGCCCGCGCGGCACGAAGCCCGGCACCTCGACTGGCACTATTTCTGGGCCACGTCGCGGGTCACGGGGAGCACCACGATCAACGAATACCCCTTATGGAGCCTCATCTTCGCGGACCTCCACGCCCATGTCCTGGCGTTTCCCTTCTTCCTGCTCGTGCTCGCTTGCGGACTGGAGCTCGTCCGAAGGCATGCGGATCCCGGCGCGAGCGCCTTGGGCCGCGTGGCGGCGGCGGCCGCCCTCGGCGCGGCGGTGGCGGCGCACGCGCTGACGAACGCGTGGGACGTGCCGCTCTTGATCGGCCTGATCACCCTCGTCTGCGTCGCGGCGGCGTTTTCCTCCGGCCGCCTCACGGCCGGGGGAGCGGGCCGCGCCGCGCTCTCGTACGCCCTGGCCGCGGTCACGTCCGCGGCGCTCGTCCTGCCTCTCTGGGTTCGCGGCGGCGGCGCTCCGGGCTACGGCCGCAACGTCGACGAGCGCGCCGCGGGCGCCGACATCCTGACGGTCTTCGGCTTCTTCATCTATCTCGCCCTCGCCTGGTGGCTCGTCGCGGCGGCGCGGCGATGGATCGCCGCCGGGGGACGGCGCGGCGCCGTCGTGCTGCTGGCCGGGGCGTTCGCGGTGCTCCTCGGAGTCGCCGCGTTCCGGATACCCGACCTCTTCTTCCTGGTGGCGGTCGTCCTTTTCCTCGCGGCCGCCGTCGCCTTCGAGCGGGCGCCGGAGGACCGGCTGGCGTGCGGGCTCCTGGCCAGCGCGTTCTTCCTGATCCTGTTCGCCCAGCGGTTCTACATCTTCGACCGCGGAAACACGTTCTTCAAGCTCTACATGGAGGCCTGGTTTCTCTTCGCGATCGGCACGGCGATCCTCGTATTCGGACGCCGCGACCGCCCCGGCGCCTTCTCGACCTGGCCGTGGCCGCTGCGCGCGGCGGGCTTCCTCCTCGCCGGGATCGCCCTATTCACGACCGCGACCGCGGGACGAGGCGGAGTCGGCGAGAACCGCCCGTCGCTGCCCGACGGCGTCCGCCGCGGAGCGATCTCGCTCGATGGCCTCGCCTACCTCGAGCGCTGGCACCCCGGGGAATACCGGGCGGTGCTCTGGCTCCGCAACTCGGTGCCCGGCACGCCCGTCAACCTGGAGGCTCAGGGTCCGACCTACCAGCAGTTCGGACGGATCTCCATGCTCACCGGGCTGCCGACCGTTCTCGGATGGGAGTACCACGTCTCGCAGCGAGGGAACCCGCAGGCGGAGATCGACGCCCGCAAGGACGCCGTTCGGGCGATCTACAGCAACCCGAACGCGAATGCGGTGGAGGGTCTTCTGCGCCGCTACCACGTCGGGTACGTCACCGTTGGAGCGCTCGAGAGGCAGACGTACCCGGCAGCGGGGCTCGCGAAGTTCGCCGCGGCGACCAGGCTCTTCGACGTCGCCTACGAGAATCCGGACGTGCGCATCTACCGCGTGCGCGGGGGCGACACCGACGACGTCGTGCTCCCGCGCCACGAGGCGCTTCCCGCCACGTCCGCCGAAGGCGTCGCCGCCGAGGCCCCTCTCGAGAGCGAGCCCGAGGAGCTCCCGGCGATCTCGGCCGCGCCGGCGCCGGATACCGCCCCGTGGGCGAGGCTGCGTGAGCCGCGGGACGCCGCCGTCGACGATCTCGGCCGCGTGTGGGTCGCGGACTTCGGGCACTCCCGCCTCCGTGTTTACGACGGCGCCGGCGGGCTCCTCGGCGGCTGGGGCGGAAAGGGGGACGGCGCGCACGGCTTTCGCGAGCTCTGCGGCGTCGCGGTGCGGGCGGCCGACCTCTACGTCGCCGACACGTGGAACGGGCGCGTCGAGCGGTTCGGCCTCGACGGCACCTGGAAGGCCTCCGCGAAGGAGCTCTACGGGCCGAGGGGCGTCGCCGTCGCGCCGGACGGCCGCGTCTGGGTCGCCGACACCGGGAACAACCGTCTGGTGCTCTACGACGCCGCGCTCGCCGGCGGCCGCCCCGTGGGGAAGAAAGGGAAGGGCGCCGGCGAATTCGACAATCCCGTCGGCATCGCGGTCGGGCCATCGGGCCGGTTGTACGTCGCGGACACCAACAACCGGCGCGTCCAGGTGCTCGACGCCGCCGGAGCGTTCATCGCCGAATGGCGGATCGCCGGCTGGACGGGAGGCGGCTCCG
The DNA here is from genome assembly GCA_039933215.1 of Acidobacteriota bacterium. Lineage (GTDB taxonomy): Bacteria > Acidobacteriota > Thermoanaerobaculia > UBA5066 > Gp7-AA6 > JALYUA01. The sequence continues at coordinate 12,345 of JBDTOO010000016.1, forward strand.
AGCCTCACGTCGAGGTCGACTCCGACGAGACGGTCTACGTCAGCGATCCGCCGGGCGACGCGATCCTGGAATTCGCGCCCGACGGACGCTTGCGCCGGCGATTCGAAACCGGTTTCGACGGCCGGAAGTTTTCGCGCCCGACCGGTCTCGGCATCGACCGCGCGGCTCGGACTCTCTACGTCTCGGACGCGGGAAGCGATTCAGTCTCGATCGTCCGCCTGCCCGGATGGGACGCGGCGGCCGCCCGTCTCAAGCCTCCGGGACCGGCGGGCAGGGCGGTCGCGACCCCGCCCGCTGGACAATAAAGCCCGTATCCTTTACGTTGATCGCAGCCCAGAACATTTCGCGGTTTCGAAGGGAGAGACGATGACGACGATCACGCCTCCGGCCGGACTCGATGCGCGTAGCGCGCGGAGGGCGCCGTCCCGCCTGACGATCCTCGCTCTTCTCGCGATCGCCGGAGCCGGGTCTTTCGCCTGCAAAAAGAAGGAAGTTCCGGCGGGCGCGGCGTCCCCCGACGCGGGAGCCGGAACCGCCTCCCCCGCGGCGGCGGCTCCGACGCCGGGACCCGCGCCGGGGCCGGCGATCCAGCAGGCCGCCCAGCCGGGGCAGGTGGCCTGGGGCAACCTGAAGACTCCGAGCGACGCGGCCGTGGACGGGACGGGGCGGATCTGGATCGCCGATCAGGGCAACTCCGCCGTCCGCGTCTTCGACGCGGCGGGAGGCTTCCTCGGCGGCTGGGGAGCGCTCGGCTCCGGCCCCTACGGCCTGAAGGAGCCCTGCGGAATCGCGGTGCATGGCGACGACGTGTACCTGGCGGATACCTACAACACCGGCGTCGAGCTTTTCAGCCTGGCAGGCCAGCGGAAGGCGACGAGCGCGGCGGGCCTCTACAACCCCCACGACGTGGCGGTGGGGCCCGACGGGAAGGTCTGGATCGCGGACACGGGCAACGACCGCATCATCGTTTCGGACCACGACCTCGCGAACCCGCGGCCGATCGGCAAGCACGGCGCGGGACCCGAGGAGTTCTCGATCCCCGCCAGCCTGGTGGTCGGCCCGTCGGGCCGCGTCTATGTCGCGGACGTCGACAACAAGCGCATCCAGGTTCTCGACGGCGAGGGACGGTTTCGGGCGCAGTGGAAGTTTGCGGGATGGGGGCCGGACGGCGAAGGCTATCTGGACGTCGACGCGGACGACACCCTCTACGCGAGCGACGCCGTGGGGAACGCCGTCGTCCAGATCGACCGCAACGGCCGCGAGGTGCGGCGCTGGGTGTCCGACGACGCGGGAGAGAAGTTCGTCCGGCCGCGCGGCGTAGCGCTCGACCGCAAGAACCGAACCCTCTATGTCGTCAACGCGGGCAAGAACTCGGTGTCGAAGCTGAAGTTGTCCCCCGCCAAGTGACGGGCGTCGAAGCCGCGGATCCGGCGGAAGAGCGGATCGCGCCCGCCTTCGCGGCGGGACGCGGGCGGCGGCTTCTCATCGGGCTCTTCCTGCTCGCCGCGGTCGCGACGCGATTCATCGACCTCGGCGGCCGGCCTCTCCATCACGACGAGTCGATCCACGCTTTCCAGTCTTACACGCTCTCCAAGGAGGGGAACTGGCGGTACGACCCCGCGTACCACGGACCGTTTCTCTACTACGCCAACGCGCTCGTCTACAAGATCTTCGGGGCGACGAACACCACGGCGCGGATCCTCCCCGCGGCGTTCGGCGTCGGCCTGCTCCTGTTCGCGATCCCGCTCGTCTCCTGGTTCGGGATCGAGGCCGCCGTCTTTTACGCGCTCCTGGTCCTGATCTCTCCGCACCTCGCCTACTTCTCCCGGTTCATCCGGGAGGATCTTTATTCGCTCGTCTTCACGTTCGGGACGATCGTCGCCTTCCGCCGCTTCCTCGAAACGGACCGATCCCGCTGGCTGACGCTCTCCGCGGTGTCCTTCGCGCTCGCGGGGGCGACGAAGGAGAACGCCTACATGACGGGCGTCCTCTTCGTCTTCTTCGGACTGTGGGTCTTCGTGGCGCGAGCCCTCGAACCTTCGTCCGGCGGCGCGGCGGCGGCGGTCCGCGCGACCTGGGCCTGGGTCATGGCCCGCTTCGTACCGCTGCTCATCGCGGGCATCGTCTTCCTGTCGATCTGGTCTCTCCTCTATTCCGCGTTCGGACGGTACCCGTCGGACTGGCTGGCGATCCCCAAGGCGGTCAAGTACTGGATGGGCCAGCACGCGATCGCCCGCATACCGGGCCCCTGGTACTACTACTTCCCGCAGCTCGTCGTCTACGAATCCGCCACCCTCGTCGCGGCGCTGCTCTTGCTCCGGCGCCCGGACATCCGCCGCGACCGCTTCGTCCAGTCCGTCGGCTGCGTCGCGGCCGGCCTCTTCTTCGGCTCGATCGCGTCTTCCCTCCTCGCGAGCGCCGCGTCGGCGCGGATCGTCTTCCTGGGTTTCTCGGCGGCGGGAATCTTTCTCGCCCTGGCGCGTCTGCGCACCGCCCCTCTGGCGTCGGACGAGCGGGCGTCTCCGTTCCTGCGGTTCGTCGTGTACTGGGCTCTCTCCTCGCTCGCCATCTATGCGTGGGCGCGCGAAAAGGTGCCCTGGCTCACGGTGCATCCCCTGCTCCCCCTGACGATTCTCGCCGGCATCGCGATCGCCGGACTGTGGCGCGAGCGCCGCGAGCCCTCGGCGCGCCTCGGCCTCGCGGCCGTCGCGCTCCTCGCGGCGCTGAACGCTTCCGGCATGTACCTCGCCTGCTTCCGATACGGCGCGCACGACGTCGCGCGCGAGCCGGCGCACGCGGAGATGCTCGCCTACGTCCAGACGACGCGGGACCTCGTGCGCGCTCTCGAGGTCGTGGAGAAGGCGCGCGGGCGCGTCCCCGCCGGTCAGAACGTCATCACCGTTTCCGGGGAAGCCTCCTGGCCGTTGACGTGGTATCTCCGCGACACCCCGACGACATGGGCGCCGCGGATCCAGAACGCGTCGACTCCCATCATCGTCGCGGACTGGGACGCCGAGGGAGGCCTCGAGAAGCAGCTGGCCGGCCAGTACACGGCCCGGCGCGTCCCGATTCGCGCGTGGTGGTTCCCCGGAAGGGTCGCGCCGGCCCCCGCCGCGGACGGCAAGCCGGCGACTCCGGATCGTCCGACCGTGGCGGATCTCGTCTACTACGCGCTCTTCCACCAGATCTGGAGTCCGATCGGATCGCAGGACGCGACCTTCTTCGTCCGCAAGGACCTCGAGCAGGGAACCGGGACGCTCGAGCCCCTGAACCTGACTCTCCAGGATCCGACCGCCCGCGACTACAACGGGGATGCCGCGATCATTCCGCCGATCCGCACGCAGGGCGCACCGGGCAACGGCGCCGGGGAGTTCTCGGAGCCTCGCGGCCTCGCCGTCGACGGCCACGGCACGCTGTACGTCGCCGACACCAAGAACAGCCGCGTGCAGGTCTTCGACGGGAACGGGCAGTTCGTCCGCCAGTTCGGATCGAAGGGTCAGGCGCCGAACGAGTTCAACGAGCCGTGCGGGCTCACGGTCGACGCGCAGGGCGATCTCTGGGTCGCCGATACCTGGAACGCCCGGATCGTCCACTATCGCGCCGACGGCGCCGTGGCCGGCGTGATCGGGGGGACGGGCACGGACATCGGCTTCTTCGGTCCGCGCGCCGTCGTCGCCTCGCGCGGGGTGATTTACGTGGCCGACACGGGCAACAAGCGGATCGTGCGGTTCGATCCGAGCGGAAAGAAGCTCGGGGAGTTCGGCGGCGAAGGCAGCGGCGAGGGACAGATGGTCGAGCCCGTTGGACTCGCCGCGGACGCGTCGGGCCGGATCTACGTCGCCGACACCGGCAACCACCGCGTTCAGGTCTTCGACGCCGACGGCAAGTTCGTCCGCCAGTTCCCCGTGCCGGGCTGGAAAGACTTCTACACCGAGCCCTACATCGCCATCGGACCCGCCGACACCGTGATCGTCACGGACGCCTGGGGCGGACGCGTCGCGGCCTACGACCCGAAGGGCGTCATGCGGCGCTCGTGGAAAACCGACAAGGATTTCAAGCAGCCGACGGGCATCGCGGTGGATGCGTTCGGACGCGTCACCGTCTCCGACCGCGGGACGCATCGCCTCTTCACCTGGCCGCTGACGGCGGTGCTGCCCTGACGGCATCGGGCGGCGCGCGACGCGCGGACTGACCGCCACGCAGGCCGCGGTGCCGGGCACCACCGGGAGGATGGCTCCGCCGCCGGCGCCCCGACTCGAGTGGAGCCTCTTCGCGCTGTGCCTCGCCGTCTACGCGGCGACGCGGCTCGTGGGCATCACGCGCTTCCCGGCCTACTTCTTCTGCGACGAGGCCCTGCAGGGCAACCTCGCTTCGATGCTGCTCGACAACGGCTTTCGCGATCACACCGGGACGCTCTTTCCTCCGTACTTCCTGAACGATCGCCGCTGGGCCGTCAGCCTCTCGGTCTACATCCACCTCCTCCCGGTCTGGCTCTTCGGGAAATCCGTGGCGTGCGTGCGGGCGACCTCCGCGGCCGTCACGCTGCTCGGGGCGGCGGCCGCGGGGCTCGCGCTGAAGGAGATGAAGAGCCGCCTGTGGTGGATGGCACCCCTCATCGTCGGCGTCACGCCGCTCTTCTTCGTCCACGCGCGCCTCGGATTCGAGAGCGCGATGATGGCCTCGTTCTTCTTCTGTTTCGTGTGGGCATATTTCGTCTACCGGAACCGGGATCCGCGATGGATCTTCGTCGCGTTCTTCTTCGGCGCCTGCACGTTCTACGCGTACACGGCCGGCCAGGGGGTCATGCTCGTGACCGGCCTCGCCTTCCTCCTTTCCGATCTGCGCTACCACCTGCGGTTGAAGAAGAGACTCTGGATCGGCGCGCTCCTGTTCGCCGTCGTGCTCGCCGTTCCGTACGCCCGCTACCGGCGCCTCCATCCGGGGGTGGTGCACGACCAGCTCGCCGTTCTCGATTCCTACTGGCTCCACCCGGTCCCGCTCTCGGCGAAGCTGAAGGAATTCGGCCGGAACTATGCGGCGGGACTCGATCCGCGCTACTGGTTCCGGCCGAACGACCGGGAATTCGCGCGCCACCGCATGGACGGGATGGCCTTCCTGCCTCCTTACTTCGTCCCGTTCGTCGTCCTGGGGATCTACGCCTGCGGCCGCCGCTTCCTCCGGTCGCCGCTCCACCGGGCGGTCCTCCTGACGCCCTTCGGCGTCCCCTTCTCCGGCGCGGTGGCGAACCTCCAGATCCTCCGCCTTCTCGCGATGATCGTGCCCGTCGTGCTCCTGACGGCGGTCGGGCTCGACCAGGTCTACGAGTGGTTGTCGCGCTGGCGCCGGCGTTGGGTTATCGCCGCCGCGTGCGCCGCCGCCCTCGCGATCCAGTGCGCGAACCTGACACGCCTCGCGCTCACCCGGGGTCCGACCTGGGAACGCGACTACGGCCTTTACGGGCTGCAATGGGGCGCCCCGCAGGTCTTCGCCGCCATTCGGGAGGAGCTCGTCCGTTCGAAGGATGCCCGCGTCCTCGTCTCCTCGACGTGGGCCAACAACCCCGCGGAGTTCGCGACGTTCTTCCTGTCCTCCGCGGAACGCCGGCGCGTCGTCATCGGCGACATCCGGGCGTGGGACGACCGCCAGACTTCGCTCTCGGGGACGGAAGTCTTCGTGATGACGCCGTCCGAATACGAGCTCGCGAAGAGCAAGCCGAAGTTCGAGCTCCTGCCGCCTCTCCGGACCATCCCCTACCCGGACGGAGCTCCCGGCTTCCGCTTCGTGCGGCTGCGATACGCGCCCAACGCGGCCGCGCTCTTCGCGGAGGAGAGAACGGCGCGCGCGGCGCTGCGCGAGGAGATCGTCACGGTCCGCGGCGAGAGTTGGTCCGTGAGGCACTCGCAGACCGACATGGGCAGCCTTCCGGACCTCTTCGACGGCCGTCCCGAGACGATCATGCGGGGGCAGGAGGTCAATCCCCTCGTCTTCGACGTCGGGTTCTCCAGACCCCGCCCGCTCTCGGGCGTCACCCTCGTCCTCGGCTCCATGGACCGAGCGCACATCCGGCTGCTGGTGACGCCGGACGGCGGCGGAGAGCCGCGGGTCGGAGACCTCGTGATCACCAACCGGCCCCCGCGGGCGTCCGTGTTCGTCCCGCTGCCGGGGGGGTCGGTCCTGTCGGCGCGGGCCCGCGTCGAGATCGCCGATGGGAACGGGGTCGATCCGACCTTCATCGAGGTCGGCGAGATGACCTTCCGGTGATTCGGCGCGCCTAGCAGCGTGTCCGAGTCATGTCTGTGGCACTGCCTTTGAGCGCGGCGTCCTTTCCGCGCTCCGCGCGGGGCGCCGCTACCGCCGGCCGTTGGCCGCCGCGACCCGCCGGAGCTGATCGGCGCGGGCGATCTCCTCGCGGAGCTCGAACAGGTAGCGCATCACGCGGCGGATCGTCCCGAGCATCTTCCACGGCCGGTGGATGCTCTGCCCCGCTTCGCGCGGAAAGTGATTCACGACGACCTCGGACACCTTCCAGCCCGCGATGCGGCACCGCGCGAAGATCTCGTCGCCCACGAAGTTGATGCGATGCCGGATCTCGATCCGCCGCGCGACGTCGCGCCGGAATGCGCGGCAGCCGCCGTTGATGTCGTGGAGCGGGGAGCCCAGGAGCCACCCGGAGAGGGTGTTCAGCCCCTTGGAGAGGATCAGGCGGGCGAAGGGATCGTGGCGTTTCTTCTTCCATCCGAAGACGACATCCGCGCCGGCGTCGATCGCGTCCAGGAAGCGCGGCGCGTCGGCCATCGTGTGCTGGCCGTCGCCGTCGACGACCATCACGACCTCTCCCGGCGTGTTGCGCAACGCGGTCTCCGTCGCCACCGCGTAGCCTTTGTTCCCGTCGTGATGGAAGACGCCGATCCGCGGATCGTTCCGGGCGAGGCCGTCGGCGATCTCGCCCGTGCGGTCGCGGCTCCCGTCGTCGACGATCAGGATCCGCCAGTCGAGCCCCGGGATGGCGGAGAGCGAGGAGACCGCTTCGGCGACGGTCTTCGCGATGAGCTCCTCCTCGTTGTAGGCCAGAAACGCGACCCCGAACCGAGGCTGTTTTTCAGTGGCCATAAATGATCCACCCCGCGGTCGCCACCCATCCGACGACGATGACCAGGAGCCATGGGTCGTCGATGAGAAGCGTCTGCGTGGGGTTTCCTCCTCCCCCCTGGCGGTAGACCAGGCGGACGTAGCGGGCGACTCCCAGGACGACGAACGGAACGGTCGGAGCGAAGCTGCGGCCCCCGTGGATCTGCAGGGTCGAGGGCGTCACGCTGTAGGCGGCGTAGGCCGAGACGGTCGTCAGTGCGGTCACGATGAACAGAAAGTCCAGACCCTCGACTCCGTAGGAAGCGAGCACCGCTCGATGCTCCGAGGACGACGTCCGACCCGCGTTCTGGAGCTCCCACTGCCGCTTCCCGACGACCAGGAAGAGCGCGAGAACGTAGGCGCACCCCATGAGAAACGGCGAGGGGGCGACGCCCGCGAGCGCCGCGCCGGCGAGCGCCCGGAGAGGCAGTCCCGCCGCGACGATCAGCGCCTCGAGGAAGGGCACCTGCTTCAGCACGAGCGAGTAGGCGATCATGAGGGCCGCATACAGCGCGCACCATCTTCCGAACCGTGCGTCGATCGCGAAGGCCGCGGCCAGGCCGCCGGCCCCCGCGACGACCGCGGCGACGACAGCCGTCCGCACGGAGAGTTCGCCGGTCGCGAGGGGCCGCAGCCGCTTGACCGGGTGCGCGCGGTCGCGCTCGCGGTCCATCACGTCGTTGACCAGGTAGATCGCGCTCGTGACCGCGCAGAAAACGACGAGGCCGGCGGTGGCGAGGGCCCACCCGCGCGCCGTCGCGAGCGCGCCGCCGAACAAAAACGGCAGGGGGAGAACGAGGTTCTTGACCCACTGAGCCGGCCGCGCGGAGGCGAACAGGGCGGGAAGAGGGGATCGCGCGGCCGGAGCCCGCTCTCCCTCCGATCTGGCCGCCATCAGTGTTCCATTGTACTTCCCTTCGACGGCTCTCAGATCGGGCTCGCGCCTTCGGCAGGTCGGTCGCGCATATCCGGCCATCGGCGGCTGATCGGATTGCCGGGTCATCGGGTGTCGGACCCAGGGGTCGTCGCTCGGCGCAGGGAGACATGCGCTTTGGCGGCGCTTCCGAACTCGAGGTCATCGATGGCCGCATTCCCAGATGGCCCGATGACCCGATGACCCGATGGCCCGATCGCCGACAAATGGCCGGATAGAAACACGGCGCCGTAAGGCGGCGTGTTTCAGATCTCCGTGAATCGATCGTCCGGTCACCCGGTGGCCGACTACAGGCCTCTCTCTTCTTTCTGGAGCGCGGCGTTGATCGCGAAGCCGGCCTTGGCTCCCTCGGCCGCCGCGACGACGACGAGCTGGACGTCCTCGGACGCGTCGCCAGCGGCATAGAGGCCCGGAATCCGCGTCCACGCGAGACGATTCGTCCGGATCGCGCCGCGCCGGTTGAAGGCGCAGCCGAGCCGCTCGGCGAGAGGCGATCGCTGGTGTTGTCCCGTGTTGAAGAAGAGGGCCTGGCGGTCGAGGGGGTCTCCTTTTTCGAAGACGATCCGCCGCAGAGCGCCGTCGTCGCTCTCGAGGCGTTCGATCCTCTCCCGGCGGATGCGCACGCCGTTGCGCTCGAGGCGTTGGAGGTCCGCGGCGGTGAGCCGGCCGCGTCCGCCCGTGCACAGGACCACGTCGTCGCTCCACGTGCGGAGAGACAGCGCGAGGCCGACGGCGGCGCGGCCGGGCCCGTAGGCCGCGAGCGACTGTCCCCGACGCTCGAACGCGTCGCAATACGGGCAGTGGAAGACGCTCGATCCGTAGAGCTCGCGGACGCCGTCGAACTCGGGGAGGCGGTCGACCACGCCGGACGCGAGCAGGAGCATCCGGCAAGAGAGCCGGCGGCCGTCTCCGAGCGACACCGTGAAACCGGACTCCGTCGCCTGGGCGTCGGAGACCTCGCGGAGCACGATCTCGACGCCGTACGGCTTCAGGTCTTCGCGGGCGATCCGAAGGAACTCCGCCGGGGGGATGCCGTCCCGGGTGAGAAATCCGTGCATGGCGTGGGACGCGGCGTTGCGGGGCTTCCCGACGTCGCAGACGAGAACGCGGCGGCCGCAGCGCCCGAGAAGGAGCGCCGCCGAGAGGCCGGCCGGACCTCCTCCCACGATGATCGCGTCGTACGCCTTGTCGTTGGACATCTGCTCGCTTTCGTGCGCCGTCCTGCAGCCAACGTGCCACGGGACCGTCTACAATCGCCCCGAGGCGACGTGCAGCAACCTGGCACACTGATCGAAGGCAAGTACGAGATCCTGGGAAAAATCCGCGAAGGCGGCATGGGGGCGATCTACAAGGTCCGCCACCGCCTCTTAGACGAGATCCGGGTCGTCAAGGTCATGCGCACCCAGGCGCTCGCCGACGAGGAGCTGAAACAGCGGTTCGTCGAAGAGGCCAAGACGGCCACCCGTCTGAAGCACCCGAACATCTGCACGATCCACGACTTCGCGCTCGACGCCGACGGCACGGCCTACCTGGTCATGGAGTTCATCGACGGGGCAACCGTCGCGGAGCTCTCCAGGACCCCGGCCCGGCCCGGGATCGGGACCGCGCTCGAGATCGCGCAGCAGACGCTTCTGGCCCTCGCCTACCTCCACCGGCGCAACGTCGTGCACCGGGACGTCGCGCCCGACAACATCATGGTCACTCACGACGAAGAGGGCCGGCCGCTCGTGAAGCTGATCGATCTCGGCATCGCGAAGGCGCTCGACAAGCCCGGCGCCGACATGACGTCGACGGGCGTCTTCCTCGGAAAGCTCAAGTACGCGTCGCCCGAGCAGTACGGCGCGCTCCCCCCGGGCGAGAAGATCGACGGACGGAGCGATCTCTACAGCCTGGGGGTCGTGCTCTACGAGCTCTTGACGGGAGCGCGACCGTTCTCGGGTGAAACGCCGGCCGAGCTGCTGCGGGCGCACCTCTTCTCCCCGCCGCTCCCATTTGCCGAGTCCGACCCCCACAACCAGGTCCCGGAGGAGCTCCGACAGGCGATTCTGAAGGCGCTGGAGAAGAAGCGCGAAGAGCGCTACGGGACAGCCGAAGACTTCCACCGGGAGATCCTTCGCATCAAGAGCCGGATGGCGGCGTCGGAAGCCGGAGGCGCGGAGGCGACGGTGACCATGCTCTCCCGGGCCCGCGCGTCGCGGGACGATGTCGGTTCCCCCACGACTCCGAGCGCCCAGGACCGCCTCGACCGCCAGTTCATCGCGGCGGCGACCCCGCACCCCTCGAACCCACCCTTGAGGACCGTCGAGCGCCGGGACGAGACGGAGGCCTCTTCTCCGTCCGGTACCAACCGCATCACGGTGCCCTTCCCCCGCCGGCGACGGAGCGGCCTCGGCCTCCTGGCCGCCGGCCTCGCGGTCGGGGCCCTCGCCGCCTACTTCGCGCTCCGGCCGCCTCGAGACGCCGCCGCGATTCCTCCGGGAGACCGGGACGCGTCGTCCGGACGCTCCGGTGGCCCGGCCGCACCGGCGCCGGCGGCGCCGCCCGCGCCGCGCGCCGCGGCCCTCGAGCCGACGGAGGCCCCGTCGCCCGCCCCGACCGAGATCCCGGAAGCGGAGCCGACCGCCCAGGCCCCCGCCGTCCGGGCGACCCGCCCTCCTACGCCGCAGGCCACCCCGCGCCGCCCCGCGACGCCGCCGCCCCGCCGGACCGAGCCGCCGCGAATCGCCGCGGTCCTTCCGCCCCCCGTACCGTCGCCGGCAGTCTCGGCTCCCTTCGTCTCGGAATCGCCTCGTCGAGCGGATCCCACGCCGCGGCCCGCGCCGCCGCCGCTGCCGCCGGCCGCGCCCTCTGCCGCCCCCGAGCCGAAGTCCGTCTCATCCGAGTCCGACCGGATCCGGGACGCGATCCGCCGCTACGAGAGGGCTCAGAACACGCTCGACACCGACCTCTACGCGAGAGTCTTCCCGGGCGCCGACCGGGCGCGCGTCCAGGCGGCATTCGACAATTTCCGCTCGCAGACGGTCACGTTCGAGAACATCCGGGTGGACGTCGTCCCGGGCGCGACGCGCGCCACCGCGCGCCTCCATGAACGGCGCGTCGCCGTCCCGCGTGTCGGCAGCGAGCAGCGTCTCGAAGGCGACCGGACGATCCAGCTCCAGAAACAGGGCGACGGCTGGATCATCACCGGCCTGCGGTGACGACTTTCGGCCGGAGACATTCGCTTCGCGAATCGCGGCCGACGTAAGGGCCGGAACGTCGCGGGTCTCTCCAGGAGTGCTCCGCCCGTCGCCACCGGCGACGAACCCTACGCTCGACGAATTCTAAAAGCTGTAGTCGAACCCCACGAGCGGCGAGAAGCGGTCCTGGAGGCCGTTGCGGTCGAGCGCGAAGAGGCCGTTGATCGTCAGCAGGAAGTTTCCGAACGGATTGATCTTCAGGCCGGCGGACCCGAGCAGAGTCGTCGTGTCGCGCGTCTCGCTGACCAGACGCGGGAAGACCGCGGTGTGGATCTCGGGAGGAGCCGCGGGATTCTGGATGACGTTGTACTGGAAGGTGGTGTCGACGACGCGGACGACCTGCGCCCGGCGATACGTACGCCCGAGGACGTCCGCCGCGAACGTCAGCCGCGGAGAGAGCGCCCAGTCGAAGCCTCCGGTGTAGGCGATCTCGTCCGGCAGGTCGCGGCCGCCCCGCGCGCGCGACGTCCAGTTGTAGCCGGCGTTGATGTGCGGCGAGAAGCTCCCCAGGTGGAGGGAACCGACGAGGTAGCCCTTGACCTGCGTGGACCCGGTGCCGAGGAGGTCCTGCTCCTCCCCCGTCGGAACCCGGACGTCCGCCGCGAGCGCGAGTCCGCCGGTCCGGCCCTGCAACAGGCCGAGCTTACCCCGCAGCACCACGTCGCCGACGCCCGAAGCGCTCCCGTTCTGGCGGAAGCTCTCCGCCGTCCCTCCGTTGACGAACGTGTGGATCGGAGAGGCGATCCCCGTCGCCTGCCGCACGATCGTCGCGTCCGTCTGCGCCTCGATGCCCACGCGGACGATTGGAACGGCGACTCCCACGTCCAGCCGGTCCGTGACCCCGTAGGTCAGCACGAACGCGGTGATGTCCGTGTCGACCTTGAGGAAGAGGCGGGCGGTGATCACGTCCCCCTCGAACCAGAACTCGAGATTCGTATGGTCCTGGTTCGTGTCCTGATGGGTGAACACCAGGCGCGCGTCGCCCTCCCGCAGGCCGAGGGCGTCGATCCGGTCGAACGTAAAATGGCTGTAGTTGATGCCGGCGTTCAGCTTGCCCTTGCCGATCGTCTCGGCGCGTTCGGCGTAGATCGGCCCGAAGCTGTCCGACGCGCGCGTGAAGACGCCGAGCGCCGGATCGAAGTTGTAGGTGAAGCCTCCGGCCGAGGACGCGAGCGGGAAGGACGAGAGCTGGTTCGCGAGCTCCGAGTTGAACTGCTGCAGAGCGGTGAACTGCGGGGAGTCCTCCCCGATGAAGTGCGCCTGGTGGCTGAACCCCGCCGCGGGCGGCGCGAGCGTGATCCCTTCGTGGAGGAAATCGGTCAGCAGGTCCCGCAGGTTGAAGCTCTGAGCCCGCGCGGCGGCGGGCGCAGAGGCAGTCAGCGCGAGAACGAGCCCGAGCGTTCGAAGCCTCATGATCGTCTCTCCTCTCGTCTCGGCGAAGCGGCTTTTCCGCCAGCGTAAGGTCGCGCACGCTCCTCGTCAAGGAGAAAGCGGCGGCTCCGCGGCCTAGCGCCGGCCGAGCTTGCGGTACTGCTGCAGGTGGCGCAGCGCCGCGGCGGTCTCGCCCAGGCGCACGCAGAGATGCGCCGCGTTGTAGTGGGAGTCCGCGCTCGCGGGATCCAGAGTCAAAGCCAGACGATACGCCTCGAGCGCTTCCCGGCCGCGGCCGACGTCCTCGAGCGCCACGCCGAGATTGAACGCCGCCGTGGCATTGCCCGGATCGATCGCGAGCGCGCGGCGGTAGTGCGTCTCCGCGCCCGCGGCGTCTCCGGACTCGTGCAGAAGGCGCCCGAGGTTGACGTGCGCGTCCGGATGCCTCGGCGCGAGCTCGAGCGCGCGCGCGTAAGCCTGCCGGGCCTCTTCGGGCGCCGTGGCGTCGACGTCGCATCCGAGCGCGAACCAGTCGTCCGCCGACATCTCCTGCGCGTCGCGGCTCGCCTCGCGGAAAGCGCGCCGCGCGAGCGGAGCGACCTTCCGCGCGAGCTCGGCGACTCCGAAATCGAGGATCGCCTGACCGGACTCGGCGTCCCAGAGAGCGTTCCCGTCCGCGACGACCACTTCGTCCCCCTGCGCGGTGATGCGCAGTCCGGTCAGCCGGCGGCCCGGCGGCAACTGTTCGCGCAGCCGCGCGAGAGCGCGCCGCACGCGGCGGGGCGGCAGCCCGGCGGAGAGCAGCCCGCGCGCCGTCCGCAGGAACACCAGGTCGGAGAAGGAGAACCGGAGCCGGCCGCCGGGCAGCCGCTCGGGATCGAGAAAGCCCGAGCGCACGTAGGAGCGCACCTGGGCCTGCGAGAGCGCGAGGATCTTGGCGACTTCGGCGGTGCCGTATCCGGTCACGAAGCGGAGAGGGAGGCGGAAGGCTCGGCCGGCCGGGAGACGATCAAGCCAGGAGCTATTTCCGGGACGCCCCGGTCTTCCGTTCCGACTTCTCGGCCTCTCGCGCGGCCTTCCTGGGGGGCTTCCGGCTCTCGGACGAGGCCGCCGCGCCGCGGCGGCGAGCCGGCTCCGCCGACGTGGCGAGGCTCCGCCGCAGAGCTTCCATGAGGTCGATGACCTCCCCGGTCTTCGGCTTCGGAGACGACGAGATCTCCTGTCCGGTCTCGATCTTCTTCTGGAGCTGCTCCTGGATCCTCTTCCGAACGTCGTCTTCGTACGCTTCCGGGTGGAAGCGGTCGGTCGCCCGCTGCTCGACGAGCATGGTCGCGAGCTTCAGCTCGGAGTCCTTGACGTCTTCCTTCCCGAGGTCGACCTCGGAGATGGAGCGGACCTCGTCCGCGTAGAGGAGCTGCTGCATCACCAGTCCGCCGTCGATCGGCCTCAGCATCACGAGGTACTGCTTGCCGCGCGCCGCGTATTTCGCGAGCGCGACCCGCCCGGTCTCGGAAAGCGCTTTGGCGAGCAGCCAGTACGCCTTCGCGCCGCCCTTCTCGGGGCCGAGGTAGTACGCCTTGTCGAAGTAGACGGGGTCGATCTCCGTGATGGGGACGAACTCGGTGACGTCCACGGTCTGCGTCGACTCTTCCTCGAGCGCCTTGAGCTCGTCGGGAGAGAAGAGGACGTACTGATCCTTCGAGAACTCGTAGCCCTTCGTCATCTCGTCCCGCGGGACGACGATGTTGTCCTCCTTCGGGCAGATGTACTGCTGCTTCAGACGCGAGCCGCACTTCGCGTGCAGGAGATTGAAGGAGATGCCCGCGGAGGAGTTCGCCGCGGAATAGAGCTTCACCGGAATGGACACCAGTCCAAACGAGATGTTCGCGTTGCCGATCGCTCTGGCGGACATGTTTGAGTCCGTAAGTGTAGCAGGGGAAGGGCTTTCAGGCGCCCAGGATGTTGATCAGCCCCTCCGCGAAGAGAGGGCCGCGCGCTTCGTCCTCGTGTTTGAAGTAGACGAACGCCTCCGACCAGGGCTGGGCGCGGATCTTCGCCGCCCACGCCTGGAGGGACTCGGGCCCATAGTCCTGGCGTCTCAAGCGGAGATACCCCCAACCCGTTGTGGCCACGGCCGGCGTCGCCAGGTCCTCGTCCTCGGCCAGGCAAAGCGCCGCCCCCGCGCCGCGCAGCGCTTCGAAGACCTCGTCGTCGAACCAGGACGCGTGGCGAAACTCGAAGGCGGCGCGGCTCCCCGGCGGAAGGAGCGGCAGGAAGGCCGCGAGACGCGGGAGGTCCTTCTTGAGGTTGGGAGGAAGCTGGAAGAGGACGGGCCCGAGACGATCGCCGAGCGTGACGGCGACCTGGAAGAAGAACGCCACCGAGTCCGCCGCGTCCTTCAGCCGGGAGCGGTGCGTGATCCGCTGCGACGCCTTCAGCGCGAAGAGGAACCCGTCGGGAACTTGCTCCGCCCACTTCGCGAGGACAGACGCCTGGGGCATCCGGTAGAACGTGTTGTTGATCTCGACGGTCGGGAACCGGCGCGCATAGAACGGGAGCATCTCTTCCGGCTTGAGCTCCTCGGGATAGAACGCGCCCTTCCACTTTTTGTAGCTGTAGCCGCTGGTGCCGATCCGGACGCGCATGGGAAGAAGGTATCAGGATGGACCGCGCTGCACGGTCACTTTCCCGCTTCCGCCGCAGCCAGGACCGCGTACATGTAGACGAGCGCCAGGCTGCGGTGGGGCCGCCACCGTTGCGAGAGGTCGCGCATCTCGCGCTCGGAAGACGCGGCGGAACGGCCGAGCAGCCCGACGGCGAGATACTTCACGATCGAGAGATCCCCCGCCGGAAAGGCGTCCGGCCGCCTGAGCCCGCGGAGGAGAGCCACTTCCGCCGTCCAGCGGCCGATGCCGCGGATCGCGGTCAGCGTCTCGATGATTTCCTCGTCGCCCCGCTCTTCCAGGTCCTTCTCTCGCAGGAGGCCGCGCGAGAAGGCCCGCGCCAGCCGGAGGAGGGTGTCGCGCTTCCCCTTCGAGAGGCGAAAGCCCCGGAGCCCGCGCGCCCCCGCCCGGGCGATCGCCTCCGGCGAGGGAAAGTCGTAGAAGGTTTCCCCGGCGATGCGCGCGCGGCGGCCGAAGGCGTGCACGAGATCCTGCCGGATCGAGGCGGCGAATCCCATGTGGATCTGCTGCGCGAGCACCGCGAGGACGAGCGCTTCCCAGAGGGACGGGGCTCCCGCGACGCGGAGCCCCCGGAAGCGCCGGATGGCGGGACCGAGAAGCAGATCGGACCGGAACGCGCGCTCGAAGGGCCGCACGTCGGACGCGATGCCGAGAGACCGCTCCAGGAGACGCGTCGCGGCCGCCCGCGCGGCACCCGATCGCGAGCCCGGACCGGTGAGCTCCACGCGGAGCACCGCCGAGGGAGGCCGGCCCGACTGCGCGACGGACAGGAGCGCCGCGGGCCGCGCCGGAAGGAGCCGCCGATATCGGACGCCGTCGAACAGATCGACCGAATCGGGAAAGCGGGCGAACCGCTCGGCGGTCGCCGCGAGCGAAAACGGCCGCGCCGGAACGACCTCGAATCGCGTCGAAAGCGCCGGGATCCGGGGTCGGGCGCCGGCGGTCACTCGCGGGGAAGAACCCAGGATACCGGGTTCACCCGCCGGTTGAGGAGCCCGAGTCCGAGGCCGACGGCGATCCATCGCGCGAGACGGGATGAAAACGGGCGCATCGAGGCCTCCCCGAGAGCCGGGAAGCGTAACAGAGGGTTGCAGCGGGAATCCGCACGCGGCGGCGAAACCTTTCCGGGGGTCGCTCGTATTGACGTTCTATAGGAGAAGGGTTCAGGATGTCCTTTCTCGAGCCTTCCTGCGGGCATCGCGATACAGAGCGCCGATAGGAGCAGCGTTGACCGAACCGACATCCCTCCTCCAGGGGACCCTCGACCTGTTGATCCTGAAGACCCTCGCCGCCGGAGAGATGCACGGGCTCGGGATCTCGCGGCGCATCGAGCAGGTGACGCACGGAGCCTTTCAGGTGAAGCCGGGCTCGCTCTTTCCCGCCCTCCATCGCATGGAGGAGGCCGGCTGGCTGACCGCGTCGTGGGGGGAATCCGAGAACCGGCGCCGCGCGAAATATTACCGCCTGAGCCGCGCCGGGCGGCGGCAGCTCCGGGCGGAGACCGAGGAATGGGGCCGGATTTCGCTCGCGATCGCGATGGCGCTTCATGCGACCTGAGGAGAGTCGGACCGTGAAACCGTCGCCGCGGATTCGGAGCCTGTGGCGGAACCTTTTCCGAAGGAGCCGCGTCGAGGTCGATCTCGACCAGGAGCTTCGCGCCTACGTCGACGAGCTCGCCGAAGAGAAACGCGCGGCCGGAATGGAGCCCGGGGAAGCCCGCCGGAAGGCTCTGCTGGAGACCGGCGGCGTCGAGCAGGTCAAGGAGAGCGTTCGCGAGGTCCGCGCCGGGGCGCTGCTCGAAACCGTCATCCAGGACGTCCGCTACGGAGCCCGAACCCTCTTCCGAAGCCCCGGCTCGACGGCGGCGGCGATCGTCGCGCTCGCCCTGGGCATCGGCGCTTCGACCGCCATCTTCAGCGTGGTCAACGCGGTCCTGATCCGCCCGCTGCCGTACGGCCACCCCGAGAGAATCGCCGTCATCCTCCATGGAGGCTCTCAACCGGTCTCGCCCGCGAACCTCGCCGCGTGGCGAAAGGCATCACGCTCCTTCCGGCGGATGGGCGCGGCCGAGGGGTGGAACCCGAACCTCACGGGCTCGGACCGGCCGGAGAATCTCTCCGCCGTCCGCGTGACGTCCGAGATCTTCTCCATGCTCGAGGTCCCCCCGCTTCTCGGCCGCTTCTTCCTCCCCGGCGAGGACGAGCCCGGCCGGGATCACTCCGTCGTCCTCGGCCACGGGCTCTGGTCCCGCCGCTTCGGCGCCGACCCGAAGATCGTCGGCCGGCGCATCACGTTGAACGGGGAGCCGTACACGGTCGTCGGCGTGATGCCTCCGTCCTTTCACTTCCCTCCCTTCTGGAACCAGTCCGCCGAGATCTGGGCGCCTCTCGCGCTCTCGCCCCGCTTCGCCAGCCAGGGGGAGAGCCTACGGGTCTTCGGGGAGATCGCCCCCGGCTCGACGCGGGAGAGCGCGGCGGCGGAGATGGCCTCGATCACCGACGCCCTCGAGCGGCAGACACCGGGAACGAACCGGGACGTCCGTGTCCGGTCGCTGAAGGACACCGTGGTCGGCAACATCCGGCCGGCGCTGCTCGTGCTCTTCGCGGCGGTCGCGTTCGTGCTCCTGATCGCCTGCGCGAACGTCGCGCACCTTCTCCTGGCGCGAGCGGCGGCGCGGCAGCGGGAGATGGCCGTTCGGACGGCGATCGGCGCGAGCCGCTCCCGGATCACGAGGCAGCTCCTGACCGAGAGCCTCCTGCTCGCCGGCGCGGGAGGCCTGGGAGGCATCCTGATCGCGGCCTGGGGAGTCCACGCCCTCGTCGCGGCGAGCCCGGGCGCGATCCCGCGCGTCGCGACGGTCGCGCTCGACGCACGAGTGCTCGTGTTCACGCTCGCGATCTCGTTCGCGACAGGCATCGCCTTCGGGCTGGCCCCGGCGCTGGCGCTCTCGCGCCGCGACCTGACCGAAGCGCTCCGCGAAGGCGAGCGGGGGTCGACCGAGGGCGGCGCGCGCTCGCGGCTGCGCGGGTTTCTCGTCGGTTCCGAGTTCGCCCTCGCTCTCGTCCTCCTGGTCGGCGCCGGGCTGATGATCCGCAGTCTGCTCGCCCTCCAGGCCATCGACCCCGGTTTCGACCCGCGCGGCGTCCTCACGATGGTCGTGTCGGTCAAGGGCACGACCGCGGAGGATCCGGCGCGCCGCGCCGCGTTCTACCAGCAGCTCCTCGAGCGAACGCGCGCGCTCCCGGGCGTCCAGGCGGCGGGAGCGATCAACCATCTGCCTCTCGCGGGCGACATCTGGGGCTGGCCGTTCGAGGTCGAGGGCCGGCCGCCGCTGCCCGCCGGCGAGACGCAGAGGGCGACGTATCGGGTCGTGCTCCCCGGCTACCTCGAGACGATGAGAGTGCCGCTCGTCGCGGGCCGAGGGATCACATCGAAGGACGTCGTGAATTCGCCGCGGGTCGTCGTCATCAACGAGGACTTCGCCCGCAAGCACTGGCCCGCGGAGAGCGCGATCGGACGCCGCATCCTCCTCGCGGAGCCGGAGAGACCGCCCGTCCCCGCCGTCGTCGTCGGGATCGCGAAGAACACGGTCCGCGACCTCTGGTCCAGCCCGCCCTCGGAGGAGATGTATCTCGCCTATCTGCAGACGCGGAGCTATCTCGAAAGCGACAATTCGCACCTCCAGTACCTGACCCTCGTGGTGCGGACCGGCGGCGACCCCGCCGGTCTGACCGGCGCGATCCGGGGGATCGTGGGGGCGCTCGACCGAAACGCCCCGGTGTCCGAGATCCAGACGATGGAGAGCGTCGTCGCCGGCGCGACCGGGCAGACCCGTTTCTACGTCGTCCTGCTCGGGGCGTTCGCGGGGGTGGCGCTGCTGCTGGCGGCCGTCGGCATTTACGGCGTCATGGCCTATTCGGTCTCGCGCCGGACCCACGAGATCGGGATCCGCATGGCGCTCGGCGCCCGTCCTGGGGAGGTCCTGAGGCTCGTCGTGCGCCAGGGCCTCGTGGTCGCGCTCGCGGGCACCGCGGCGGGGGCGGCCGGAGCCGCCGGGCTGACCCGCCTCATGGGGGCGCTCCTCTACGGGGTGGCCCCGACCGACCTCTTCACGTTCGCGGTCGTCTCGGGACTCCTGATCGCCGTCGCCGTCTTCGCGAGCTGGCTCCCGGCGCGCCGCGCGACCCGCATCGATCCTCTCTCCGCGCTCCGGTACGAGTAAGGGGGCGCGACCGAAGGTTCCTCGCGGTTACGGGCCGCCCGCCGCTCGCGCGTGGGCGAGGAGGACGAGCGCCAGCGCGACCGCGGCGGGAAACGCCTGCACCCAGAGGATCGACCGCTTCGCCGTGGCCGCGCCGAAGAGGCCCGCGATCACGACGCAGACGAGAAAGAAGACGCGCACCGAAAATCCCGCGTCGCCCGCCTGGAGTCCCCAGACCAGGCCCGCGGCGAGAAAGCCGTTGTAGAGGCCCTGGTTCGCGGCGAGCTTCGCGGAAGTCTGCGCCTCCTCGACCGACAGCCCGAACACGCGGCGCCCGAACGGCCTGGTCCACAGGAACATCTCGAGCACGAGAAAGGCGAGATGGAGGAGCGCGACGACGGCGAGGGCGATTCCGGCGAGGAGGATCATGGCTCGCACCCGTCCGTCGGCGGGAACGCGGCACCGGGTCGGAAAATCATGGGACCTCCCGAAAACGCCGAGTCTAGCCCGGACGCGTCACTTCTCCGCGCCGGGCTCCGGGGTCGCCTCGTCGATCTTCCGATCGTAGGCGGCCCGGGAGTCCGGCTTCGAGAGGACGCCGTAAGCGACGCGGAGCCACTTCGCGAGCACCGTCAGCTGCCTCCAGCAGTCGACCAGCTCCGGATGCGCCTTGAGCGACGGGTCGAAGAGAAGAGACCGCGAGCGGTACGCCTCGTCAATCTCCGCCGGCGTCGCCTTGCGAGAGACGCCAAGGAGGTCGTAGTGCGAGAGCCAGTCGAGCTGGCGGTGCAGCTCGAGCACGAGCGAACGGGGGCTCTGGAACGGCTTCTCCGGCGCGGCGGGCGCGCTGGCCGGGCTCGGCGGCGCGGGCTTCGTCAGGACGCCGGTCTCCGCCGCGCCGCTGAAGGCTCCGCCCGCGCGCATGTCGTAGAGGTATCCGGAGGGTTTGCGATCTTCCGTCCTCCTCGGCGCGCGGTCCGCGACCCGCCGCGGCGCCTGCCGGCGGTCGGGAACGTCCGGCGGCCGTTGCCGGCGATCCGGAATCTCCACGAAACCCGTGACCGGAGCCTGCCGGACCTCGATGACGCCGGCGAAGAGGAGCGAGTAGAGGAGCTTCGCGTTCGCGGCACCGGAGACCGACGTTTCCGAAAGGAGATCGCGCAGCGAGCTGCGGCCGTCGATCCGGCTGATCAGCGTCACGGCATCGCGCAGGAGCCGCAGCGACCCGGAGGACATCGGATCGGTGCTCAGGACGGGGACGCCGGACAGGTCTCCGAGAAGCCCGAGGAACTGCTCGCTCTCGGGGATGCGCCGGATTCCTTCGATGATCATTTCCTGCGACAGCGAAGCCGCGACATCGAGCTCGACATGGCCCGTGTTCTCTTCGAAGTGAAACGCCCCGTCCGGCCAGGACAGCGTCGAGAAGATGATCTGCTCGACCTGCCTGCGCGCCTCGCTGTCGACGATGGCGCGGGAGACGAGGCCCTTCTCGACCAGGATCATGTCGATGCGCTGGTGGGTCTTCTGCTGGCTCGCGAGCGCCTCCGCGAGGTCCTTCTCCGAGATATAGCCCCATCGCACGAGCGTCGCGCCGATCCGATGCTCGTCGCGCGACGACCGGGCGGCGTAGAGCTCTCCGTTTTCGAAGACGAGCTGCCGGACCTGGTCCGCTCTCAGGACCGAGAGCGTCCCGGATCGTCCTTCCTGCTGGATCCGGCGGAACACCGCGAAGAGCGGCGTGTCGGACAGGAGTCCCGAGATCGGAACCGTGTCCCCGGGCGGGACCTCCCCGGAGGCGTTCAAGCCCGCCTCCGAGCCGCTGGGACGGGAGCCCATGCGGACGCGGCCCGGCCTTCGCGGCGCGCGCCGTGCGAGGGAACCGTGCGATGCGATCGGCTCTTCGGCAGACGCCAAGCAAACCACAGAGAGGCCCGGGAGCGAAACACGGGGAGTGGCGGAATCAGGCGACCTGCACCTGGCGGCGGGTGGTCGGAGCCACCCGCTCGTCTGGGGTCAGGATCCCTCGGAAATTCAACGGATCGGCGGCCGAGACCTGCACGGGGGGCGCGTCGGCGGCGTCCGGGCGCCGCTTCAGGTCGCGCAGCAGGGAGACCGCCTCGGGAAGCGCGTACTGCTCGCCGTCGAACCCCGACACGAAACGGCCGCCGCGCACCTCGCCGCGCGCTTCGAGCGCCCGGAGGGCGCGGGCGACTTCGCGCCAGACGACCGGTTGCCTCTCGCGCGCGGCGGTCTTGCGGAACACGACGCCCGTCCGCGCGAGAAGGCGCCGCGCGACGAACTCGGCCGCCCGGGAGGGCGTGAGCGCATTGGCCTCCGCCCGCGGCAACAGGCTCCAGCGGCCGGCAGTCAGGCCCGTCGCGCGCCGCCGGGACGCCGGCACGATCAGCCATCGCAATCCCGCGAACGAATCGCAGGTCACGCGAGCCAGGGCAATCAGATCGGTCAGGCCTGCTTCGACGTCGAAGGTCGAGAGTCCCGCGGCCCGGCCGATTTCCTGGAAGAACATCGCGCCGCGCCGTTCGAGCACGGCTTCGACGGAGGCGGCCGCCTCGGAAAGATGCGAGGGCTCGGGCGGCGCGAGAGAGAGCCACGTCTCGAGGTCTTCGCGCGGAACGACGGCCACCGGCGCGCGCCGGACCGGAGAAGCGCCCGCGCCCCACAGCCTTCCCCAGGAGGCCTCCCCTGAAAGAGTCATCTGGTCGAGCCACTCCCGCTTGTAGCCGCGCACGCGAGCCGGGAGCACGCTCGCTTCCCAGGCCGCGGCAGGGATCTCGAAGCCGGCGAGCTGCCGGACGACCGCCGCCACCCCGGCCGGCCCCTCGAGCCGATGCGCCGGATCGGCGTGCTGCCAGCACGCCAGGAAGCGCAGGAACTGGGAAGCCGTGACGGGAGCGATCTCACGCCGGAGACGGTCGAGGGTGTACCGGTGGATGCGAGCCAGGAGCCGGCGATCGCACCAGGCGGACTGCCCGGCGATCCGCGTGCGCAGCACGCATCCCTCGGTCTCGAGCTCGCGCAGGAGAACTTCGTCCTCGACCCCGTCGGGGATGGGGCCGACCGCCTCGAGCCGCCCGCGCAGAACGGTCCGGGGATCGCGAGAAGCCTCGGCGGCGTACCACCGCTCCCCTTCCCGGATCGCCCGCCCGCCGGCGGAGAGCCGGTCGAGCCAGGCCTGCCACGGAGCGGCTTCGGCGGCGGTGACGTAGCCCATCCAGAGGAGCGCCTCGTGCAGCTCCTCCTCGTCCGCCGGCGCGGGCCAGGCTTCTTCGCGGACGCGGGCGATGGCGTCGGCATCGAGGGACCCGAGCGCGTCCGAGGTCTTCGGGTCGAGGAATCGCCGCGCGTGCACCGCCTGCGTGCGCCTCTCCTCGAGGGGCGCGTCATCCAGGAAGGTGTACGGCTGCGACGACAGGATCCCCCGCGCGAAGGCCGACGGCTCGACCGTGTCGACCGCCCGCCGCTCGATCGATCCGTCCTTAAGGCCGCGCAGGACGCCGAGGAATCCCTCGATGTCCATCGCTTCGTTCAAGCAGTCCTCGATCGTCTGCCGGACGATGGGGTGGTCGGGAACTTCGATCGGGCCGCCCGGAAGCGTCTCGGGACACGCGAGGACCTGAGGGAACGCGGCGGCGAGCAGGTCGTTGGCGCGCATCCTCAGGATCGGCGGCGGGACTCTCCGCCCTCCGCGCGAGCGCTCCAGGATCAGCGAGCGCTGCGCGTTCCAGCGCCAGCGCGTCTCGAACATCGGCGCGGCGAGAAGCGCCTGGACGAGGACCTCGCGCGCCGACGCGGGATGCAGGTAGTCGAAGACTTCGTCCAGAGGAAAGCTGTGCTGCGTCCCGAGCGACAGGACGATCGCCTCTTCGTTGGCCGCCGCCTGCAGCTCGAATCCGAAGCCCACGCAGAACTTCTTGCGCAGGGCGAGCCCCCATGCGCGATTGATCCGCGAGCCGAACGGCGCGTGGAGGACGAGCTGCATCCCGCCGCTTTCGTCGAAGAAGCGCTCCAGGACGACGCGGCTTTGAGTCGGGACGCAACCGAGAACGCTTCGGCCCGACTCGATGTACTCCGCGATCTGGATGGCGGCCCCCTCGGGCAACGCCTCTCCGCAGGCCGCCAGGATCGACGCGGCTGCGGCACCGTCTCCGCCGGGGAGAGTCTCTTCGCGGAGAGCCCCGATTTCCGCCGCCAGCTCACGGGTCCGGCCGGGCCCCTCGCCGAGCCAGAAAGGGATCGATGGAGGCTGCCCCTTCGCGTCGGCCACGCGGACGGTTCCCGGCTCGACCCGGAGAATCCTCCAGGAGGCGTTGCCGAGCTGGAAGACGTCTCCGCCGTTCGACTCGATCGCCCAGTCCTCGTTGACCGTCCCCACCACCGTGCCTTCCGGCTCGAGCCGGACCTGGTAGTCGGCCGTGTCCGGGATCGCGCCGCCCGAGAGGAGGGCGGCCATGCGAGCGCGGCGGGTGGCCATCAGTCGGCCGTTGACCCCGTCGCGGTGAAGGAGGGCGCCCCGGCCGCGGGTGTGGAGAGCGGCGACCTCGTCGAACTCGCCGCGGGCGAGGTCCCTGTAGGGCCAGGCGCGCCGCAGCAGCGAGAACAGGGCGCCCTCGTCCCAGGGCTCGGGGACGCACGCCGCGACGATCTGCTGCGCGAGGATGTCCAGGGGCCGGGCCGGCTCCGGCGTCCGGTCGAGCACCGAGCCCCGGATGCATCGAAGGAGCGCGGCGCCTTCGACCAGCTCGTCCAGCGTCAACGGAAAGAGCCGACCCTTCGGCACCTTGCGCAACGCGTGCCCCGCCCGGCCGACCCGCTGGAGAAACGTGGCGATCGAGCGCGTCGCCCCGACCTGGATCGCCAGGTCGACGTCGCCGATGTCGATGCCGAGCTCGAGGGACGCCGTCGCCACGAGAGCGCGCAGGGTCCCGGCCTTCAGCCGCGATTCGGCGTCGAGCCTCCGCTCCCGCGACAGGCTTCCGTGGTGGCTCGTGACGGCGTCTTCGCCCATGAGGCGCGTCAGCTGCCCGGCGATCCGCTCGGCCATCTTGCGCGTGTTGACGAAGACGAGCGTCGTCCGATGATCGCGGACGAGCTGGGCGATCCGCGCGTAGATCTCCTCCCACTGCTCGTGGGAGCAGACGGTCGACAGCGGCGACGGCGGGATCTCGATCCCGAGGTCGAGCGTGCGGAAAGTGCCGGCGTCGACGAGGCGGCACTCGCGGCCGTCGCCGGCGAGGAAACGGCCGACGTTCTCGAGCGGCTTCTGGGTCGCCGACAGCCCGATCCGCTGGACGGGTCCCGCCAGAGCCTCCAGCCGCTCGAGCGAGAGGGCGAGGTGGCTGCCCCGCTTGTCGCGCACGAGAGCGTGGATCTCGTCGATGATGACCGTACGGACCGTCGAGAGCATGCGGCGGCCGCTGTCGCTCGTCAGGAGCAGGTACAGGGACTCCGGCGTCGTCACGAGGATGTGCGGCGGCCGGCGCGCCATCGCGGCCCGCTCCGCCTGGGGGGTGTCGCCGGTCCGCACGAGCACGCGGATCTCCGGGACGGTGGGGTCGGCCGCGCGAATCTCCGCGAGCGGCGCCTGAAGGTTCTTCTGCACGTCGTTCGACAGGGCTCTCAGGGGCGAGACATAGAGGACCTGCGTCTCGTCGGCGAGGGCTTCCCCCTGCCGGACGAGCGCGTCGATCGCGGCGAGGAAGGCCGCGAGCGTCTTGCCGAATCCGGTCGGCGCGGCGATCAGAACGTGGTGCCCCTCGCGGATCGCCGGCCAGCCGTCGCGCTGCGGCGCCGTGGGCTCGCCGAACCGTTGAGAGAACCAGCTTCGGACGGCGGGATGAAAATTCACCGGATCGGACACCGGAAGAATCTTAACCCGCGGAGACAGGTCACAGGTGACAGGTGACAACAGCACGCGCCGGGACGGGTGACAGGTGACAGCAGCACGCACCGAAGGCCCCGCGGACCCTGGATTGTTCCAAGGCGGCGCCACCCGCGTCGGACAAGTGACGGCCGACCGTGGTCGGAGGCGGCCGGCGCTGCTGTCACCTGTCACCCGTCATCTGTCGATGGCGCGAGCTGTTTCGCGTGGTGCGACGTGTGGATCGCGCAGAAGCGCAGCACGTCGAGTCCGCGAAGCGTTCCGAAGTAGGGATGCGTCACGCGGACCGAACGTCCCAGTCGCTCGAGCTCCCGGTCGACCCGGAGGGCGGCGTCGCGCAGCCTCGCGATCGACTCCGCCTGCTCGCGGGGCTCGCCTTCCGGCCGCAGCTCGCGGGGCGCCCGGACTCCCGCGGGGATGCGGCCGGTGCGGAGGATCCGCGGGAGCCAGAACGACCGCAGGAAGATCCGCTGCCACCAGGTCGTCCGCACGCGCATCGGCGTGCCCTCGCGGATCTCGCGCAGGAGGGCCTCGTAGGCCAGGACGACGTGATCGGTGACGTGGGCGGGGGACCACTTCCCGGGCACGGGCTCCGCCGGCCACTGCGGCGCGGACACCGCCGCGGCGAGCGCCGTGAATTGATCCACGGCCTCGAGGTGCTCGCGCTGAAGCCGCTGCCGGAGGGGGACCGCTTTCGCCATCTATCGCGGCTGGAGATAGCTCACGAGGACCAGGAGCAGGCTGAGCGCGGCGATGACGACCGGCGGAGCGATCCACGCGAGGCGCAGCGGTGCTCGCAGGGCCGGGACGTAGTCGGTGCCTGCACCTGTGTGGGGTCGGAGTCTCACCGGGACGGCTTCACCTGGAGGGCTTCACGGGGATGGGGCAGGTCCGCGGCGCTCCGGGCGAACCACTCGCGATCGTCGAAGAGATTGCTGCGCAGCCGGATCCAGTTGCTCTGGAGCCTCGCGCGCGGGGCGTCGGCGGAAAGGCCCTTCGAGACCGAAGCCAGGTGCCGCAGCTCGAGCGATTCGATCGCGAGGAAACGCGAGTCGGAAGCGGCCTTCACCCGGCGGGCGAGGTTTTCGAGGCTCTCGGCGAGCTCCGCTCCCCTCTTCTCCATGAAGGGCCCTTCGTCGAAGACGAGACGGTCGATGCCGGCGATCTCGGAGCGATAGGCCTCGGCGCTGAGCGTCACGGGTTCCGGCATGACGTCGCTGAAGTCGGCGTCTCCGCTGCAGCCGTGCAGGGCGAAGACGACGGAGACGAAGGCCGGAGCGAGCGCGAGAATCCCCGGCCTCACGAGGAGCTCGGAGAGCCAATGCTTCACCCGGGGGGAGGTCGCGCGGAGAGCTCGTACGCTTCGCGGGTTTTCCGTGGCCATGCGCGACTCCTTCTATCCGGGGCTCAGGACGCGGGCGGCGCCGCGCCACCGCATGCCGCCTCGGGATCCCGCGCACCGCGCCGGTATCGCACGGAAAGATTCTACCGGGACTTCCCGGAGAGGCTCCGCCGCCGCGACGACCTTTCGGAGCCGCGGCGGCGTCCATCCGGAACAGGGCCTCAGTCCCGGTGGTCGCTGCGCCGGAACGCGTGGAGATAGACGTAGTCGGCGACCCGCGGGCCCTGCGCGATCCCCTCCGTCTTGTCGAACGACCAGTGGATCCCGAGGTAGATCCGGCTCTCGCCGTTCTCTTCCCCGGCCTGGGAGAGCGAGCTGAAGCTGCGGGGCGTGAGCGGGTCAGGCGCCGAGGAGCCGGCGGGCCCGGCGCAGAGCGGCGCGGACGCGGCGGGGAGACGTCCCCCCGACGCCGTCGCGGCTCCGGACGGAGGACTCGAAGGTCAGCGCGTCCGCGAAAGCCCGCAGCTCGGGCGCCTCGGAGCGGACGACCTCCCGCAGATCGCGGCCGGATTCGGACGCGCGTCGGCTCCAACGCGCGACGCGCTCGTGGGCCGCGCGAAACGCGACGCCGCGGCGCACGAGCTCCTCGGCGACGTCGGTGGCGAGCGACGACGGGTCGACAGGAGGCCTCTCCATCTCCGGTCGGAGCCGGAGGCCCGAGACGACCTCTTCGAGGGCGGCCGCGGAGAGCTCGAGGGATCGGGCCGTGTCGAAGAGGGGCTCCTGCGTCTCCTGGAGGTCCCGATCGTAGGCGAGTGGCAGCCCCTTCAAGATCGTCAGCGTCGCCACGAGGTTTCCGAAGACGCGGCCGCACTTTCCGCGCACGAGCTCGAGAGAGTCCGGGTTCTTCTTCTGCGGCATCATCGAGGACCCTGTGGCGGTCGCGTCGGAGAGCGAGAAGACCCGGAACTCCTCGCCCGTCCAGAGGATCAGGTCCTCGGCGATCCGCGAGAGGTGCGCCATGGCGAGCGCCGCCGCCGCCTCGAATTCCGCCGCGAAGTCCCGGTCCGAGACGGCGTCGAGGCTGTTGGCGGAGAGCGCCGGCAGCCCGAGCTCGGCGGCGACGCCCGCGCGGTCGAGGGGAAGAGTCGATCCGGCGCAGGCACCCGCTCCGAGCGGAGAGACCGCCGCGCGTCCCCGCGCGTCCCGCAGGCGCGCGAGGTCGCGCAGGAGCATCTCGATCCAGGCGTGGAACGCGTGCGCGAGGAGCACGGGCTGCGCGGTCCGCATGTGCGTCCGCGCCGCCACGATGACGCCCTCCGCGAGGAGCTCTTCCGCTCGCGCGAGGAGGGCGAGGCCGAGCGACCGGAGGCCGCTCGTCCCCCGGTCGATGGCGCCCATGGTCCAGAGCCGCAGGTCCAGGGCGACCTGGTCGTTGCGGGAGCGCCCCGCGTGGATGCGGCGGCCCGCGTCGCCGGCGAGCTCGATCAGGCGGCGCTCGACGTTCAAGTGGATGTCCTCGTCGGCGTCGCGGAACTCGAACCGGCCCTCCTCGATCTCGCGGGCGATCGTCCGGAGCGCGCGCTCCACGCGGTCGAGCGCCGCGCGCGAGAGGAGCCCGGAGCGCAAGAGCCCCCGCGCGTGCGCGAGCGTCCCGCGCAGATCCACCCCGGCAAGCCCCCGGTCGAACGGATGCGAAACGGACAGCCGCGCGAGCGCCGCGCCCGGCGACGACTCGAACCCGGCGCTCCAGAGCGCCTCCGGGCGGGCTTTCCCGCGGTGTTTCCGCCGCGCGGGCGGGCGCCGGCGGACCGTCATGCGAAATACGCGGCGATCAGCCGACGGTAGACGGCGGGCGCCTCGAGCACCGCGGCCACGGAGATCGACTCCCCGGCCGCGTGGGATTGCGCGGGCTCTCCCGGGCCGAAGACGACGGCGGGCCGAC
Source organism: Acidobacteriota bacterium (assembly GCA_039933215.1). GTDB lineage: Bacteria > Acidobacteriota > Thermoanaerobaculia > UBA5066 > Gp7-AA6 > JALYUA01. Next base: position 41,085 of record JBDTOO010000016.1, read on the forward strand.
CGCCGACGTGCGCGAGGTCGCTCACGCTGGGAAATCCCCCGATCGCCGCTCCTCCGGCGGCCGCGGAGGCCGCGCCGGCGATCTTCCAGGCCGGATCGCCCGACACCGGTTTGAGCCGCGAGGAGAGCACGGTGACCTCGGAGCCGACCGCGGCGCGGATCGCCGAGAGCATGGCTTCGTTGTCGAAGGCTGCGATCGTGCGCGTGTCGACGACCACCTCGCACACGTCGGGCACGACGTTCGACCGCTCTCCGCCGCGGACGATCGTCGGCGACGCCGTCGGCCGGCCCAGGTGCGGGTCCTCCGCCGGGAACCGGAGCGCCTGGATCGCGAGGATGTCCTCCGCCGCCCGAACGATGGCGTTTTCCGAGAGGTGTGGTCGGGCGGCGTGCCCCGCCAGGCCCCGGGCGACGAGTTTCAGCTTCAGGAGTCCCTTCTGCGACACGGCCGGCAGGAAGCCGTTCGGCTCCCCGATCACCGCCGCGTCGAAGTCGAGTCGCGGCGCGAGGACCTCCAGCCCTTCGCCGCCCGTCTCCTCGTCGCAGGTCGCGCAGAAGATCACGCTGCCCCGCTCGGGCAGCGGGGCGGTCAGGAAGGCTTCCAGCATGGACGCGACGGACGCCTTCGCGTCGCTCGCGCCGAGGCCGATCACGCGATCGCCTGCGAGCCTCGGCGAAAACGGATCGCCCGTCCAGCCCGCCGCGGCGGGGACCGTGTCGAGGTGAGAGTTCAGGAGCAGGCAGGGTGGCCCCTCGCCGCGGCGCGCCCAGACGTTCCGGCCGGCGCGCTCCGCCGCCGTGCCCGATTCCGAGCAGATCTCCGCGATGCGGTCGGCGAGGGCCGCCTCCGCGCCCGAGACGCTCGGGATCGAGACGAACTCGATCAGGCGATCGAGGACTGTCGCGACGCCGGCGCGGCTCACCCCATCACCATCGTCCCGCTGCCCTGGTCGCCGAAGATCTCCGAGAGCAGCGCGTTGCGCTGGTTCCCGTTGACGATGTGGACGGCCCGCACGCCGGCCTCGACGACGCGCGAGATCTCCTCGAGCTTCGCGACCATGCCGCCGGTCACGGCCGGACTCTTCGCCAGCCGGCGAGCTTCCGCCGCGGAAAGCCGCGAGATCCGGCTCTCGGGGTCGCCCGGCTTCGCGAGGACTCCGGGCACGTCCGAGAGAAGGATGAGCTTCTCCGCGTCGAGCTCGACGGCGAGGGCGGAAGCGATCGTGTCGGCGTTGACGTTGTACACGCGCCCGCCCTCGTCCGCGGCGAGCGGCGAGACGATCGGCAGGTAGCCCGCGTCGAGGAGGGTCGTCAGAAGCCGCGGATCGACCTGGACGACGTCGCCGACGTTGCCGAAGTCGACGCGCTCCCGCTTCCCCGTCTCGCGGTTCATCATGCTCTTCGTGGCGCGCTTGCGCGCGAGAACCACGTTCCCGTCGATCCCCGAAACGCCCACCGCGTGGATGCCGTAGGCGCGCAGCGCCGAGAGGATCTCGACCGAGATCTTCCCGGCGAAGACCATCTTGACGACCTCGAGCGTCGCGTCATCCGTCACCCGGCGGCCGTTGACGAGCCGGGGCTCGAGCCCGAGGCGCTCCGAGAGCTCCGTGGCCTGCGCCCCGCCGCCGTGGACCACCGTGACGCGGATTCCGACCTGGTGGAGGAGCGCGATCTCTTCGGCGAGCGACGAAAGGTTGCCCTGGTTCTCCGTCACCTTCCCCGAGATCTTGACGACGAAGGTCTTCCCCTTGAACCGCCGGATGTACGGAAGCGCCTCGCGGAGCAGCTCGGCGTCCACGGAGCCCGCCGGCCGGGCAGCGGGAACGGGCGGGTCGCCCTTCGCCGTCATTCCGCCAGCCACTCGAGGATCGCCTGCTGCGCGTAGAGCCGGTTCTCGGCCTCGTCCAGCACGAGCGACCGCCCGCCGTCGAGCACTTCATCATCGACGACGACGTTGCGCCGGACGGGGAGGCAGTGCATGAAGGAGGCGACGCGCCCGCGCGCCATCCGCGCCTCCGTCACGCGCCAGTCGCGCAGCCTCGAACGCCGCGCCGCCTCGGCGGAGCTGTCTCCGTAGTCGGCGAGCGAGCCCCAGGATTTCGCGTACACGATCTCCGCGCCGTCGAAGCCCGCGTCGGGCTCGTCCGTTTCTGTCAGGCGCCCGCCATTTTCCTCCGCGAGCCGGCCGGCCGCGCGCACGATGTCGAGATCGAGCTCATACCCCTGCGGGCGCGCGAGAACCAGGTCCACGCCGAGCCGGGCCGCCCCCATCAGAAACGAATTCGGAACGGCCATAGGGAGCGCCTTCGGGTGGTACGCCCAGGTCAGCAGCACCCGCCGGCCCTTCGTCGCGCCGAGACGGCCGCGGATCGTCATGGCGTCCGCCATCGCCTGACAGGGATGATCGAGCGAGGACTCGAGGTTCACGACGGGCACGCCGGAGTACTCCGCGAACGCGTTCAAGGCCGGTTCGCGGCGGTCGACTTCGTAGTCCTTGCCCTCCGGGAAGGAGCGGATCCCGAGCATGTCGCAGTAACGGCCGAGCACGCCGGCGCCCTCGCGCACGTGCTCCACGGCGCCTCCGTCCATCACGATCCCGTCGCGATACTCCATCGGCCAGGCCTCGCTGCCGACGGAGAGCGTCACGGGCGTGCCGCCGAGCTTCGACACCGCGACCTCCATCGAGACGCGGGTCCGCAGCGACGGGTTGAAGAACACGAGCCCGACGTGGCGGCCGCGGAGAGCCGCGCTCTCGGCGCCGTCCCGGAACTCGCCGCCTCGGGCGAGCAGCGACTCGAACTCCGGCTGCGTCAGGTAGCGGGTCGACAGAAAATGCCTCACAGGATCTCCTTCATGGCCGAGAGAAAACGGTCGATCTCCTCCGCCCGCAGGACGAGCGGAGGAAGCAGGCGCAGGACGTCGGCGCGGTCGCTGCCCCCGACGAGGATGCGGCGCGCGAGGAGCGCTTCCCGAACGGGCTTGCCGGGGCGGTCGAGGGCGATCCCCAGCAGGAATCCCTCGCCGCGCACCTCGCGGACGGACGGCAGGTCTTCGAGACCCTCGCGCAGCCGCGCGGATCCGCGGCGCACGTTCTCGAGGAGATTCTCCTCATCGATCACCCGGATCGTCGCCTCCGCCGCCGCGCAGGCGAGCGGTCCGCCTCCGAACGTGGTGCCGTACTCCTCGGGGCGGACGCCGGCGGCGATCTCCTCGGAGACGACCACGGCTCCCATGGGGACGCCGCTCGCGATCCCCTTCGCGAGCGTGATCATGTCCGGCACGACGCCGTGCCGGCCCGCGAAGAAGAACGTTCCCGTCCGGCCGAAGCCCGTCTGGACCTCGTCGTAGACGAGCTTCGCGCCGCGCGCGTCGCACAGGCGCCGGAGGCCCCGGAACCAGTCGGGGCTCGCCGTCTCGACGCCGGCGAGGCTCTGGATCGGCTCGAGCAGAACCGCCGCGACCTGGTCGTCGATCGCCGCGTCGGCCGCCGCGAGGTCTCCGAAGGGCGCGAAACGGTGGCCCGGGACGTTCGGGCGTCCGAGCGCCCGATATTTTTCGAGGCCGGAGGCGGAGATCGCGTCGGCCGTGCGCCCGTGGAATCCGCCGTCGAACGAAAGCACGGCGTCGCGGCCTGTCGCGCGCCGCGAGAGACGCATGGCGTTTTCGTTCGCCTCCGTCCCGGAATTCACGAAGAAGACCTTCGAGAGCGGCGGCGGCGCGAGGCGTGCGATCGCGTCGGCGGCTCGCGTGCGAACCGGCAGCCCGACGACGTTCGAGTAGAAAAGGAGGGTCTTCGCCTGCTCCGCGATCGCCCGCGCGACGTCCGGGTGGGAATGCCCGGTCGACGCGACGGCGTGGCCCCCGTAGAGGTCGAGGTAGCTCGTGCCCCTGTCGTCCCAGACGGTCGATCCCTCGCCCCGGACGAGCGTCAGAGGCCATCGCGAGTACGTCGGAAGCTCGCTGCCGCCCGATCCGGAGACCGACGGGGCGGAAAGCGACGCCGGAAGGATCGGCGCGGTCACGGGAAGACTCCCGACATGCGGAGCCCCGAGGTCTCGGGCAGGCTGAAGAGGATGTTCATCGCCTGGATGGCCTGACCCGCGGCGCCCTTGACCAGGTTGTCGATGGCGACAAAGACCCGTGCGACGTCGCCCGTGACGGCGACGCCGATGTCGGCGAAGTTGGTTCCCTTCACGGCGGCCACGTCCGGCGAGCCGTCGACGAGGCGCACGAAGAACTCGTGGCCGTAGGCGAGCCGGTAGACCTCCTTCAGAGCATTCCCGTCCGCGGGGGATCGCAGGGGCACCACGGCCGTGGCGAAGATCCCGCGCACGAGGGGCGCCGAGTGGGTCTGGAAGACGATGCGCCCGGCGGCCGGCGCCCCGATGGCCGAGAGAGACTCTTCGATCTCCGGGAGGTGCCGGTGTCCTTCGAGGCCGTACGCGAAGAACGCGGACGCCCGACGCGGGTGGTGGGTCGTCGGCGTCGGCGTGACGCCCGCGCCCGACGACCCGGTGATGGCGAACACCGAGACCGGCGCGCCGTCCCGGACGAGGCCCGCCCGCCAGAGCGGGGCGAGCGCCAGGATCGTCGCCGTGGCGAAGCACCCGGGGGAGGCGACGGCGCGCGACGCGGCGATCCGCTCGCGGAAGAGCTCCGGCAGCCCGTAGACGAACTCCGGCTGGCGGGCGAAACCGGGCGGCACCGGCCCGTAGAAGCGCTCGAAGGAAGCGGGGTCCTTCAAGCGGAAGTCCGCCGAGAGGTCGATGACCGGGATGCCGCGGTCGAGAAGCGGCGGAGCCGCGGTGACGGCGTATCCGTGCCCCCCCGCGAGAAACACCACCTCGGGCTCGTCCTGCCCTTCCGGCAGATCGCTCGTGAAGACGAGATCCGTCAGCCGGGAGAGGTGCGTGTGCACGGCGGAGACGGGCTGTCCCGCCTGGGAGCGGGAGATCACGGCGACGGGCTCCGCCTTCGGATGGTCGAGCAGGAGCCGCAAGAGCTCTCCGCCCGCGTAGCCGCTCGCCCCGAAGATCGCGGCGCGGATCGTCATCGCGGCGACCCCGCCGGCGCGTCGGACTTCGAGCCCCCGGGCGCCGGGGACGCGGGCGCCGCGTCTCGATGGATCGCCTCGTAGATCACGCCGAAGAGCTGCCGCCCATCCGTCTTCGCGTTGGCCGCCGGCAGCTTCATCTCCTGGCTGATGTACTCGGTCCCCGTCTGGTTGTCCGTCACGGGACCCGAGACGATCGTGATCGGGATCCCCCACTGCTCCATCAGCTTCTGCGCGCCCCACGCCGCGACGAGGTCGTTGGCGCACATGACGACGGCCTTCGTCGCCGCGGTCAGCTCGGGGTCTTCGAAGAAGGTGCCCACGCGGTAGTCGCCGAGGATCCCGTCGCCGAGCTCAACCACGATGACGTCGGGTGCGAGCGACGCGAGCTCCCCGAGGATCGTTCGCGCGTAGGGCGCCAGGTCGCGGACGTGCGCGGTCGACGGGAGGCCGCAGTCGAGGAAGGAGAGCGTCGCGAACGCCCCGTGGTCCTCCATGTCGAGCGTGTCCTTCAGACACGCCACGCCCGAGAGCTTCGCCGCCGCGACGCGATGGCCGGCGCTCGCGAAGCGCTTCACGATTTCCGACGCTGCGCCCGTCTTGCCCGCGCTCATGCAGGTCCCCGCGACCACGACGAGCGGAGGGCAGGGGCCGAGCGAGGCGCGCGGCGGAAGGGCGCTCTGGAGGATGTTCACCGGCTTGCCGTCCCGGAGCACGGCTCCCAGCACCTCGACTTCCAGGGGGCTCCCGACCTCCGGGTTCTTTCCGACGCACAGCCCGAGCACTCCGCCGAGATTCAGCACGTGGATGGTGTCGCCGACGTGGATCGTCTCCGGGACGACGCCGACGAAGCCCTTCAGGGCGCGGCGATATCCGAGCGTGCCCGCCATGACGTCGCCCCTGTTGATCTTGGCCATACGGCCGGACACGAGCTCCAGCCGGTCGTAGACGCTCTTCTCCATCAGCGCGCGGACGGCGAGGACGTTGCCCTCCTTCGCCTCGATGTGAGGCGAGATCTCGACCTCCCTCGGAAGCGCGAGCCGCGCCGTCGACGACGCGATTTTGTCGAGCGTGATCGTCACGAGGACTCCTTTCCGGCGAGCGTCCAGAGGCGTGCGGGGAGCGCGAGCGTCTTGCCGACGCCCTGTGCCTCCTCCGCCGAGAGATAGGCGTTCGACTCGCCGTACCGGACGAGCGACGTCCGCATGAGCGAGAAGGGGCTGCGCACGCCGACGACCTCGAACCGGCCGGGCGTGAACCGAAGGCGCGCCTCGCCCGTCACGCGCGGCTGCGCCGCCGCGAGGAGCGCCGCGGCGTCCGACACCGCGGGATCGAACGCGAGACCCTCGTGGAGAAGGCGGCCGTACGTCTCCGCGACCGCCGCCTTCAACTGGCGCTGCTCCTTGGTCAGGACGAGCTTCTCGAGCTCGGCGTGCGCTGCGATCAACGCGAGCGCGGCCGGCGCCTCGAAGGCGATGCGGCCCTTCGCGCCGAGGATCGTGTCGCCGAGATGGATCCCGCGGCCCGCGGCGTACGTGCGCCCGATCGCGTTCAGCCGTTCGACCAGGACGAGCGGCTCGAGCGCGCGGCCGCCGAGGGCGACGGGCCGGCCCGCCTCGAAGCGCACCACGACCTCTCGCGGACGGCGCGGGGCGCGGGACAGGGGCCGGCCCGGAAAGAGCGCCTCGGGCGGCGGCTGCCAGGGATCGTGCGTCTCGCCGCCACCGATCGTGGTGCCCCAGAGTCCCTCGTTGACCGAGTACCGCGTCGTCTTCGGCGGGATCGTCACGCCGGCTTCCGCGAGGTACACCGCCTCCTGCTCGCGGGAGACTCCGCCGTCCCGGATGGGCGCGCGCACCTCGATCTCCGGCGCGAGCACTCGCAGGGCGGCGTCGAAGCGGAACTGGTCGTTGCCCGCGGCCGTCGACCCGTGGACGATCGAACGGGCCCCCACTCTCCGCGCGTAGGCGGCGACGGACTCCGCCTGCACCGCGCGCTCCGCCGCCACGGACAGCGGATAAACCCCTCCCCGCAGCACGTTGCCGAAGAGGAGCGGCAGCGCGTACCGCTCGAAGACCTCACGGCGGCCGTCCACGAAAACGTGCCGCTCCACCTTCGCCGCCTTCGCGCGCGCGGCGATCGTGCGACGCTCCGCCGCGGAGAAGCCGCCGGTGTCGACCGTGACCGCGTGCACGCGGCTCCCCTCGCGGCGCAGAAGAACGGCGCAATAGGTGGTGTCGAGACCACCGGAAAAGGCAAGGCACACGACCGCTGGGCGGTGTTTCGTCGGCATCGGCTGGAGCTCTGAAGTCTTGGAGATCAGAGTCCCCGCGCCGGCGCCATGGAGGAAGTCCTCCTGACGTCTCGTGCGCGAGGAGCGAGCCCGGCTCGGGGGGAGAAGGCGGAGCGGAGGTTCGCGTTCATCGAGCGCATACGTTCGAACATCACCGCTTTCATGTCAAGACTTTTTCGCGGCGCCCGGCGCCCGGCCGGTGAGCCGCGCGAGCCGGAGCAGCCACGCGGCCCGCTCCGCCGTGAGATCCGCCGCCGCCGAGCGCCACGACCAGTTCCCCGCCGGCCGGCCCGGCGTGTTCATCCGCGCCTCCGAAGGGAGATCGAGCACGTCCTGAAGGGGCACGATGGCCATCCGCGCGACGGACGCTCCGGCCAGCCGGATGAGCGCCGCCGCCGAGACCGGGTCCTCCCCGGTGTAGAGCCGGAATCGCTCGCGCTCCGAGTCCGTCAGCGCCGCCGCCCACCCGCGCGAGGTGTCGTTGTCGTGCGTGCCCGTGTACGCGACCGCGTTCTCGGAGTGCCGGTGAGGCAGGTGCGGGCTGTCTTCCTCCGAGAAGGCGAACTGCAGCACCTTCATGCCGGGTATCCCGAGCTCGTCCAAGAGAGCGGAGACGTCGGGGGTGATCGTGCCGAGATCCTCGGCGACGAGCGGGAGGGCGGGAAGCGCGCGCCGGGCGGCGTCGAAGAGATCGCGGCCCGGTCCGGCGGCCCATCGTCCGCGCACGGCGGTGCTCTCGCCGGCCTCGACCTCCCAGTACGACGCGAACCCGCGGAAGTGGTCGATCCGCACGGCGTCGGTGAGACGAAGGTTCGCGCGGAGGCGCTCGATCCACCACGCATAGCCCTCGGCGGCGTTCGCATCCCACCGGTAGACGGGATATCCCCAGAGTTGTCCCGTCTCGCTGAAGTAGTCCGGCGGCACGCCGGCGATCCGGGCGGGCCGGCCCTCCGCGTCGAGCGCGAAGAGCTCCCGGTGGGCCCAGACGTCGGCGCTGTCGTGGGCGACGTAGATCGGGAGGTCTCCGAGGATCGAGATCCCGCGCGCCCGCGCCTCGCGTCGGACGATCCCCCACTGTCGATCGAACTGGAACTGAATCCAGCCGGAGTACGCGACCTCCTCCGCGAGCTCCCGGCGCGCCCGCGCGAGCGACGCCGGATCGCGTTCCGCGAGTCCGGCCTCCCAGGAATTCCAGGGGGCGCCGCCCGCTCGCCGATGAAGAGCGTCGAAGAGACACCAGTCGTCCAGCCATGCGGCCTGCTCGGGCGCGGACCGGAAGCGCTCGAATGCGAGGCGCGCCTCTCCGTCGGCGCGGTCGGCGAAGCGGCCCCAGGCCGTGCGAAGAACCGTCTCCTTCCACGGGCCGACGCGGGAAAAGTCGACGCCGCCCGAGCGCGCTCCGGCGTCCTCCGCCGCGAAGTCCGACTCGGAGAGCCAGCCTTCCGCGGCGAGGCGCTCCGGCGAGAGAAAGAGAGGGTTTCCGGCGAATGCCGACGAGCCGCCGTAGGGCGAATGGCCTCCGCCGGTCGGCGCGAGCGGGAGCACCTGCCAGAGCGACTGACCCGCACGGGCGGCCCAGTCCAGGAACGTCACCGCCCCTGGTCCCAGGTCGCCGATTCCGAAGCGCCCGGGCAGAGACGAAACGTGGAGGAGGATGCCGGCGATCCGCGCGGAGAGTGCGGGCGGTGCGGGCGCGCTCACCCGCGGGGCGTCTTCATCCCTGCGCGCTGGAGAACGGCGCCAGGGCGTAAGGATCCGGCCTCTGCCCCTCGAGCAGCCCGCGGCGGCGCTCGGACGCCGGGACGTAGCAGAGCTCCAGGTACTGCAGGACCATCCGGTCCGACGAGAACTGCCGGCCGATGCGCGAAATGCTCTGGACCATCTTGTCGATCCATCCGGCGGGCAGGCCCGCCTCGTCGCGCTCGAAGAAGAGCGGAAGCACGCGCGACTCCAGCGCTTCGTAGAGAGACGCGGCGACCTCCTCGTCCGGCGCGTAGTCCGTCGCCGGGCCGATCACGAATCCGGTCTCCTCGTAGGGCGCCTCGTCCCACCAGCCGTCCAGGACGGAGAGGTTCAGCACGCCGTTCATGCCGGCCTTCATGCCGGAAGTGCCCGACGCCTCGTGCGGACGCACCGGGTTGTTCAGCCAGACGTCGCAGCCGGCGACGAGCTCGCGCGCGAGCCGCATGTCGTAGTCGGGCAGCAGCACGACCCGGCCGCGAAAGGCGGGCTCCTCGGCGTGGGCCGCGATCGCCCGCAACAGCTCCTTGCCCGGGTCGTCGTGCGGATGCGCCTTCCCCGCAAAGAGGAACTGCACCGGCGCGGCCGCGAGGATGCGGAGGAGGCGGTCCGGATCGCGGAAGACGAGGTTCGCGCGCTTGTAGGTCGCGAAGCGCCGCGCGAACCCGATCGTCAGCGCGTTCGGATCGAGCACGGCCCCCGCCGCCGCCACGTCGTCGGCGGACATCCCCTGCTCGGCGGCGTGGCGCCGCAGTCTCGCGCGGCACGTTTCGACGAGTCTCGCGCGGAGACGCTCGTGCACGCTCCAGAGCCGCGCCGCGGGCACCGATTCGGGAGACTCGAGGATCGCGAGGGCCGCGATCTCGGGGGCCGTCCACGTCGGCCGGTGGACCCCGTTCGTGATCGCGCGGATTCGAACGTCCTCGTCCGCGAGCTCGGGGAGGAGCCCGAGCCAGAGCCTGCGCGAGACGCGCGCGTGGAGCTGGGAGACCGCGTTCGCGTGACCGCACAGCCGAAGGGCGAGGACCGCCATCGAGAAGGGCTCGAGCGGGTTTCCCGTCGATTCCTGGCCGAGCTTGACGAACTCCTCGAACGTGATCCCCGCTCCGGAGACTTCCTCGGTCAGGTACTTCGCGACGAGCTCCACGGAGAACCGATCGATCCCCGCCGGCACGGGCGTGTGCGTCGTGAAGACGTTGCCCGCGGCGGCGTGCTCGCGGGCTTCGGAGAACGAGAGGCCTTCCTCAGAGACGAGCTGCCGGATCTTCTCGAGGCCGACGAAGGCGGCGTGTCCTTCATTGATGTGGCGCACGGTCGGCCGCATCTTCAGGAGGTCGAGCGCGCGCAAGCCACCGATGCCGAGGACGATCTCCTGGCGGATGCGCGTCTCCTGGTCGCCGCCGTAGAGAGTGGACGTGATCGACCGGTCGTCGGGGTGGTTCTCCTCGAGGTCCGTGTCGAGCAGGAGGAGCGGCACGCGGCCGACCTGGACGAGCCGGATCAGAATCCGCACGTCGCGGCCTGCCACTCGCACCGTGATCACGGGAGGGGCGCCGTCCGGCGTCGCGGGAAGCGAGATGGGAAGGTGCGCGGGGTCGACGGAGAGCGCCGATTCCCGCTGCCCTTCGCCGCGGGCGAGCGACTGGCGGAAATACCCCTGCCGGTAGAACAGGCCGACTCCGACGAGAGGAATCCTCAGGTCGCTCGAGGACTTCAGGTGATCGCCGGCGAGCACGCCGAGCCCGCCGGCGTAGACGGGCAGCAGCTCCGTCAGGCCGAATTCCGCCGAGAAGTAGGCGACGCGGTCTCCACGCTGCTGCATCGCCCGCGTTCCCGGGTGCAGCGGCTCGCCGTCGTCCTCGATCCCGATCTCGGAGACCAGGGCGGCCACGCGCGAGAGAAAGTCCTCGTCTCGGGCGAGGGCTTCCAGCCGCTCGGGCGAGACCCGTTCCAGGAGGGCGACCGGATTCTCCTCCTCGGATTCCCAGACGGCTCGATCGACGCTCGCGAAGAGGGCCCGGACGCCGGGACGCCAGGTCCATCGGAGGTCCCGCGCGATGGCGGCGAGCGGCTGCAGGGCTTCCGGGAGCCGGGGATGCGGCGTGGGCTGAGAGCGCATCGATTAAGTCCAATCCTATCAGGAATTGAGTGATTTCAGACCCGCGGCGCGTCCCGCCGAGAGGAGCCTGGCGCCGCGTCGCGCGCGACCCGGGCGGCGGGCCCTGCCGGGTTTGTGCCAGCGGCCGAATGCGGATCCCGGTCGGAAGCAGGGTCTTTCACGGCGCGGCGCATCTTACCGGGGAAGTCCCCGACGCCCGAAGCGGATCAACCGCCGGCCGCCGCCAGATCCCGGCGCTCTCCCGCCGAGGACTCGTAGATGCGCCGGCCGCTGCCCGCTTCCGGATCGTTGCTCGCGACGCCGTCGAGCCGCCGCAGGAACTCCGCCTCGATCGGCCCCCTCGCGTCGTCGGGACAGAGCTCGATCGCGCGCGCCGCGTAGCGGAGGATCTGCGTCGTCTCGAGGCCTCCCGGGTCGTCGAAGAACCACCCGCAGCTCGTATACATGAGCATCGCGTGCCGCTGCATCTCGAGAAGCCGGCCCGCGTCCCGCCCGAGGGAGGCGTCCACGGGCGCCGCCGCGTGCCTCGAGAGAAAGTCGTCGAAGGCGTCCGTCGAGGGGTCGAGCACGACCGCGATCGACGCGTCCCGCGCCGCCCAGGGATCCGAGAAGATCCGGGCGCCGCGATCTTCGAACACGGCGGCGAGGTCGTCGCGGAGACGATCGAGGGCGTCGCGGAGGGGCCCCCGCCAGACCTGGACCCATCCGGGGTGCAGTCCGGTGCGGCACGTGCAGTCGTCGCGCCACCGGCCGAGGCCGTGCGCGCAGCTCCACGCGGTGTTCTCGACGATCTCGACCTCGAACGCCGGCGGATGGAGCGAGAGAAACTCGCCGTAGTTCGTCAGCCGCGCAAACCCGCTTCGGACGAGCTCGTCCAGACCCTCCGCGAGCGCGATCTCGCCGCCGCGGTGATGGTGGCCGTACGTCTCTCCGTCGGTCGCGACGTGGAGAAGCTGATCGCCCGGGACGTCCGCGGCGAGCGAGGCGAGGCGGCGTGCGAAGCCCTCCCCTCCCTCGGCGAGCGCGCCGAAGGCGATGGCGTGCGAGGCGCCCCCGTCGTAGAAGAAGATCGCGATGCGGCGGCCCGACGGGAGCCGCGCCTCGTACGCGCGCCGGGGATCGATCCGGGCACCGGAGACGTCCGTCCATTCCGGCTCTCCGATCGCACGCACGCGGGCCGCCTGCTCCGGCGCGAGGATCGTGAAACGGATCCCCTGGCCGGCCAGAACCTCGAGCGTCGCCAGGTCGACCGCGGTCTCGGGCAGCCAGAGGCCCTCGGGCGACCGGCCGAAGCGGTGCTCGAAGTCCCGGATTCCCCAGTAGACCTGCGTCCACCGGTCGCGCGGCGACGCGAGCGGGAGAATCATGTGGTTGTAGGCCTGCGCGATCGCGGACCCGTGCCCGCCGAACCGGTCGCGGCTCTCCCGGTCCGCGCGCCGGATCTCTCTCGACACGTCGGCCGCGCGCCGGTCGAGCCACGCGAGGAGCGTCGGACCGAAGTTGAAGCTCATCCGCGCGTAGTTCGAGGGAAAGCGGCGCTCGGACCCGTCCGGCAAACGGACCACCGGGGCCGCGTTCGGCCGGTAGCACTCTTCCGTGATGCGCTCGTTCCAGTTGTGAAACGGCGCCGCGGTCTTCTCGATGCCGATCTCCCCCGTCCAGGGATTCTCGCGGGGCGGCTGGTAGAAGTGACCGTGGACGCAGAGGTAGCGCGTCACCCCTCATCCCCCGGCGTGTCCGTGTCAGGAGAGCGCGCGGGCCCTGCCGCGGCCGGCTCGGCCGTCCGCGCGGCGGCGGGCGAGATCCCGTCCGGCGCGGACTTCGCCGGCACCGGATCCGCGGCCTCTCCGGTCGCCTCGTCCGATTCCGTCTCGGTCTCCGTCTCGGGCTTCGGTTCCGGCTCGGCCGGCGGAGGAGGGGGCGGCGCGGACGCGGAGAGGAAGATCGCCGAGAGAGGCGGCAGCGTCAGGGTGAGGCGGAAAGGGCGCCCGTGGCTCGACAGGGGCTCCGCCTCGACGAGGTCACCGGTGCCGAGGCCGCTGCCTCCGTATTCGGCCGCGTCGCCGTTGGCGATCTCGCGCCAGGGACCGCCCCACGGTGCGCCGATCCCGTATCCGTGCCGGGGAACGGGCGTGAAATTGAAGACGGCGATCACGGCGTCGCCGTTGATCGCCCGGCGCAGAAACGAGAGGACGCTCTGCGGGCTGTCCTGCAGGTCGATCCATTCGAACCCGGCCGGGTCGAAGTCGAGCTCGTGGAGCGCCGCCTCGCGCGCGTGCAGGCGGTTCAACTCCGCCGCCCATCGCTGCGCGCCGGCGTGGAAGGGCTGCTCCAGCAGAAACCACTGGACGCTCGAATCGTGATCCCACTCCGCCCACTGCCCGATCTCTCCACCCATGAAGAGCAGCTTCTTGCCGGGCACAGCCGCCTGGAACGCCAGCAGGAGGCGCAGGTTCGCGAACCGCTGCCACTCGTCCCCCGGCATCCGGTGAAGGAGCGATCCCTTCATGTGAACGACTTCGTCGTGTGAAAGCGGCAGCAGGAAGTTCTCCGAGTACGCGTACATCGGCCGGAACGTCAGGTTGCCGTGGTGGAAGGCGCGGTGGACGGGGTCCTGCTCCATGTATTCGAGCGTGTCGTTCATCCAGCCCATGTCCCATTTCATCCGGAAGCCGAGACCGCCGAGGATCGTGCTCCGCGTCACCATGGGCCAGGACGTCGACTCCTCGGCGATTGTCAGGACGTCCGGGTGGGAGCCGAGCACATGGTCGTTCAGCCGCCGAAGAAAGGTGATGGCGTCGAGATTCTCGCGGCCTCCGAACGCGTTCGGGATCCACTCGCCGGGGTCGCGGGAGTAGTCGAGGTGGAGCATCGAAGCGACGCCGTCCACGCGCAGGCCGTCCGCGTGGTACTGCTCGATCCAGAAGAGCGCCGACGAGATGAGAAAGCTCCGGACCTCCGGCCGCCCGTAGTTGAAGATGGCGCTCTTCCAGTCGGGATGGAAGCCCTGCCGCGGGTCCGCGTGCTCGTAGAGATGCGTGCCGTCGAAGTAGCCGATGCCGTGCTCGTCGGTGGGGAAATGCGAGGGCACCCAGTCGAGGATGACGCCGATCCCACTGCGGTGGAGATGATCGACCAGGGCCTGGAAATCCTGCGGGCTCCCCTGCCGCGCGGTGACCGCGAAATATCCGGTCACCTGGTAGCCCCACGACGCGTAGTAGGGATGCTCCATCACGGGAAGGAATTCGACGTGGGTATAGCCCATGGACCGCGCGTAGTCGGCGAGCGGCTCCGCGATCTCGCGATAGTTGAGGAAGCGGCCGTCCGGTCCGCGGCGCCACGACCCGAGATGCACTTCGTAGATCGAGAGCGGCGAGGAGGGGCGCTGCCGGTCGCGGCGCGAAGCCATCCATTCCTCGTCCGTCCATGAGAATTCGAGCGCGGTCACGATGGACGCGGTGCGCGGGGGCGTTTCCTGCCGGAACGCGTAAGGATCCGCCTTGTCGACGGTGTAGCCGCGAAACCTCGAAACGATCCGGTACTTGTAGACGGCGCCCTCGCCCACGCCGGGAACGAAGCCCTCCCAGACTCCGGCCTGGCCGCGGGGGGAAAGGGGATGCGCGCCGCCCTGCCAGCCGTTGAAGTCTCCGACGACGCTCACCGAGGCCGCCGCGGGAGCGAACACGGCGAAATGCGTTCCGGCGCCGGAGCCGGGGAGCTCCGTCGGGTGCGAACCGAGCCGGTTCTGCGCGTGGAAGTGGCTCCCCTCGTGGAAGAGGAAGAGATCCTCTTCGGAGAAGAAGGGGGCCGGCGTCACCGCGGTCTTCCGGCGCGAAGTCGTGGACGTCCGGCGGACGGGAGTCTTCGCCACGGAGTCAGTCTAACGGCCCGCCGCCATCCGCCCGCGTCCCGCGGCCCGGCGCGGCGACCGAAGCCGGCGCGACCGCGGCGCTCATCCGCGGGGCGGGGGCCAGACCGGCCGAAGCGGCAGAATGAGGGGCCGGAGCGGGTCGGGCAGCGCCAGCGGCTCGGCGGACCGGATGCAGAGCTCCGGCGAAGGCCCGAGGACCATCTGGCGCATCCACAGCGCGGCGGCCGGACCCGTGAACGGCTCGAGGAGCCGGTCGAGCTCGGCGTAGCGCATCCCCGCGGGCTTGTCGAACCAGTGCGCGAAGAGGACGCCGCCGGGGCCGGCCTCGCCCCGCCGGAGGCGGTACACGCCGGCCGTTCCGCCGCCCGCGGCCCGGGCCACGGCGTCGTGGGCGGCGGCGTGGGCCGGACCGACCGCGCCCTCGTTCAAGGCGTCGAAGTCCGCGAATCCCCGCGTGCCGTACCACTCCTCGTAAGAGCGGCCGCCCGACGCCGCCCACCGCGCGCCTTCGACCGCCGCCGCCGCCGAGCGCACGAAGCCGGCCGGCGGGGCGGCGGCGAGAGACGCGTGAAAGTTCCGGATGAGCTCCTCGTACCGCGCGTCCTCGAGGGAGGAGGACTTCCAGTGCCAGAAGACGTAAGCGAGCATCGGTTCCTCCGGATCGGCGGCATGTTCGCACGCGGTGCCCTGACGCCTCGGACCACGCCGCGGCCCGCTCTCCCGTCAGCGGGCTTTCGCCGAAGACCGTTCCGATTGCGGGCCGCCCGATCGCAGGCCGAACGCGGCGCAAGCTCCCGCGAGGAGGGCGAGGGCCGCTCCGATCTCCATCACGACCCGGAAGGACGAGCCGAGGGCGAGGGCGATCGTCTCCTGGACCTTCCGCCGCTCGGGCTCCGGGAGCCCGGAGGGCGCCCTCGCGGCGCCGAGCTTGCGGCGTTCGGCCTCGGGCATCGCGCGGGCGGCGGACGAGAAGCCGGGCGACGCCAGGCGCCGGTCGAGGTCCCGATCGAACGCCCTCGAGGCGACCACCCCGACCGCGGCGATGAACAGGAGCCCGGCCACGCGCGCCACGGCGTTGTTGATCCCGGACGCGGCGCCGGACTGGCGGCGATCGACCGCGTTCAAGACGGTCGTCGTGAGCGGGGCGACCGTCAGGGCCATGCCGAGACCCATCGCGCAGGCGCCGGGCAGGATGCCGGAGACGTAGCCGTGCTCCGGAACGCGGAGCGCGAGGAGCAGGAATCCGGCCGCCACGATGGACGGACCCGCGGTCAGGAAGAGGCGGGGGCCCAGGCGATCGGCCAGCTTTCCCGCGGTGCGCGAGAGGGATGAGATGAGCAGGACGATGGGAAGCATGGCCGCACCCGCCGCGGCGGACGAGTAGCCCTTCCCCTGGATGAGCTCGAACGGCAGAAAGAAGAAGGCCGCCCCGAAAGCTCCGTAGAGAAAGAACGTGAGGATGTTTGTCGCCGCGAAGGCCCGAATGCGGAAGAGAGCGATGGGCACCATCGGGCTCGACCGGCGATGCTCCACGGCGACGAGAGCGACGAGGCACGCGGTCCCGCCCGCGAGCGGCCCGAACACGAGGGGCGCGCCCCACCCGGAGGACGGCAGCTCGATCAAGCCGAACACGACGCCGCCGAGCCCGGCGGTCGCGAGGAGCGCTCCCGGCACGTCGACGCCGCCAGCGCCGGGGTTCCGGCTCTCGCGGATCTTCGCGCGCGCGATGACGAGGACGACCGCGGCAATCGGGACGTTCAAGAAGAAGACGGCCCGCCACGACGCCGCCTCGACGAGCCATCCGCCGAGGACCGGTCCAACGGCTCCGGAGATGGAAGTCAGCGCCGACCACGTCCCGATCGCGCGCCCCCGTTTCCCGGGCGGATAGGCCGCCGCCAGAATCGCGAGGCTCGAAGGCACGAGGAGCGCCGCGGCGATTCCCTGCGCGGCGCGGGCCGCGATCAGCGCCGGCGCGCTCGGTGCCAGTCCGCAGAGCACCGACGCCGCCGCGAACGCCGCAACACCGACGACGAACACGCGACGGCGCCCGAAGCGATCCGCGAGGGAGCCTCCGACCAGGACGAGTGCGGACAGAAAGAGCGCATACGCCTCGACAACCCACTGCGCGGACGAGACCGTGGCGGAGAGATTCTTCTGGATGACGGGGAGCGCCACGCTGACGACGTTCGCGTCGAGGAAGGCGATGCTCGACCCGAGAATGGCGGCCGCCAGCGTCCACCGAGCGGCGGAAGGGTCGTCGTGTCTTACGGACGCTCCAGCGCCTGCCGATCCCATTTCGCGAGGCGCGCCCCCGCGTCGTAGGTGCTCTCGAGAAATTCCGTGAGAGCGCGCGACGGCGAGGGCGACTGCCGGACGGCCTCGTAGGGAAGGAGAAACTCCTTCATCTCCGGATGGTAGTAGGCCCCGTCGGGTCCCACGGACGCGTCGGCGTAACCCTCCGGCTCGGGGGCCGCGTACGCGTAGAAGGACGCGTCGACGCCGTTTCCTCCCGGCCAGAATCCGGCGCTGATCACCTCGTGCGAATAGGCCTCCCGAGTGATGGCGTCGGCGCCCGGGCGCTCCGGCGCGCGCCGACCGGAAAAACGGGTCGCTGCGAGATCGAAGCTTCCCCAGAAGAAGTGCACCGGGCTCGCCTTCCCGAGGAACCTCCCCCGAAACGCTTCGAAGACCGGCTCCATCGCGACCAGCGCGAGCCAGAACCGGCGGGCCCCGTCGGGGTCGTAGGAGGAATGGGTGCGGTCCTCGTCGAACGGAATCGGGTCCGGGACCTCGACGGGCATTTTCCAGATCTTCACGGGGATGTTCAAAGACGTCAGCGCGGCGAGCACGTCCGCGTAGAAGTCGGCGACGGGGCGGGCCGTGAGCGGAATGACGCGGCTCTCCCCGGTGCTCGTCTCGATCGCGACGAGGTGATCGACGAAATCGAACCGGATCTCGAAGGCGCCGCCTGGGTGCGGGATCGCCGAGGTGGTCAGTCCGGACGCCGCGACATACAGGGGCACGTGCCACCAGTGATTGACGGGCGGGGCCAGCGCCAGCCGGACCTTCCCGACGACCTGCGCGTACATATGGAGCGTCGCGCAGGTCTCCTTCCACTCCTCCAGCGGAACGGCGGGCCACGCGGCGGCTTCGGTGCTTCGCGACGCCATCTCCACCCCCTGGCCGATGCTACAACGCACCGCGAGAAAGGATGGACCTCGGCGGAGCTCCCGTAGAATTCCCCTCCATGGATCTGGTCCCGTGATCGCCACCCTCCTCCTGGCCGCCGCGGCCTCCGCGGGCGGCCCGTGCGGGCGGGAAGCCCTGCAGGACCGCATGGCCCGGATCGCGGAACCCGCGGGAGGACGGGTCGGCGCCTCCGCCCTCCTGATCGAGACGGGCGAGAGGGCCTCCACGAACGGAGACGCCCGCTTTCCGATGCAGAGCGTCTACAAGGTGCCGATCGCCATGGCGATCCTGCGGCGGGTCGACCGCGGAACGCTGAGCCTCGACGCGCGGACCCCGGTTCTCGCGGCCGACCTCGCTCCTCCCCGCGTGCACAGCCCGATGCGGGACCGGTTTCCCCGCGGCGGCCGCCTCGAGCCGACGCTCGAAGATCTCCTGCGCGCCACGATCGTCGACAGCGACGGAACGGCGTCCGACCTCCTTCTGCGACTCGTGAGCCCGGACGAGGTCACGCGCTTCTTGCGGGAGATCGGGATCTCCGGACTGACCGTCGCCACGAGCGAGGCCGGGATGTCGCGGAGCGAGGACGTGCAGTACCGCAATTGGGCGACTCCCGATGCCGCCGCGGATCTGCTCGCCCTCCTCGAAAAGGGCCGCGTCCTGTCCGGGGAGAGCCGGAGCGCGCTTCTCGGGTGGATGCGGGCCACGCCGGTGGGACCCGGCCGCCTGCGCGGGCTCCTCCCTCCGGGAACGGACGTCGCGCACAAGACGGGTTCTTCGGGCACCGTCGGAGGAATGGACCGGGCCACGAACGACGCCGGGATCGTCACGCTTCCGGACGGGCGCCACCTGGCCGTCGTCGTGTTCGTCTCCGACTCCCGCGCCGATCAGGCGGCGCGGGAAGGCGTCATCGCCGGGATCGCGCGGGCGGCCTGGGACTGCTGGACCGCGCCCGGGGGCGGATCGCCGTCCGCTTCCCCGGGACCGCATCGCGCGCCGGGGAGATGAGCCCGCGCTTCCGGCGGGCGACGACGACGACGCGCGCGGCGTCCCTCGAAAACGGGCGGCCGTCGAAGTCTCCCCAGAGCGTCTCGACAGCGAGGCCGCACTCCTCGAACAGGGCGGAGATCTCCCGGATCTTCCAGGCGCGCGCGACGAACGCCGCGTCGAGGGTTCGGTCGCGCTCCCCCGGCCGGCGGTCCGAATACCGGTATCGGCCGTGCCACAGGTCGCGCACGCCGACGGGGTACCAGGCCTCCTCGATCTCGAGCACGCCCTCCGGGTGCCGGATCCGCCGCGGGGGGAGCTCGGTCTGCCGGTCCCGCCGGTAGAGCCCCTCGAGGACGAACCGGCCGGCGGGCGCGAGCTGCGCCGCGACCGCGCGCAGGGCACGCCGCCGGTCGGCGAGGGAGAGGAGATGCGAAAAGGGATCGCTCGGCGCGACGATCAGGTCGAAGGGGCGCCCGAAGGCGACGCGCCGCATGTCGGCGGCGGCGAACCGGGCCGCCGACCCCGCGGCGACGCTCGCGACGGCGACGTCCAGCATCTCCAGGGACACGTCGATTCCGACGGTCGGTGCGAGACGGGAGAGCGCCGCCGTGATCCGCCCGATCCCGCACCCGACCTCCAGGATGCTCTCCGGCCTCCACCGCCGCGCGAGCCCCCGCCAGAAGACGAGATGGGAACGCGCGATGGCCTCCTTCTCGTAGAAGGGAAGGATCTTCGCGTAGTAAGAGCGAACGTCCTCGACCGGCGCGCGAGACACGTCGGGTATATATCAGCGCCGTGGCCCGCCTCCTCTTCCTGACCGGCACGCCCGCGGACGTCGAGGGCGGCAGCGGGACCTTCGTGGGCATCTCCGTCCTGCGGCGCGCCCTGCAGGACCTCGGACACGACGTGGCTCTTCTCGCTCCGACCCCCCGGGCGGGGCACGTGTCGCTCCCCGAGCGGCTCGTCTTCGACTGGCGCGCGGCGAGCCGGACCCGCCGCGACTCCGCCGGCCTCGACGCGATCGTCGCCTTCGACATGGACGGCGTCTTTCTCGCCCGCCTCTCCCGTCTCTCCTCCACCCCGTGGATCGCCGCCATCAAGGGGACGGCCGCGGAAGAAGCGAGGTACGAGCGCGGTCTCCCGGCCCTGAGGCTTCGCGCGGAGGCGTTCTTCGAGGGGATGCACGTTCGCGGCGCCGCCGGCGTCGTCGCTCCGAGCGAGCACGCCGCGGAAAGGATCGCCGCGGAGTATGCCCTGCCGCGCCGCCGGATCGCGGTCGTCCCCGAGCCGATCGATCTCGCGCGCTGGACGCGCGCGCTCGGGGAAGCTTCCGGGCCCCCCGACGGGCCTTACCCGTCGATCCTCTGCGTCGCCCATCTCTATCCCCGCAAGGACATCGCGACATTGCTCGACGCCCTGGCGCGGCTCCCGGACGCTCGTCTGCGCGTCGTCGGCTCGGGGCCGGAGCGCGGCCGCCTCGAGTCCCGTGCGCACGCTCTCGGCCTCGGCGGCCGCGCCGTTTTCCTCGGCCATCTCCCCTTCGCGCGCCTGGCGGAGGAGTACCGGCGCGCCTCGATCTTCTGCCTCCCTTCCCGGCAGGAGGCGTTCGGCATCGTGTTCCTGGAGGCCATGGCCGCCGGGCTCCCGATCGTGGCGGCGCGAGCCGCGGCCGTCCCGGAGCTCGTCGCCCACGAGGTGTCCGGCCGGCTCGTCCCGCCGGGGGATGCCGCCGCGCTCGCCTCCGCTCTCGCCGGGCTGCTGTCGGACCCGGCCGCAGGGCGCCGTTTCGGAGAGGCCGGGCGGCGCCGTGTCGAGTCCTTCGACGCCCCCCTCGTCGCGGCCCGTTTTCTCGACGCGATCGGCCTCGGTGCGGCCGGCGGGGGCTCCCCCCCATGAAGCCTTCGAGGCGCATTTCGAGCCCGAAACGCGAAAGGCGCCCCTGTCCGGGGCGTTCGGGTGTACGCTTGCGTACATCCACAAGAAAAGGGAGCAACTGCATCGGACCCCGCTTCCCGGGGGGCCGAGGTCCGCCAGCGAGGGGCACCGGGGCGGCGCCCCGCCGACACGCCTCGCGGATCTCGCGACGGGCGAAAACCTCTCGGACGCGCTTGCGCTTCTCGCGCACGAGCGCCAGGCCCACTCGGCCGCGGACTGGAAGGTCTCGGATCGGGATCGACTGCTGGCGATCTTCGCCCACGATCTGCGCACCCTGCTCACGGTGCTGACTCTGAACGCGAAGCTCTTCCTCTCCCACGAAGGGGATGCGGCGGAGGAGAACGGGGACCGCATGAAGCGGGCGATCGCGCGGATGGACCGGCTGCTCTCGGACCTGGTCGACCTCGCGATGCTGAATCAGGGGCAGCTTCGGACCGCGCTCCGCCCGTCCGACCTCTCGATCGTCCTCCACGAAGCGATCGACTGCTTTCGTCCCCTGGCCCTCGCCAAGTCTCTGACACTCAGCCTGGCCGGCGCCGACGGTCCCATCGCGGCGAACCTCGATCACGATCGGATGTTCCAGGTCCTCTCGAACCTCCTCTCCAACGCGATCAAGTTCACGCCCAGCGGCGGAGACATCGTCCTGAGCGTGTCGACGATCCACCGCCTCGTCCGGGTGGAAGTGCGCGACACCGGCCCGGGAATCCCTCAGGAGGATCTGCGGGCGATCTTCGAATGCTACCGGCAGCTCGAGGGCGCGGCGCGCGAAGGGCTCGGGCTCGGTCTCTTCATCAGCCGGGCGATTCTGACGGCGCACATGGGAAGGATCTGGGCGGAGAGCCGCCTCGGGTCGGGAAGCACGTTCGTGTTCGTCCTCCCGGGACTCGACGTCGAGCTCTCCCCCACTCCCGCCTGATCGCGGCCGGCCAGCGCGCCGGCGCCTCGACGCGGTCTATCTCGAGACGGGAAGAGCGAGGACCGCCGCCGTTCCGCCCCCGTCCGTGCTCTCCAGAGTGCAGGACCCCCCGTGCATCGCCGCCACCGCCACGGCGACGGTGAGGCCGATCCCGCGGCCCTTCTCGCCGCGCGTGCTGAAGAGGGGGTCGAAGGAACGCCCTTCGCTTCCCGAGAGGACGCCGGCGCCGGTGTCGCGGATCTCGAGGCGCACGGTGCCGTCCTCCGCGACGCTTCGCGTCCGGAGCCCGATCGGATGCCCTGGCGGGCTCGCCTCCCGGGCGTTGGCGAGGAGGGCCTGGATCGCCCTCCGAAGGTCGGCCTTCCGGCCGGGAACGAGAGGCAGGCCGGCCTCGAGGTCGAGCTCCAGCGCGTGGCCGTTCTGCGCCGCCGAGCGCTGTTCTTCGTGGGCGAGCTCGTTCAAATCGAAGGGGGCGGGCGCTTCGTCTCCCAGGGCGGCGAGCGCGGACAGGCTCTGCGTCATCCTCGCCATCTGATCGTTGGCCTTTTCGACGGCTTCGAGCCCCTCTTCGAGCGGCTCCGCGGCGGCGCGCAGCAGATAGACGTGGCCTGAGAGAATCGCGGCCACGTTGTTCAGGTCGTGCGCCATCTGCCGGGCAAGCCGCGCGGCCAGACGCACGTCGGTCAGGTCCTCGGATGGGATCACGGAGACGTCGAGCTTCCGATGAGCCCGGACTCGGAGATGCTTCCGCGCAGCTCGTCCAAAGCGTGCCGGTCCCACCACCCCTTCTGCACGCCCTCGACGAGGACCTCCAGGGCCACCTCGAGCTTCAGGGCCCCGCGGTAAGAGCGATCGCTCGTCAGGGCGTCGAAGACGTCGGCCACCGTCACGATCCGGACGGGAAGCGGAATCGCGTCTCCGGAGAGTCCGTGCGGGTAGCCGGACCCGTCCAGCCTCTCGTGGTGATGCTGAACGACCCCGAGCGTCTTCTGCATCGTCCGCATCGGAGAGAGGAGGTCGTACCCGACGACGGGATGCTGCTCGATGACGTGCCTCTCCTCGGCATCGAGCTTGCCGGGCTTGTTCAGGATCGCGTCCGGAATCACGATCTTGCCGAGGTCGTGGAAGAGGGCGCCCCTGCGCATTTCGATGCGGGCTGCCGGATCGAGGCCCATGCGCTGGGCGATCCGATCGGCGTACTCGGCGACCCGGCCGCTGTGCCCCGCCGTGAACGGGTCCCGCGCGTCGATCGTCCGGGCGAGCGTCAGGATCACGCGCTCCGCGTGCTCGTGCTCGTCGGCGAACTGTTTCAACATCACGAGCGACCGCACCCGCGGGACCAGCTCCTCGGGCGAGAAGGGCTTCGAGAGGAAGTCGGTGACGCCTTCGCGGATCGCCCGCAGCTTCGCTTCTTTCGCCGCGTGACCTGTCAGCATGACGACGGGGAGGAGGCGCGTGTCCGGGTCGGCGCGGATGTCGACCAGAACGTCGAGCCCGCTCAGGTCGGGCAGCTCGAGATCCAGCAGAACCAGATCCGGCGAGTCCGCCCGGATCGCCTCGAGGGCGGGACGCCCCTCGGCGAACCGTTCGACCCGGTACCCCGCTCCGGTCAGGAGACTCGAAAGCAGCGACGCCACGAGAGGATCGTCGTCCACGACGAAGATCCGCCCCGCGGAGATCGAGTCGGGTGCCAGGCTCCTGTTCACGGGATACCGTTCACATTACCAAATGACGGCTAACCCGCGAGGAGGTCCCTGAGCCGGGTCGCCAGTCCCTCCGGCGTGAACGGCTTGCGGAGAAAGGGAGCGAGCTTCCCGAGGTCGGCGGCCGCGGGATCGGGATATCCGGACATGTAGAGGACGACGATCGCCGGCCGGATCGCGAGGATGCGGGCCGACAGGTCGAGTCCGTTCAGTCCGGGCATGACGACGTCGGTCAGGAGGACGTGGATCGTGTCGGGATAGCGCTCGGCGATCTCGATCGCCTTCTTCCCACCCGACGCCTCCAGCACCACGTAGCCGAGAGCCTCGAGCAGCTTCCTCGAAAGCTCCCGGACGCCGTCCTCGTCCTCGACCAGGAGAATCGTCTCCGTCGCCCTCGGGAAGTCGCGAAGCGATTGGGAGGGTCTCGCCGGCGCGGCCTTCTCGTCCAGGGTCCGCGGCAGGAAGATCTCGAAGCGCGTGCCCTTCGCGGGCTCGGTGTCGCAAAGGATGTATCCGCCGCTCTGCTTCACGATGCCGTACGCGGTCGCGAGGCCGAGTCCCGTTCCCTTCCCCTTCTCCTTGGTCGTGAAGAAAGGCTCGAAGATCCGATCCCGGGTCGACGCGTCCATCCCGGTCCCGGTGTCCTGGACCTCGAGGACCGCGTACTCTCCAGGCCGGACGGCGTAACGGCCGAGCTCCCGGGGGATGTCGAGCGCGGCCGAGCTCGTGGCCATGGTGATCGTGCCGCCGGCCGGCATCGCGTCTCTCGCGTTCACCGCGAGGTTCAGGATCACCTGCTCGAGCTGTCCGGGATCCGCCCGGATACGCACACCCCCCGGCAGGAGCCGCGTCACGAGCTCGATGTCCTCGCCCAGCAGTCGGCGCAGCATCTTCTCCAGGTTCTCGACGACCGCGTTGACGTCGATGACCTTCGGCTCGAGCATCTGCTGCCGCGAGAGCGCCAGGAGCTGGCGCGTCAGGGACGCCGCCCGTTCGCCGGCCTTCTGGACCTCTTCGAGATCGCCGCGCATCGGGTCGGCCTCGGAGACCTGAGAGAGGAGCAGGTCGACGTAACCCAGGATGACCGTCAGGAGGTTGTTGAAGTCGTGTGCGACGCCCCCCGCGAGGCGTCCGACCGCTTCCATCTTCTGCGAGTGCAGGAATCGCTCCTGGAGCCGCGTCCGCTCCGTGATGTCCTGCACGATCCCGACCATTCGTCCGGACCGCCCGGCCGCGTCGGGCAGCACGTCCGCACGCTCGTGCACCCATCGGATCGTCCCGTCGGGGCGCACGATCCGATGGTCGATGCTGTAGGCCTCGCCGCTCTCGAGCGCCTTCAGGCTCGCGGCCCGGACCGATTCCAGATCTTCAGGATGGACTCTCGCGAAGAAGCTCTCGATCCGGCCGTCGAACGAATCGGGCTCGATGCCGAAGATGCGGCAGGTCTCCCTGGACCAGACGAGCGTGCCGCCATCGGTCGGCTCGGAGATCCAGCTGCCGATGTGTCCCACCTCCTGGGCCTTCTCGAGAAACGCG
This sequence comes from Acidobacteriota bacterium, assembly GCA_039933215.1. Taxonomy (GTDB): domain Bacteria; phylum Acidobacteriota; class Thermoanaerobaculia; order UBA5066; family Gp7-AA6; genus JALYUA01. The sequence goes on from JBDTOO010000016.1 coordinate 66,426, forward strand.
CGGCTTTCGCGGAGCCGTTCTTCCGCCTGCTTGCTCTCGGTCGCGTCCTGAACGATCCCGATGACGCCCACGATGTTGCCGTCCGGATCGCGGTGCGGAGAGAAAGTCGCCGAGGCCCACCCCGGCCGGCGGCTCCCGACGAACGTGTAGGGCAGCCCGTGCGCCGAGACCTTCTCACCGAGGAGAGCCTTCTGGATCAGCACCCAGACGCCGATCTCCCGGACCGCCGGAGAAACCTCGAGAGGGCTCCGGCCGAGGACCTGCTCCTGAGAGATGCCGGTGAGCTCCTCCATGAACCGGTTCCAGAGAACGTAACGGAGATCGGTCCCCAGCACCACGACGCCTTCGCCGGCGCTGGCGATGATCTCCTCGGCAAACTGGCGGGTCTCACGCAGCTCTCTCTCCGCGCGGATCCGGTCCGTCACGTCGAAGGCGATCCCCCGAACCACGGGGAACGGGACGCCGACCGTGCGCAGAGTGTTGCGGTACTCCCAGTACCGCCGCTCGCCCGTCTGAGTCATGACCGTCATGGTCCCGGAGGCGACGCCGGTGCGACGGACCAGATCGAGATAGGCGTCGAATCCCGCCCGGCTCTCCGGCGCGAGGATGTCCTGGATGCGCCGCGTGTCTCCGTCGGGATGGAAGGGCGGGTCGTATCCCAGGTTCTTTTCGGCCGCCCCGTTCACGGCGAGCAGACGCCCGTCGAGGTCGTGGACGCAGACGAGCACGTGGCTGTGCTCGACCAGATCCCGGTACAGATCCTCGGAATGCCGGAGCGCCTCCTCCGTGGCCTTGCGCTCGGAGATGTCGAGCGCGACGCCGCCGACGAAAGTCCGGCCCGTGGCGTCGTGGAAGGGAAACTTGAAGACGAGCCACTGGTGGTCGCCGTCCGGGGCGGGCACCCGCTCCTCGAACTGCATGGTCTTTCCGCTCGCGATGACCCGCGCGTCGTTCGCGGCGACCTCCGCCGCCGGGCCCGGGGGCAGCCACTCGGCGTCGGTCTTCCCGAGCAGATCCTCGAGGCGGACGCCGAAGACCGTCTCGAACGTGCGGTTCGCATACACGAGACGGCCGGCGTCATCCTTCATGAAGGCCACGGCGGGACTGTTGTTCATGAAGGCGGCGTTGCGGGCTTCCGCGTCGCTCAGGCTGCGGGCCGCGTCCTCCCACACCTGACGCAGCCGGGCCGTCCGCACGCCTCGATCGACGGCGGCGCACAGCCGTGCGAGATAGCCTCGTGCGATGAAGTCCTCCGCGCCCGCCTTCATCGCGGCGCGGGCGATGCTCTCGCCGAACTCGTGCGACACCACGATGACGGGAAGGCCGGGCCGGATCCGCCGGATGAGCCGGAGAATCGTGGGCCCGTCGAAGCCCGGCAGCGCGTCCTGGCTCAAGACGATGTCCCACAAAGACGTCTCGAGGGCGCGCTCCAGCCCGGCTCGATCGTCGAAGTTCGCGCACTCCGCGTCGTAGCCACCGCCGCGGAGCTCCGCGGCGAATGCGCGCGTGCTCGCGGCGTCTCCGACGACGAGAACGCGGATCGGGCCCAGAGCCGGCGGCGCCGGTTCGGTCATGGGATGAGAAACGCCGAGGCGCCGGCTGGCATAGGCCATTTTACGCCGGCGACCGTGGAAGCCCTGTCGGCGCTCCCGTCCTCCGGCTTTCGACCGGATTTCGCCGAACGAATACAATGGTGGCGGGGGAATCGCCGGATGAATGAGATGGAAGCGAACTCGCCTCCGGCCGCCTGGAGGGCGGTCGAGGGAGTTCTGCTCGATCCGGCGGAGAGGAGAAAGCTGGTCTCCTACGCGCGCAGCCGCTTCGGCATCGCCGCCGAGGACGCCGAAGATCTTCTCCAGGAGACCGCCCTGGAGTCCCTGCGGCAGCGGTGCTACGTCGAGAGCCCGCCCGGCTTCGTATTCGCCATGTTCCGGGCGCGTTGCTGCCGGTTCCTCGACGCGGGCCGCCGCCAGGGAGAAGTCTTCGCGACGGGTCCCGGCCGGTTCGACGAAGTTCCGATCCCCGAGGATCCGAACCGGCTCGATCGGCAGCTCGCGCTGAGGGAAGCCCTGACCGAGATCTCGTCGTCGTGTCGCCGGCTCCTCGCGGCGTACTACGTGGAAGGCCGAACGCTTCGCGACGCCAGCCATTCCGTCGCGCTCGCCGCTTCCGGCGTTTCCAAGACGCTCAACCGATGCCTGAAGAGGCTGCGACGATGCCTGAATTGAGAGAGCACCTGGACGACTTCACGCTCCTTCTCTACGCCGTGCAGGAGCTTCCCGAGCCGGCGTACCAGTCGGCCGAGGCTCACCTGCGGGAATGCGAGGGTTGCTCGGCCGTGGCGCGCGAGATCACGCGCCTGGACGCCGAGCTGCGCGACGTGGCGGCCCGGGGCGCGTTCGCCTCGGAGCCGGCTGTCAATGAGCTTCCGGCGGACGATCCGTTCCGGTCCCGACCGGAGCTCGTGTCCTCTTCGCCGCGAACCGGGGGAATGGACGCCGTGACTCGCGCGATCGCCGCGTCCGAGCGCGCCGGGGTCATCCGCGAACGGCTCCTCGACGCCTCCCGGCAGCCCGCTCTTCTCTCGGACGCGATCTCGGCCCTCTCCATGGAGAACGCCGACGCGCGGTACGGGCTCCTCTATGCGCTCCAGGAATCCGGCCGCCACATCGCGGCCGGCCCGGCACGCTCGCTGCGGCTGGCCGAGGCGGCCCTCGACCTCTTCCGGAGAACTCCCGCGGTCTTTGCGGCCGAGCCGGCGGAGGCGGAGGCGAGCGTGCCCATGACTCTCCTGCGCGGGCAGGCGCACCTTCTCGCCGGTCAGGCCTGCAACTGGGTCCAGGATTTCGACCTCGGCGGCACTCACCTCAAGCTCGCGTACCGCTGCTTCTCCCGCGGCGGCGACGAAGTGGGCCTGGCCCTGGTCGAGCACATCGAAGCCCAGCGGCGCTTCCTGACGAACCGGGGCGAGGAAGCCCTCGTCCTGGCGAAGCGCGCGCGCGCGAGCTTCCAGTCGTTCGAGCTCGACGAGCTGGCGGCCAAGGCGGACGTCGCCGTGGGATCGGCTCTGGCGACGCTCGGACGCGAAGAGGAGGCCCTCCCTCTTCTGCGCAGCGCGCTCGACTTCTTCGAGAAGCGCGGCATCTGGACGAACTACGTCGGCACGCTGAACAATCTCGGCGCCTCCCTGCATCGTTTGAACCGCCTGGACGAGGCGCGCCGTGAATACGCCCGCGCGCTGCGCCGGATGTCGCGCGAGCGCGACGCGTCCCTCCTCGCGATCATCCGCCACGGACTCGCGGACGTGCTCTTCGCCGCCGGGCGCTACCGGGAAGCCGCCGGCTCCTTCTCCCAGACGGCGCGCCTGTACCGCGATCTCGCCCTGCCCGCTCGCGCGTTGATCGCCTCGCTCTACGAGATCGAGTCCTGGGCCCGCAGCGGCGATCTCGGCCGCGCGCACCACCGCCTCGA
>JBDTOO010000017.1:0-69614 GCA_039933215.1 Acidobacteriota bacterium
AGAGGCGGCTGTGGTTGACGAGCTTCCAGTTCTCGCCGCCGTCGTCCGAGCGCCAGAGGGAGCCCCGTTGCCCCGTCTCGATCAAGGCGTAGACGCGCTGTGAGTCCGACGGCGCGATCGATACGGCGATCTTGCCGACCGGCGGGTCGGGGAGGCCGTGTCCTGTGATCCGCTTCCAGGTCGATCCGCCGTCGCGCGAGACGAACACGCCGCTGCCCGGCCCGCCGCTCTGGCGCCCCCAGGTCTTGATGTCGATCTGCCACGCGCCCGCGAAGACGATCCGCGGGTTGTTGGGGTCCATCGCGAGATCGGAGATCCCGGTTTTCTCGTCGATGAAGAGCACACGCTCCCAGGTCTTTCCCCCGTCGCGCGTGCGGTAGACGCCCCGCTCCGGCTGCGGCCCGTATCCCGTGCCGAGCGCGGCGACGAGCGCCACGTCGGGATCCCGCGGGTCGACGGCGATCCGGCCGATGCGCCCGGTGCGCTCCAGGCCGAGATGCGTCCACGTCTTCCCGGCGTCGGTCGAGCGGTACACGCCGTCGCCCAGGGACACGTTGCTGCGGATGAATGTCTCGCCCGTTCCGACCCAGACGACATTGGGATCGGACGGCGCGATCGCGATCGCCCCGATCGACTGGGCGCGCTGCCCGTCGAACACGGGACGCCAGTGCACGCCGCCGTCCGTCGTCTTCCAGACGCCGCCCGAGGAGGCGCCCGCATACGCGGTGTTCAGATCGCCCGGCACGCCGGCGACGGCCGCCACGCGGTTACCCGGAGGACCGATGAACCGATAAGCCAGCTCGCCGAAGGGATCAACCTTCGGAGCCTCCACCGCAGTGCCTGCACCTCGCTCCAAGGTGGCAATCTTGCGAGGCGCTTTCTCGGCGCCAGGGGCGTTGGCAGCGAAGAGAAGAAGCACACCGATCCCGACGAAAGAATTTCGGATCTTCATGGCGAAAGCGTATTTCATCTGTGACCTCATGGAGCCCTCACGAAAGCGCATGCGCTGTCCTTTATTTCCGGCAAACTGAAACAGCCGCTCGCCGCGTGAGTAGTCTCCCGACGAAGGAGGGAGGAGGCTCACGCGGCGGGAGCCGGAGCGATCGCGCACCAGCGCGAGCGCGGAGGCGACGGATTATTCGGGTTTCCAGACGGGAAGGCGGCCGGGCGTCCACGGGGCTCCGGCGATCTCCAGCGCGTCTTCCACCTTCTTCAAGTCGACGCCGACCAGGGCGCGCAGCTTTTCGAGCTCGCCGCGGAAGGCCTGCGCCGCATAGGCGTAGTCCTTCTCGCTCGTTCCCGTCGGGGCGGCCGTTGCGGTCCACTGCGTGCCGACGATGTTCCCGACCCGGTCGCTGATGGCGGGCTCGACGGGCTCGCTCTTCGCCGCGACGGCGGCGTCGCCCTTCACCGCGATCTCGATCTCGCGGAGACGGGCCTCGATCGTTCCCACGTCGGAGGCCAGCGCGGGAGGGGCGTCCGGGGCGTCGAGGAGCGCCTGCTTGATGTGCGCGATCCGATTCTTCGCCTCGTCGATCGCCTCTTCGGCGCCGGTCACGGCCCGCTGGAGCCGCGCGACCTTGCGCTCGAAGGCGAGAAGCGCCGCGCGGTCCGCCGGAGGAATCTCGAAAATGCCGCGCGCTTCGAAGGTCTGCGGCTCGGACAGATTTGTCCACTGGGCGCCCACGACCTTCGAGAGCGAGACGGAGTAGCGGCCGGGAACCACCATCGGCCCGCTCGGCGGCTCGTTGAAGGGGTCCTCGACCGGCGGCTTGAGAGAGACCGGCGTCGCCGGCGGGTATCTCAGGTCCCAGGCGATCCGGTGGAACCCCGCCGTCGCCGGAGCCTTCAGTCGCCGGACGACGTGGCCGTCGGTGTCCGAAATCGTCAGGACGAGGGCGGGATCTTCCTCGCTCGCCTCCGCCCGAAACTGCTCGCGCGTCGGGTAGTCCGGATCCTTCCCCTGCTTGACGAGATCTTTCTCGCGCTCCTGCCGCGTCTTGCGCCGGGACTTCAATTCATCCTTGAGGTACCAGGTGAAGACCGCGCCGAACGGCGGGTTCGGCGCGGTGAAATACGACTCGCCCTGGAACGCCTTGCCGCGGATCCCGAGCGGTGACTGGGGGATGAAGACGAGCGGCCGCCGCACAGGGAAGAGGATCGCGTCGCGGTCGAGCGCGTCGGGCGGAGCCTGGCGGAGGGGCGTCAGGTCGTCCAGGATGTAGAAGCCGCGCCCGAAGGTGGCCACGGCGAGGTCGCCCTCGCGCTTCTGGACTGCGAGATCCCTCACCGCGACGTTCGGAAGTCCCCCCTTCAGCGCGATCCAGCGGCGGCCGCCATCGCGGGTGAAATAGAGGCCGTACTCGGTTCCGGCGAAGAGGAGATCGCGCTGCCCGGGATCCTCGAGAACGACCCACACCGTTCCGCGAGCGGGCAGATCCCCCGCGATCGACGACCACGTGCGGCCGCGGTCCGTGCTCCGGGCCGCGTAGGGCTTGAAGTCGGCGTTCTTGTGGTTGTCGAAGGAGGCGTAGACGGTATTGACGTCGTTTGGCGACGCGACGACGCGGCTGACGTAGGCGAGGTCCGGAACTCCCGGGACGGGTCCGGATTTGCGCCAGGTCGCGCCTCCATCTTCCGTGACCTGGATCAGTCCGTCGTCGCTGCCCGCGTACAGGAGCCCTTCCTGCAGGGGAGATTCGGAGAGGGAGACGAGGTTGCCGTAGAACGAGGTCGAGGTGTTCCTGGCCACCGCATCCGCGGACCACACGCGTCCCATCACCTTCAGCCTGTTGCGGTCGATCTGCCGGGTCAGGTCGCCGCTGATCGGCTTCCAGGACCCGCCCCGGTCGTCGCTTCGGAAGATCCGCTGCGCCGCGAAATAAAGGCGCGTATGGCTGTGAGGACTGATGATCAACGGCGAGTCCCAGTTCCATCGCTGGGGCGGCTCGCCCGGCGCGGCCTGCGGCTGGATGACGAGGCTCTCGCCCGTTCGCCGGTCGAACCGCGTGAGGACCCCGTACTGCGCCTCGGCGTAGACGGTGTTCGGATCCTGGGGATCGATCTGGCTCTGGAAGCCGTCTCCGCCCTGCGTCACGAACCAGTCGGAGTTCGCGATGCCGTGGATGTTTGTCGTCCGGGACGGCCCGCCGAGGCTGAAGTTGTCCTGCGTGCCTCCGTAGACCATGTAGGCGGGCGAGGACTCGTCGACGCTCACCCGGTAGAACTGCGTGACCGGCAGGTTCGCTTTGAATCCCCAGCTCGCCGCGCGATCGAAGCTCTCGTAGACACCGCCGTCGCAGCCGACGATGTAGTGGTCCGTGTTTTCGGGATCGATCCAGATGACGTGGTTGTCCGGATGCTTCGCCGGCTCGCCCAGCTTGTGGAACGTCTTTCCGCCGTCGTCGGTCACCTGGATCCAGACGTCCATCGAATAGACGCGATCCTTCTGGCTCGGATCCGCGAAGATCTCGTTGTAGTACTGGGGTCCCCCGGGCACGTAGTCTCCCCGCCGTTCCCAGGTCTCTCCCCGGTTCGTCGAGCGGTAGAAGCCCCCCGCCTTGTTCGCCGCCTCGATGACGGCGTACACGGTGTCCGGCGCGGCCGGTGAGACGGCGAGCCCGATGCGTCCCATCTCTTCCTTCGGGAGACCGGAGGTGATCTTCGTCCAGTGTCCGCCGCCGTCGACCGACTTGTAGATCGCGGACTCCGGCCCGCCGTCGATCAGCGTGAACACGTGCCGCCGCCGCTGGTAGGCCGACGCGTACATGGTGTCCGGATCGCGCGGGTCGATCGCGACGTCGGTGACTCCGGTGTTCTCGCTCACCGTGAGGGACGCGGTCCAGGTCTTCCCGCCATCCTTCGACTTGTAGAGACCGCGTTCGCCGCCGGGCCCCCAGAGCGGACCCTGGGCCGCCACGAACACGACGTTCGAATCGCGCGGGTCGACGAGGATCTTCGAGATGTGCTCGGAGGTCTTCAGCCCCATGTTCTTCCACGTCTCGCCGCCGTCGGTCGACTTGTAGACGCCGTCGCCGTATCCGACGACGCGCTGGCTGTTGTTCTCGCCCGACCCGACCCAGACGACGAAGGGATCGCGGGGATCGATGGTCACGCAGCCGATCGAATGAGAAGCCTCTGCGTCGAAGACCGGCTGGAAGGTCGTTCCGGCGTTGACGGTCCGCCAGACTCCTCCGTCCGCCGACGCGACGAACCAGCGGCTGGGGTTTTCGGGGTCGACGGCGAGATCCACGACGCGCCCGGACGTGACGGCGGGACCGATCGAGCGCAGCTCCAGGCCCGAGAAGGTCTCGGAGCGGAAGCCGCCCTTCGCCGGGGGAGCCTTTTCGGCGTTTGCGCCCTTTCCCGTCCTGGGTCCCGTCCGCTCCTCCCGGGAGGGCTCCTTCTGCGAGCGAGCCAGCGGGTCCGGCTCTTTCCGGCCGCCCGAGGCGGCGCCCGAGGGGGCGGGCGTCGGCGGCGGGGACGGCGCTTTGGTCGGCTCCTGGCCGGCAGCTGCGAGCGGCGAGGCGAGAACCAGAATCACGAAGAACGGGCGCAGAATCGCTTTCACGAATCCTCCTCGGTGCTGTGACGTCACGACACTCTACGGGAGGCGGGACCCCGGGTTGCCGGAATCGCGAAAAAGAAAAGGCCCCCGCAAAGGGGGCCTGGTGTAGCTCCGGCGTCTTGCTTGGCTTATCTCGGGGCGCTCGGGGTCCGCTCGGGGGGAACGGCGTTCGAAGGCGTCGAGCGCGGAGTGGTGCGCGCGGACGGCGTGCGCGCCATGCCGGGCGTTCCCATCATTTCGGGTCCGGGGCCGGGCGTGCCCACGACGGGCATTCCGGGATCCACCGGGCTCGAGGAGGGCTCGCCCGCGGCGGGCGTCGCGTACGGCATGGATGGCGATCCGGCGGGTCCGGGGGTGCCGGACGTGCCCGGCGTCCAGGTCGTGCCGGAGACGGGGGTTCCCGTCATGGCCGGCCGGACGGACGTGCCGGGCCGGGCCGGGGTTCCGTTGGGCGCGCCTGCCCCGGTCGCCGACTGAGACAGGACCCAGGACTCGCAGCGCTTGCGGGTCGCGAACTTGGGATTCGCGAACTTCTTCCAGCCGTTGTTGGCGCAATCCGCCGCCGAGACCGGATGGTCGCCGGCCGGTCGGGCCATACCGCCGGGTGATGGCATGCTGCCCGGAGGAGCGGTGGGCCCGGGGACCGGCATCGATCCCGGCGGGGGCATGGCGCCCGGGGAGGGCATGCTCCCCGAGGGCGTCGGCTGGCCCGGAGGTGTCGAATAATCGACGGGGGAAGTGGACGGAGCGGGGGTCGAGCTCATCGAGCTCGCCGATGGGGTCGCTCGCGGCGGTGTCTGGGCCATCGACGGGTCCGAGAAGGCCACAGCCGCCCCGAACCCGAGGATCGCCGGAATCCATTTCTTCATGGCTCGGATCTCCTTTCGGCGGCATCCGGCCGCTCGACAGGAGTCATTGCAAGGCGGGTACCGGCCGACGCCATTTCGCCCCCTGGGGGGGCGAAACGGCGTCGGAGAAAAGGAAGGAGAGAAGAGAGAGGGGAGAGGTCAGAGGGAGCGCAATCCCTCCGCCCTCCCACCTCTCACCTTCCTCCCACCTCTCTCCTTCCTCAGGACGCCAGAGCCGCCGGGCGGCACGTTTCGCAGGGGTGGTATCCCGCGGCGAGGGCCGCGCGGGCGGTCCGGAACGGAACCGCGTTGTCCCGCAGGAGCGTCTCGATCCCCCCGCAGGTCGGGAAGCAGAAGAAGCGCCCCTCTTCGTTGCCGAGATACCGGGTGCCGGAGGCCGCGAGGCGCTCGATCGCCGCCGGCCGCGCGCCTTCGGACTCGAGGAGCGTTTTCTTCGCCGTCTCTCCGAACACGTAGTCTCCGACCGTCCCGTCGCTGCGGACGACCCGGTGGCAGGGGATCAGGAGCGGGACGGGATTGTGGGCGAGCGCGGTGCCGACGGCGCGCACCGCGCCGGGACGTCCGATCTCGCGCGCGATCCATCCGTACGGACGCACCTCGCCCCGGGGGATCTCGGCCGCCTTGTGCAGGACGGCGCACTCGAAGTCCGTCAGTCCTTGGAGATCGACGCGCGCGGCCTCGCCGGTTGCCGCCTGGCAGCGCTCGACAGCGGCGCGGATCTCGCGGGGGGCGGGCGACTCCGCCGGGAACGCCGCGCGCCCGTGGCGGCGGCGAAACTCCCTCTCGAAGCGGGCCGCGGACTCCGTGCGGAGGAGGAGCGAAATGCCTCGCGGTCCGCGCGCCACGAAGACCGAGCCGACGGGCGAGGCCACTCTCCAGTACCGGTCCACGAGACCCACGCGGCGGAGGACCGCGGGCGCGAGAGATGCCGGGGCGCGTCCGCCGCCGAGGCTTCGGAGCGCCCGCGCGAGGGCCATGGTGTCGTCGGGATTCGATCGGTTCTTCATCGGATGGCCTCCAGCGCGCGAACACGCGCGCTCCGGGAATTCGAGAGCGAAACGCGGAGAGCGTTGATCGCCCGATGGACGTTCGACTTGGCGGTGCCGAGAGGTTGCCCGAGCACGGTGGCCACCTCGGCGATCGGCATCTCCTCGATGTAGCGCAGGATGAGAGCGGTTCGGAAACGATCCGGGAGCGCGTGCACGAGCGTCTCCAGGTCCGCGCGCCCACGGGACTTCTCGAGCCGGCGATCGGGCCTTTCCTCCGGGTCGTCGACCGGGTCGAACGGCCGGGCTCCGTCCTCCCCTCGGCCTCCCGCGGTCTCGAGCGGGACCGTCACCTGGCGGCGCCGCCGGAAGCGGTTTCGCGCGACGTTCAGAGCGATCCGGAACAGCCATGCGCGCAGGGAGAGGGCGCGGATCCGATCCGCCGGGTACGTCTTCAGGGCGCGGTACGCTCGGACGAGCGAGTCCTGGGCGACCTCTTCCGCGTCCTCGCGATTGCGGCACAGGCGAAGCGCGAACCCGAAGAGCCGGTCCTGGTACTCGGAGACGAGGCGTTCGAAGGCGCCGTCGAGATCACGGGCCAGCTGCGCTTCGAGCGTCTCCGGATTCGGCATCGCATCGCCTTTCCCGGCGGCCGGACCGCCCGCGACGACGCGCAGGGCGTACCGTTTCGGGCGGTCCGTCTCCGCGGTCGGGGTTGAGGGTCTTTCCGGGGTGCATCGTCGCATGGGGTCGGCCTCCGGTTAAGAAACACGGGAGGGGCGGCGAAGGTTGCGGCTTTCGGGCGGAAATCCAGACGGCCGCCCGGGGTGCGCCGTGCGACGGTCTTCGCCCGGCGTGTCCCCTACTTGAGAGTGAGATACACGGTCATGGACTCGCCGCGCATCGTGACGCGGTTCTCTTCGATGCCCGCGATCGTCAGGCCTTCGACGACGCCGCCGACCGGGAGCACCCGGCCGTTCAAGAGCGCCACGGGACTCGCTTCCGAATAGACGATCCCGCCGAGCTCGACGCGCGCGCCGTTCGGCGCCGTCAGCTCTCCCGCGTACGTCCGCCCGTCGGCCAGGCGCGGCGGGGGAAGCCGGACCGTCGCGGCTGCCGGTGAGGCTTTCGGCGCGACGGCGGCGGAAACCGGAACGGGCGCCCGGGCGGCGGATCGGTCCGCCGCGGCCCCGCCGGCCCGTAGAGTCGGGCCCGCGCCAGAGACTCGCGGCTCGATGCGCGCGGACGGCTCGACGCGCGCGGACGGGACCGCGGCGGCCGGACCGGCGGCGGACGAAAGAGCGGACGGCGGAGCGGAAACGGGGGGACGCACGGCGGGTCCCGCGGCGGCCGGAGCCCGGGAGACGGCCGGGGAAGGCCGCCGGCCGCGGAGAGCGAAAAAGGCGCCCGCTCCGCCGGCGACCGCGAGAACGATGCCCGCCGCGACGGCGAGTGTCTTGCCCCGAGTCCGGCGCAACGGCAGAGGGGCATACGCCCACGGATCCGCGCCGCCGCGGCGCGTCGCCGTCTCCGCGGCGGGGGCGGCCTCTCGCGCCTGCTCGCGCGCGCGCTTCAGGGCCTCGTCGATCAGGCTCATGCCGTGCGTCCTTCGAGCTCGCGGATCGCCCGGCGAATACCGCGGCCGTCCAGCCGGTCCATTCCGTTCACGTACCCGTAAAGGAGCGCCTTGTCGCAAACGGCGTTGACCAGCCGGGGAATGCCCTGCGCGTACGCGTGGATCCTCCGGATGGCCCAGGGCGAGAATGAGGGCCTTCCGTTTCCGCCCGCGACGCGGAGCCGGTGCGCGATATAGCGCTCCGTGTCCTCCCGCGACAGGGGTCTCAGGTGGTAACGCACCGTGATGCGCTGCCGAAGCTGCCGGAGGGAACGATTCTCGAGCTTCTCGCGCAGCTCGGGCTGGCCGATCAGCACGATCTGGAGGAGCTTGCGCTGGTCCGTCTCGAGGTTCGACAGAAGCCGCACCTGCTCGAGCAGGTCGTCGTCGAGATCCTGCGCCTCGTCGATGATGAGGACGACGTCGCGCCCCTCCGCGATCTGCTCGAACAGGAAGGCGTTCAGCATGTCCTGGTAGCTCGCGCGATCGAGCTTTCGCGGCTTCAGCCCGAGCTCGATCAGGATCGCCCGCAGGAGCTGCGTGCTCGTCAGGATCGGATTCAGGATGAGCGCCGTGCGGAACCCGGGGCCGAGCTCCTCCAGGATCGCCCGGCAGATGGTCGTCTTACCGGCTCCGACCTCGCCGGTGATCTGGATGAACCCCTTACGCTCGCGGATTCCGAAGAGGACGTGGTGAAACGCCTCCCGGTGTTGGTCGCTGAAGAAGAGGAACCGGGGATCCGGCGTGATGTTGAAGGGCGACTCCCGGAAGCCGTAGAACGCGTTGTACATGGCCCGCCGCCACGTTACACCCGGGCCGGTTCGTCAAAAGCCCCAGAGGGCGAGCTCGTTCAACAGGGTCGAAACCTCGGGATGCTCGGCGAGCTCGCGGTAGAGCCAGCCATGCTTCTCCTGGACAGAGGTCAGCTGGTCCCGCAGCCGGTCGGCGTCGCGATCGGCCGCGGCGCCTCGCAGACTCTCGAGGGAGCCGCGGGAGGCGTCGTCCAGGCGCGGCTCGATCTTCTGGTGCAGCGCGTCGAAGGCGTCGCGGACCCGGGACTCGTGTTCCATTTCGTTCATGTGGTACCCCCAGACGCTCCGCATTCTCTCGCAAGAATTCGATAGTCGCGGCCCCGGGTGAGCCCGTATCGTCTCGCTGCCGCGCGGGCAGCCCTTTCGCCCGCCGCCGGGAGGAAGCATGCAGAAGTCGGTGCCACGGCGGATCGCGGGCGTGAGGATTCTCCTCGGGGCGATTCTCGGCGGGGTGTTCCTCACCGTCCTCGCCGCGCGGGCGGGCGCGCTCGCCGGGGCGTCCGGTCCGGCCCCGACTCCGGCGCCTCCGAGCCCCGAAGTCGCCGCCGCGATGCGGAAGCTGCAGGCCGGAGACGCGGCGGGCGCCGCGAAGGCGCTCGAAGCCGCCGTCTCCGCGAAGCCATCCGACCCGCGCGCCTGGCGCGGCCTGGGTCTCGCCCGCCTCCGCCTGGGCGAGCTCGACGGCGCGGAGGCGGCGTTCCGAAAAGTGACGGAGCTCCAGCCGGACTCCGCGCCGGCCATGTACAACATGGGAGCGATCGCGGCGCGCCGCCGCGAGCCGGATCGGGCGTTCGAGTGGCTCGTCAAGGCGAAGGCGACCGGCCGGCTGGACATGACGTACGCCGCGGTCGACCCCGACCTCGAGTCGCTGCGAAAGGACGCGCGGTTCGCCGCGCTCATGCCCGGTCCCGAGTTTTTTGCGAAGCCGTTCGTCGAGACCGTCTCGATCATCCGCGAATGGGATGGCGAGGCGGCGAACGACCAGTTCGGGTGGATCGCGCGGGATATCGGAGACGTGGACGGCGACGGCGCCCACGACGTCGTGACCTCCGCTCCGACGCGCGGCGAGAGCGCCGGACGCGTCTACGCCTACTCGTCGCGCAGCGGCCGTCTCCTGTGGAGCGCGGACGGAAAGCCGGGAGATCAGCTCGGCAACGGCGTCGAGAGCGCGGGCGACGTCGATCGCGACGGCGTGCCGGACGTGATCGCCGGAGCGCCCGGCGGAAACCGGGCTGCCGTCTACTCCGGCCGCGACGGGCGGGTTCTCCGCACGTTCACGGCCGGTGAGAAGGGCGACAGCTTCGGGCAGCACGTCTCGGGAGTCGGAGACTTCGACGGCGACGGCTCCGCCGACCTGATCGTCGGCGCGCCGGGAAACAACGCGGCGGGAAAGGGCGCCGGACGCGCGTACGTCTACTCGGGCCGGGACGGGCGTCTCCTGCTCACCCTGTCGGGGGAACGCGAAGGCGACGGTTTCGGGAGCACCGTCGGAGGCGCCGTCCGCGGCGCGTCGCGATTTCTCATCGTCGGAGCGCCGCAGGCCGGACCGCGAAAGACGGGAAGGACGTACGTCTACGACCGGCTCGCAGCGAAGCCGAAGTTCGTCATCGAATCGGATGAAACCGGAGCCGCCCTGGGCTCCATGTTCGTCTCGGTTGCGGGGGACGTCGACGGGGACGGCGTTCCGGACATCTACGCCTCCGACTGGTCGAACGGCGCCAGGGGGCCGTCCACCGGGCGGATCTACGTCCATTCGGGAAAGTCGGGGCAGCGGCTGCTGACACTGACGGGCGGCACGCCGGGCGAGGGGTTCGGCATCGGCGCCGCCACCGCGGGCGACGTCGACGGCGACGGCCGCGCCGACCTCGTCATCGGAGCGTGGCAATTCGCGGGCGCCGCTGCGTCCGGGGGAAAAGTGACCGTCTTCTCGGGCCGCGACGGATCGGTGCTCCGGGAAATCACGGGCCGCGTCCCCGGAGAGACGCTCGGGTTCGACGCGGTGGGAATCGGCGACGTCGACGGCGACGGCGCGGTCGACCTCCTGATCACGTCCGCGTGGAGCGGTGTTCGCGGATATCACTCGGGCCGGATGTACATCGTGTCGAGCGGCATCTCCCGCCGCCACTCGTAAGGAAGGAAGACCTCATGAGAACGAACACGGGAAGGATCACCGCCGCGGTGGTGGCGGCCGCGGCCGCCCTCGCGGCGCCGCCGCCATTGCCGACTCAGGAACCGACTGCGCCGCCGCGTCCGAAGCCGTGCGTCTCCGCGGAGCACCGGCAGTTCGATTTCTGGGTCGGATCGTGGGACGTCGTCACGCCGGACGGGAAGCCCGCGGGGACGAACGAGGTCCGCTCGATCCTCGGCGGATGCGCTCTCCAGGAGAACTGGGTCGGAGTCAGGGGCGTGACGGGCACGAGCCTGAACGCGTGGGACGCGGCGCGCGGGCTCTGGCACCAGACATGGATCGACAACGGCGGGTTCGTCCTGTACCTCGACGGCGGATTCGCCGGCGGGCGCATGGTGCTCTCGAGCGCGAAGAAAGTCGCCGGCGGAGCGGACGTCGTGAACCGCGTCACCTGGGAGCGGATCGACGGAAGCGCCGACCGCGTGCGGCAGCTCTGGGAGTCGTCACTCGACGGCGGAAAAACCTGGAAGGTCGCCTTCGACGGAACCTACGTCCGGAGGAAGTGAGAAAAGACGGGCGCGTTCTCCGCCGATCCCCGGCGGAACCGCGACGGGGTGACGCCGAACTCGCGGCGGAACGCGGCCGTGAAGTGGCTGTGGCTCGAGTAGCCGAGGTCCAGGGCGACGTCCGTCAGGTCGCGCCCCGGCTGGCGGAGGCGCTCGAGCGAAGACGCGAGGCGCAGCCGGTCGCGGACTGCGTGCAGCGTGCTTCCCGTCTCGCGCCGGAAGACGCGGCACAGGCGGAACACCGACACTCCGAGCGAGGCCGCAACGTCGGCCAAGCCCGCCGGCCTGCGGAAAGATCGCGCGAGCTCCGCTCTCGCCGCGTCCGCAAGGTCCCGGTCGCTGCGCCGGCTGCGCGGATCCCTCCGGAACGGGGCGCCCCAGGCCGCCGTGAGCAGCCGGCGGAGGACCGCGACCATCGTCTCCTCGACGCGAAGCGTGTCGGGATGCTCGCCATGCGAAAGCGCGTCGACGAGACGGCGCTGCTCGAGATAGGAACGCGGATCGCTCGGTCCCGCCGGGCACCGGAACGGCGCGAGCGTCCGGTCGGCCGCCGACGGGTCGATTTCCGACATGGCGGCCGTCAGGAGGCTCGGAGCGAAGGCGAACCACTCGCAGCGATCGGGCTGCTCGTGGATGCTGTCCCGCCGGTACACCTGTCCCCGGTTGTAATAGGTGACGACGTCCGGTCCGGCGACGAAGGGCTCGCCGCCCTCGTGCGTGATCTGCACGACGCTCCGCGGGAACACGACGATGTGGCGCTGGATGGGTCCGGAGTCGTGAAACTGCGGATGGCCCGGGCGGACGCGGAATTTCCCGATTTCGAGGACCGGGCTCGCAAAGAGGAGCCGATCGAGAGGGAGACGGTCGCCGTCAGCGGTCGGGATCACTTCCCTTCGGAGTACGCAACGGCGGGAGGAAGGTTGCGGAGGGCACCGCGCCGTCTCTCCCCGCTCCGGCGAACGCGGGACTCTTCGCGATGGCGCCCGCGATCATCGCCGCGTGGTGGCGGCTGTTCTCGATGAAAATGCGGCCGACTTCGACGCCGCCGAGCAGCGCGCCCGCGAGATAGATCCCGGGAACGTTCGACTCGAGCGTCTGCGGATCGTGCGCGGGCGCCCGCGCGGGACCCTCGAGCCGGATCCCGCACCTCTCGAGAAACGCGAAGTCGGGCTCGTACCCGATGAGAGGGAAGACGCCCTCCCCCGGGACCCGCTCCGATCCGGCCGGTGTGTCGATCGTGACGGCGTCGGAAGAGATCGAGGTCACGCGGCTCTCGAAGAACGCCCGGATGCTTCCCGCCCGGATCCGGTTCTCGAGGTCCGGCTTGATCCAGTATTTGACGCGGTCGGAAAACGCGGGTGCGCGCACGACCATCGTCACACGCGCGCCGTGCCGGTAGAGGTCGAGCGCCGCTTCACAGGCGGAGTTCTTTCCTCCGACGACGACCACGTCGCGGCCATGGAAGGGGTAGCCGGACACGTAGCGCGCCCGGACGTGCGGCAGGTCGTCCCCGGGGACGCCGAGCCGTTTGGGATTGTCGAAGAAGCCCGTCGCCACGATCGCGGCCGGCGCGGTTTCCTCTCGGGACGCTCCGCGGCGGTCGAGCGAGAGGCGCAGGACTCCGGCGCCGGCGGCCTCGATCGAGCGCACCTCCGTTTCGGCGGCGATCGGAACTTCGAACGCGTCGGCCACGCCGCGGTAGTACGCGAGGGTCTCCAGTCGAGTGGGATGGGGCTCGGGTCCTGCGAAGGGGACGCCCGCGATGCCGAGCAGGTCGCGCGTCGAAAACCACCGCATTTCCTCGGGCATCCGGTAAATCGTGTTCAGGATCCCCCCGCGGTCGTAGCAGACCGCGTCGATGCCGCGCCGGCGGAGCTCGATCGCGCACGCGATCCCGGTCGGACCCGCGCCGACGATCGCAACGGGGGACGTCATGCCGCGATTCTACGGGGCCGCGGGATCTGTCCCTTACGATCCGCTGATGGAAAGCGTCCGGCTGGGCGGCGTCACGCAATGGATCTCCGTCGCCGGGGAGGGCGCGGGCAAGCCGGTCCTTCTCTGGCTCCACGGAGGGCCGGGCGCCGCCGAGACGCCCTGGCTGCGGCGCTTTGCGCGGCCTCTCGAACGAGCGCTCGCCGTCGTCTCCTGGGACCAGCGCGGCGCCGGGAAGTCCTGGGCGTCGATTGCGCCGCGCTCCGGGATGACCATCGACCGACTGGTCGAGGACACGGTCGAGCTCGCGGAGCGCTTCGCGTCGGGAGCGCCGGGGAAGAAGATCCTCCTCGCGGGACACTCGTTCGGGGCGGCTCTAGGGGTTCTCGCGGCTTCCCGCCGCCCGGACGTCTTCGAGGCCTTCTTCGCCGTCGCGCCGATCGTCCATGTCCGGGAGAACGAAAGACTCTCGTGGAGGCTCGTGGTCGAAGAGGCGCGCGCTTCCGGACGGACGATCGTGCTGGACAAGCTCGTGTCCGCCGGCCCGCCGCCATACGCGGGTGAGGGCGCGTTCGAGAAATACCTCTATCTTCTCGGGTGGTCCGAGCGGTTCGGAGGCGAGGCGGCCGGACCGAGCCCCTTCCGCCTCCAGGCGCTCGAGGCGATCGAGGATTTCGAAGAGTACGACGGGCGCGATCGGGAGATGTACTGGAGCGCCTACGCGGATAGCTACGCGTCGCTCCTCCCGGAGCTCGAGACGCTGGATCTCCTCTCCCGGGTTCCGCGCCTGGAGATCCCGCTCTTCGTGGCCGCCGGGCGGCACGACCGCACGACCGTCCTGGAAATCACCGCCCGCTGGTTCGAGGGCGTCGAGTCGCCGCGCAAGGAGCTGCGCGTCTTCGAGCGATCCGCGCACTCGCCGGTCTACGAGGAGCCGGAAGCGTTCGCGGAGTGGATCGAGTCGATCCTGCCGACGCTCCGGCGCTGATCTCCGGGAGGACTCAGAGCGCGCGGATGTGGACCGAGCCTCCGCTCGTGCGGAGCCGCAGCGTGGGGCCGCCGGCTCCGAGCACCCCGTTCATGTGGCTGCGGGAGAGTTCCCCCCGGACGGTGATCGGAACGTCGGAGTGCACCGAGTCGCCGCTCGCGTCGATGGACAGGCCAACGGTGGGATCCAGCGAGACGGACACTCCGCCGCCGGACGATTCGATCGACCCGCCGCGCCCGTTGGCGTGCGCAAACGCAACCTGGACGGAGCCCCCGGAGGTGTCCGCTTCGACGCGGCCGCCCGCCTCGCGGATCGAGATCCCGCCTCCGGAGGAGTGCGCCTTGATGTCGCCGGTCACGGCGTCGAGCTCGATCGAGCCTCCGCTCGTGTCGGCGTCGATCGGGCCATCGATCGCGTCGCCGTTGATCCCGCCGCCGGAGGTCTCGACGTGCGATTTGCCCTTGACGTGGGAGAGCGCGATGGATCCGCCGGATGTCGATGCGAAGACGTCGCCCGTCTGATCCCCGACAGCGATCGCGCCGCCGGAGGTGTCGAGCTTCACGTTGCCGCGCAGCGCGGCCGTCGTGATCGAGCCGCCCGAGCTGTCGACGTTCACGCGCGTCGCGGTCGGTACCTCGATCTCGAAGTGCACGGAGTTGCCGTTGTTCGAGAAGAAGCTCGAGATGGGGTGCTTCCGGCGGGCGACGACCGTCGCGGCGCCCGTCTCCTCGTCGAACCGGAAATGGAGGAGGTCGGCCAGATCGCCGCGCTTCGACGTGATGACGAGGCGCGCGCCGGAGCGGTCGACGCCCGTCAGGCGGACGGAGCCGAGATCGGTCTTCAAGGTGAACTGGCCGCCCGGCTCGAGCCGGAGGGCCTTCTCCATGCGCGATTCCGCTGCCGCCGCCGGAACGGCGACCCCGATCGCCGCCGAAAGAGCCAGAACGCCCGCGAAGGTCGAATTCATGTGTTTTCCCCCCGGCGGCGCAAGGCCGCCCCCCCGATTTCCGAGCCGGTCTGCTACCTGAGACGCTCGGCCCGCCCGAAATGTTCTGATCAGCGTTAGAGGCCGGCCAGGAAGGCATCGAGCTCCCGGTCGAACTCTTCGGGACGGTCCATCATGAGCCAGTGACTGGCGTTTTCGATGCGCCGCACGGGAACGCCCGGGACCGTCCGGTGGATCGCGACCGGGTTCGCGAAGAGCATCGAAGAGAGGGACAGCCGGGGGCCGGGGTAGCGCGAGAGGGCCGCGTCGAGATCGAAGCGATAGAGGGCCTCGGTCGCCGCGATGAAGACGTCCGGGCTCGAGCGGTGGAGCGACTGGAGGACGAGCTCGTGCGTTTCCGGCCGCGACCCGGCGAGGATGCCTTCGAACCACTTGTCGGTGAACCGGCGGAAGTCCGTCCGAAGCCCCCGGCGCAGCGGCTCGAGGCCGGCCTCGGGGGTGCGGTGGAGGTCCCCCGCCGAGTCCGCGAAGACGACGCCGGCGATGCGGTCCGGGCGGCGTCCGGCGCAGGCCGCGACGACCGCTCCTCCGTAGCTGTGCCCGACGACGACGTATCGGCCGTAGCCGAGGGCGTCCGCCACCGCTTCCACGTCGGCGGCGTAGCCCTCCACGGAGACCTCCGCTCCGGGCGCCGACTCCGAGTCGCCCATTCCCGACAGGTCGAGGGCGGCCGCGCGGCGCACCCCCTTCCGGCTGGCCATCTGGGCGGCCCACTGTCCCCGGTTTCCGCCGTTGCCGTGCACGAAGAGAACGGGCAGGCTGCGCGGATCCCCGTCCCCGGCGTCGAAGCGGATCGTCCCGTGGGGTCCCGCGACGCGGTCGGGGAGGGTGCTGGCGGACGGCGTCGCCGGCGCCGCACGGTACGCCGCGCAGGCCGCGGCGGCGAGGCCGGCCGCGCCGGCCAGGGCGAGCAGCGCGAGAGGCCGGAATGCGTGCACGAGGCAGTCTAGAACGTCCCGGACGGCCGTCCGCGCGGACGTTCGTCCGCGACGATTCGCGGACACATGTCCGCGCATGGACGCATAACAAGCGTACTTACAGTCGTTTACGGTTCGCAGCGCCTGGCAGCGGCATTGCTCCTGGAAGTCACGATGATCGACGAGCTCTCGACGATGGACAAGGCGGTGGAGCGCCCGCGCGGATGGTCCCGCCGGGGGATGTTCCTCGCCGGCGGCGGCGTCGTCGCGCTCCTCCTGCTCGCACTGCTCGTCCCGACGCTCCGGCGCTGGTCGCGCTCCGACCGCTCGGTCGAGGCATCGCGGATCCGGGTCGGCGACGTCACCCGAGGCGAGCTCGTGCGCGACGCCTCCGCGGAAGGCCGCATCGTCGCTTCGCTCCATCCCACGCTCTTCGCGCCGACCCAGGGGATCGTGGCGCTCGCGGTGAAGGCGGGAACCGCCGTGCGGAAGGGGGACATCCTCGCGCGCATCGAGAGCCCCGAGCTGAAGAGCCGGCTCCTTCAGGAGAAGGCGAGCCTCCAGTCCCTCCAATCCGCCTGGGAGAGGCAGAAGATCGACGCCCGGCAGGACGCGATCAAGAACGCGCATTCCATCGATCTCCTCGAGCTCCGCCTGACGGCCGCGAGGCGTCTCCTCGAGCGGGCGGACACCGCCTTCAAGGAAGGGATTCTGAACAAGACGGACTACGAGAAGGCGAAGGACGACGTCCGGATCGCCGAGCTGGAGCTCAAGAACTCGCAGGAGACGGCGAAGCTCCAGGCGGAGACGGCGGATTTCGACGTCCAGAACCGCAAGCTCGTCGCGGACCGCCAGGCCTCGGTTTCGGGAGAGCTCCAGCGGCAGGTGGACCAGCTGACGATTCTGGCTCCGTTCGACGGTCTCGTCGCGTCGGTCAACGTCCAGGACCGCGACGCGGTGGCGGCCAATGCCCCCGTCCTGACGGTCGTGAATCTCTCGGCGTTCGAGGTCGAGATCACGCTCCCGGAGAACTACTCGACCGACGTCCTGCCGCAGACGCGCGCGCAGATTCTCTACGAGGGGCGCGAGTTCGCGGGCCATGTCACCGCCATGTCCCCCGAGGTCAAGGACAGTCAGGTCCGCGGCACGGTCGTCTTCGACGGCGACACGCCCGCCGGGCTGCGGCAGAGCCAGAGAGTCAGCGTCCGGATGGTCCTCGAGTCGAAGCCCAACGTCCTGAAGCTGCCGCGCGGTCCGTTTCTGGAGAGCGGCGCCGGGCGCCGCGCGTACGTCGTCGAGAACGGAGTCGCAACCCTGCGCGACATCTCGGTCGGCGCCGTCAGCGTCTCGGAAGTCGAGATCCGATCCGGCCTCAAGGAGGGCGAGAAGGTCATCCTCTCGGATACCTCCGAGCTCGCCGGTGCGAAAAACGTCCTCATTCGAAACTGAATCGGAAGGAGATCCATGCTTTCCATGAAGGCGATCCAGAAGGTCTACCGGACCGACCTCATCGAGACGCACGCGCTTCACGATTTCTCGATCGAAGTGAAGGCGGGCGAGTTCCTCGCGGTGATGGGCCGCTCAGGCTCCGGCAAGACGACGTTCCTGAACATCGCGGGACTTCTCGACACGTTCGACGCGGGGACGTATCACCTCGACGGCAAGGACGTGAGCCGCCTCTCGGACAACGAGATGTCGAAGATCCGCAACGAGAAGATCGGCTTCGTCTTTCAGAGCTTCAACCTCATTCCGGACCTGGACGTCTTCGACAACGTCGACGTGCCGCTTCGGTATCGCCGCCTGCCCGCGGCGGAGCGCCGCGAACGGATCGAGAGGGCCGTGCGGACGGTCGGCCTTCTGTCCCGGCTCCACCATCTCCCGTCCCAACTGTCCGGCGGCCAGCAGCAGCGGGTGGCGATCGCCCGCGTCCTCGCGGGCGAGCCCCGGCTGATCCTCGCTGACGAGCCCACGGGCAACCTCGACACGATGATGTCGCGCGAGGTCATGGACCTCCTCGAGAAGATCAACGAGACCGGAACGACGATCGTGATGGTCACGCACACGCCCGAATGCGCGTCGCGCGCCTCGCGCCGCGTTCATCTCTTAGACGGCGAGGTCATCGAGGGCGGACCCGGAGGCCCCGAGGGCGCGGCCGACCGCGCGGCGGGCGCTTTCGCGTCGTCCCTCAACTAGGAGGTCGGCGATGTTCTTCCACAACCTGCGCATCGCGGCGAAGAGCCTCCGGCGCAACGTCAGCCTGTCCGTTTTGATCGTGACGGGCATCGCGCTCGGGATCGGCGTCTCGACGACGTTCGCCGCGTTCCGCCACGCGTTCGCCCGCCATCCGATTCCGCAGAAGAAAGACTCGCTGCGCTACGTGCGACTCGACAGCTGGGATCCTCTGAAGCCTTATCCCGGCGACGACCCGACGCGGCCGCCGACCCAGATCACGTATCGCGACATGACCGGCATCATGCAGTCGAAGATCCCCATCCATCAGAGCGGCATGTTCGTCTCGAACCTGTACGTCTATCCGGATCCGAAGGTGTCGCGGCCGTTCCGGGAGCTGGTGCGGCTCTGCTTCTCCGACTTCTTCCCGATGTTCGACGTTCCCTTCCGGTACGGGTCGGGCTGGGACCGGCATGCCGACTCCGGGCCCGAGGCGGTCGTCGTCCTCTCCCAGGAGATGAACGACAAGCTCTTCGGAGGCACGAACAGCGTCGGTAAGACCGTGCGCATCGCGGAACGGGACTTCAAGGTCGTCGGCGTGCTCGCCCGCTGGGAGCCGAACGTGCGTTTCTACGATCTGACGCAGAACGCGGTCCGGACGCCCGAGAACATCTACATGCCCTTCAACTTCCTGAAACCGATGAAGCTGAACTCCGGCGGGAACAGCGACGGGTGGGGGGCAGGCGGGGCGCCCGGGTTCGACGGGTTCCTGCAGTCCGAGAGCACGTGGATCCAGTTCTGGGCGGAGCTGCCCGACGCGCGCGCCGTCACCGCGTACCGCGACTTCTTGAACGCCTACGTGATGGAGCAGAAGAAGACGGGCCGCTTCGCCCGACCCCTGAACAACCGGCTCTCCACCGTCTCGGAGTGGATGAACGACCAGAACGTCGTGCCGAAGCAGGCGACAGCGATGCTCGTGGTCGCGCTGCTCTTCCTCGCCGTCTGCGCGGTCAACCTCGTCGGCCTTCTTCTCGGGAAGTTTTTGGCCCGCGGGGGAGAGGTCGGGGTCCGGCGCGCCCTCGGCGCGACGCGCACCGACATCTTCCTGCAGCACATCGTCGAGTGCGAGCTCGTCGCCCTGGTCGGAGGGGCGATCGGCCTCCTGATCTCGCTCGGCGCGCTCGCCGGGATGAACGCGTGGCTGAAGGCGACGGCGGCGCGGGGCGATTTCTTTCACCTCGACGCCCCGATGATTCTCCTCTCGATCTGCCTCGCTCTCGCCGCGGGATTTCTCGCGGGCGCGTACCCGGCCTGGCGGACCTGCCGCCTGGCTCCCGCCGAGCACCTGAAGATCTGAACCGACCGAACCGGAACGGAGGCAGCCATGGAATTCGGACCGATCCTTCGCTCGATGAGGCGCAACAAGGTGCGCTACGGCCTGATCGTCGCCGAGGTCGCGCTCACGCTCGCGATCGTCGCGAACTGCGTCAACATGATCGGCGACTCGCGTCGCGAGATGGCGAGGCCGTCGGGCTTCGACGACGAGAACATCCTGGCCGTCCGCAGCGTGCCGTTTTCTCCCGCTTTCAAGGAGGACGGCTACTCCGACAACGCGCTTCGCAAGGATCTCGAGGTCCTGCGGGGCATTCCGGGCGTCAAGGCCGTTTCGAACACGCGGTTCCTGCCCTGGCAGGGCGGAGGGAGCTCGATGGAGTCGCGCGTCGCGGGATCGCGCGGCGATTACCTCCGCAACCAGGTCTACAACGCCGACGAGGGGACGCTCGACGCTCTCGGCGCACGGCTCGTCGAAGGGCGCAACTTCACGCGGGCGGACGTCGAGGCGGATTCGATCCGGCTGCGGCAGCTCGGCACTCTGAATCGGGAGCGGACCGCGGACGGCCGCGTGGTCACGCCGATCAGCCAGGACGTCATCATCAGCCGCGCATTCGCCGCACTGGCCTTCGCCGACGGAAAGGCGCTCGGAAAGAGCCTCGAGGACAACGACGGCGACCGGTACCGGGTCGTGGGCGTCATCGACCACTTCTACAACCCGTACGGCTGGCCGATCCACGAGTACGTGATCTTCTATCCGAACTTTTCGGCCGGCTTCCAGGGGGGCTCGTCGTTTCTCGTGCGGGTGGAGCCGGGCAAGATGGCGAGCGTCCGCCAGCAGACGGAGAAGGCGCTCCTCGCGGCGAACTCGGGGCGCAACGTCACGGTGAAGGAATTGATGGAGATCAAGGAACGCTTCCAGTCGCAGTCCGCGCTCCTCGTCAAGATCCTGTCTCTCGTCATCGTCCTGCTCCTCTTCGTCACGTGCCTCGGTATCGTCGGACTGACCGTCTTCTCCGTCGCGGAGCGAACCCGGCAGATCGGCACCCGGCGGGCGCTGGGCGCGAGGAAGCTCGACATCCTGAGCTACTTCCTCCTCGAGAACTGGCTCGTCACGACCATGGGGCTCGTTCTGGGCGTGGTCCTGGCGTATGCCCTGAACGTGGCTCTCGTCACGCGGCTCAACGGTTCGCACATCGGCGCCGGCCTCGTCGCGATGGGCGTGGCGCTCCTCTGGATCGCCGGCCTCGGCGCGACGTATTTCCCGGCAAGACGGGGCGCGCGCGTCGCCCCGGCCGTGGCGACGCGCAGCGTGTAACCGTCGCCTCCGCGCCGCTCGCGCGCCGCTCCGGCTCCCGCCGCGTGAGGCTCCTCCCTCCTTCGTCGGGAGACTCCTCACGCGGCGAGCGGATGTTTCGGATCGTCGGAAATGGCGCTGTGTTTCCTTTTCCCTCTTTCCTCTTTCCTCTCTCCTCTCTCCTTTCCCAAGGGAGATAACGTGCTAGCGATGAACGGGGCGGGTTCGGGAACCTTCGCGCCTTTCGGGCGTCTCCCGGGGATATGTCTGCGGCCGGCTCCCGAACGCGGGCTTTTCGCGCGCGCGCCTCTGCGCCGGGGGGCCTGATGTCGAAGGTTCTCATCGTCGAGGATCAGGCGGCGGTCGCCCGGGCCCTGTCGATCCTCTTCGAGGTGCACGGGATTCCCTACCTCGTCGCGAGAGGTCCCTCCGAGGCGCTGCCTCTCGTCGCCGGCGGAAGCGTCGGGGTCGTCATACAGGACATGAACTTCTCGCCGAGCGCCACGTCGGGCGAAGAAGGCGTCGCGTTGTTTCGCAGCGTGCGCGCCCTGGATCCGCAGATGCCGGTGCTTCTCATGACCGCCTGGACGTCGCTCGAGACGGCCGTAACGCTCGTCCGTGAGGGCGCGAACGACTACCTCGCCAAGCCCTGGGACGACGAGAAGCTCATCGCGTCGGTCCGGACGCTCCTCGCGACGCGCGCGCTGCAGGCCGAAACCCTGCGGCTGCGAGCCGCGCGCGCCCGGCCCCGGCGGGAGCTCGAGGGACGCTTCGACCTGAAAGGCATCGTCTACGAAAGCGAGGCGATGCACCGCGTCGTGTCGCTCGCCGTCCAGGTCGCCGGCTCCGACGTCCCGGTTCTCATCACGGGTCCGAACGGCTCGGGCAAGGAGAAGCTCGCGGAGATCGTGCAGGCGAATTCGAGCCGGAGCGGGAAGGCGTTCATCCGCGTCAACGCCGGCGCGCTGCCCGACGAGCTCCTCGAGAGCGAGCTGTTCGGGGCGGAAGCCGGCGCGTACACGGGATCGCGCCGGCTGCGGATCGGACGGTTCGAAGCGGCCGACGGCGGGACGCTCTTTCTGGACGAGATCGGAACGCTCTCTCCCGCGGGCCAGATCAAGCTCCTGCGGGTCCTGCAGAGCTCCGAGTTCGAGCGTCTGGGGTCGAGCGAGACGCGCCGCGTCGACGTGCGGCTTCTCTGCGCCACGAATGTCGATCTCCGGCGGGCCATCGAACAGGGACGCTTTCGGGAAGACCTCTTCTTCCGCCTGAACGTGATCGAGCTCGCCGTCCCCGGCTTGAAGGACCGTCCCGAGGACGTGGCCCTCCTGGCCGAGTCGGCGCTCGCGTCGCTGCCGCCGGCGCGCACGGGGCGGCCTTTCGCCCTTGCGCCGGAATCGGTGCGCGTTCTTCGCGAGCACACCTGGCCGGGGAACGTGCGCGAGCTGTTCAACCGGATCCAGCGGGCGGTCCTCGTCGCTGCCGACGAGAGCCTCCTGCCGTCCGATCTCGGCTTCGGCGCGGCGCAGGCCTCGGACGACATGCCGGCGGTCGAGCCGGCGGAAGGCGAGAAAGCCGCTTTCGAGGAGCTCCTTCGCCGCCACCGGGGAAGCGTGTCCCGCGCCGCCCAGGAGCTGGGCTTGAGCCGGCAGGCGCTTTACCGCAGGATGGAGCGATTGGGAATCACTCTCGAGCGGCGGCCGAAATAGAGGCGGAGAGCGGCCGGCGGGCGGCGGAGCCGAGCGTCCGCTTCAGCCTCGCGGGCAAGCTCGCCCTGATCGTCGGGCTCGACGTCGCGGTCGCGGCCGGCGCGGGAGCGGCCGCCGCCGCGCTCGGGTTCCCGCCGGTCACCGTCTTCCTCCTGTCTCTCGCCGTGGCGGCTCCGGTGGCCGCGTGGACGCTCTCCCGGTTCTGGAATCCCGTGCGGGAGATCCTCTCGGCCCTGGCGGATGGCGTGCGCGGGTTCCAGGAGAACGACTTCAGCCTGCGGCTCGCCGTCACGCGACGCGACGAGCTCGCCGAGCTCATCACGCTTTACAACCGGATGGGCGACGTGCTGCGGCTCGAGCGCAACGACATCTACCAGCGCGAGCTGCTGCTCGACACGCTCCTTCAGGGAGCGCCGATGGCGATCCTTCTCGTCAATCCCCTCGACCGGATCGTCTTCGCGAACGCCTCTGCGCGGCACCTCTTCGGCGGGTCGCGCCGGCTCGAGGGACGTTCGTTTACCGAGGTGCTCGACGCGGCGCCCGAGAGCGCGCGCGGCGCGCTCGCCGCGGGGCACGACGCGCTCTTCACCTGGCCGGCGTCCGGACCCGAAGCCGAGGAAGAAACGTACCGGATCGTGCAGCGTCGATTTCACCTGAACACCCAGGAGCAGCGGCTCGTCGTCGTGGAGCGGATCACCCCGGAGCTGCGGCGGCAGGAAGTGGCCATCTGGAAGAAGGTCATTCGCGTGCTGTCGCACGAGCTCAACAACTCGCTGGCTTCGGTGAGCTCGCTTCTGCACTCCGCGCGTCACGTGGCGATCGAGGGCCGGCCGCCCGTTGCCTCCGCGGAATCCAGAGGCGCAGCGGGCGGCGGCACCGGTCTCGGGGACATCCTCTCCTCGATCGACGAGAGAGTCCGTCATCTCTCGGGATTTCTGGAGGGCTATGCGCGATTCGCGCGTCTCCCGAATCCCACGCCGCGCCGCACGGAGTGGAGCGAGCTCCTGGACTCGGTGGGACGGCTCTTCCCGTTTCGCCGCATCGGAGACGTTCCTCCGGAGCCCGGCTTCTTCGATCCCGTCCAGATGCAGCAGGTCCTGATCAACCTGCTGAAGAACGCCGCCGAAGCGGACGGGCCGGCCGAGGAGATCGCTGTGGCGGTCGAGAAAGGGCGGCGCGGAGGCTGGCTGATCGTCGTGCTCGACCGGGGGCGGGGGATGGACGACGACATGATGCGCAACGCGCTCCTGCCGTTCTACTCCTCGAAGCAGGCCGGCAGCGGGCTCGGCCTGCCTCTCTGCAACGAGATCCTCGCCGCGCACGGGGGCGCGCTGCACCTCGAACGCCGGGCCGGCGGCGGAACCGCCGTCGTGTGCGCCATCCCCGATCCCGCGTCTCCGCCAGGTTGAGGAAGCCGGCCCGGCTCAGGGCCGGGTCGCGTCTCAGGGCTCGAGGACCCTCACTCTCCGGACGGGGCGTCGACGTCGACCAGGCGGCGGTGGCCGACGGGGGGGCGTCGGATCTCCTGCTTCATCGTCGGCCGCTTCCGCTTGCTATAGGGAACGAGCGTCACGGGCCGACCGGTCGCGGCGGAGCGATACAGCGCGCGGATGACGCGGACGTCCGCGAGCCCCTCGCGGCCCGAGGGCTCCGGCTCCCGGTCCTCGAGGATGCACCGCGAGAAGGTCACGATCTCCGGGGCAACCTGGTCGCGCTTCGGAAACTCCTTCTTGCGCGTCTTTTCGCCGATCTTCACCCGGTGCTCCATCGCCTCCGCGAACTCGAATGCCGGCTCCACGCGGAGGCTCCCTTTGGTTCCGAAGACGTCGTAGTGATGGGCAGCGGCCGCCCCGAAGCTCGAGGTGAACGTCGCGAGCCGCTCTCCCGGGAACTTCAGGACTGCGGTGGTCATTTCGTCGATGCGGCGAAAGCGGGCCGAACCGTCGTTCGCCGACATCGCGAAGACTTCTTCGGGCTCGCTGCGAAAGAGGTATCGCGCCGCGTTCAGGCAGTAGATGCCGATGTCGTACAGCGTGCCGCCTCCCTTCGCGACGGGATTCAGGCGGATGTTGTCGGGATCCCGGACGTCGTTGCAGAAGACCGAGTTGTAGATGCGCGGCTCGCCGATCCTCCCGGACTGGACGATCTCGACCGCCTCGAGGTTCGCCCGCTCGAAGTGGAGCCGGTAGGCGACCATGAGCTTCACCCGGCTCTTCTCCGCCGCGCGGATCATCGCCTCACACTCCTTTTCCGTGACCGCCATGGGCTTTTCACAGAGGACGTGCACCCCCGCGCGGGCGGCGCGCACGGCGTAGTCCGCATGGAGATGGTTGGGGAGCGCGATGTAGACGGCGTCGATGCCGCCTTCGCGCAGCACTTCGTCGTACCGGTCGTAGGTGTACAGGCGATCCTCGGCGATGCGGAGCTTGCGGCCGAGCGAGCGCCGCTTCCTGGAGTCGTCCGAGAAGAGCGCCACGAGCTCGGAATTGCGGGACGCGTGCGCGAACGCCGGCAGGATCGCGACCTGCGCGAACCAGCCGAGCCCGACGACGGCGTACCGCACCCGCCCCTTCTTCGACGCCGGCGCGGCCGCGCGGCCGCCGGCCTTCCCGCCACCGCGCTTCTCTTCCGATCCGGTCTTTCGCGTCCGCCTCGATCTCGCCATTTGGGACCTCCGCTCCCGAGACGGCGTTCAATATCGATGCCACGCGAGCCGCCGTCGGAATCGCGGAAGGGCCGTTTCTGTTAGAAGGAGGCATGCAGACTCTGGTGTCTCCCGAGCGGGAATCGGGCGCTCCCGAAGTGCGCCTTTCTCCGCGCTTCGACGCCGCCCTCGCGTGGGCGAGCGAGCTCCACCGCGGCCAGCTTCGCAAGGTCGACCCGGTTCCGTACGTCTCCCACGTGCTCTCCGTCGCAGCGCTCGTTCTCGAGCATGGCGGGGACGAGGAAGAAGCCATCGCCGCCCTGCTCCACGACGCGGCCGAAGACTGCGGCGGCCGGGCGACGCACGCCGAGATCCTCGCCCGCTTCGGCCCTCGCGTCGCCGCGATCGTGGACGGATGCACGGACTCGTACGACACGCCCAAGCCCGCCTGGCGGCCGCGCAAGGAACGCTACCTCGAGCGCCTGCGCGAGGCGGGGCCGTCGGTGCGGCTCGTCGCCGCCGCGGACAAGCTCCACAACGTGCGATCCGTTCTGGCGGGGCATCGCCGGGAGGGAGATCGCGTGTGGTCCCGGTTCGCCGCCCCTCGCGAGGACACGCTCTGGTACTACCGGACGGTCACCGACACGCTCCGAGGTGCCGAGCCCTCCGCGCTCGTCGAGGAGCTCGACCGGGTCGTCTCCGAGCTCGAGCGCCGCAGCCCGTAGTCCACTCGTCCGGTTCGGGACGCTGGTCGAGAAGCGGCGGCCGCTACTCGGCGCCTTCGGGGAACGGCACCTTCGGGTCGACGTCGATCGGGATGTTGCGCGTTCCTTCGAGCGCGGTGGCGAGCTCCGGCGGCATGGTCCCGTATTTCTGGAACCAGGCTTCGCAGCGCGCGCGATCCCCGGTCGCCTCGATCTCGAGAAGCTCCTTCGCGAGCGAGGCGAGGGCGCCCGGCATCTTCTCGAAATCGATGACGTAGCGTCCCGTGCGGGCGTCGCGGCCGACCGCGCCCTGCTCGCTCAGATAGTTGAACTCCATCATCTCCGCGCGGGCGTGCGGCTCGCCCGTGCCGAATCGCACCGTGCGGAAAATTCCGCCGACGTGCGACGCGTAGTACTCCTCGCGCTTCTCCTTCGGCAGAGCGCCGTGCCGGATGAGCCAGTCGAGCCCGAACAGCCCGCCGACGTCCGCCTTCGCCTCTTCGAGAGCCGAGAAGCCCGGGCCGATGGTCTCGCGGATGCTCTTCTTCGCGCCGCCCTGCCGCGCAAACGCCGGACCGATGCCGTGGCTGATCTCGTGCATCAGCGTTCCCTGGAGATAGCCCTCGCCCGTGACCTTGAGCGCCTGGTCCTCGCGCAGCAGCACGCGGGCGACCGGCACGATCACCTCGTTGACCCGCGCGTCCATGAAGTTCTTGAAGAAGATCTGTTTGGTGCCCCGCTGCTCGTGGATGCGAGGGTCATTCGGCAGATTGTCCGCGACCGCCTGGTATCCGTGCCTCAGGTCGCCCGCGCGAAACGGAGCGTCCATGACCTCCATCGGAGCGCGCTTGCCGCGCTTCGACGGCCGGTCTTCCGCGGGCAGCGGCAGCGAATCCTGGATTTCGGGGACATACTTCTGGAAGACCGAGAGCTT
Source organism: Acidobacteriota bacterium (assembly GCA_039933215.1). Lineage (GTDB taxonomy): Bacteria > Acidobacteriota > Thermoanaerobaculia > UBA5066 > Gp7-AA6 > JALYUA01. The sequence continues at coordinate 27,176 of JBDTOO010000017.1, forward strand.
GCGGCTCTCCTCCTCGTTGCGGATGAGGACCGCCGCTCCGTAGGATCCTTTGACTCCGAGGAGCCCGTCCAGGTACGTCTCGTACGGCGCGAAGATCAGGTCGAACTTCGGGTTCACGAGATCGACCCATGCGAGGTCGCTCTCGTAGTACTCGTCGGTCAGGAGGGCCTTCGCCCGCAGGCGCAGGAATTTCGCGAAAGCCGGCTCGTCGGAGAGGTCAGCAGCCGCGCGGAGGGATTTCGCCGCGCGTTCGAGGAAGGGTCGGTACTCGACGTGGTACGGGACGGTTTTCAGCCGGGCTCCGTCGCGCACGACCACGGTGCGCTCCGAGTAGATCGCCGCTTTCTGTTCCGGGTGCGCCGCGACGTAGGCCTCGATCTCCTTCCGCGTCAGATCGGCGGGGTAGAGCGCGCGGCCGGGGGGAGTCGGGCCGGTTCCCATGAAAAGACGGTTCTCGTCCAGGAGGTCGTACCGGCCGCCGTTGATCCAGATGTAGCGCGCGATCGCCTTCTCGCCGGGATCCTGCGAAGCGGAGAGCTTCCTGTACAGCGCCAGACCCTCCGGATCGCTCTGCCGCCAGTAGATGTTCTCGAGATCGCGGCAGGCGTCCACCAGCCGCTCGACCATCTCGCGCTCGCGCTTCGAGAGCTTCTCGGCGCGAAAGGGCATCTCCACGGTCTTCCAGCGGGCGAGCTTCGCCTCGATGTCGGGGCCGGCCGGCGCCGCGGGCGGGGCCGATTGACCGAAGGCCGCGGAGGCCCCGAAAAACGCCAGAGTCGTCCAAGTCATTCTTTTCATGGCGAAAAGCATATGCGAGAGACCGGGGACACCCCTGGAAAGGCGACCGGGCTGGCCACCGCGTGTTATTCTGGTTGTCCGAAAACGCGCACACCTTCTCCGCCGAAATCGTTCGGCGAAACCCCGGAGACCGCATGGAAACGAGACAGAAAGACTGGGTCAACATTCTCTTCCTGTCGCTGACGCCCGTGATCGGCGTCTTCGGCACCGCCGCTTACGCGCTGGTCAACGGCGTCCAGTGGTGGCAGCCGGCGATGCTCGTCGTCCTTTTCTCTCTCGTCAGCTTCTCCGTGACCGCTGGCTACCACCGCTGCTTCTCCCACAAGAGCTACAGCGCTCACCCGTTCCTCCAGGGCTTCTACCTCTTCTTCGGGGCGATGGCCCTCCAGAATTCCGCCCTGAAGTGGTCCGCGGACCACCGCGACCACCACCGCTACGTCGACAAGGACTGGGATCCATACTCCATCCGCCGCGGCGGGCTCTGGGCGCATATTTTCTGGCTCTTCTACAAGGAGCCGCACGAGCGCTCCTACGAGAACGTCCCCGACCTCGCGCAGAACCGGGCGATGATGTGGCAGTACCGCTGGTCGCACGTCATCGGGATCGTGGCGGGCCTCGGCATCCCCACGCTGATCGGGGCCGCGTTCGGCTCCCCGCTCGCGGGCCTGCTGTGGGGCGGCTTCCTGCGGATCGCACTCATCCACCACACGACGTTTCTCGTCAACTCGGTCGCACACCTCTACGGCACGCGCCCCTACACGGAAGAGAACTCGGCCCGGGACAACGGCTTTCTCGCCTTCATCACGAACGGCGAGGGGTACCACAACTTCCACCACAAGTTTCCCTCCGACTTCCGCAACGGCGTGCGCTGGTACCAGTGGGATCCGACGAAGTGGCTCATCGGCGTCCTGGGGATGGTGGGGCTCGCCCGCGATCTCAAGGCCACGCCGCGCGCCGTCATCGAGAAGTCGCGGCTCCGGATGCGGCTCACGCACGCCGAGGTCCGGATCCAGCACGCTCCGACGGAGATCGGCGACGCGATCCGGCTCCGGCTCGACAGGGCGCACCACGCACTCGATCGCGCCGCGGCCCTCTGGCACGAGATGGACGCGAAGCGCCGCGAGATGGTCGCCCGCGGCCGGAAGCGCTCCGCCGAGGTCGCCCACGGGTGGAAAGACTCCGTGCGGGAGTACCGGTCTTCGATCAGCGACGCCCGGCGGGAATGGCGCGTCGCCGCCCGCATGATTTCCAAGCTCCCCGAAACGGCCTGAACCGTCGCCTCCGCGGTCGCGCTGGTGCGCGACCGCTCCGGCTCCCGCCGAGTGAGGCTCCTCCCTGCCGTCGGCTACGCGGAGCTGCGGCTCCGCTTCGCCTCCCGCCGCGGGAGGCTCCTCCCTCCCGTTCGGTCGGGAGATTCCTCCCGCGGCGAGCGGATGTCCCAGATCGTCGGGCATGGAGCCGCCTTCCTGATTCTTATCCCCTCTCCCCTCTCCCCTCTCCCCTCTCTCCTCTTTCCTCTTTCCTCTTTCCTCTTTCCTCTTTCCTCTCCCCTCTCACCTATCCCTTGCTAGTCTGCGGGGCATGAGCAGCCAGTTTGCCCGCACGCCGAGGCGCATCGCCGTGATCGCGGGGATCCGCACGCCGTTCTCGCGTTCGGGAACGCTGTACGAGGACGTGACCGCGGTCGAGCTCGGCGGGATCGCCGTCAAGGAGCTCGTCGCCCGCTACGACGTCGACCCGGCGTCGATCGACGAGCTGATCTATGGGACGGTGATTCCCTCGGTGTCGCGGCCGAACATCGCGCGCGAGGTGCTCTTCGAGGCGAATCTCCCCAAACACATTCCCGCGTCGTCCGTCGTGATGGCTTGCGCGTCTTCGAACCGCGCGATCACCGACTCGGCCGAGAAGATCGCGCTCGGGCTCGACCAGGCGGTGATCGCCGGAGGCTCCGAGTGCCTCTCGGACGTTCCGATTCTGTTTTCGCGTCCGTTCGCCAGGCGGCTGATGAAGCTGTCGAAGGCGAAGTCGCCGGCCGCGCGCGCGAAGGCGTTCGCGGGCTTCCGCGTCTCGGAGCTCGCGCCGAACCCGCCGGCGATCGCGGAGTACACGACGGGTCTCTCCATGGGTCAGTCGGCGGAGAAGATGGCGAAGGAGAACCGCATCTCGCGCGCGGCGCAGGACGAGCTCGCGCTGCGCAGTCATCGCCGCGCGGCTTCGGGCTGGGACATCGGCGTCCTCGGGGCGGAGACGTTCCCGGTCCCCGTGCCTCCGAAGTACGAGACCATGGCGACGATCGACAACAACGTCCGCCGGGACACGAGCCTCGAGCAGCTCGCTGCGCTCCGTCCCGTGTTCGACAAGGAGTACGGGAGCGTCACCGCCGGAAATTCCTCGCCGCTCACCGACGGCGCCTCCGCGATCCTGCTCATGTCCGAGGAGCGCGCGAAGGCGGAGGGAAGAAAACCGCTCGCGTTCATCCGATCCTGGGCCTACTCGGCGCTCGACCCCGGCGATCAGCTCCTGCAGGGTCCGGCCTACGCCGCGCCGAAGGCGCTCGACCGCGCGGGTCTCAAGCTCTCCGACATGGGGCGCGTCGAGATGCACGAAGCCTTCGCCGCGCAGGTCCTCTCGAATCTCCAGGCGTTTGCGTCTCCGGCGTTCGCGCGGGAGAAGCTCGGCCGGTCGGAGCCTCTCGGCGAGATCGACCCGACGATCCTGAACCTCTACGGCGGCTCGATCGCCATCGGACACCCCTTCGCGGCGACGGGCGCCCGCATCGTGACGACGCTCGCGCACGAGCTCGTGCGCTCCGGCAAGGAGTTCGGGCTCCTGACCGTCTGCGCCGCCGGCGCCCTCGGGCACGCGATGGTGCTCGAGAACGCCGGGTAAGGCGGCCCGGGCGCCGGCTCCCGGCGCTACTTCGCCATCCACTGGCCGATGCGCCGCCGCGTCTTCTCGGCGATCGGAGGGTCGTCGTTGGCGAGGACGATGATCGTGGTGCCGTTCTCGAAGTCGGCCTCGAGCACCGCGTTCGTCCCCGGAGATCCCCCGGCGAGCGCCTCGTCACCCCGCGCCGGTTCGCGCGGTGATCCCTTCGCCGCGCGCGCCCGGCCTGGCCGCGCGAGCTCGAGCTCTCCGCGCTGGAGGGCGCCCGCGAACTTCAGCAGGTCCCCGGCCGTCGAATAGACCCCCCCGGCGGAGCTTCCCCGGCCGGGCAGCGTGTCCGTGTTCGGACGGCGCGGCGCGCCCGGCCCGCCGGGACCGGACTCGTTGCGGCGGGTGTAGCCCGTCGCCCTGTTCGGCGTCGGCTCGTCGACGGCGAAGAACTCCGTATCGGCCATCCCCGCGGGCGCGAAGACGGCCTCCCGCACGTAATCCCGGTACTTCTTCCCCGTGACCTTCTCGATCATCAGGCCGAGGACCACGTACCCTGCGTTGGAGTACTCGTTTCCCCGTCCAGGCTCGAAGCGCAGCGGTTTCTTCTCGAAGAGCGGAAGGTAATCGGCGAGCTCCCGGATCCGGCTCTTGTCGGCGGCTGCGAACTCCGGCCCGAAGAAGTCGCCGAGGCCCGACGTCATCTCGATCAGCTGGGCGACGGTGATCCGGTCTGCCGATGGCAGCTTCGAGTCGGGCAGCACGTGGAGGATCGTGTCGGACCATGAGAGCCGGCCCTCGTCCACGAGCTTCGCGACGGCCGCGCTCGTGAACGCCTTGCCGATCGACGCGATGTTGAACTTCGTGTCGAGCGTGTTCGGGATCCGCCGTTCCCGGTCGGCGAGGCCGAAAGCCTTCGCGTAGAAAGGCCTGCCTGCCCGCGCGAGCAGCACGACTCCGGAGAACTCGTCGGCGCCGGCGAGCTTCGCGAGCCAGGCGTCGGTGGCCGCCGCGACCTCGCGGTCCGAGCCCTTCGGCTTCTCCGCCGGCTCGATGGGTCCGTCCTGTTCCCGCCCGCCTCCGGCTTCCATACGGACGCCGCGGATTCCGCGAAACGGGGAGGACTCGAGCTCGAGCGCCACGGTGAGCTCCTCGCCCTTCTTCTTCGAGCGCGCGACGAACTTCGCATTGCCGTCGGCCGCCGCGATCACCCGAACGAGCTCCAGGGGGCCGAGGTTCGCCGCCATCGCGACGATGCGCTCGACGCGCTGCTCGAGCGGAACGGCCTTGCGGGCGCCCTCCGAGAAGTTTTTCTCGACGAATTCGCGGGCCGACGCGGCGTCGCCCTTCTCAGACATCGCGAGGAAGGCGCGGATGCGCTCCCCCTCGACAGTCTTCGGGATCCCGGGAGAGTCGGCGGAGAGACGGGCGGCGGAGACACCGAGCAGGACGAGGAGGGAGACGATCTTTCGGACGTTCATCGAGGCTCCTTTGCGGCGTTTTCGGAGGGCGCCTCGCGCGGAAAGCGCTCGAGGGTCCCGTCTATTCGATCGAGAACGAGCTCCGTCAGGCGTCCGCCCGCATCGCGGCCGAAGGTCGCCCGCGTCTGCTCGTCCCATGAGAACGCGTCCTTCCCAACGGGCACGAGAGTCCGGGTCCGGCCCGTCGGCGTCCGGCAGACAAGGCGGGATCCCTCGATCGCGACTTCGCGCTCGCCGTAGCGGCCGGCGTAGGCGCGGAGCGTTTCGACCGCGGGATCGGGGCGGCTCGACGCCTCGACGCGCTCGAGGGCCCAGGCGATCTCCCGCCGGCGCTTCTCGTCCGTTGCGCCCGAGAGCAGCTTTTTGAGCGCGGCCGCGTGAGCGACGGAAAGAGCGGAGGCGGAGACCGACGCCACGTCAGGCCGGACGCCCTCGCCCTCCCATCCCTTTCCGGTCTTCGGGTGGATCGGCCGTCCCACCGAGACGGAGAGCACGAGATCCTCCCCGACGGGAAGCAGCGCGGCGTTGTGGCCCGCCCCCGCCGTCCGTTCGCCGACGACGGTCGCCCGGCCGAACTGCTGGAGCAGATACGCGAAAGACTCGCCGGCGGACGCGGTGCGCGGCGAGACGAGGATCCAGAGATCCGTCGAAGGGAGACGGCGGCCCGGGAGATCCTCTTCCGTGTACTCGGTCGTCGTCTCGCCGGACGGGCGGTCGTAGCGGCGGAACAGCTCCCGGCGCTCCGGCCCGAAGAAGTAGCTCGCCAGAAAAGAGACCGAGCCCGGCGCGCCGCCCGGGCAATCCCGCAGGTCGACGACGATCGCGTCGGATCCCGCGAGAAACGCCATCGCCGCCGCGAGCGTGTCGCGGGAGAGTGGGAGCGGCTGGAACTCGCGCACGTCGAGGTAGCCGACGTTTCCGTCCATCCTCTCGGCCGCCCGCAGTCCGAAGTTGGTCCGGCGCGCCGCCTCCGCCCGCGCCGGATCGGGAGGCGCGGAGCCGCGGATCACGCGGATCGGGCCGGGTCCGCCCGGCGGAGCTCCCTCGGGCGGAGGACCGTCGATGACCGTCCGGCGGCTCCGCCCGCCTGGCATCCCGGATGCGTCGCGGCGGACCGAGAGGTGGCGGTCGCGCCCGATCTCCTGGAGATCGCGCGTGAGCCGGTCGCCCAGAGTCGAAGCGGATGCCGCTCGGTCGTAAGCGCCCGCCGCCGAGCGGGTCCGGAGTTCGGCTGCGATCCGGCGTCCGGCTTCGGGATCGACGTAGAGGTCGTCGATCGCCGTCGCCACGGCTTCGGCGACCTGACGCGCCCGGGCGGCGTCGAGCGACGGAGCGGTCTCCGGAGCCGCGGGCACGGCGGAGGCCGCTGACAGAAGAGCGGGACCGGCCAGGCCGATCGTGAGAGCCCGAACCCAGGTGCGGCGCGCTGAGAGCATGAGCCTCCTCTTTTCCGGAGGACTCTAGGCGGCGGGAATGACGGCGTTATGACGGCGCGGCGGGGAGCGTCAGGAAGACGACGGTGCCGCGCCCGACCTCGCTCTCGACGCGAGCCGAGCCGCTCTGCGCGAGCGCGAGGTGCTTCACGATCGCGAGGCCGAGCCCGGAACCTCCCGTCGTCCGCGACCGCGACGGATCCGACCGGTAGAAGCGCTCGAAGACGTGGGGAAGATGCTCCGCGGGGATACCCCCGCCGGTGTCCGACACGGAGAACTCGACCGACGCGCCGCTGCGCGCGGCGGACAGCGCGATGCGCCCTCCCGCCGAAGTGTGGGCGAGCGAGTTCGTGACGAGGTTGGCGAGCATCTGGGCCAGGCGCTCGCGGTCCGCGGTCGCGGCGGCGCCCGCCCCGGGAAGCACCTCGATCGCGACGCCCGCCTCCGCGGCGCGCGTGCGGGCCGCGGCGGCCGCGCGCTCCAGCGCCTCGCCGGCATCGACGCTCTCGAGCCGCAGCGCCAGCTGGCCGGCCTCCGCGAGCGCGAGATCCTGGAGATCGTCGACGAGCCGCTCGAGCAGGAGGGCGTCGTCGTGGAGGGAATCGATCACGGCGGAGTCCGGAGGAAGGAGCCCGTCCTGGAGCGCCTCGAGTTGAGCGCGGATGTTGGTCAGAGGGGTCCGCAGCTCGTGGGCGACGTCGGTCACGAGATTTCGCCGCAGCGCCTCGGCGCCCGCGATCGCGTCCGCCATGGAATTGAAGGAGCGCGCCAGCTCCCCGAGCTCGTCGTCGGCGCCCGCCGGCACCCGGACTCCGCGGTCGCCGAGCTCCATGCTTCGAGCCGCCGCGGTCAACTTCTCGATGGGGCCGAGGATGCGGCGGGAGGTCGCGGCGATCACGAGCAGCGCGACGATCCCGGCGGCCGCGATGCCTCCGGCGAGCCACCGGTTGATCGACCCGCTCAGGTCGAGATTCGGCGCCACGGCGCCGGAGGGGAGGGCGAGCTCGTAGACCCGTCCGATCGGACGACCCTGCGGGTCCGAGAGCGCGGCGAACGGGACGCGCACGAGGACGAACTGGCGGATCCGCGGCGGCTTGCCCGGCCATTCGATGCGGAGGCCTCCGTCCGGCCCCGGCTCGACGCGCGTCCGCTCGAGCGCGCGCGACCGGGCAACGACGCGGCCGGCGGGGTCGAGAGCGACCACCTCCCGCCCCGAGAGCTCGGCGGCCCGCCGGGCCGCCGCGTCGGCGTCGCGCCACCCTCCCGCCTGCCGGTAGTGCGCTTCGAGGATGCGGGCGGAGGCCGCCGGCGCGGCGCGGCCGCGCATCACCACGACGTCCTCGAAGCGGCGGACCTCGACGCGCGTCATGCGGCTCGAGAAGAGGAGGAGCGCGGTCAGCACGGCCCCGAGGACGGCGGCCGTCGCCGCGATGAGGCGCGCCCGGAGACTGCGAATCACGACGGCGGGTCGGCGAGCTTGTAGCCGACTCCGAACACCGTCACGAGAAGCCTGGGCTTCCCGGGCTGCTCGACCTTCCGGCGCAGGCGCATGACGTGCGCGTCGATCGTGCGCTCCAGGCCGTCGTACCCATCGCCGAACGCCCGCGTCACGAGCTCGGAGCGGCTGAAAGCGCGCTCCGGAGATCGGGCGAGCGCGGCGAGAAGGGCGAACTCGGCCGGCGGAAGATCCACCGGCCGCCCGCGCACGGTCGCTTCGTGCCGGTCCAGGTCGAGAACCATCGTCCGCGTCCGGATCGAGCCGCGGGCCTCTCCGGGGAGCGGCCGCGTCCGGCGCAGGACCGCGCGGATGCGGGCGACGAGCTCGCGCGGCGAGAAGGGCTTGGTGACGTAGTCGTCCGCGCCGATCGCGAGTCCCTGAATCTTGTCGTCTTCCGTCGTGCGGGCGGTGAGGAAGACGATGGGGACTTCCGATTCGGCCCGCATCGCCCGAGCCAGGGAGAGCCCGTCGATTCCAGGCAGCATGACGTCCAGGACCAGGAGATCGGGGCCGCCCTCGCGGGCGAGGCGGAGACCCGCGGCGCCGTCGCGCGCTTCCAGCACGGCGAAGCCCGACCTCTCCAGGTACAGGCGGAGCGTCGCGGCGGTCTTGGGATCGTCCTCGACGACGAGGACCTTCGGCAAGGGCGGCACGCGTCGAGACATGGGCCGTCCCAGTGTATGGGTCCGTTGTGACGGCGTTTTGACGAAACAACCGGGCGGAGGGAAGGCGGTCCGCCCTCCCTCCGGCCGGCCGCGGGCTCACGCCTTCAGCCGGGTGATCGCGTCCTGGATCCGCTTCTTCTGCGCCTCGGGCGCCATCGAGAGCGCCTTGCCGTAGAACTCGGCTGCGAGCTTCTTGTCGCCCTTCGTCGCGTATCCCTCGGCGAGGCTGTCATACGCGTTCCACGAGGCGGGGTAGTCCTTCACGTTCTTGCGGAAGACGGCGATGGCCTCGTCGTACTTCTTTTCGGCGAGGAGCTGGTACCCGTAAAGGTTGTACTCCGGCTCCCTGGCGACCTGGAGCGCGCGCGCGCGCAGGGCGGCCGCCGCCTTCGCGTCTCCCTTCAGCTCGATAAGTCCGGCCTTCGTGCGGAGGTTGTTGAAATTTTCGTTCAGGCCGATCGAGCGGTCCGCCCATCCGAGCGCCTCTTCCACGTTGCCCGTCTCCGCGCGGAGCGAGTAGGCGGCCGCCTGATTCCAGCCCTGCCACCCGAAACGCGGAAGGCCGCGGAGTTGATCGCGGATGCTGGCCAGCGCGACGGCCTTCGTGTCGATCTGGATCGCGATCGGAACTTCGAGCTTCTCCCAGTGGAGCACGGCGGTTACGGAGGTTTCGGTCGGATCGTCGAAGCGGTAGGAGAGCCGCTCCTCGAACGCCGCCGGCCTGGGATGCACGGTCACGCGCGCCGCGTCCTCTTTTTCGTCGTAGCTGAAGCTGCCCCAGGCGAGATGCTGCTTCGAAAAGGCGACCGTCCAGTCGGCCTCCGTCGGGAGCATGTGGACGCCGTAGGTCCCGGCCTCGAGAGCTTTTCCCTCGACAGTCACCGGAGAGGAGAACTGGATCGTCGTGTTCTCGTTGGCGCCCGCACGCCAGACTTCTTTCCAGGGAACGAGCTCTCCGAAGACCTTCCGCTTGTTGACCGCCGGGCGGTGGTACGAGATCTCGATGTCCGTCAGGCCGACTCTCTGGGACACGGTCGCCCTCGGGCTCGCTTCGGGAAGAGTCAGGCCGGCCTGGCCGGCCGCGGGAAGCGCGGCGAGGATCGCGATCGCTGCGGGAAAAAGGGCGCGCGAAATGGAGCGGTTCATGGGACCTCCTCGATCGATGGAACGTTTCCCCGTGTTACGGGAGCAGGCGCCCGGGGTTTCGAGGAACGCGCGTCCTGGTCGATTCGCCGGTGTGCCGGGATGGGTCCGCGCGACGAAATGTCGCCCCCGCCGCTCCGCGGCCGGCCGAGGGGACCAGGGGCCTGAGAATAGACTTCCGCCGTGGAGGAAGACTCGCCGCCGCGCCGGGTCGCCTCGCCTCCGGGCCGGCCGCTCCTGCTCTACGACGGCGACTGCGGATTCTGCCGCGTCTGGATCGCGCGGTGGCGCCTCCGGACGGGAGGCCGGGTCGACTACGCGCCTTCCCAGGAGGAGGGCGGCCGGTTTCCGGAGATTGCCCCGGAGGAGTTCCGCCGATCCGTCCAGCTCGTCCTTCCCGACGGAAAGGTTCTTTCCGGCGCCCACGCGGTCCTCGCGTCGCTCGCGGCCGGCGGTCACGGCTTCGGACTCGGGGTGTACCGCCGCGTTCCGGGCGCGGCGCCCGCGGCAGAGGCCGGGTACGCCTTCGTCGCGCGGCATCGCGGCGGCGCTTCCGCGGTGACGCGGGCGCTCTGGGGGGGAAGCGTTCTCCCCCGGACGCACTCCGCCGCCGCGATCCTGTTTTTGCGGCTCCTCGGCCTCGTCTTTCTCGCCGCCTTCGTGTCGGTCTGGTTCCAGGTCGACGGTCTCGTGGGCTCGCGAGGCATCCTCCCCGTCCGAGAGCTCCTGACCTTTCTTTCGGAGCGCCTCGGCGCGGAGCGCTTCTGGCTCGTCCCGACGCTCTCGTGGTTCGACGCCTCCGACGGATTTCTCCATGCGCAATGCGCCGCGGGCGCCGTCCTCTCCATCCTCCTGGCGCTCGGTTTCTTCCCCGCCGCCTGCGCGGCCGGTGCGACCGTTCTCTACCTTTCCCTCTCGGCCGCCGGGCAGACCTTCTTCTCGTTCCAGTGGGACACGCTCTTAGTCGAGGCGGGCTTTCTCGCGATCTTCCTGGCGCCGCTCTCGGCGCGCCTGCGCTTTCCTTCCGAAGGGCCGCGGCGCACGGCGGTCTTCCTCTTGCGCTGGCTCGTGTTCCGGTTGAATTTCTCCTCGGGCGTCGTGAAGCTCGGGAGCGGCGACGCGAGCTGGCGGCATGCGACGGCCCTCTCGTACTACTACGAGACGCAGCCCCTTCCGCCGTGGACGGCCTGGTATTTCCATCGGCTCCCGGCGTCCGGCCAGACGATCTCGGTCTTCGCACTGCTCTTCGTCGAGCTCGCCGCGGCTTTCTGCGTCTTCGGACCCCGCCGCGTCCGGATCGCGGGGTTCGTCGTGCTCGTGCTGCTGCAGGCGTCGATCTTCGCGACGGGCAACTACGCTTTCTTCAACGTGCTCGCCGCGATCCTCTGCCTCGTCCTTCTCGACGACGAGACACTCGCGTCCCGGCGCCTCCGGAAGGAGTCCTCCGGCGACCTCCCGCCCTCCCTCCGCCCGACCCGGCTCTGGCCGCGGCCGGTCGGCTTCGCCGTTGCCGCCGGAATCGTCGCGATCAGCGCGACCCAGCTGACCTCGATGCTCTCGGTGTCCGTGCCGGGGATCCGGCCGGCCGTCGCGCTCGCCCGGGCCGTCGAGCCCCTGCGGCTCGTGAACTCGTACGGGCTGTTCGCCGTGATGACGACCCGCCGCGACGAGATCGTGGTCGAGGGCAGCGCGGACGGCCGGACGTGGACGCCCTATGAATTCCGGTGGAAGCCGGGAGACGTCCGGCGGAGACCCGCGTTCGTTGCGCCGCATCAGCCGCGCCTCGACTGGCAGATGTGGTTCGCGGCCCTCGGCTCCTTCGAGGAGAGCCCGTGGTTTGGGAGATTTCTCGCGCGTCTCGTCGAGGGCTCGCCTGCCGTCGTAGGCCTTCTCGCTTCGAACCCGTTTCCCACGGCCCCGCCCCGTTTCGTCCGGGCGCGCCTCTTCCGGTACCACTTCACGGACGCGGCGGAGCGCCGCGCGACGGGCGCCTGGTGGCGCCGGGAAGAGATCGGGCTCTACGCCCCGGAGCTCGGCCGGCCATGATCCGCACGGACGTCGTCGTCGTCGGCGCCGGGGCGTCGGGGCTCGCGGCGGCGAGAGACCTGTCTCTCGCGGGATTTCGCGTCGCCGTGCTCGACGGACGGGCCCGGCTCGGCGGACGTATCGACACGGAGCACGATCCTTCCTGGACGGTTCCGATCGATCTCGGCCCGGAGTTCATCCACGGCCCGGCGGAGGAGACGCTCGCGATCGTGCGCGCCGCGCGGCTGGTCGCCATCCGCCTCGAGGACGCGCACTGGAAGAAGACGGGCCGGGGCTGGACCCGGCAATCCGACTTCTGGGCGGCGGCGGATCGCGTCACGAACCGGATGCGCCGGACCGGCCGCGACCGCAGCGTGGCGGATTTTCTTCGCGCGCATCCCTCGCTGTCTCGAAACGACCGGGATCTCGTGCGCTCTCTCGTCGAGGGTTACGACGCGGCTCCCGCGAATCGCGTCGGGGAGCACTCGATCGCGACCCGCGGCGGCTCCGGTCCGCACGACCAGTTCCGCCTCCTCTCGGGTTATGACGGCGTCGCAGGATGGCTCGCGTCGTCGGGAGACCTCGAGAAGATCTCCTTCCGGTACGAAACGGTGGCGCGGGACGTCCGGTGGGGCCCCGGCCGCGTCGAGGTGGAAGCGGTCACCCGGCGCGGGACCGAGCGGTTCGCGGCGCGCGCCGCGGTGCTGACGCCGCCGGTCGGCGTCTGGAAGGCCGTTCCCGGAGATGAGGGTGCGATCCGTCTTCTTCCCGAGGTCGCGAGCCGGCAGCGCGCGCTCGAGCGCGTGGACATGGGGACGGTCGTCAAGCTCGTTCTGCGATTCCGCGAGCCTTTCTGGCGCGGCGCGCCGGGCGCTCCCGCCGGCGCGTCTCCGCGCGGGGAAACGCCGCAGCTCGGTTTCCTGCACGATTCCCGGGCGGCCTTTCCGACGTGGTGGAGCATGGAGCCCGCCGAGGCTCCGATCCTGACGGCCTGGGCGGGCGGGCCCGCGGCGCAGGCCCTCTCGGGACTTCCGGAGGAGGAGCTCGCCGGCCGGGCCGTCGAGACGATCGCGCGGCTTCTCGGCGTGCCGCGCGGGCGAGTCGGCGCGTCCCTCGAGGCGTGGCGCTCTCACGATTGGCAGGGCGATCCGTTCTCTCGCGGGGCTTACAGTTATCTCGGCGTCGGCGGAGTGCCGGCCCGCGCGGTCCTCGCACGGCCCGTGCGTGGCACGCTCTTCTTCGCGGGGGAGGCGACCGACCGCGAGCAGAGCGGCACGGTCGCGGGAGCGATCTCGAGCGGCCGCCGGGCGGCCCGGCAGGCCGTCCGGTCCCTGACGGAACGCCGTCACCGTTCGTAACGGTTTTCGCGCGAACCGCGCCGCCTCCGGGACGGCCTCCGCCCCGGCGCCCGCGAACCGGACGCCCGCCTCGGGGGCGCAAGATCCTCAAAACAAAGAAGTCTTCGGCTGCGCCCGAGCTCGCCTTTTCCCGTTTTGCGGCGTCCGGCCGCTCGAAGCACGGCGATTGCAATGTCTGCAACCATGGAAAACGCCGCTCTCGAGCGCGCTCGGGCGCACGTCGAGTTCGATCGCACCCAGGTCGTTCGGGCGGAGCTCGGTCCCGGTCCTCTCGGGACTCGCGTCCGCTGCACGGTGCCGCTGGCCGGCCCGGTCGACGAACGGTGGCGAAGGACCTTCCGGTCCGTTCAGCTCGAGGACACCGGCTTCTTCCGCTTTCGCCTCGAAATGGGGAGCAATCACATCTCCTTCACCGTCACCGAGACGGAGCGAGGGCGGGAAGTCCCCTCGGAATTGAGGACGCTGCAGTTCCTGCTCGACACGGTCAACGGGAAGGTGAATACGCTCAAAGGAACGCCGCAGACATGACTCGGACACGCTGATAGGGGCTCGCCTGGGGGGAACCCGAGGGTCGGCGATCGGGCGGGGCGCCGGCGCCGCCTTCAGCTCTTCTTCTGGAACTCCTGCATGAAGGAGACGAGGGCCGAGACGCCCGCCGGCGGGAAGGCGTTGTAGATCGAGGCGCGCACGCCGCCGACCGACCGGTGGCCCTTCAATCCGTCGAATCCCCTCGAGCCGGCCTCCGACACGAATTTCTTCTCGAGCTCCTCCGACGGCAGGCGAAAGTTCACGTTCATCTTCGACCGGCTCCCGGTGCGCGCATGCGGGCGGTAGAAGCCGTCCGAGCCGTCGATCGCGTCGTAGAGCTGCGCCGCCTTCTCCGCGTTGCGCCGTCCGATCTCCTCGAGGCCTCCCTGCGCGATCAGCCACTTCAGGACGAGGCCCATGACGTAGATCGTGAACACCGGCGGGGTGTTGTAGAGGGATCCCTCCTTCGCGTGCGTGTTGTAGTCGAGCATCGTCGGGAGACCGGCCGGGGACCGGGCGAGCATGTCGTCCCGGATGATCACGAGCGTCACGCCGGAGGGGGCGAGGTTTTTCTGGGCGCCGGCGTAGATCAGGGCGTACTTCGCGACGTCGATCGGCCGGCTGAAGATGTCGGAGGACGCATCCGCGACGAGCGGAACGGCGCCGGAGTCCGGCTCCGATTCCCATTCCGTGCCGAAGATCGTGTTGTTGGTCGTGAAGTGGAGGTAGGAGGACTCAGGGTCGACGCGGATCTCCGACGGCTCGGGGACGCGCGCGAATTTCTCGGCCTCGGTGGATCCGGCAATTTGAACCGTTCCCACCTTGCGCGCCTCCTGCGCCGCTTTCTTCGACCAGGTGCCCGTGACGATGTAGTCCGCCTTGCCGGCGGCCGGCAGGATGTTCATCGGCACCATCGAGAACTGGAGAGATGCCCCTCCCTGGAGAAAGAGCACCCGATAGTTGTCCGGGATGCCGGCGAGCCGGCGAATGTCCGCCTCGCAGGTCTGGATGATCTCCTCGAACTTCTTCGATCGGTGGCTGATCTCGAGGATCGATTCACCGACTCCGGGCAACGCCAGGAGATCGCGCTGCGCCTCGAGGAGAACCTCCTCGGGCAGAACGGCGGGTCCGGCGTTGAAGTTGAAGATGCGCTTCGTCATGGCTCTCCTTCCGCGTCCCCCCCGAGCGGGAGAAGCGCGACTTCGATGATGTCTTCCGTGCTCCGCCGGATCGACTCGAGGACGGCGGGGGAGGGCGCCTGGTTGAGGTGTATCCGGGCGACGGCGGCGCGGGCCCCTTCGAACACGACGTTCTCCGTCTCCTGCGCGTTGATGCCCGCCTGCTTGATCCCGTCGAAGACCGCAGCGAGAACGCCGACCCGATCGAAGTGGCGCACGACGAGCAGGTGCGTCGCCGGCGACTTGCGGGCCAGGTTGACGACGTTCGGAGCGCGCCCCTTCTGCCGGTATTCGGACACGATCCGGACGGTCTCCGCGGCGATCGCTTCCTGCGCCTGATCCGTGGAGGCGCCGATGTGGTGCGTTCCGATCACTCCGGGAAGCTGGAAGATGGAGTCGTCGACGGCTCCGGAGCCGCCTGCCGGCTCGCCGGCGAAGACGTCGAGGCCGGCCCGGATTCCCTTCCCGGTGACGGCGGCCGCGAGCGCTGGCTGGTCGACGACCTCGGCTCGCGACGTGTTGACGAAGAAGGCGTTCGGTTTCATCGCGGCGAAGAAGGCCTGGCCCACGAGGCCCCGCGTCTCCGGCTTCAGCGCGACATGCACACTGACCGCGTCCGCGTCTCGCGCGACGTCGGCGGGAGCATCGCGGCGTTCGACGCCGAGAGCCCTCGCCCCTTCGGGCGTGAGGCTCCGGCTCCAGGCGACGACGGGCATCCCGAAGGCGCGCGCCCGCGAGACCATCTCCTTGCCGATGCCGCCCGTGCCGATGAGCCCGAGCGTCCGGCCGAAGAGCCCGCGCGCCTTGCTGTATTCCTTCTTGTTCCAGACGCCATCCCGGAGGTCCTTCGCGTTCTCGGGAATCCGCCGGTCGAGCGCGAGCAGGAGCCCGAACGCGAGCTCGGCGACGGCGATCGAGTTCTTCCCCGGGCAGTTGGCCACGTAGATCCCGCGCTCCGACGCGGCCTCCACGTCGATCGTGTTGTATCCCGCGCCCGCGCGGACGACGAGGGAAAGCCGGCCCGCTTCGAGCATCGCTCGCGTGACCTTTGCCGAGCGCACGACGAGGACCTCCGCTTCCGAATCCCGGATGCGTCCGACGAGAGCATCGTCCTTCGCGTCGGGCTCGTAGAGGACCTCGAAGCCGGCCGCCGCGAGGCCGTCCAGCCCGGATTTCTCGAACCGGTCGGCAACGAGCACTTTCATGGGGCGGGATTCTATGGGAGGCGGCCCTCCGGCCGGCGGGTACGGTGGGCGGTCCCGGCCCGCCTCAGATGCGGTGAATGAGGAGCCCGTCGCGCAGCTTGGGCTCGAACCATGTGCTCTTGGGCGGCATGATCTCGTTGGCGTCGGAGATGGCCATCAGCTCGTCGAGGGAAACCGGGTAGAGGGAAAAGGCGGCCGCCGCTTTCCCGGAATCGACGAGCCTCTCGAGCTCGGCCGTCCCCCGGGCGCCGCCCACGAAATCGATCCGCTTGTCGGTGCGGACGTCCTGGATGCCGAGCCTCGGAGAGAGGAAGCTCTCCTGGAGGATCGAGACGTCGAGGGACCCGATCGGCCCGGCGCCACCTTTTCCCGGCGCCGGAGTCAGACCGTACCAGCGGCCGGCGAGATACATCGAGATCTCTCCGCGGCGGCGCGGAGCCGGCGAAGCCCCCTCCGTCACCTGGAACGCCTCACGCGCCGCGGCGAGCAGGTCTTCCGGTGAACGGTCCAGCTCCCGGACGATGCGGTTGTACGCGAGGATCCGAACCTGGCTCGCCGGAAAAAGGACGGTCAGGAAGAAGTCGAAAGGGCTGCCGGCGGCGGCGCCCGGGCTCGCCGCGCGGCGATCGGCCCGGGCGCGGCTGGCGCTCGCCGCCCGGTGATGGCCGTCCGCGATGTACAGCCGGGGGACGTCCGCGAAGGCTCGCTCTGCATCGCGACCCTGTCCGGCGGGCATCCGCCACAGGGTGTGAAGCGTTCCATCCTCGGCCGTGAAGTCGTAGAGAGGGTCCTCGCGCTTCGTCGCGTCGACCAGCGCGTCGATCCGGGTGTCGTCCCGGTAGGTGAGGAAGACCGGGCCCGTTTGCGCCGAGAGGGCGAGCATGTGACGCGTGCGGTCGTCTTCCTTGTCACGCCGCGTCCGCTCGTGTTTCAGGATCACGTCCGAGTCGTACTCGTCGATGGAGCAGCAGGCGGCGATCCCCGTCTGCTCGTGGTCGCCCATGCGGAGCCGGTAGACGTACACGGACGGCTCCGATTCGACGGTGAGCGGAGCGTCGCGTTTCAGCCGCTCGAAGTTCTCCGCTCCGCGGCGGTACACCTCGTCCGCGTGGGGATCCGTTCCTTCCGGAAGGTCGATCTCCGGCCGGGAGACGTGGAGGAAGGAGAGCGGGTTGCCTTCGGCGAGGCGCCTCGCCTCGTCGGTGCTCACGACGTCGTAGGGGACGGAGGAGACGTGCGCCGCCGCGGAAGGAGCGGGACGGAGCGCCGGAAACGCGCGAAGGGTCGCCATGCGCGCGATTCTATCGAAGGCATTCGAAGGCTCCCGGAGCGCGCGATCCCGCCTCGAAACGCGCCAGACGAGGTCGCATTCGGCCCCGGCGGCGCGGTTTCGGATCGAGCTGTCGCCGTCGGCGGCGACACCTTGTCACGCAATTCAGATTTCGAATTCTTCGCTCGAAAAAACTCCGCGACGTCGCGGACGAAAGCGCGAAACCGTGCTGTCAGCGGACCGTATCTCCCCGCGGAGGCCAGGGAGGTGCGCGATGCGTCGAATCATCCTGGCTGCTTTTTTTTATCTCGCTTCGACGTTTCCTTCAGGGGTCGCAGCGGCAGAAAACTGGACGACGCTCCCGAGTCCCGTGCGCTACGAGCCGTACGCGATCGTCTCGCCGTACGGTCCTCCGATCGTCCGCGCCGAGCTCGGACGCTTCGCGGTTCTCGAGAGCCGCGGGTCCTCCACGCCCCGGCCGATCGAGCTCGCGTTCGTTCGCCTCGCGTCCACATCGAAGAATCCCGGATCTCCCATCGTGTGGCTCGCCGGAGGCCCGGGGACGTCGGGCACGCATGACCTCGACACGCCGCTGCTCCAGCTGCTGCTCGAGCTGCGCCGGCTCGGCGACGTTCTGGTCCTCGACCAGCGGGGGACCGGCCTCTCGCGGCCCCGTCTCGATTGCCCCGGGGCGTTCACGTTCCCCCAGGACGTCGCTCTGGAGCGCCCCGCCGCCCTCGCCGCGCTCGAAGCGGCGGGCCGCGCGTGCGGGGAGGACTGGCGCGCGCGCGGAACCGACCTTTCCGCGTACAACACGCGCGAGAGCGCCGAGGACGTGGAGGATCTCCGCCGCGCCGTCGGCGCCGCGAAGCTGCGGCTTCTCGCGGGGAGTTACGGGACGCACCTGGCCCTCGCTGCGATCCGCGCGCACGAGGATCGCGTCGAGCGCGCGGTGTTACTCGGGGTGGTCGGTCCCGATCACCTGCGCCGCGTCCCGTCCGACCTGGACACCGAGCTCGAAGCCATAGCCCGGCTCGTGCGGGAGAACACGTCCTCGCGGATGCCCGATCTCCTCGGAACCATCCGCGAGGTGCGCGACCGCCTGGACGCCCATCCGGTTCGCCTGGACGTCCCGAATCGCGAGGGCGGCCGCTCAGAGGTCGTGATCGGCCGTTTCGAGCTCGAGTGGTACACGCGATCTCTGCTGTCGTCCCGGCCCGCGATCGCGCATCTGCCCGCGCTCTATGCCGACCTGGCCGCGGGGGACTACTCGGAGCTCGGGGAGGCGGCTCTCGGCTGGCGGCGGGCTTCGGCGCCCCCGGCGCCCGTCTTCACCGTGCGATGCGCATCGGGAGGCTCGACCGAACGGGAGCGGCGGATCGCGGAGGAAACGCGGAGCGCCCTCCTCCAGCTGGCGGGAGATCTCGCGGAGGAAGGGGTCTGCCGGGCCTGGGGCGTGCCGCGGCTCTCCGACGATTTTCGTGGACCCGTGTCTTCGCGCGTCCCCGTTCTCTTCGTCAGCGGAACGCTGGACGGCGACACGCCGCTCGACAACGCGCAGGAGGTGTCGCGAGGCTTCCCGAACGCGTCGCGTCTCGTCATCGAAGGAGGCGCGCACTGGCTTCTCGGCTTCGGCGATGCGGAGCCCCGCGCGGCGATCAACCGCTTCTTCGAAGGCAAGCCGGTCCGGGCCGATCGCGTGCGGCTTCCCGCGATCGCGTTCGAAGCGCCGCGCGTCGCTCCCGCGGGCGCGCGGCTCGCTTCCCGCCCCTCCTTTCCGCTGCCGGCGTGGTTCGGGGGAGGCTCGCCGTGACCCGCGTCCAGAAAATCGTTCGCGGCTTCAGAAACCCGGAGCTTGATCGCAAAGGTCTTTTCCGCCTCACCGCGACGAAATGTCCCGGGGCTCTCGCCCCGGTTCGGATTCTTGGTTTCGCCGCCAAGATTCTGGATGTTTTCGGACATGCGCCGCGGACGGTGGAGAAAATCGCCAGCAAATACGGGGTTTTCCGGACGCTCCGGGTGGCAGTGAAGTTGCTCTGGTTCGACTCGCCCGTTATGGGCGATCGGATTTTCTTTAGGAGGGTTTGATGGGCAGGCTGCAACGTATCTCGACCTGGATCCTGATGGTCGGATTGATTTCCGTCCCGCTTCTCGCACAGACGACTTCCACGACCGGGGCACTGATCGCCGTCATCACCGACGCGGACGGTAAGGGGCTTCCCGGCGTCACCGTCTCGATTACGAGCCCTTCGCTGCAGGGCGCACGGAGCACGACGACGAACGCGAACGGCGAGGCGACTTTCCCGCAAATCGCGCCGGGAAACTATCGAGTCGAAAGCGCGCTTTCCGGATTTGAATCGCAGATTCGCGACACGATCGTCGTCTCGCTGACCAAGGTGACCAAGGTCAACCTGACGATGACGCTCGCGAGGGTCTCCGAGGCGATCACGGTGTCGGGGAACACGGTCGTCATCGACCCGACGCAGACGAACACCCAGACCAACCTCAAGGAGGATTTCCTCAAGTACGCCTCCGTCGGCCAGAACGGCCGCGACTACCTGACCGCCCTCGAAGTGGTCCCGGGCGTCGCCGACCAGGACGGCGCTGGAGGCAACCCGTCGTTCTTCGGCGCAAACCTCGGTCAGAATTCCTACACGATCGACGGCCTCAACACGACCGACAATGTCACGCACACGTTTTCCGCCAACTTCGGTTTCGACGCCATCCAGGAGATCGCGGTGCAGTCGGGCGGCTACGAGGCCGAGTACGGCCGCGCGGTCGGCGGCATCGTCAACGTCATCACGAAGTCCGGCGGGAATCAGTTTTCGGGGACCGTCGACGCGCGATACTCGAGCGACAAGCTCACGGAGCAGGGCTCGCGCCGCTCGGACACGCCGCCGGGAACGAACGCTCTCGCGAACGACAAGAACCGGCGCGACTTCCGGACCCTTCAGCCCGAGGCTTCCGTCGGCGGGCCGATCCTGAAGGACAAGGTGTGGTTCTTCGCCGACGCCCAGCGGATCCTCAATCAGAGCCGCGCGTTCGCGAGCCAGGGCTTCGAGCCCGGCCGCCGCGACTTCACCGGCTGGAACCTGTTCGCCAAGGTCACGACGACGCCGGTCAGCAACCAGACGGTACGGTTCCAGTACACCAATTCCTACGCCGACGTGCCCAACGGCGAGGGGGGGAGCCAGTTCTACCGGCAGGAGGCCGCGCAGACCTCCTACCAGAAGCTCGAGCTCTACAACCTCGGATGGGATGCGGTCTTAAACGACAAGTGGACCGCGAACCTCCAGGGCGGCATCAACGTCAACTATCTGATCTTCGAGCCCATCAGCAAGGACCTCCTGACGACGGGCGTCATCGATCAGGCGACAGGCATCCGCAGCGTCAACTACACGAACTTCCAGGAGAGCAGCCGGAACCGCAAGCAGGCGCTCGGTTCGACGACCTACTACCTCGAAGCTCTCGGGAGCCACGCCATCAAGGTGGGCGCGGACATCCAGTGGGACGAGTTCCGTTCCGTCAACAACACGACGGGCACTCCGCCCGCGGGGTTCTGCTCGCCCGACTTCGGACAGCCGGATGACGTCACCTCGTGCGGCGCCATCCTCCGGCCGATCGACGGCGAGCCGGACCGTCTCGACATCACGACGAATCTTCCCCGGCAGAAATTCAACGGCGTCGGACAGGCCTATTACGCGCAGGACGAATGGCGGCCGATCCCGAACCTCACCGTGAAGCTCGGGGCCCGATACGACCAGAACAGCTACGAAAACAACCTGGGTCAGCACATCAAGACGTTGAACCGGCTCCAGCCGCGCTTCGGCGTCGCCTTCGACGTCTTCAATAACTCGACGACGGTCTTCCGGGCACAGGCCGGCGAGTTCATGGACGACCTCGGTCTCTCGCTGCCTTCGTACCTGACGACGACCGGCGCGGTCACCTCCGTTTTCTTTTTCAACGGCTCCACGTACGACTTCGCCGGCACTTTCGGCGGACCCTCGGGCAACCTCATCGACCCGTCGCTCCGCGCCTCGTACTCGCAGGAGGCGAACGTCGGGATCACCCAGCGCATCTTCACGAACACGAGCATCGACGTGTCGTATGTCTATCGCCGCGCGAGAAACATCATCGAAGACTCCTGCGCCTTCGACAACTGCAACACGGACGGCACGTTCTGGCTGACGAACCATCCGGGCAACGGTCTCGGCGAGTTCCCGCGGTCGGACTACCACGGCACTCTCGTCACCATCCAGAGCCGTCCGACGGACAGGATGAACATTCTCGCCTCGTACACCTACTCGACGTCCAAAGGCTCCATCGAATACACGCAGAACGCCGGCGCAGACTTCGACGTGTTCCCGGATCACTTCGTGAACCGCTACGGATATCTCTCTGACGACGCGCGTCACCGGTTCAAGATCGACGGCTACTACCGATTCCCGTTCGACATCACCTTCGGGACGCACTTCTACTGGGACAGCGGCATTCCCTACAACATCACGACGACCGACACGCCGGCGGCGGGTTACGACGTGCGCTACCTCGAGCCGCGCGGATCGCGCCGCCTGCCTCACTTCTACCAGTGGGACGCGCAGCTCCAGAAGGACGTGGTCGTCGGCCGGCTGCGGATCGGCCTCATCGGCTCCGTCTACAACGTGCTGAATACGGAGATCGCGGTTCTGAAGGACGGCAGCGTCGGCACCTCGCCGGACGTCGCCGGCTCAGACAACCCCAACTTCAACCTCAACACGGCGTACCAGCGTCCGCGGCGGTACGAGGTGGGGTTCCGCCTCGAGTTCTGATCCACTCCGATTCGATCTTCGAAAGGGGCCTTCGGGCCCCTTTTCTTTTGGGCAGAATCAACGCGAAAAAGAGAGAACGGGATCGCCTGCTTGGTTTTCCCTCTCCCCGCAACGGGGGAGAGGGTCGGGGTGAGGGGGAGCCCCCACTCCGGAATCGAGCCTGCGGCGGAATCGTATGGCTTGCCCCCCCTCACCCGCCCTTCCCCCGCTGTCGCGGCTGGAGAGGGCCCTGGTCTCCCCCCTCCCCCCAGATCGGGGAAGGGGTTAGCGTGACAGAACGCGTGTTCTGAAGATGCGAGAAGCGGCCGGCTCGCTTCTCGCCCTGCTGTGGGGAGGGTCTAGCCGGAAGGGAGCCGGAACGTTGTTTGGGGACTACCCGCGGCGGCCCCCACCCGCGAGATTCTTCGCGATCGCCGCGATGGCGAGCGTCCCGAGAACCTTGACGAGCATCGGGTGCTCCGCGTAGAAGCCCATCGCCTTCTGAAAGATCTCGGGCCGGGTGTCCTTCGCGTACTTGGCGACCTTCGCGACGTCCTGTGGAGTCGCCAGCGTCGGATCGGTCGCGACCGAGGGCGAGGCGCCGATCCGCCGAAGCAGATCAGGGAGCGCCGCGCCCGCCGCGCCGCCGCCCAGGCCCGCGAGGATCGTCTGCAGGAAGCTCCCTCTCTGATCGGGAGTCATCGCCGTCGCGCTCTGCTCGATTTTGCGCTCCACGTGATCCGAGTCGAGCTCTCCGACCGCCGTTCCGATCGAGCTCGCGAGGATATCCGGCGGAACCGCGCGCGCGATCTCGTCGTAGTGGACCCGAGCCTGGTCGTGGTCGGGCGCGGTCCCTGAGCGATACTGATTCAACATGCTTCCGATCTCGTCGAGAAATGACATGGATAGGCCCTCCGCGGGGAGGAGAGCAAGAAACGAACCCGGTTGCGGTCAGAAGAGCCGGGAGCTCGTCTCTTCCCGGATCTCCGCGAGGCGCTCGCGCATCGGGGAGGGCAAGCCCCGCGCCGCCAGCGCGCGTTGGAGACTCTCGGGGTCGACGGGACGAAAATAAAGGAGCCGGATCAGATCCGAGACGAGGAGCGCCGGGGAAGGCCGCTCGATTTGCCGGATCTCGTCCCTGGCCCCGACCTCGCCCTCTTCCAGCACCCGCAGGTAAAACCCGATCCGGCCGCTCTCCAGGAACCTCTTCAGGAACGCCGCCGATCCGATGCGCAAGCCAAGCTTGAAACAGGGCGAGCGCGGCTTCGTCACCTGGACGGTCGCCGAGCCCACGCGGAAGACGTCGCCGACGGCGCAATCCCCTTCGGTTAGACCCGCGGTCGTGAAGTTCTCACCGAAAAAACCGGGAGGAAGGGTCTCCGGCTTTCCCAGGTCCGCCGCGAAGCGCGCCGAATGCTCCGAGGAGAACGCGTAGACCGCCTGTTCGGGACCGCCGTGGTACCGGTGGTCGGCCTGGAAGTCTCCTTCGAGCCCGAGTCTTCCGAGCGCAACGCGCCCGGCGGCCGGCTCCTTGAAGATTCCGGTCTTCACCTCGCGCCCGCGCGCGCGCAGCACGCCGGGCACAGCGACGTTGACGGACAGCAGCTTCGGCGTCATCGTCATTGAAGTAGAACGCTTCCCGGTGTTCGGATTCAGGGAGGAGCATTGTGATGACGGCAGAAACGATCGGTTTCGTCGGAACGGGGCGGATGGGGGAGCCGATCGCCCGGAGCCTTCTGGAGGGCGGCTACCGCCTCGCGGTGTACAACCGGACCCCCGGGAAAACCGACCGGCTCGTCGCAGCGGAGCGCGGCGGGCGGCGTCTTCCGCCGACGCTTGCACTCCCGGCGGGCTCGTGTTCTCGATGGTCTCAGACGACGCGGCGCTCGAAGAGATCGTTTCGAGCGCGGGCTTTCTCGGGCGTCTCGGCCCGGGCGGCGTGCACGTCTCGATGAGCACCGTCTCTCCGGCGGTGAGCCGCCGGCTCGCGCCGCTCCACGCCGCGGGGGGCAGCTTCTACGTCGGGGCGCCCGTGTTCGGGCGGCCCGAGGCGGCCGCCGCACGGAAGCTCTGGATCTGTCTCTCGGGTGCGGCCGTCGCGCGATCACGGGCGCTCCCGCCGCTCCAGGCGGCCGGACAGGGCGTCTTCGAGCTCGGCGACGACCCGGGCGCCGCCCACGTCGCGAAGCTCTGCGGCAACTTCCTGATCGCCGCGGCCATGGAGTCGATGGCGGAGGCCTTCACGCTCGGCGAGAAGAGCGGGATCGCTCCCGGCGTCCTGGCCGACCTCTTCGGAAAGACGCTGTTTGCGTGCCCGATCTACCAGAACTACGGGAAGACCATCGCCGAGAGGAAGTTTTCGCCCGCCGGATTTCCCATGCCTCTCGGACTGAAGGACCTCGGCCTCGTGCTCAGGGCGGCGGACGAGGCCCGCGCGCCGATGCCCGTCGCGATCCTCGTCCGGGACCGGCTGCTCTCGGGACTGGCTCGGGAGGGAGAGGATCTCGACTGGAGCGCACTCACGCGCGGCGCCCGCGACGCCGCGGGACTCGGCTAGCTAGATCTCTTCGAAGTAGCCGTGCACGCGGCGCAGAGCGGCGCGGTCGATCGACCGCCGCCGGAGCGACTCCCGCAGGAGCGAGAGCGCGGCGAACCCTTCGGGGACCATCTTCAGCTCGTCGATGACCGGCAGGGCGGCTCGGATCTCCCATTCCGCCTGGCGGTCCTGGCCCGTCTCGAGGAGAAGATCGCCGATGACGAGGTTCAAAGCCGCCACGTCCGCCTTCATGTCGATCTCCCGGAACTCCGCCTGCGCGCTCCGGAAGGCCTCGATCGCCTCGGCGGGGCGATTCTGAGTCCGGAGCAGGAGGCCGATGCCCCAATGGAGCTTGGCGAGCGCGACCCGGTTGTTCGAGGACTGCAGCAGCGGCGCCGCTTCGCGGGCGAGGGCGAAGGCCTCCGTCGCGCGATTCATTTCGGAGTGGAGCTGGATCAGGGCGACGTACGTCGAGGAGAGGATCCGGGCGCTCCCGATCGCCTTGCCCTGCTCGAGCAGGCGCTCGAAGCGGACGAGCGCTTCCGGCAGGCGTCCGGTCTCCTTCATGGCCGCCGCCTCGAGGTAGATGCATTTGAGCTCGAGCTCGCGGGCGGCTCCGCGGCGGAAGCTCTCGGCGAGCGGGCCCGTCAGGCGCACGACTTCGGCGAATTGACGCTCCTCCATCTTCAGCGCGAGGCGCTGGTAGCCCACGCGGGAGGCGTCGCCTCCGGCGTTGGCCGTCAACAGGAACCACGTCTCGGCGCGGTCGAGCCATCGGCGGGCGTCTTCCCGGAGCGAGAGGATGCGGCATCCGGTCCCGGCGAGGAGCGCGAGCTCACCCAGGTAGTACTCCCGCTCGTCGAAGAGAAAGGTCGTGGCGGCCGACTCCTCGATGAAGTCGTATGCCGCCGACGCGGCCGCGTGAACGTCCTGGGGCCGCGTCTCGAGATCCGCTTCGAGGCGGCGGCAGAGCGCAAGGAGCGCCTCGGGGTTCCCGAGCTGGAACTCTCCGATCCGCGCGGCGCGTTCGCCCGGCGAAGCGGACAGATAACGATCCGCCGCGTCGCGGGCCTCCGTCGCCGTCATGCCGGGGACGGCGAACGGGAAGGGAACCAGCTCGCCGGTCAAGGGCGCCTCCCGCGAGGCTCGAACGAGTGCAAGAGAGCCATCGCCACCTCTTCGACGGGCCAGGCGACCGCGGAGGTGACGTCGTCCTTCAGGATCCCGCCGGTGCGCACCTGCGCGACCCGGAACGCCCGCGCGTACTTGCACGCGACATAGAGAAGCTGTTCGCGCAGCTCGGACGCGCTCGCGGCGCGGCCCGCGGGACGGTGGACGACGCGATGAAACCAGGTCGCGAGGGTGTCCTTGAAGGCCTCCGCCTCGGCGGCCTCGTATCCGTAGAATTGCACGAGGACCGCGTCGATGACGGGCAGACTCTCGTCCAGCACTTCGAAGATGTCTGGGGGCCGGGATTCCGGGAGCGGAGTCATCTGGGTCCGGAGCAGTGCAAGCCCGGTACCCGGAGGCGGCTCCGGCCCGCCTCCTTGCAAAATCAGGGGTTAGTCTTCAGGCGGGGATGGGCGTGCAGAGCTTGATGACAAATTTCTGCTCTTTCTCACCGAGCTCGGGCCGCTCGTTGGCGTCCGGCCGCGCCGGCTCCACCGAGGGGTCTTCCCGGGAATCCGATCGGGGCGCCGTGTGGGAGGACATGGAGAAGCTCCTTTCGCCGGTTCCGAGATGACTGGCAGATATTGGATCACAGCCGCCCGCGCTCGCGCGAGGGGAAAAACCCGCGGGTTAAGATCGGGCGGCTAAGTCTTTCCGCACCGGAGGTTATGGATGCGCCACGCGGCCTTTTTCCTCTTCGTGTCTCTGTTGGCGGGGGCGGCTCCCGCCCAGAGCGGCCCCCCCGCGGCGGGAGGCGCCACCGACCGCACCGTCGGGATCACGGAGCGCGCGAGGGACCTGCGGAGGCAGGAGGGCTTCCTGCCCTGGTACTGGGACGCCCGGCGCGGCCAGCTCCTCCTCGAGATCTCGCGGTGGAACGAGGAGCTTCTCTACGGCGCGGGCCTCGCCGGAGGCGCCGGAACGCTAGAGGTCTCGCTCGACCGCGGCGAGCAGGGCGACCTCGCGCTCTGCCGGTTCGAGCGTGTCGGGCCGCGCGTGCTCCTCCATCAGAGGCAGGTCTCGCACCGCAGCGGAGCGGCCGACCCGGAGCGCTCGCGCGTCGTCGCCGAGTCGTTCCCTTCCGCCGTTCTCGCGTCGATGCCCGTGGTGGCGGAAGAGGGCGACCGGGTCCTGGTCGATGCCACGGCATTTCTCCTCGCGGACACCCAGGTCCTCCCCGCCCTGAAGCAGGCAAAGCTCGGGGACTGGAAGCAGGACGTCGCGCGTTCGTCGATGAACTTCGAACGGTCGGGGGCGTTCCCGAAGAACACCGAGCTCGAAGTGATCGAGACCTTCACCTCGGATGCCCCGCCCCCCGGGATTGCCGGCGTGCTGCCGGACGGCCGCACGATGAGCCTCCGCATCCATCACACGTTCCTGAAGCTCCCGGAGCCGGGATATCACCCCCGGCATCTCGATCCCCGGATCGGGTTCATCCCGCAGCGCTACGTGGACCACACGGCGCCCTTCACGGAGCCGATCGAGAAATTTCTCGTGGTGCGCTGGAGGCTCCAGAAGAAGGATCCGACGGCCGCCGTATCGGAGCCCGTGGAACCGATCGTGTATTACCTCGATCGCGGCATCCCCGAGCCGGAGCGCGCCGCCGTCCGCGAGGGCGCGCTCTGGTGGAACCACGCGTTCGAGGAAGCGGGATTCCGAAACGCGCTCGTGCTTCGCGATCTGCCGGAGGGGGCCACCTTCCTCGACGCGCGCTACTCCGGGATTGAGTGGATCAACCGGATGGATCGGGGATGGTCCGTCGGGGGCTCGCAATCCGATCCGCGGACCGGAGAGATTCTGCACGCCGTGGCCCGCATCGATTCCCACCGTCGCCGCACGACGTCGCGGATCTGGAGAAACCTCAAGACCCCCGCGCCGGGCAGCGGCGCCTGCGCGGCGGCGGACGCGCCGGACGCGTCCTTTCTCGCGGCGGGGGACCCTGGCTTAGACGAGCAGTCGCTCGTCCTGCAGCGCCTCCGCTATCTTTCCGCGCACGAAGTCGGCCACACGCTCGGGCTCATGCACAACTGGGCGGCGACCACCTTCGGCTGGGGCTCGGTCATGGACTACCTCGCGCCCAACATCCAGCTCAAGGCCGGGAGGCTCGATCTCTCCGACGCGTATCCGTCGGACGTGGGGTCGTACGACCGTCTCGTCATCCGGTGGGGCTACTCGGCGACCGAGGACCCCGCGGTGCTCGAAAGCATCGTTCGCGAAGGCTATGCGAAGGGCATCGTGTATCCGCTCGACCAGGATCCGCGGTGGGCGGAGTACGACTGGGGAGGCGATCCGGTTCGCTGGCTCGCGACGACCCAGGCGGTGCGCCACGTCATCCTCGACCGGTTCGGCCCGGCACAGCTGAAGCCGGGCGAATGGGTCTATGACCTTCAGGGCCGATTCAACCTCGCCTACCTCTACCACCGCTTCGGAATCCAGACGGCGCAGCAGTTCGTGGGCGGCCAGTTCCAGACGAACGCCGTAGCGGGCGACGGCCAGAAGCCCGTAGCGTGGGTGCCGGCCGAAAAGCAGCGCGAGGCGTTGAACCTCCTCGTCGCCGCGATCGAGCCCGAGAATCTCGACATTCCAGACCGGATCCTCGCGGCGCTCGTTCCCGCGCCGTCCGGAACGCGCGAGACGCCGGAACGCTTCGTGTCCGAGGGAGGCGACGTGTTCAGCCCATTCACGGCGGCGCGGGCCCTGGTCGGCCTGGTCGTGGGGCCTCTTCTCGAGCCGCAGCGGTCGGCGAGGCTCACGCTGGCGACCGGCCGCGACGCCCTCACGTTCGACGCCGTGCTCGCGAAGCTCGTCTCGTCGACCTGGGGAGCCCGGCCCGATCCCTCCGCGCGCCTCGCGTCCCTCCGGAGAATCGCGCAGCGCGGCGTGCTCGACGCGATCCTGGACCTCGCCGGCAGAGCCGAGGCGACGCCCGAAGCGCGGGCGGCGGCGACGGCGCGACTCCGGTCGCTCGAACGGGAGTTGAAGGCGCGGCATGCGGCGGATCCGGCAGCTGAAGCGCATCTGCGCCAGGCCGAGCAGGACGTTCGCGAGTTCTTCGACGAGCCGGAGACCCGCAAAACGCGGCCGCGCCGGGTTCCCGCGCCCCCCGGACGCCCGATCGGCGGATGAGGGCCCGCCTCCTCGTCGCGGGGCTCGCCGCCGCGCTCTTCGCGGTCTCCTTCGCCGGCGCCGACGAGCTTCAGGATCTCGGCCGGGACTTCTGGTCCTGGCGGGCGGTGTACCAGCCGGTGTCGGACGACGACATCCCGCGCATCGAACGCCCCGAGGGGTGGGTGCCCGTCTGGACGCGCGCTTCGATCGAGAAGCGGCGCCGGGACCTGGCGGCGTTCGAAGAGCGTCTCGGAAGGATCGATGCGACGGGGATGCCCGTGGCCTGGAAGGTCGACCGCCGCCTTCTGCGATCGGCCTTCGCGCGCGTGCGGTGGGAGCTCGACGTCGAGCGCGGCTGGGAGCGCAACCCGGCCTTCTACGTGACGCAGACGCTCGGCGCCCTTCTCGACGTCCTCCTCCCGCCTCCTCCGTTCTCGAAGGCGCGCGGGACCCGGATCCTCCGCCAGCTCGAGGCGATCCCCGCGACGATCGAGAGCGCGCGGGGCAACCTCGTGCCGGCGGCCGCGCCTTTCGCCCGGCTGGCGATTGCGGCGCTCGCGGACGTCCGTCCGCGGCTCCACAAGACGGCCGCGGAGCTGGCGCCTCTTCTTCCGCCCGAGAGCGCGAAGGAAATCGCGGCGGCGGCGGAGAAGGCCGTCGCTTCTCTCGAGGGCTTCCGCGACTGGCTCGGCAACCGCGCGCCCACGCTCCGCGTGCAGACGGCTGTGGGGCGCGAGGGGTATCTCTATTTCCTGCGCAACGTGGCTCTCATTCCCGAGACGCCCGAGGAGCTGCTCGCGATGGGCAGACAGGAGTGGGCCCGGGCCGTCGCGCGCGAGACGATGGAAGAGACCCGGGACGCGGGCCTTCCGGCGCTCCCTCTCTTTGCGGACCAGGCGGCGCAGATCGCCCGGGGAGACGAGGACGAAGCCCTCGTCCGCCAGTTCCTCGAGCGCCGAAAAATCCTGACCGTGCCGGGAGCCGTCCGGCGGTACCGCCAGCGGCCGCTGCCGGCGTATCTCGCTCCCCTCGCCGGCATCGGCGAGATGGACGATTTCGCGTCCCCCTCCCGACTCTCCGACGAGGCCTGGCGGTACATCCCGGTCCCCGGACCGGGTCTCGGCTACTTCGACCTGTCGGCGGCTCGCGATCCGAGGCCGGGGCTCGTCCACGAGGGTGTCCCCGGGCACGCCTTCCAGCTCGCCCTGTCGTGGGCGCACGAGGACCCGATCCGCCGCCACTACTACGACTCGGGCGCGAACGAGGGCATCGCGTTCTACGCCGAGGAGATGCTTCTGGACGCCGGTCTCTTCGACGACCGTCCGCGCGCCCGCGGGATCATCGCCAGCTACATGCGCCTGCGCGCCCTGCGCGTCGAGGTCGACGTCCAGCTCGCGCTCGGCCGCTTCACGATCGACCAGGCCGCCGACTACCTCGCGCGCACCGTCCCCATGGACGCCGCTTCCGCCCGCGAGGAAGCCGCCGCATTCGCGTCGACGCCCGGGCAGGCGATCAGCTACCAGATCGGAAAGGTGCAGATCCTGCGTTTCCTCGCGGACGCCCGCCGGGAGCGCGGGGAGAAGTTCTCTCTCCGCGACTTCCACGATTTTCTCTGGAAGAACGGAAACGTCCCGATCGCGCTCCTTCGCTGGGAGTACCTCGGTCTCGACGACGAGCTCGTCCGCGTCGATCGCGTGCCGGTGCCCCCGCCGGCCGCCCGGCCGGAGCGGCTGCCCGGCTAGACGGGCGGGGCGGAGGAGGGGGATTCGCCGCCGCCCGCGCGTTCGGCGATGGCGGCGCGGATGTCGGCGAGACCCTCCTCCATCCGGTCGCGATGCGTCCGGAACGACAGCACGCAGATCCGGATGGCGAAGCGCCCGCCGAGCTTCGTCGACGTCAGATAGATGCGCGCCCGTCCGTTGACCGAGGCGAGAATCTCCCGGTTCGCGGCGTCGGTCTCCTCCTCCGAGAGGCCGGGACGCGTCCAGCGAAACGCGAGGATCGAGAGCTGCGGCCCGGCGAGGATCTCGACGCCCGGGATCGATGCCAGCTCTCCGGCTGCCCACCCGGCGAGGTCGAGCTTCTCGTCCAGGTTGCGTCGAAACGGCCCGATGCCGTGCATCTTCAGGGGGAGCCACACCCGGAGCCCCCGCCAGTCCCGCGAGAGCTCCGGAGAGAGCAGCGTGTAGTCGGGGAGATCGTCGTCCTCCTGCATCGCCGGCAGGTAGTCGGCGGAAAGCGCGTGCGCGCGCTTCAAGGCCGCCCGGTCGCGGACGAGCAGGCAGCCGTTGCCGTACGGAAGGAACAGCCCCTTGTGCGGATCGAGGACGATCGAGTCCGCCCGGTCGAGCCCCGCCATCCGGCGCCGGCCCCGCTCCGTCAGCGCGAAGAACCCCCCATAGGCCGCGTCCGCGTGGAGCCAGAGCCTCTCCCGCGCGGCCAGATTGGCGAGCGCCTCGAGGTCGTCCACCGCGCCGGTGTTGGTCGTCCCCGCGTTGCCCGTGACGAAGAACGGCGTCCATCCAGCCGCGCGGTCCTCGGCGATGCGCCGTTCGAGAAGGTCCACGCGCAGGCGGTAGTCCGAGTCCGACGGAATTTCCCGCACGTTGCGCTCCGGAATACCCGCGAGCATCGCCGCCTTGTGGATCGAGTGGTGCGTCTGATCCGAGACGTAGATCGTGCCCTTCGAAAAATCCTCGGGCAGCCGATCGCGGCGCGCGGCGACCAGGGCGGAAAAATTGGAGAGAGAGCCTCCCGTCGTCAGGATCCCGCCCGCCGAGGCCGGGTATCCGACGATGGACGCGAACCATCCCACGACGTTCGCCTCGATCTGCGCCAGGCCGGGAGCAGCCGCAAAGACCCCGACGTAGCGATTGGTCGCGTCCGCGATCAGGTCGGCGACGGCCGACTGGGGGATGCCGCCGCCCGGGATGTACGCGAGGTAGCCCGGTGCGGCGGTGTTGAAGCCGGGGGGGATGATCGTCTCGAAGAGGCGATCCAGGAGCGCGTCGACCGGCTCGCCGGTTTCGGGAAGCGGCTCACGCAACGACCGCGCGAGAAGAGCGGGATTTCTCGTATCGGCGGACGGCTGCTGCGGCAGCGTCGCGATGTATTCGACGATGCGTTCCGTCGCGGCGCCGATCAGCCGGCGCAGCGCGTCGCCCTGAAGCTCGAGCGAACGGTCTTCGTCCGTCATGCCGCTCCGATCGGCGCGGGGACGCCCGCCTCGCGCGCGAGGTCGTCGAGCGCCGCCTGCATCCGCTCCCGCACGAGCGCGGCCAGCC
Source organism: Acidobacteriota bacterium (assembly GCA_039933215.1). Lineage (GTDB taxonomy): Bacteria > Acidobacteriota > Thermoanaerobaculia > UBA5066 > Gp7-AA6 > JALYUA01. The sequence continues at coordinate 59,517 of JBDTOO010000017.1, forward strand.
GCGGGATGTCGGCGTGTCCCATCCCCTCGGTGGGAACGGCCTCGAGGACCCGGATCGAGAGCCGGCCCGGCCGTGCGAGCTTGCGGCGCGTGTCGGCAATCGCGATCATCGGACCGGCGACGATCGGAACGACGGGCGCCTGCGCCGCGATCGCCAGCCTGAACGCGCCGGTCTTGAAGGGAAGCAGAGTCCCGCTCTGGTTCCGATGGCCCTCCGGCATGAACCAGACGGCGATCTTCTCGTCGCGCATCGCCGACGCCGCCGCCTGGAGCGACGCGAGGGCGCTGCGCGCGTGGCCCCGGTCGATGGTGAGGTTCCCGGACATCCGGTAGAACCAGCCGAAGACGGGGATCCGGGAGATCTCGCGCTTGCCCGCGGAGACGGTCCGGGGAGGGAAGATGGATCCGAAGGTCACGACGTCCAGAAAGCTCTGGTGGTTTCCGACGATCACGCACGGTCGATGCTCGCGAAGCCTCGCGGGGAAATCGGGCTCGACTCTCCAGCCCATCATGCGCACGAGGCCGCGGCAGAAGACGCGCCCGTACCAGTAGAGCGTCTGACGGTTTCCCGGCGCCGCGACGAGCCAGAGGATCCCGAGGGCGGAACAGAGGACGAACCACGTGCCGCCTAACGCGCACCCCAGCAGATAAGCGGCTCGCTCGCCGGGGGTGCCGCGCATGCCGGCTACGCCGTCGTCTGCCAGTTGTCGCGCGCGCCCACCGGAGGAACCCAGCGCGGCAGCGGCATGAGCAGATGGTCGGAGAGCGCGAACGCGAACGGCTCGTACATGCTCCTCAGATTGCGGAGCCGTTCGTCGATCGCTTCGCCCGGTTTGAGCGGAGCGCCCGCCTGCAGGAGGGTCTCGCGGAGCCGCACCGCGTCCGCCGCCGGCAGCCGGTCTTCCGTCGGCGCGCCGGGCTTCAGCCGGAAGACCTGGCTGATGTCGACCAGGGCGTGGCGGGCCATCGCGAATGTCAGGCGCGCCGAGCGGACCGGCCCGCCCTCGACTCCCGCGATCACGAGCGTGCAGACGTCGAGCACGGTCGTCAGGCCCGCGAGCCACGACTGGTTGTCGTGCTGGGAGCGGTAGTAGGCGAGGACGGGAAAGGAGATGGTCGTCTCCAGCAGATCGGCGGACCACACCTCCCAGTCGTGCAGCAGCTCGGCGAGGCTCCGTCCCTCCGTGGGCCCGCCGTGCCGCCGGATGAACTCCGCGGCCGTGGGAGGCGAGCCCGCGCGGGCGTCGAGCAACGCGATCGTGACCTCCCGGCGGGAGAAGGCCTGGAAGAGAGTGGGCAGGTACCCGACGACGAGCGCGAGAAATCCGAATCCCATCCCGCTCTCGACGAACGAGAGCACGCGCGCCGACGTGGTCGACGGCGTGACGTCGCCGAGACCGAGCGTCACGAGCGTCGTCCCGCTGAAGTAGAGGTCGCCCCCGAGATCGCTCAGGCCGCGCGGCATCGAGAGATGGGTGCCGAATCCCCAGTGCAGAAGGGCGAATCCGAGCACGAGCGCCAGGGCCCAGGCGGCGAGCAGAAGAAGGAGAGACATCGGCCCGAAAATAGAAAGGAAGTTCTCCCGCGGATTTCCCGCCTCGCGGCGGCGGCCCAGCGCCCGGAAGGGGCGCCAGGTGACGACGTAGAAGAGCCGCGTCAGCCGGAAACCGCGCGACACCCGGTGGGGCAGGACGATGGTCTCGAAGGCGTCCCAGAGGACGGAGACGATCAGGACGGCACCGCCGGACACGGCGAGGGCATGCATTGGGACCGCCGAATCTATCGCAGGCGGCCCTCCGCACGAGGCTCTACTTCTTCGGGGGCTTCGAGGGGCGCAGGTCGATCCGCGAGGGGATCGCCCGATCCGGAAACCGCACGAGGTCGGAGATGGCTTCTGCGACGTCGTCGGGCGAAAGCATCCAGCCGTTCTCGCGGCTGCTGTGCGGACCGTCGAACTCGGTCGCGACGGAGCCGGGCAGCACCGCCGCCACGCGGATCCCTTCGTGCCGCAGATCGAGCATCGCCGCTTCGGAAAGCCCGAGCAGTCCGAACTTCGACGCGTTGTATGCGGCGCCGCCGGCGAACGCGTTGACGGACGCGAGTGAGGCCACGTTGACGATGAACCCGCCGCCGATGGCGCGCATGGCGGGCACGGCGGCGCGGATCGCGTAGAACGGTCCGAACAGGTTCGTCTCGAGGACCTCGCGAAATCGGTCCGGGGAGATCTCGCCGACGGGTCCGAACTCGCCGATTCCGGCGTTGTTCACCAGGACGTCGAGGCGGCCGTGGGCGGCCACCGCGAAATCGACCAGCGCTTTTTGATCCTCTTCCGCCCGCGCGTCCGCAGCGCGCCCGGTGATGCTCAGTCCCTCTTTCGCGAAGCCCTCGACCGCGCGTTTCACCGACCCCTCGGAATGACCCGAGATCACGACCGCGAATCCGTCGCGATGAAGCCGCCGGGCCGTCGCCGCCCCGATCCCGCGCGTTCCCCCGGTGACGAGCGCGACTCTCTGGTCCTGTTTCATGACGGCCATCCTACCCAAGCGCCCGGCGTTGCGCTTCCAGGGATTTACGGGCCCCGGGACGTCCGGGCAGGATTCTTGAATGGGCGCCAGCCGTGCGCCGTTCCGCCTTCCATTTTCTCGCCTTCTCCCTCGTCGCGGTTCTGGGCTCTTCCGGCTGCACGTTCATCAACAGCATCATCGGCTCGGAGAAGCGCGACGTTTACAAGTTCGACCATCCCTTCACCGTCGAAGACGCCTCGTTCCGGCGCTCGCTCGACAACCTGGGCACGGCGATGGTGCCGGGCAATCAGGCGGAGCTCCTGAAGAACGGCGACGAGATCTTTCCGGCGATGACGAAGGACATCCGCGAGGCGAAGGTCTCCGTCAACCTGGAGACATACATCTTCCAGCCCGACAGGGCCGGCCAGCAGTTCGTCGACGCCATGGTCGAGGCGGCCCGCCGCGGCGTCGAGGTGAGGTTCCTCGTCGACGCCTGGGGAAGCTCTCTCAAGGGCGGCGTGCAGGAGAAGCTCGAGGCCGCGGGCGTCCGCGTCCGGAAATACCGCCCGCTGAGGCTCTTCACGATCTACAAGGTCGGCCGCCGCACCCATCGGAAGATTCTCGTGGTGGACGGGAAGATCGCCTACACCGGAGGGCTCGGGATCGAGGAGCGCTGGCTCGGCAACGCGCGAAACACGAATGAGTGGCGCGACACGCAGGTGCGCGTCGTCGGACCCGTCGTCGCCCAGATGCAGGCGATCTTCGGGGAGGACTGGACCTACACGACGGGCGAGATCCTCGCCGGCGACAAGGTCTACCCGCACATCGAGCCCGTCGGCACGACTGCCTCTCAGGCGATCAAGGCCTCGCGAGGCGACTCGTCCTCGCTCGCCAAGATGCTCTATTACGTCGCCATCCAGTCGGCGACGAAGAGCATCCTGATCCAGAACGCCTATTTCCTTCCCGACAAGCAGGTCCGCGACGCGCTGGTCGCCGCGGTCGGCCGGGGCGTCGACGTCCAGGTCATGGTGCCGGGCCGCCACATCGACCTTCCAATGGTCCGCTTCGCGTCCTGGCTGCACTACGGGGAGCTGCTGGCGGGGGGCGTGAAGATCTACGAGTACCGGCGGACCATGATGCACAACAAGACGATGGTCGTCGATTCGCTCTACTCGACGATCGGCTCGATCAACTTCGACTCTCGATCGATGAGCCGGAACGCCGAGGAGAGCCTCGCCTTCTACGACCGGAGCTTCGCGAAGTCGATGGAAGCGATGTTCGCCGACGACAGGCGGCATTGCGAACAGATCCGCTTCGAGGACTGGAAGAAGCGCGGCTTTGCCCAGAGGCTGGCCGAGCTCGTGTTCTGGATCTGGGAGCCGTACTACTGATGCGGCGCTCCGTCGTGTCGGCGGTTCTGTTCCTGGCTGCCGCGGGCGTGTTCGCCGCGACGCGTCCGGAGGTGGAGCAGAGGCGCATCGACTTTCTTCTCGACGCCGTCCGCCACGCGAACGCCGTCTTCATCCGCAACGACGCGGAGCATCCGCCCGCGAAAGCGGCGTCGCACCTGAAGTTCAAGCTGTTCATGGCCGGCGAAAAGGTTCAGACCGCGCGCGACTTCATCGAGGGGGTCGCCACGCGCTCGGAGGAGACGGGGAGGCCGTACCTGATCCGCGTGGCGGGCGGAAAGCCGCAGCCGCTACGGGACTGGTTGACGGCGCGGTTGAAGGAGCACGAGTCGGCGGCCGCAGCGGTCACGCCGGCGACGACACCGACGGCACGTTGAGCGGCCGTATACAGAGACTCCTGCGCGTTCTCGGGGCTGGCTTTGGAGCGGACGGCTGAATCGAGCCTTCCCTCACCGAACTGAAGCGGTCAGGAGACCGTTCGGACCCGAGCCGGTCCCCCCGTTCTTTCCCCGGGCTGAATCGCCCAATACAGAAGCCCCGAGGCGAAGAAGCCCACGAACCAGCCGTAGTCGTACAGGGGCTTCAACGCCGGGATGACCAGGCCTCCCCACGCCAGGAAGCACCCGACGAGCGTCGCGAGCACGGCTCGCCAGTTCCACCCTCCCGCGTACCGGTAGGCGCCCTGCGTCAGGTAGAGGTCCTCCAGGCGCAGACGCCGCCGCCGGATCAGCCAGTAGTCCGCGATGAGCACGCCCGCGATCGAGCCGAGACCGCCGGAGTAGCCGAGCAGCCAGTGAAAGATGTATCCGGACGGATCCGCGAGCAGCCGCCACGGTCGCATGAGGACGCCGACGATTCCCGTGATCAACCCTCCCGTCCGGAAGCGGATCCACTTCGGGAACGCGTTGGCGAAGTCGTTCGCAGGCGAGACGACGTTCGCCGCGATGTTGACCGCGAGGGTGGCGACCACCACCGTGAACATCGAGACCGCGACCACGAAGGGCTGAGAGAATTTTCCCGCGAGGACGACCGGGTCCCAGATCGCGTGGCCGTAGATGATCGTCGTCGCGCTCGTGATGAGAACGCCCATCGCCGCGAAGACGGACATCGTCGTCGGCAGCGCCACGATCTGGCCGATCATCTGCTCCCGCTGGCTGCGTCCGTACCGCGTGAAGTCCGGCATGTTCAAGGACAGGGTTGCCCAGAAGCCCACCATCGCCGTCAGCGACGGGACGAAGACCGGGAAAAACTCCGAGAACGTCCGCAGCGATCCCTTCTGCGCGAGGAGCGGACCCAGGCCGTCGGCGCGCCGGATCGCCCACACGAGAAGGACGGCGGTCATGACGAGGACGAACGGCGCCGCCCAGTTCTCGACCTTCCGAAGCAGATCCATCCCGCGGTAAACGATCAGGATGTTGAGCGCCCAGAAGAGGAAGAAGGAGAGCCACTCCGTGCCGGAGTGCCCCGACCAGCCGGGACCGAGGCGGGCCGGCCACCCGGGATCCACGGCGCGGAAGAGCGTGAAGAGCGCCTCCCCGCCGATCCAGCACTGGATGCCGAACCAGCCGCACGCCACGAGCGCCCGCATGATCGCGGGCAGGTTCGAGCCGATCGTGCCGTAGGCGGCCCGCGCGAAAACGGGGAAGGGGATTCCGTACCGCGTCCCCGGATGCGAGTTCAAGAGGATCGGGACGAGGACGATCGTGTTGCCGAGAAGGATCGTCACGAGCGCCTGCCACCAGCTCATGCCGGCGGCCATGAGGCCCGACGCCATCATGTAGGTCGGGATGCAATGCGCCATGCTGATCCACAGCGCCGCGTAGTTGTAGGTGGTCCAATTGCGCCGCGAAACGGGGAGCGGCAGGAGATCGCGGTTGGCGAGCGGAGAGGATTCGATCCGCGTGGCGTCGATCAGCTCGACCCTCCCGTCGCCGTGACGCTTCTCGTTCCCGTAGACGAGGGTGGTCTGCACGCGGGGTCATTCTAGGCCTTTATGATGAACCGGCGGCCGATGACATCCTCCGAGTTCGTGCTCCGAAGCCGGCGCGTCGCGACTCCCGAGGGAGTCCGGGCGGCGAACGTCCGGGTGCGCGGCGGGCACATCGCCGCGGTCGAGCCGTACGGCGCGCCGCCGCCCGGGGTTCCGATGGAAGACGCGGGCGACCTCTGCGTCCTCCCCGGCCTGGTGGACACGCACGTCCACGTCAACGAGCCGGGGCGCACGCACTGGGAGGGGTTTCGGACGGCCACGGCCGCCGCGGCCGCCGGGGGAATCACGACCCTCGTCGACATGCCGTTGAACTCCGTGCCGCCCACGACGACGCGCGAAGGCTGGCTCGCGAAGATCGGCGCCGCCGCCGGCTCGTGCTCGGTCGCCGTCGGTTTCTGGGGTGGCGTCGTGCCGGGGAACGGGGAAGAGATCGCCCGCCTCTCCGCCGCGGGCGCGTTCGGGTTCAAGGCGTTTCTCTCGCCGTCCGGCGTGGCCGAATTTCCCGAGGTCGGGGAGTCCGATCTCCTCGGCGCGATGCGGACTCTCGCGAAAATCGGAGCGCCGCTTCTCGTCCACGCGGAGCTGCCCGCCCTGCTCCGCGATCCGTCCGGCCCGCGGGAACGCTACGCCACATGGGCGGCGTCGCGGCCGGACGCCGCAGAGGTCGGTGCCGTCGAGCTCGTGCTCGACGCGAGCCGCAGGACGGGCGCGCGCGTGCACGTGCTCCATCTGTCGAGCGCCCGGGCGCTCGCGCCGCTGGCCGCCGCGCGGAAGGAGGGTCTTCCGGTCACCGTCGAGACCTGCCCGCACTACCTGACGTTCGCGGCCGAGGACGTCGCGGACGGCGCCACGGAGTTCAAGTGCGCCCCTCCGATCCGCGGCCGCGAGAACCGCGAGCGGCTCTGGGAGGGATTGAAGGCCGGAGTGATCGACATGATCGTGTCCGACCATTCACCCTGTCCGCCGGAAGACAAGAGTCCCGGGACGGGAGACTTTCTGTCCGCCTGGGGCGGCATTGCGTCGCTCGAGCTGACGCTCGCGGCGGTCTGGACGGAGGCCGTCCGGCGGGGGATCGGGCTCGAGCGCGTGGTCGACTGGATGAGCGCCGCTCCAGCCCGCCTCGCCGGTCTCTCGACGCGCGGAGCGATCGCGGCCGGCTTCGAGGCCGATCTCGTCGTGTGGGATCCGGACGACGCGGAAGCGGTCGATCCGTCCCGGCTCCATCAGCGCCACCCCCTGACGCCGTACGCCGGCCGGACGCTCCGCGGCCGGGTCCGGACGACGTTTCTCGGAGGTGAGAAGATCTTCGCAGGCGGCCGACTCGTCCGCGCCGGGCGCGGCGAGCTCCTTCTGTCGGGTTAGCTCTTGTTCGCCGAAAGGAACCCTGTGCCGGATTTTCTCCAGTTGATCGACCTCGCTTCGGAGCGTCTCGGAGGATCCGCCATCGCGGCGAACGACGAGTTCTTCGCCCCGCGCGAGAATCTCCTGAAACCGGGGCGGCCCGTCTTCCTGGATGGCGAGCTCACGGATCGGGGCAAGTGGATGGACGGGTGGGAGACCCGGAGGCGCCGGACTCCCGGCCACGACTGGTGCGTCGTGCGGCTCGGCCTCCCCGGCATCCTGCACGGGTTCGTCGTCGACACGACGCACTTCAAGGGCAATGCCCCCGAGTCCTGCTCGATCGAGGCCTGCGAGACCGCGAGCCTGTCGCCGGAGTTCTGGGGGTCGGAGCCCGTCTCCTGGACGGAGCTCGTCTCGCGGTCGCCGCTGCGGGCCGACACCGAGAATTTCTTTCCGGCCGCGGCGCCGCGCCCCTTCACCCACGTACGACTGAACATCTTCCCGGACGGAGGCGTCGCGCGCCTGCGCGTGCACGGAGAGGTCGCGCCCGACTGGGACCGCATCGCGCGCGCGGGCGGCGAGCTCGATCTCGCGGGCGTCGAGAACGGCGGTCTGGTCCTCGCCGCCAGCGACGAGTTCTTCGGCAGCCGCCAGAGCCTGATCATGCCGGGACGCGGGCGCGACATGACGGACGGATGGGAGACGCGGCGGCGGCGGGACATCGGCCACGACTGGGCGATCGTCCGTCTGGGAAGGTCCGGGACGATCCGCCGGATCGACGTGGACACGATGCATTTCAAGGGGAACGCGCCGCGCAGCTGTTCCCTGGAAGTCTGCCGCGCGCCCGGCGCGGAGATGGCCGAGCTGACCGAGGCCTCCCGCGAGTGGAACCAGATGCTGCCGGAGACGCCCCTGTTTCCACACTCCCTGCACCGGTTCGAGAAGGAGCTCGCCGCGGCGGGGGAGGCGACGCACGCCCGCTTCAACATCTACCCCGACGGAGGCGTGAGCCGCCTGCGGCTGTGGGCTCCCGCCCCCGCCGCGCCGGGCGGCGGCGCTCCGTGACGTCCGGCGTCTCGCGCCTCGACGCGCTCTCCTCCGATGAGGCGGCGCGGGAGCTTCTCGCCTTCTGCGGATCGGACGAATGGGCCCGCCGGATGGCCGCCGCGCGGCCCTTCGGCACCCCGGCCCGCCTGCTCGAAGCGGCGGACCTGTCCTGGAGCGCCCTCTCCGCCGCCGGCCGGCTCCAGGCGCTGTCCCGGCATCCCCGCATCGGGGATCCCGGAGCGTCCGGACAGCCGGCCCGGGAGCAGTCGGCCATGCGCGACGCGGACGCGGAGACCGCGCGCGACCTCGCGCTCGCGAACCGCGACTACGAGGAGCGATTCGGCCGCATCTTCATCGTGGCCGCGGCGGGGCGGACGGCGGCGGAGATGCTGGCCCTTTGCCGGGAGCGCCTGCATAATGACGCCGCGACGGAGCTGGAGATCGCGGCCGAGGAGCAGCGCCGGATCACGCGTCTGCGCCTGGAGGCGTTCGTCCGGGAAACATGAGCGCGATCACGACGCATATCCTCGACACGTCCCGCGGCGAGCCGGCCTCCGGGATCCGGATGGCCCTGGACGCGAGAGCCGGATCCGGCGCCTGGGACCGGGTCGCCGAGGCCGTCTCGGGACCCGACGGCCGTGCAGTACTGCTCGCGGACGGGGTGAAGCCCGGCGTCTACCGCATTACGTTCGAGACCGGCGCGTATCTCGCGCGGCGGGGCGATGGCGGCTTCTTCCCCGAAGTGCCGGTCGTCTTCGAGATCCGGGATCCGGCGTCGCACCACCACGTGCCCCTGCTCCTGTCGCCGTTCGGCTACTCGACCTACCGCGGAACCTGAGACGGCCATGCTCGCCGACGGCCGCTACGGGAAGTCCGGCATCCGTCTCCTCCATCGGAGCCGCCTGGGGGAGCGCCACGAGATCCGCGACCTGACCGTGGCTGTGTCTCTCGAAGGGGACTTCGCCGCCGCCCACGTCTCGGGGGACAACGCGGCGGTTCTCCCGACGGACACGATGAAGAACGCCGTTTACGCGCTCGCCCGGACGCGCGGGATCGGAGCCATCGAGTCGTTCGCGCTCCTGCTGGCGGAACATTTCCTCGAGGCATGTCCCGCCGCTTCCGCCGCGCGGATTTCGATCTCGGAGCGTCCCTGGCAGAGGCTGCCTCTCGGCGCCGGAGAGCATCCGAGCGCGTTCATCCGGCCGGGGGAGGAGCGGCGCGTCGCGCGGGTCGAGAGGAGCGCTCGGGCGGCGTCGGCGACGGTTTCCTCGGGTATCGAAGGCCTGACGATCCTGAAGGCGTCCGGCTCCGGCTTCTCCGGGTTCCTCCGGGACCGCTTCACGACGCTTCGCGAGACGGAAGACCGGGTGCTCGCCACTTCGCTCGCCGCGCTGTGGCGCTACGACGGCGTCGACGTCTCCTGGGACCCTTCGGCCCGGGCCATCCGCAGCACGCTTCTCGACACGTTCGCGGCGCACGAGAGCGCGTCGGTGCAGCACACCCTCCACGCGATGGGAGAGGCCGTCCTCGAGACCCATGCCGACGTCGCGGAGATCCATCTGTCGATGCCGAACAAGCACCACATCCCGGTCGACCTCTCGCCCTTCGCGCTCGACAACCCGGGGGAGGTCTACCTGCCGATCGACGAGCCGTTCGGGCTGATCGAGGCGAGGTTTCGCCGGTAGCGGAGCCAGGTGTCTGTCCGAGCCATGTCTGGGGCGCTGTCTTTGAGCGTCTTCGGGCTCGCGTGGGATGCGCGCGCCCGAATACGACGCGGCGTCCTTTCCGCGCTGCGCGCGGGGCGCGGC
>JBDTOO010000018.1:0-64839 GCA_039933215.1 Acidobacteriota bacterium
ACATGAGCCGAGTCCTCGTCGCGGAGAAGGTCGCGTCCGCCGGCCTCGATCTTCTACGAAACGCGGGGCACGACGTGGTCGATCTCGCCGGCGCGCCGCGCGAGAAGCTCCTGGCCGAGCTCGCGACGGCGGACGCGCTGCTCGTGCGGAGCGCGACGAAGGTCGACGCCGAGCTTCTCGCGGCCGCCCCGCGCCTGACCGTCGTCGGGAGGGCCGGCGTGGGCGTCGACAACGTGGACGTCCCGGCCGCCACGGCGCGGGGCATCCTGGTCATCAACGCGCCGACCGCGAACGTCGTTTCGGCCACCGAGCACACGTTCGCGCTCCTTTTCTCGCTCCTCCGCAAAGTCCCTGCCGCGGCGGCCTCGATGGCGCAGGGCCGCTGGGACAAGTCGAAGTTCGTCGGATCGGAGCTGGCGGGCAAGACCCTCGGCATCGTCGGGCTCGGTCAGGTCGGCTCGCGGGTCGCCGCCAGAGCGCGCGCCTTCGAGGCGAAGGTGATCGGGTTCGATCCCTACCTTCCCGAGGCCCGGGCGCGCGAGCTCGGCGTTCCTCTGGTCGCCCTCGACGACCTCCTCGCGGCGTCGGACATCGTCTCGCTCCACGCGACCGCCGGCGAGAAGGGACGGGCTCTCATCGGCGAGGCCGAGCTCGCCCGGATGCGTCCCGGCGCGATCCTCGTCAACGTCGCCCGGGGGAGCCTGGTCGACCGGGACGCGCTCTTCGCGGCGCTCTCATCGGGGAAGCTCGCCGGCGCGGCCCTCGATGTCTTCGAACCCGAGCCTCCCGATCCGGACGATCCCCTCCCGAAGCTTCCGAACGTCGTTGCCACGCCGCACCTCGGGGCGTCGACGGTCGAGGCGCAGGAGCGCGTCTCTCTCCAGACCCTCGAGGCGGTACTCGACGCGCTCTCGGGCGCCTCCTATGTCCCGGCCGTGAACCTCCCGTTCCGCGGGCCCGCCGATCCCTCGGGCGCGGCCGTCTGGATGCGCCTCGCCGAACGGGCGGCCCGCTTCCTGGCGGCTCTGGGCGACGGACGGCTCGTCTCCGTCGCCGTCGACACGTGGGGCCTTCCCGACGATCTGTTGCGTCCGGTCGCGGTGGCTGCCGTCAAGGGGGCTCTCCAGGGCCACGCGCCGGAGACCGTCAATTACGTCAACGCGTTCCACGTCGCGCAGGACCGGGGACTGCGTGTCTCCGAGACGCGGCACGAGGGACCCGGCACTTACGCGCGATCGATCCGCGTCACGCTTTCTGCGGGCACGGGCGCGGCGGCGACCGCCGCGGACGGGACGCTCTTCTCCGAGAACGACGCGCGCGTCGTCGCGGTTGACGGCCTGCCTCTCGAGTTCCGGCCGGAAGGAACCGTCGTCTTCCTGCGCAACCGCGACGTGCCCGGCGTCGTGGGAAGCGTCGGCTCGATCCTGGGGGAGGGAGGCGTCAACATAGCGAACTTCTCTCTCGCGCGCGACGGGGACCGGGCGGCGGCGGTGCTCGCGGTCGATTCGCCCCCGCCGGCGGCCGTCCTGGAGCGCCTGCGCCGCGCTCCGGCCGTCGAGGACGTGCGGGTGGTGACCTGGTGAGTCGGATGCGCGTCGTCCTCCTGTTCGGAGGTCGGTCGGTCGAGCGCGAGGTCTCGCGCGTTTCCGCGAGGACGATCGCCGGCGGGCTCGATCCGGCGCGCTACGACGTCGTGCCGATCGGGGTCGCCCCCGACGGCGCCTTTCTCCCGGCGGCGATTTCCGCCCGGCTGCTCGCCGACGGGACGATGCCGGCGCGGTTTCTCGCTCCCGACGAGAAGGATGCCCGGGGGGACGCGGGAGCGGACGCGCGGCTCGTTCCGGCCGAGCTCGCGCCGGTCCGGGCGGACGTCGTGTTTCCGATCATCCACGGGACGTCCGGCGAGGACGGAGCGCTCCAGGGATTTCTCGAGCTCCTCGGGCTGCCGTACGTGGGGGCAGGCGTCGCGGCGTCCGCCGTCGGGATGGACAAGGCGATCTTCAAGGCGCTCCTGCGCGACGCCGGCATCGCGACGCCGCGCTCCGTCGTCGCGGCCGGACCGGACGACATCCCGGATCCCCCGTTTCCCCCTCCCTTCTTCGTCAAGCCCGCGAACGGCGGTTCCTCGGTCGGGGTCACCAAGGTGAAGCGGCGGGAGGGGCTCTCCGCGGCGGTCGCGGAAGCGCTCCGGTACGACGAACGAGCGCTCGTCGAGGAGGCCATCGACGCCCGCGAGATCGAGTGCGCCGTTCTCGGCAACGACAACCCGCGCGCGTCGGTCGTCGGCGAGATCGTCCCGGGCCGGGAGTTCTACGACTACGACGACAAGTACCGCGAGGACCGCGCGCGGTTCGTGATCCCGGCCGCCCTGCCGGAGCCCGTGGCCGCGGAGGTGCGCCGGATGGCCATCGAGACTTTTCGAATCGCGGGCGTCTCCGGGATGGCGCGCGTCGATTTCTTCGTCGAGCGCGCCACGGACCGAGTCCTGGTGAACGAGATCAACACGCTGCCGGGCTTCACGGCGATCTCGATGTACCCGAAGCTCTGGGAGGCGAGCGGCCTGCCGCTTCCGGCTCTCCTGGACGAGCTCATCCGGCTCGCTCTCGAGCGTCACGCGCGGCGAGCGCGGATCTCCCACGAGCCTCCTGCCGAGCTGCGCTAGAAGCGCGAGGCCGTCAGATCAGCCCGGCCTCGAAGGCCTTCAGCACCGCCCGCGTCCGGTCCCGCACGCCGAGCTTCGACAGCACGCTCGACACGTGGTTCTTGATCGTGCCTTCGGCGCTGCCGAGCGCGCCGGCGATCTCCCGGTTGCTGTGTCCCCCGGCCATGAGACGGAGGACCTCGAGCTCGCGCGCGGACAGCGGGTCGGGAGCCTCGAGGCTCTCGAAATCCGGCCTGGAACGGGCGAGGCCCCGCAGGATGCGATCGGTCGCCAAGGGTTGGATGCGCGTCTCTCCCCGCGCGAGAGCGCGGATCGCCCCCGTGAGCTGCTCCAGCGATACGTCTTTCAGCAGGTAGCCGCGGGCGCCGGCCCGGACGGCGTCTAAGACGAGCGCGCCGTCGTCGAACGTCGTCAGGACGAGGCAGGGCGGGGAGGCGGGATCGCCCTCCAGCGCGCGGAGCAGGTCGAGGCCGCTCCCGCCGGGCATCCGCAGGTCGAGGAGCACGACGTCCGGCGAGGTCTCGCGGATGCGCCGCAGCCCCTCGCGTCCGTCCCGGGCCTCGGCGACGACCTCGATCTCTCCGTCGAGCCGGAGCAGGCTCCGGATCCCCTCACGGACGAGGGTCTCGTCTTCGACGACGCAGACGCGGATCACGACGCGGTGCGGGCCGCGGGAAGGAGCGCCACGACGGCGAAGCCCGAATCGGGAGCACTCGAGACCTGGAGCCGGCCGCCGGCACGCTCGACGCGCTCGCGCATGCCCGTCAGTCCGGTGCCGGGCAGGACCCGCTCCGTTCCCCGGCCGTCGTCGCGCGCCCGGATCTCCACCGCGTCGCCTTCGAGCGCGAGGTCCAGCCAGAGGTTGTCGGCGTCGGCGTGCCGGGCGGCGTTCGTCACGATCTCCTGCGCGCAGCGCAGCAGGATGTGGGCTTTCTCCGGATCGTCGACCCGCAGCCCCTCCGCCACGGACAGGTGGACCCGGGGCCGGGGCATCTCGCCGACGAGGATCTCGAGCGCCGCCCGGAGGTCGATGCCCGCCGGACCGTGGAGGGCGCTGACGATCTGGCGCACGTCCGCGAGGAGAAGGCGGGCGATCGTCTGCGCGGTCACGACGTGCCGGCGGCCCTCGCCCTCCGTGCGATGGGCCGCGACCTCCAGGTTGAGAGAGAGCGCGGTCAGGTGATGACCGATGGCGTCGTGAAGCTCCCGGGAGATCCGGACCCTCTCCGCGAGCCGGTTGCCGTCGGCGAGGATGTGCTGCATCGCCATCAGCTCGCGGTTGGCGTCGGAAAGGTCTTCTCGCGCGCGCATCTCGCGCTCGAGCGCGCGAATGACGAAGAAGGCCAGGATCTGGAAGCCGAGGTAAGGAGGCGCCAGCATCAGCGCGGGCCGGAGCGACCAGTGGATCGTGACCGCGACGGCGAAGAGGATCGTCTGGACGGCGATCCAGGCGAGGCCCGCGCGCGGAGAGAGGCGCGGCGCGAGCTGCATCGCGACGAGGACGAGCAGCGATCCTTCGTATCCGTTGCAGAGCAGGGCCACCATCCCGACGACGCATGCCGCCTGGAGGGCCGCGAGGAGGAGCCGGCGGCGCGCGTCCGCGGGGGCGGCCGCGAGGCGAAACGCGGCGCCGAAGACCAGGAAGAAGCAGAGCCATTCGAGGAACGTCGCGGCGCCGCGGGGAGCGCGGAGGAGCACGGGGAGTCCCACGAGGAGCCAGGTCACGAGGCCCGCCCCCTCGAACCAGCGGCGGCGGATGGCGCTCTCGTGTCTCATCGCAATCCATCATAGGCGCCGGGGGCGGGCGCGGATGTGCCGGAAGTCACGACGCAATCGCCCGACTTCCGGCACGGGAGGATCGGGAGCGCGAGCGCTAACCTGCGCGCCGGAGGGATCCCCCCATGAAAAGGCCGCTGCTGGCTCTCGCCGTCTTCGCCGCTCATTTTGGGCTCTTCTCGCTTCCCTTCCGGGCGGAGGGGGAGACCGGCGCCTCGGCCGGAGTCGCGCGGGCGAGAGCGGCCGTCGCGCGCCTTGGCGGAAGAGTGGTCGAAGACGAGACGGCCTCCGGCCGGCCGATCGTGTCGGTGGATCTCCACGGCTCGAAGGTCACCGACGGAGAGCTGACCTTCCTCGAGGACCTGCCGCGGCTGCGCTCGCTCGACCTGCGCCTGACGTCCGTGGGAGATGGCGCTCTCGAACATCTGCGCACGAGCGAGCTGACGATGCTGAACCTCTTCCGCACGTCGGTCGGCGACGAAGGCCTCGCCCGCCTCGCGGGAGCGTCGCGCCTGCGGACGCTGATGCTCGGAGGGACGAAGGTGACGGACGCGGGGCTCGCTCACCTCGAAGGCCTGGCCGAGCTCGAGAAGCTGAGCCTCTTCGAGACGGCGATCACGGACGCCGGCCTCATCCACTTGAGCCGCCTGACGCGCCTCGAAAAGCTTCTGCTCCGCGGCTCCAGGGTCACCGAGGACGGCGCGCGGGCGCTCCGGCGATCGCTGCCGCGCCTGCGCTTCGAGGAATGAGCGTCCGGGCCGCCGGGCCCGATCAGTCCCAGAGCCTCTCGAACCACCGCCGGGAGGCGGGCAACGGCCCCGGTCCCATGGCCTTCTGGACCTCTTGCGCGCTCCATCCCGTCAGGGTGATCAGGTTGCGTGCTTCGGTCTCGCGCCGCGCTGCGAGCTCGCCGCGATAGCGGCTCCCGTCGCACGTGAGAGTGCCCGCCCACGGATGGCGCAGCACGTACCTCGCCTGAAAGCTCTGGCGGTCCGGGGTCTCCTGGAAGGAGAGGTCCTCGGGAAAGTGCGCGGCGTCGTAGCGGACGTGGAGCCGCGTCAGGAAAACACCCGGAGCGGCCGGCGCCTCTTCCTCCAGCCAGAATACGCCGAGTCCCTTCAGCTCCTGTCGCGTGAGCGGGTCGGCCGCGCAGGGGTCGCACCAGCCCATGTCCCAGGCGTACTCGGTGAACACGGCTTCCATGCGTTCGCGCCGCACCTGCGTGTCGAAGAGCGAGCGGTAGAAGTCGGGGAAGCGGCCTTTCACGAAGAGAGGGATGTCGAGATCGGAGGGGAGGCGGACCGTCCGATAGTTCGTCGCTTCCACTCGCCCCTTGCGGGTCATGGCGTAGACGAAGAGATCCTGCGGTCCGTTGGCGTTGACCATTCCGAGGCGGATCGGCAGCATGAACTTCGGCGACTCGTATGCCACCTGGATGGGGCGCAGGGTCGAGAACCCGAGGCGCTCCTTTTCCCCGAGGTTCACCTTCGCGACGAAGAAGCGCATGTTCTGGCGCACGTAGCCGTCGAGCATCGGCGCGGCGCCCGATGGGATCCTGTAGCCGTTCTCCTTCAGCCACGTCGTCAATCCCGAGGAGTCGCGCGCCGAGAGGATCAGAATGTCGTATTCGCCCACGGTGTAGCGCGCCTCGACCTGAACGCCGAGGCTCCGCTCGCGCCGCGCGTCGGCGGACGACTTCGGCACCGCCTGCGCCGCCATCATCTTCCGCAGGGACCCGTCGTTCCGGGCGCACGGGTCCTCGTCGTGGTACTCGACGAGCCGGGGAGAGGAATAGGCGTCGAGATGCTCGAGGAGCTTCATGTCTCCCACGTGGATCTGCCCGCGCTCGATCGCCGTCGGGACCGGGATGACGATCGCGAACTCCCGGGGGTCACCCTGGAAGTCGCTGCCCATCGTGAGGACGGTGCGGTTTCCGTCGCGGGCGAGGGCGACCTGAGACGATCGATTAAAGAGCTTCGCGTCCGCCCTGGCCACGTAGAAGCCGCAGAAGGCGCGGGCCCGGGAAGCGGGAAAGAGCGCGGACAGGAGCAGGGCGGCGGCGAAGATCGATGAGCGGCGCATGGAAGTCTCCTTTCGAGACGAATGGGGCGACGCCGGCGGGAGACCGCCGGCCGGGCAGGAGGAGGTCGAGCAGAGGCACGAGGAGCGAGCAGAGGGCGAGCGACCAGACCGCCCCATTCGGCCGGAAGATGCGCAACTGGATGTAGGCGGCGCCCAACGCGACGGCGGCCCCGAAGAGAATCCGGGCAATCCGGGAGTCCGGCGTCGTCTTCGGGTCCGAGATCATGAAGAACGCGAAGAGAAGGATCGCCCCGCTCTGGAGGCGGTGCGCGGGGATCGTCCAGGGGTCGTGGACGGCGAGAGCGCGCGCAAAGAGAAGTGCGGCGTAGGTCGCGAGGAAAGCGAGCGTCACGTCCGCTCTCGCCGCCCGATGGACCACGAAGCGGCCGGCGCAGACGATGAGGAAGGCGAGGATGACCGCGCTGCCCCACTGGCCGGGCGAGACCCAGACGTCCGCTCCGGCCGCCAGCATCGCGACGAGGCCGAAGTTGGTCGGGTTGAAGAGATGCTTCCCGTTCCAACGCAGTGCGAACTTGCTGCCGATCGTGATGACGGCCGCCGCCACCGCGAGGAGCGCGGATGGCGTGCGCAGGAGAAGGCAGAGCGAGAGTCCCGAGATCAGCGCGCTCCACGGATCGAACGCGGCCAGCCGCGCCAGCCGTGAGAAGCCGAGTTGGGAGGCGAGAGCGGTCCCGAGGAGGAGGGCCGCCCTCGCCGGAGCGACGTCGAAGGAGAGCGCCGCCATGCCGTACGCCAGGAGCAGGGCGAGCGAGGCGATCTGGTAGAGGCGCGCGTCGGACCGTCGGAGAGGAGCGATCGGCAGCATGCGGTGTGGGACACCGGAGGCGGCCGGCGGTTCCCGGCCCTCGGGAATCCGGGGGCGCCCGGTGTCAGAATCCGCGGCGTGGCGCCGGATCTCCGGACCGAACCGATCTCCCGCGAGGAGGACAAGCGCGCGTGCGCGCGGATGATGGCGTCCACGCAGCCGTGGATCTCGCTCGGCTTCGACGAGGCATTCTGCCTGAAGCGGACAGCCGACACGCAGAAGGAAATCCTCGGCGCCTGGTCGTCAGGGCGTCTCACGGGTTTTCTCCTGCTCGACATGCGCGGCCCCTTCGCCGGCTACATCCAGACGGTGTGCGTCGAGGCGGAGCGGCGCGGTGCCGGCATCGGCTCGGCGTTGATCCGCGCGGCGGAGGAACGCGTCCATCGGGACTCGCCGAACGTGTTCCTGTGTGTCTCGACGACGAACGACCGTGCGCGCGTGCTCTACGAGAGGCTGGGATACGCGCGGGTCGGCGAGCTTCCCGACTACCTCGCGCGAGGCCGCACGGAGATCCTGATGCGGAAGACCGCGGGGACCCTCCTCGATTTCCGCGCGCCGGGATCCGCCTCTTGAAAGCCGTCCCTTCCGGCGCTTCCGCATCGGGCCCACAGGGACCGTGACACGCCACCGGTCGATCCGCCCGGCCGTCCCCGCGGACGTGGAGCGTCTCACGGCCCTGATTCGCGAGTCCGTCATCGGCCTTTCTCTCGGCGACTACTCCGCCGCGCAGCTCGAGAGCGCGCTGATCCACGTCTTCGGAGTCGATACCCGCCTGATCGACGACGGGACGTATTTCGTCGTCGAGGAGCCGGGTACGACAGGCCCGCTCGCCTGCGGCGGATGGAGCCGGCGGCGGACGCTCTTCGGCGGCGACCAGTACATCGGGCGAACGGATGACCGGCTCGATCCGGCCGTGGACGCTGCGCGGATCCGCGCCTTCTTCGTCCGCCCGGGCGCGGCGCGACGCGGGCTCGGGTCGATGCTCCTCGGAGCCTGCGAGCGCGCCGCTCGGGAGCACGGGTTCGTCCGCCTCGAGCTCATGGCCACCCTGACGGGGATCCCTCTCTACGAGCGCGCCGGGTTTCTCGCGCGGGAGCGTGTCGATCTCGAGCTGCCCGACGGAGTCCGGTTTCCGCTCGTGCGGATGGAACGGACCCTGAAGCCCGAGGGGGATCTTCCGGCCTAGGGCTGCAGGGACTGGAGCAGCCGGCCGAGATTCCAGGAGTCCCAGCCTTCGACGATCCGGCCGTCCCGAAACGTCAGCCAGGTCATTCCGCTCCACGGGAGGACCGCGCAGGCGGCCATCCACGCCGCTGCCATTGCCGGCATCCTCGAGTCCGGAACGACGACCACCTTCAGGGCTCCCTGGATCACGAAATGGAGGATCGCTCCGGTGGAAACGCTCAGGGGCGGGATGGTCCGCCGCGAGCGGCCCGGATCGTTCCGCTCGAAACCCGTGTCCGTGGGAGCCTGAAGGGAGCTTCCGACATGGACGTCCGAATTCGTCCGGTTTCCGGCAACCGGATCGGCGACATCCGGGTTATCTCTGGGCGGTGCCGTTCCGGCGTGAACAGCACGAGGAGGAGAACCGCATGACGATCTTTAGGAGGGGAAGGACCATCGTTTTCCTGGGAATGTCCCTGCTCGCCTGGCCGGCCGCGCGGGCGCGCGGCGCGGCGGCCCGTGAAAACGACGAGAGGGCCGTCGCGGAGCTCGATACCCGGTACCAGGCCGCGGTGAAGAAGAACGACGCCGCGGCCATGGACCGCATCCTGGCCGACGATTTCGTTCTCGTCACGGGGCGGGGAAAAGCCTTCACGAAGGCGGAACTGCTGGAGGACGCGCGCGGGGGCCACGCCGTGTACGAGCATCAGGAGGAGATCGAGAGGTCTCAGAAGGTCCGCGTCTGGGGCGACACGGCGGTCGTGACCGCGCTCCTCTGGATCCAGGGGACGCGCGGCGCGAATCCGATGGACTACAAACTCTGGTTTTCGGACACGTACGTGCGCACGAAGAGCGGCTGGCGCTACGTCTTCGGACAGGCTTCGATCCCGCTTCCGGCGGAGGGCCCCAAGGCGCCGTAGCGCTTCCGAGCCTTTCGGCCTGTTCGGCTGTTCGGCTGTTCGGCTGTCGGGCTGTCGAATTTTTCGGCTCCTTTCCGGAAGCCCGTCCTGCGGGAATGTCCCGATGGACGCGCCCGTTCGACGTTCCGAACCGACAAGGAGCGCCGATGAAATTCCGGATGCCCGTCCCGGTGCCGCTTCTCTCTCTGCTCGCCGCCTCTTCCATGCTGGCGCAGGCGGCTCCGCCCGCCGGTCCGCTCCCGGCCGCGACGCCCGTTCCGGCGGCAGCCGCCGTGCCCGCCGCGGCGCCAACGCCTCCCGCGGACATCGACGTACGCATGATCCGTTTCAAGATCTCCGCCGGAGATCTTGCGAGCGCGGAATCGATCCTCGAGTCCCACCGCGCCGCGAAGGGGGAGGACGACGATTACCTCATGGGGCTCGCGTGGGTCGCGCGCGGCGCCGCGCTGACGGGAGACTGGGCCGCCGCGAAGACATGGGCCGACCGAGCGCGTCAGGCGGCCGAATCGAAGCTGAAGACCGCCATCGACTACGAGTCGCAGCGCGAGGCGCTGTATCTGCTCGGGACCTCGATCGAGGTCCGGGCGCAGGCGCTCGTCGCGGCGGGGAAGACCGCGGACGCGATCCGATTCCTCGAGGAGAGCGCGAAGGCACAGGACGCGGCGCAGAGGCCCTACAATCTCCGTGCGCGGATCTGGAAGCGCCGCAACATGATTGAGCTCTCCGGAAAGCCCGCTCCCGCGATCCGCGCAGAGGACCGCGTGGGCGGGGAGGCCCCTTCCATCGAGTCGCTTCGCGGCAAGCCGGTGGTCCTGTATTTCTGGTGGGAGGCGTGCGGTGACTGCCGGATGCAGGCGGACGCGTTCCGCAGGACCGTGGAGAAGTACGCACCGAGGGGCGTGGCGTTCCTCGCTCCGACGCGCTACTACCACGTGGGCGGCCACGCGGAGGAGAAGGGCGAAATCGAGAAAATGTGGAGCGAGGTCTATAAGCTCACGGGCTCCGTCCCCGTTGTGGTCTCGGACGAGGCCATGCTGCGCTACGGAGTCTCGGCGACCCCGACGTTCGTTTTCGTGAACCGGAAGGGGATCGTCACGCGCTACGCGCCGACGCGCATGACGGAAGAGCGTCTCGCCGCGGCGATCGAAGAGATCCTGAAGTGACGACTCGGGGGGAGGGGTCGCCCCCCTCCCCCGAGCTCTACGTCGAGCCGCTCCGAATGCGCGATGCCCGTCGACCCCTCGAATCGAATCGAGATCAGTGGGTGATCGTCGCTTCCTTCAGGTGAGTACCGGTCGCGCACGTCTGAATCAGCACGGGGCGGGCCTTGCCCCCCTTCACGCTGCGAGCCTGCCTGGCCGACAGCGTCTTGGGTTTGAGAGCTCCGGCACCCGCGCGTTTCTTCCCTTTGGCCGTTTTCTTGTTCATGCCGCCTCCTGCGCTTGTGATTGTTCCGCCGCGATCAGCGCGACGGTCGGCCGCCCTTCCGTTCAAGGCTTGATGTCGTACTTGAAATGGATCCCGGCGTCCAGACTCCCGTCGGTTTTCCCGGGCTTGTATTGGAGCGACGTTTCCCCCCCTTTGACGTTCCGGGCCTGCTTCGCGCTCAGCGTCTTCGCGCCGAGACTCCGAACCGATTTTTTCGCCTTCGCAGGTTTCTTCTTCATGTCTGGCTCCTCTGTCGAATTGGAAAGCAGCCCGGATGCCAGTCACCCCACGCGTTGAAGAGGCCTTCCGGGGCGGCTTTGCCCGCGGAGGCCGCGGCGGGTGGCCGGGGATGGATCGAACGTGAGACACGGATGGTGTCGATATGGGGCCGTCTAAGAACCACACCCCCCCTGCCATTTCTTTCATCAGGTGATCAGTATGTCGTTCATCTTGACGATGAGGTACTCGTGCTGCTCCTTCCCGGCCTTGCGGCCCCCTTTGACATCCCGGGCGTTTCTGGCGCTCAGCGTTTTCGCGGGCAGATCCTTGACCCTCTTGTTCGCCTTCCCCTTCGCCTTCGCCTTTCCCGTTTTCTGCTTGTTCATCCTGCCTCCTGGTCCGCTTTGGAAGCAGACCCGGTGCCACCCGCTCGGATTCCCTCACCAGGGCCGTTCGCGCCGTTATCTCGCGATTCCGCCGCGAGCGGGCTTCCGGCGTTGGACCGATTCTGAGACAATGGTCGGCGTATAATCGGTCACTTCTCGGTCGCCACCCACGCTTTGGATGCGATGAAATCTCTTCTCGACCTTCCCGCGTTCGCCGTCGGCGAAGAAACGTACAGTTGGCAGGACGTCGTCCTGGCAGCGATGGTCCGCGGGGACTGGGCGGCTCTGGAAGTGCAGACCCGGGAAGGACTTGCGCTCGCGCACTGGGCAGAGAATGCCGGCGAAAGGCCGTCCGACGAGGACCTGGACGCCGTGGCGCAGGAGTTCCGCTACGAGCGGGACCTGATAGCCGCCGAGGAAATGGAAGTCTGGCTCGCTCGCTTCGGGCTCACCGTCGATGATTGGATGGGGGCCATCGAGCGCGCCATGCTTCGGTCGGCGCATCCCGAGGAGGTGGGCGACGCTCTCGCGCGATTCTCCGTCGACGAATCCGAGGTCTCGCGGAGCGCGCCGGCGGACGCCGTCTGTTCCGGCGCTCTCCCGCGGTTCGCGATGGCTCTCGCCGCCCGCGCCGCGATCGCCAACCGGTCCGGCGCCGAACCGCCGCGCGCCTTCGAGGAAGGGCGAAGCGCGGAACGGACCGGGCGGATGAGCTCCATCGATGCCGCGTTCGCGCGGCTCGGCTTCCCGCCCGCGAACGATGGGCGCGTCGCCGCTCTCGCCCGGCTCGAGGAGGGGTTCGAGGAGTTCTCCCGCCGTCTCGCGGACCCGTCGGCGATTCGAGGGCAGATCGAGGCGCATCGGCTCGACTGGATCCTGCTCGACTGGCGGGCGTTGGTCTTCTCCGAGGAGGCGGCCGCGCGCGAAGCCGCTCTCTGCCTGCGCGAAGACGGCGAGTCCCTCGAAGCCGTGGCGGAGGACGCCCATCTCTCCATCGTCGAGACACGCGCCTACCTCGGCGACGTCGACGCGAGCGCGCGGCCCGAACTGCTGAGCGCCCGCCCCGGCGATTTCGTTGGACCGCTCCGGATCGAGGACGTTTTCCACGTGCTTCAATTGCGCGGCAAGACCATGCCGTCCGAGGAGGATCCGGAAGTCCGCAACCGAGCGGAGACGAGCCTGAGGTCGAAGGTCACGGATCAAGAGGTCGCCGCGCGGGTCCGGTGGCACGATCCGGTCTAGCAGGCGGCTGACAAAAGGATGCGAGCTTTCGGCCGGGGGCATGTGCTGAGAGAGTCGAAAGTGGAGGGCTGAAATTGGGAGGTCTTCTCGAGAGTTCTCGGCTGCCGGTCGTATCGCGACCGCCGCAGCCGAAAGCCGGGCGGGGCCGTCTGCGGCTTCGCCGCTCCTCCCCGAAGCGAAGGGGCATCGCCGTTCGTCGCGGATCCTTACATCCGACACCGCGGCGCTCGCCTCCCGCCCACCGAAGGCAGGCCCCCGGCAGTCGGGTACGCCGGCTACCGCCGGCGTTGACCCGCCCCACACCGTTCTTCGGCAGCCTGATAGGGAAATCATGAACGAGCGGGAGCTTCTCGACGAACTGCCGATCCTGCGGCTGCTGCCGGCAGAGGCGCGCTCTCTCGTCGTGGGCAGCTTCATCCCGGTGTCGTTTGCTTTCGGAGACACGATCGTCCGGGAGGGCGATCCGGCCGACGCCTTCTACGTGCTGGCCGCCGGCCGGGCGCGGATCGTCAAAAAGGGCGACGGCGGGGGAGAGATCCCGTTGAACAGCCTGCGTGCCGGCGACAGCTTCGGGGAGATGGGCCTGCTCGACCATTCGACCCGGACCGCGTCGGTCCGCGCGTCGAGCGACGTTCGCGCCTGGCGCCTGGACAAGTCCGTCTTCCAGGCGCTGATCGCACAGAGCCCCGAGATCCGCCAGTACTTCGAGCTGCAGGTCCGCCACCGCCAGCTTTCGAATTTCTTCCGGGACTTCACGCCGTTCACGCGGCTTCCGCCGCCGGGCATGGCCCTGCTTCTCGGCAATCTCGAGAGCGTTCCGTTCGAGCCCGGCTCGGTCGTCGTGCGGCAGGGAGCCGAGCCCGGACCGATGTACTTCGTCGAATCCGGGCATCTTCGCGTCTTCACCGAGGACCCGGAGGGGCGACGGACGTACGTCGCCTACCTGCGCAAGGGGGACTTCTTCGGCGAGCTCTCCGTCTTCCGGGGATCCCGCCGTACGGCGTCCGTGGAGGCGGTATCTGCCTGCCGGCTGCTCGCCCTGCACGCGGAGACTCTGCGCACGCTTCTCGATCGCTTCCCGGAGTTCCGATCTCAGATCGAGGAGCGCATCGCGCAGTACGACTACAAGGAGGCCGCGCGGGTCCCTCTCGACTTCGCCGAAGAGATCCTGCCCGCCGAGGCGTCGGCGCAGGAACAGGTCGGGTCGGACCAGGTCGAGCAAGGGGAAGAGGAAACGCGGGATCGCGCCGGGGAGCCCGGTGGGGCGTTCGAAGAGGAGGGACTCTTCGTCAAGAAGCCCGGACGCATCCGGCGCTTTCCGTTCGTCCGCCAGATCGACGAAGTGGACTGTGGGGCCGCCGCGCTCGCGATGGTATGCCGGCATTTCGGGCGAGCCGTGAGCCTCGCGCGCATCCGGCAACTCGTGCATACCTCGCTCGACGGCACGAGCCTGCGGGGAATCTGCGGCGCGGCCACGGAGCTCGGGCTCGCCGCGCGGTCCGTCAAGGCTTCCTCGCGGAATCTGGACGAGATGCCGCTTCCCGCGATCCTGCATTGGGAAGGGAACCACTGGGTGGTCCTTTACGACGTGACGGAGACCCACTGCCGCGTCGCGGATTCCGCGATCGGGCTGCGGCGGTTCTCCCGCGCCGAATTCGAGAAGCGGTGGACGGGCTACGCCGCGCTGTTCGACTACACGAGCGAATTCGAGAACGCTCCCGTCGCCGTCTCGAACCTGGCCTGGCTGCGCCCCTTCTTCCGGCCCTTTACGAAGATCCTGCTCCAGGCCCTCGGCCTCTCGATCGTCGTCGCGGCTCTGCAGATGGTCCTGCCTGTCTTCACGCAGGTGATCGTCGACCGGGTGCTCGTGGAAAGGGACGTGTCGCTTCTGAACCTCCTCATGCTCGGCATGGGCGTCGTCATCGTCTTCCTGGTGCTGTCACTCGCCGTGCAGCGTTATCTGCTCAGCTTCGTGGCGGTGCGCGTCGACGCTTCAACGCTCGACTACCTGACGCGCAAGATGCTGGGCCTCCCCATGAGCTACTTCACGACCCGGCGCACCGGCGACATCCAGCGGCGTCTCGAAGGGATTCGCCAGGTCCGGGAGTTCCTCGTCCAGAGCGGCGTGGCCGGGGTCACCGCCGCGACGCAGCTCGCGGCGAGCCTCCTCCTGATGCTTCTCTACAGCCGGACTCTCACCCTGGTGTTCCTCGCGACGGCTCCCGTCTACGGGTTGCTGATGTTCTATTCGTCGCGATGGCTCCGGCCGATCTTCGACGTCGTCGAGGATTCCTTCGGCAAGTACCACTCGTACCAGATCGATGCGATCAAGGGGATCGAGACCGTCAAGGCCATGGGCGCCGAGGGTTCATTCCGCAATCTGATGCTCGGGCAGTTCCTGAGCGTCGCCCGCCGCCTCTTCCGCGCGGACTTCACCGTGATGGGATACCGAGGCGCGGTCCAGACGGTCACTCTGCTGACGACGGCGCTCTTTCTCGGTATCGGAGCGCGTCAGGTGATGGGCGGGGCGCTCACGATCGGCGGTCTGGTGGCCTTCAACGCGCTGGTGGCTCTCGCGAACGCCCCGATCCTGACCCTGCTGACGATCTGGGACAACTGGCAACACTCCGCCGTTCTCCTGAACCGCTTGAACGACGTCTTCGAGCAGGAGCCCGAGCAAGGGGCCGACCGCTCCCGCCTCGTACCGGTGCGGAGCCTGGAGGGACGGATCGAGCTCCACGACCTCGGCTTCTCATACGGGCCGGAGGCCCCCGAGATCCTGAAGGGCATCACGTTCGACGTCGAGCCGGGCAAGCGGGTGGCGATCGTCGGCCGCAGCGGCTCGGGTAAGACGACGCTCGTGAAGTGCCTGGCGGGTCTGCTCGAGCCGACGGAAGGCGCGATTCGCTACGACGGCGTGGATCTCAAGACTCTCAACTATCGCGACCTCAGGCGCCAGGTCGGATTCGTTCTGCAGGACAACTTTCTCTTTTCCGACACGATCGCCCGCAACATCGCCTTTGGCGAGGACGAGCCGGACATGGACCGCGTGCTCTGGGCTTCCCGCGTGGCGAACGCGCACGAGTTCGTCGAGCGGCTTCCCCTCGGGTACGACACGAAAGTGGGTGAGAGCGGGATCGCCGTATCCGGCGGGCAGAAGCAGCGGATCGCGATCGCCCGGTCCGTCTACGCCAAACCGCCGGTGTTGATTTTCGACGAGGCGACGAGCTCGCTCGACACCGAATCGGAGCGCGCGGTGCAGGAGAATCTCGCCCAGTTGCTGAAGGGAAGGACGTCCTTCGTGATCGCGCACCGGTTGAGCACGATCGTCGACTCGGACTGGATCCTCGTCCTGGAGAAGGGGCGCCTCGTCGAGCAGGGCACCCACGAGCAGCTCCTCGACCGCCGCGGCCTCTACTATTACCTCTCGAGCCAGCAGATCGGCCTCTCCACATGAACGATTCCTCACCCGCCGCGGCGCCCGGCGAGGCCCCTTACCTGGACGTCGAACCGCCGGCATGGGCCGCGCGGTCGCTCGCGACGGTCCTGATCTCGCTGTTCGCGGTCCTCGCGATCGCCGCTCTGGCGGTCCACGTGCCGGAGACCATATCGGCTCAGTTCGTGATCGTGCCCGTCCGGGGCACCGACCCGGTGCGCGCGTTCCGGGACGGTATCGTCACCGAGGCGCGCGTTCGCGACACGCAGACCGTCCGGGCGGGAGAGACGCTGTTCGTCATCACCTCACCGGCCATCGGC
This sequence comes from Acidobacteriota bacterium, assembly GCA_039933215.1. Taxonomy (GTDB): domain Bacteria; phylum Acidobacteriota; class Thermoanaerobaculia; order UBA5066; family Gp7-AA6; genus JALYUA01. Next base: position 16,462 of record JBDTOO010000018.1, read on the forward strand.
GATCGTGCGGCGGAGTCGGCGGGTCTGCAGGCGCAGCTCGCCGGCGCCGGAGAGCGATCCGGCAACGTGCGGACCCGGTACGAGAACGAGCAGCGGGCGCGAGACGAAGAAGAGTCGCGCCTCCGGATCCGCCTCGCGAGCCTCGAGAAGACGATCCAGATGAACACGCAGCAGCTCTCGATCGCGGCGGAGCTGGCGGAGCGGCAGAAAAAGGCGTTCGACGAGGGGATCTCGAGCTGGTCGGATCTCGCCCGCGTCCGGCTGGAAATCAATCGGCTGCAGATCGAGGCGCAGCAGGCGCAGGCGGAACGGGACGAGATCCGGCGTGCGGTCGCGAAGTCGGCCCACGAGAATCTCGCCCGCCAGTCGGAGTTCCGCGAATCCGAGCGCTCCGCGGCGGAGGATCTCGGAAAGGCCCGCGTTCGCACGACCATGCTCGAGAAAGAGCTCGCACAGACGGGCAATCAGCTCACGGCGGCCGCTCCCTGCGCCGGCAGCGTGGTGAAGACCAACATCCGCGGCGTCGGCGCGGTGGTCCGCGAGGGCGACGTCCTCGCGGAAGTCGCCTGCCGGGGGGAAAGGCTCGAGGCGGAGCTCACCATTCCGCAGGACGGGATGGCGCTCCTGCGGCCGGGCCAGGACGTCAAGCTCCTCTACGACGCGTTCCCTTATCAGCGCTACGGCGTGCGGCTCGCGAGGGTTCGCTGGGTGAGCCCGGCCGGGACGGGCGAGCCCGGAAAGGCGTCCTTCCGGGCGCTCGCCGACCTGAAGGAAACCGACGTGCCGGTCCGGGGTCAGAGGAGGCCGGTCGAGTCCGGGATGGGCGGCCGGGCGCGCATCATCGTGGGCCGGCGGTCTCTCGTGTCCTACGTCTTCGAGCCGTTGCGCCAGTTGAAAGAGAGCCTGGCTCCGGTGCCCTCGAAATGAGCCGCCGGGCGGAGGGCCGATGACGCGCTCTCAGGACGCTTTGTCCCTGACCCTCGACGACTACCACGGCCGCGATCCCGCGATGCAGCGGTGCCTCGAGCAGGCGCGGCTCGCCGCGCGGACCGATCTTCCGATCCTGATCCTCGGAGAATCCGGGACCGGAAAGACCCTGCTCGCGCGCGCCGTCCACAACTCGTCTCCCCGGCGGGACGGGCCGTTCGTTTCCTTCAACGCCGCGGCCCTTTCGGACACCCTTCTCGATTCTCAGCTCTTCGGTCACGAGCGAGGCGCCTTCACCGGCGCGCAGAATCGCGTCAAGGGGAAGTTCGAGCTGGCGAACTCCGGTTCGCTCTTCATCGACGAGATCGCCGACATGAGCGCCTCGGGCCAGGGCAAGATCCTTCGCGCCGTCGAGTACGGCGAGTTCGAGCGGCTGGGCTCGGAAACGATCCAGGTGTCCGACGTCCGCCTGCTGTCGGCGACGCACTTTCCGATGGGAGTGTTCACGGAGTCCGAGCGATTCCGGCGGGACCTGTTCTTCCGGATCAGCGGTTGGACGATCACGCTTCCGCCCCTGCGGGAGCGGCGAAAGGACCTCCCGCTGCTGCTCGCGTCCGAGATCGCGCGCGCGAGCCGGGAGCAGAAAAAGCCGATCGTGGGACTCGAGCGGGATGCCGTCGACCGCGTCCTCGCTCACGCCTGGCCGGGTAACCTGAGGGAGCTCTCCCGCGTGGTGGACGTGGCGGTCGCGTCGTGCGAGGCCGGAGTCGTGACCGCGGACGCGCTCTACCTCCAGTCCTTCCCCGACCCGGACGGTCGCCCCGCGTCTCCCGTCTCCCCGGCGTCAACCGGCGCGGAGACCCTCAGCCTCGCGGCGGCCGAACGCCGCCACATCGGAAGCGTGCTCGCCCGGCTGGCAGGAAACAAGCGGGCGGCCGCGAAAGCGCTCGGAATCTCCCGGTCGACGCTCGACCGCAAGTTAAACGACGCCGCGAAGGACGCCCGGTAACCGCCGGTCAGTAACCGCGACGCTTCGAATCGAGCGACTCTCCCTTGATGTCCCCGAGCTTCGCGAAGACGTCGACGGCGCCGCCTTTCACCCGCTTCGCCTGATCGGCCTTCAGCCGCTTCGCAGGCAGGTTCGAAACGCTCTTCTTCGCGGCTTTGCCGCTCTTGCTGGATCCACGCCTGGTCGCCATACGATTTCCTCTCCTCTTTCTCTCCATCGGAGCTTTGTCGCGAGCTTCGACGGTCGTCAGATGTCCATCGTGTCCGGATGCTTCGGGTCGAGCGATTCTCCCTTGATGTTCCCGATCCTGCCGCCTTTGATCCGTTTCGCCTGATCCCCCTTCAACGACTTCGGGGGAAGGCTCTTCGCCCGCTTGCCCGGCGAACCGGCCGCCTTCCTTCCTCGATCGCTCGGCATGGATGCTCCATTGGATGGAACTCGGGTAGCAAGTCTGCAGCCAGATCGATTCGGGGGGGCGAGAACCCTCGTGGGGGCCCGGTGTGCCGGGCGATTCGTGCGAAAAAGCCCGCCACCGGTGCGCTCCGCCGCGGAGGCGGCGAGAGGCCGCCCGGGGGCCAGGAGAGGGGACCCCGAAGGCTCATGTCTCAGAATGGAACACGCGAGGTCCCGGAACGGTACCGTGCCTGCGCCGAAGGCTCTCCGGGGCCGCGCGAAGTCTCTCCGCTCGCGCGAGTTGCGCGAACGCCTCATCTGGCGGAGAAACTGCTATGGCAGGAAGAAAATGGAAGCGAAGATGGCTCGAGCCGAGACTCGAAAGGCGTGAAACCGAAGTGAAGCGGATCCGCCGGCGGACCCGCGAGGTCGTCCTCCTGAAGGACCTGGCTCCCCGTCAGGAGATCAAGGGAGGAAGCGGAAAGCGGCTCTTCGGCGAGCGCATCGCTTCGACGGAGTCGGAGGCGAAGGCCAGGAGGGTTTCTCGAAAGACGAAGCCCTCCTAGTTCGACGAGCAGAGTGGATCGCAACGGAGCGAAAGGAGAGGGACGATGGCAACCAGGAAGAGTCGGAAGCCCGCGAAGAAGGTCAAGTCGATGAAGGCGAAGAGCCTGAATGCGAAGCAGGCCAGGAGCGTCAAGGGCGGCAAAACGACGCTTCAGGACATCAGCTTCGTTCACAGTGTCGATAAGGCGAGCCCGGTCCTCCTTCAGAAATAAGACGGGCCGATCTCGAAGGGTCAGCGTTCGCCGGGCCTGGAGTCCGCCAGGATGTGGAAGTCCGCCAGTTTTCGGACCAGGTCCTCTTCCACGCGGATTCCCAGCTCGCTTTCGATCGTCTCGAGAGCCTCCCGCGTGGGCTGCCCCTGGAAATAGGGCAGCACCTGCAGGATCTCCGGCGGGAGATCGAGGGCATCGGCGCCGGTGTAACCGACGATGCGAACGGCCTCCGGACTCGCCGAGAGGATCTGGAACGTGCCGGGAGTGAGCCGTTCCGGGAGCTTTTCCGAGAGCAACTCCGCGTGCGCCTGCCGCGTCATGCGCGCCTGCACCGCGATGTCGGCGCCGCCGATGCGCGCCACGTCCTCCCACGCGAGCGGTCCGACGCGGCGGCCGCACTCCCGATAGAACTCCCGCTCCCGTCCGAGCCACTGTCCCCAGACCTTCCGCGCGGACGCGGGATCGGGCCGGCCGTCGACGTCCGCGGCGCTCATCGGCAGCTTCGTCCCGGGACGCGGCTTCGGCGGGAAGACGGACTCCAGGGCGGCGGCGTCGAGGCCGGACTCGAGAACGCACCAGGTCGAAAGCGCCCACTCGACTTCCTTCAGGAGGTCTCGCAGGCGGTCCCAGAAAGCCATGCCGACGGCTCCCCGCTCGTACTTGCAGAACCAGGTGGCGCAGATGGCGTTGCGATGCTTCCAGATGCCGCACCGGCCTCCCGCCTCCTCGAGGTAGTGCGGACACCGCAGCGTCTCGGCGCGCCCGAAGGCCGCGGGCCCTCCGGCGTCGTAGAGCACGCTGAAGCGGGCCGGCGCCTGGACCCCGAGCGGATGGACGCCGACTCCCTCGTCCAGGCGTCGCTCGAGCGTCGCCCGGCCCGCGGAGAAGGCGAAGTCGCCGTCCTCGAGGGCGCGGCCCACGAGAAAATTGGGCACGGTCGGCACGTAGGTGCAGCACTTGGTCCGCGGGCTGAAGTAATTGCCTTCGTCGGGAGGTGCGCCCGGGGGCGCGCACATCGCGCAGTCGTCGCAGGTCGCGCGGGTCTCGGCGGGGATCGGACCACGCAGCAGGGCGTCGATCCAGCGGGCGTAGAGGGGAGGCAGGGAGCTGCTCGGATCGAAGGGCTGCACCGTCCCCCGAGGATAGAGCCGGCGGAGCGGGGCCGCCAGCGGTAAACCTCCGGACGGATACATCGTATAACAAGGTATGATGCAGCGGATGGCAACGGACGGTTCCGAGAACTGGGAAAGCCAGGTCCGTAAAGGCTGGCTCGAGCTCGCGATCCTCGCGAGCCTCTGGTCCGAGAAACTCTACGGACTCGACATCCTTCGGAGGCTCGAAGCGGGCTCGGACCTCGTGGTGGCCGAAGGCACGATCTATCCGATCCTGAATCGACTGAAGCGGGACGGCCTGATCGACTCGAAGTGGGTCGAGTCGGAGGGCGGCCACCCGCGCAAATACTACTGGCTGACGGCCGCCGGACGGCGGCGGACGCTTTCCATGGCCCGGCACGCCTCGCTGTTCCTGGGACGCATCCAGGAGCTTCTCGCCCCGCTGCTCTCGGAGGAGGAATGATGCTTACGCCGAATACGCCCCACAGCGACCGCCTCCAGACGCGCATCGACGCGTACCTCATGCGGCTGCGGAGGAGCCTCGGCGAGCTCCCGCCGGAGGAGGTCGCGGACATTCTTCAGGAGATCCGCGGCCACATTCTCGAGCGCGCCGAGGCCGCCGGCGAGATGACGGACGAGCGTCTCGTCGCGATCCTCCAGGCCCTCGGGCGGCCCGAGGACATCGCGCCCCTCTACCAGGCCGAGGCCCTCATGGCCCGCGCGCGGACGAGCTACTCGCCGACGCTGCTTCTGCGGGGCGCGCTGCGGTGGGCGATGCTCTCCGTCCGGGGTTTCGCGATCTTTCTCGCGGGTCTCGTCGGCTACGGGATCGCTCTCGGGTTTCTGGTGGGCGGCTTCGGCAAGATCGTCGCGCCGCGGCAGATCGGGGCTTGGTGGACGCCGGGGAGCTTCAGCATCGGAACGACGACCAACCCCGCCGCGCACGATGTCCTCGGCTGGTGGCTCGTCCCCGTCGGCCTCGCCGTCGGAGCGATCGGGCTGGTCGCGACGACGTGGTTGCTCCGGTGGGCGCTCGGCTTCGCGAAGCTGCGGCGGGCGATCCCGGCGCGCGTGACGTAAGGGCGACCTTCCAGGGAGCTCGAAGGAAGCATGAGCCCGCGTGCCTTTACTCCACCCACCGGGCGACGAACAGGTTCGTCTCGTGGCTCGCCGGGTCCGCCCGATTGCTCGCCCACACGATCCACTTCCCGTCCGGCGAGAAGTGGGGGAACCCGTCGAACCCCGGCGCCGCCGTCACGCGCTCCGGCGTTCCGCCGTTCTTGTCCACCATCCAGAGGTCGAACTCCCGCCCCTTCGGATCGCCGGAGTTGGATGACCACATGATCTTCCGGCCGTCGGCGGTGAAGAGCGGGCAGAAGTTCGCCGCTCCGTTGTTCGTCAGCTTTCGGACGTTCGTTCCGTCGGTCTTCATCGCGTAGATCTCGAGCTTCGTCGGCCGGATGAGGCCCTGCTTCAAGAGAGTCCGATACTCTTCGAGCTCCGCTCCCTCCGGACGGCTCGCGCGCCAGACGATCTCCGTGCCGTCGGGGCTGTAGAAGGCGCCTCCGTCGTAGCCGGGCGTCGTCGTCAGGCGCCGGACGTTCCGGCCCTCCTCGTCCATCTCGTAGATGTCGAGATCGCCGTCGCGCATCGAGGTGAAGACGATCCGGCCGCCCTTCGGGTTCCACGTCGCCTCGGCGTCGTAGCCGGGCGACTTCATGAGAACGCGGGGCTGCGAACCGTCGGGCAGCGCCGTCCAAATGTCGTAGCTGTCGTAGATCGCCCAGACGTAGCCCTTCGACCGGTCCGGCGCCGGAGGGCAGGCCTCGCCTCCGCCCTCCGTGGACGCCCAGACGATGCGGTCGCCCTGCGGATAGCGGAAGTAGCCGCAGGTCGTGCGCCCCTTCCCGGAGGAGACGCGGCGGCTCTCCCCAGTCGTCAGGTCCATCACGAACTCCTGGTCGCACGCCGCGCCGCGCGGGGTGGCCTGGTAGATGACCTCGCGGCCGCCGGGGGACCAGTACGCCTCGGCGTTCTCGCCGCCGAAAGTCAGCTGGCGGACGTCGGCGAGGTGGGACTCGCCCGGAAACGTCTTCTCGAAGGGCTTCCCGGCTCGCGGCTTCCACGCGGCACCGCCCCCCTCACCCGCACCGCTGCCGTCGTTTCGGGGGAGGGGGATTGGAGAATGGGGGCTCGCCGCGGGGCTGCCCGTGCCGTCCGGCGGCGCCCGCCGCTCGCCCAGAGTCGCCTTGAGCGTCTTCTTCTCGGCGCCGCGCTCGACGACGACGTCGATCGTCTCGCCGGGCTTGTGATCTTCGAGCGCGTACGTCATGTCGTAAAGGTTCGCGATCTTCATCCCCGCCATCGCGAGGATCCGGTCGCCGCCCCGGATCCCGGCGAGGTCCGCCGGGCCACCGGTGCGGACGTCGGACAGCAGCACCCCGCCCTCCGTCGCCTCCATCGCCTTGAAGTCGGGGACCGTGCCCAGGTAGGAACCGTAGCCGCGGCGGTCGCCCTCCATCGGGGGAGCCGCGGCGCTCCGCGCGTAGAGCGGCGTCACACGGCCGAGCGCGAGCGCCTCGCCGACGCGCGCCGTGAAATCGATCACCTTCGCGCCCCCCGCCGCGTTGATCGCGTCCGCGGTGTCCTCCGGCGTGTGGTACCGGACGTGGGTCCCCGTGAAGAAATGCAGGACGGGGACCTGCTTCGCGTAGAACGACGTCTGGTCCGACGGACCGTATCCGTCGCCGCGGCCCAGGATCTTCAAGCCGGCCTTCTCGCCGAGCGGTGCGATCGCCGCGGTCCACTCCATCGCGGACTCTGTGCCGAGCACGATCAGCTCGTCGTTCGTGAGCGCGCCGACCATGTCGAGATTGATCATCGCCTTGACGTTCTCGACCTCGAACGGCGCGTGCGCGACGAGCCAGGACGAGCCCGCGAGGCCGATCTCTTCGCCGGAGAACAGCGCGAAGACCACGGTCCGCCGGTTCCCCTGTTTCGCGAGGTCCACGGAGAGCCTCTCGGCCGCGAGGATCACGGCGGCCGTGCCGGACGCGTTGTCATCTGCGCCGTGGTGAATCGCCCGCGCGTTGGGCTTCATGGAGCCGGCGCCGCCCCAGCCCAGGTGGTCATAGTGCGCGCCGATCACGACGATCTCTTTCCCGAGCGCGCCCCGCCCGGGAAGCAGGCCGGCCACGTTGGCGGTCTTCGCGTACGACGCCTTCAAGGCGATCTTTCCCTCCACCCGCAGCCCGGTCGAGCCGGCCGAGCGGGGCTTCAAGTCCGCGTCGACGGCCTTCTGGAAATCCGCGAGCGAGATGCCGGCCGTGGAGAGCCACCTCTGCGCGACGGAGAGCCGGACCTGCAACACGGGCAGGCCCGCGGGGCTCTCCGGCCCGTCGTTGCGAAGGACCGGCAGCTTGTCTTTACCGTCGTCCTGGAGAGGCCCGTCTACGAAGATCACCGCGACCGCGCCGCGCTCGCGCGCCTGAAGGACCTTGTAGCGCGGCGCCGACCAGCGGCTCGGCCGGCGCCCGTCGAACTTCGAGGCCTCGTCCTTCTCCTGCGGCTCGTACCTGAGCATCAGCGCGACCTTGCCTTTCAGGTCGACCCCTGAGAGCTCCCTGAAGTCGAGCGGCGCGGCCTCGATGCCGTAGCCGACGAACGCGATCTCTCCCGCGAAGCCGCCGGTCGAGGAAAAGCCGAGCGGAGACCAGTCGCCCTCGGCGACGCCGGAGAGGGCGTTGCCGGGCTCGAGCGAAACGCCCGTCTTCACGTCGAAGGGTTGGCGGTACGAGCCGCCGAACGCGGGCTGGAGCCTTGCGGCCTTCAGGCGCGCCTCGATCCAGTCCGCCGCCCGGTCGATGCCCTTCGTGCCGAGGCCGCGCCCCTCCATGTCGTCGGCGGCGAGGAGAGCCACGTCCCGGCCGAATCGCGCGGCCACGGACGCGTCTTCGGAAGGCGCCGGCGCCGCTCCGGTCGAGAGCCAGGCGGCGCACACGGCCGCGCCGAGGGACAGCGGACGCGTGAAGTGTTTCATCGCGCCGATTCTAGCGGGCGCGACCTCAGATCGTCCGGGAGGGCATGCCCGGGTATCCGCCGACCGGTTGCCCGCCGCCCCGGACGCTCTCTTGCATCAGGACCGGCGACGCGGGAAGCCGGTCGAGAACCGGCAACCCGGTCGAGCCGTACCGCCCGAACTGGAGCACGCCCGTCGGGCACGACTGCACGCACGCCGAGCAGCGCACGCATTCGGGGTCCTCCATCGGGAGGCCCTTGTTCGCGAAGTTCATGATGTCGATGCCCTGGTGGCAGACGGAGGTGCAGACGTTGCAGGAGATGCACTTCGCCTTGTCCGGGAAGATCCGGAAGCGCGAGAAGCGTGTGTAGACGTGCATGAGCGCGGCGAGCGGGCAGGCGAAGCGGCACCACACCCGGCCCGAGAACCAGAAGTAGAAGCCGACGCCGACGATCCCCGCCAGGAAGATGTCGACGACGTGGTAGTAGTTGAGCTGTATCCCCGCGATGGACCAGCCGGAGAGGAGACCCGAGAAGAGCTTGCCCGCCGCGCCGCCCACGCTCGTGTTCGGCCAGGTCCACGAAATCGCGCGCGCGAAGAAAAGCACGAAGGCCGCGGCCAGGACCGCCTGACCGACCATGTTCATCCGGTTCCAGAGGGGACCGTGCGGCATTTTCTGGCGCTGCGTGTCTCCCATGGTCTCCGCGAGGGCGCCGCACGAGCAGATCCAGCCGCAGTAAGCCCCCTTGCCCCAGCGCCGGATGATGAGCGGGATGATCACGAACGTCTGCACGAAGGAGATCGCGAGCCACCACCACAGCGGCTGCGACGAGAACACGTTCCAGATGAAGAGCGGCCACGCCAGGATGAACCCGAACGCCCGCCAGTACTCCCGCCCCTGTCCGTAGTCCGCCGCGGGGAACAGATGGTCGGCAAAGGTCTTGCCGAAGCCGTGGTCGAAGGCGCCGTTGTGGCCGAGCCAGGGCAGCAGGAGGTAGGGGAGGAGGAAGAGGGGGATCCATTGGATGAGCGTCAGCGTGACCGTCTGCCGGGTCACGTAGGGCGTCTTGCGGCGGCGGATGCGCGCGATCCCGAAGAGCAGGACGCAGAGGCAGTACGCGAAGGAGTAGTAGAAGCCCGGCTCCTTCAGGGAGAGGACGAAGGTGCCGAGGAGCGTGGCCGGGTTCCGGGCCGCCGCGGCGATCCCTCCGCCCGCGCGCTCGAAGAGCGACGGGACGTTGAACGGGAAGTAGCCGCGCTTCTCGAACGCCTTCGTCAGGTCGCCGCCCGATTTCCAGTTGTAGAGAAAGATGCACGCGAGCAGGAACGCCGCGAATCCGGAAACGACCCCGGCCCGCCACTCGCCGCGGATGGGGATTTTCGAGCGCCGGAAGAAATCGAGCGGCGCCTCGCGGCCGAGCATCGTGAAGACGACGTCGTTGTCGAGCGCCGACTCCGCGCCGGCTTCGTCCTTCATCACGACGCGGGCGGGCTCGACGCGGACGACCTGCGTGGCCATCGCGAGGCGGACGGATCCCGGAGCGTGCGCGTCCCCCTTCACCCGCGAGAACGCTCCCGTGGCGGTCGTGACCCGCTCGGAGCTCGGGTGCTCGATCTCGACGGGAGCGGACGGGTCCTTGACGAGCTCGCGGATCTTCCGGACGTTCTCGGGCTTCGGCCGGGCGAACTCTTTCCTGCGGTAGGAGACCGTGACGTGCGCGCCCGCCCTCGCGAGGGCGATCGCCGTCTCGAGCGCCGAATCCCCGCCGCCGACCACGAGGGCCTTCTTCCCCGCGAACTCCTTCGGATCGTAGAGCCGGTTGAAGACCTTCTCGAGATCCTCTCCGGGCACGCCCAGCCGGCGGTGATTTCCGCTCCGGCCGATCGCCACGATCACTCTCCGGGCTCGCGTGACCTTCTTGTCCTTTCCTCCATGGTGAAGGACGAGCGCGGCGCCCTTCCGCTCGATCCGCTCGATGCGCGCGATCGTCGGCTCGATCCCCGCCTTCCGGCGGATCTCCTGCATCCGGGCGAGGAGCGCCTCCTTCGGATGGACCTCGCTCTCGAACTGGAGCTCGCCGGCGGGCGTCATGTTCGTCGGGTACGTGTAGATCGGCTTGGCCTTCGGGAAGTTGACGACGGTCGAGAAGATCTCCGTCGCCTCGAAGACTTCGAAGGTCAGCCCGTTCTTCTTCGCCTCCAGCGCGGCCGCGATGCCAGACACCCCGGCCCCGACGATTCCGACGTCGACCGTGCCCGCCTCCCGCCCGCCCGGGGAGGCGAAGTCGGGCTCGGCCAGGATGCGCTGGATCGCCCGCGCTCCCGTGTCCGAGGAGAACTTCAGGAGAGGGATCCCCGTCAGGTCCCCGACGATGCGGACCCCGGGGACAGCGGTCGTTCCGTCCTCGCGGACGTCCGGCAGCTTCTCGACGGTTCCCGCCGGCCACATCGTGTGCAGCCAATGGGTGTAGCGCGCGATCGGATTCACCATGGATGTCCCTGCGAAGTCTACGGGCAGAGTCGCAGGAGGGATCTGAAAAAAGGCGCCGGCGGGCGCCTTTTTTTTTCCGGCCATCTGTCGGCGATCGGGTCATCGGGCCATCGGGCCATCGGGCCATCCGGGAATGCGGCTCGCGAGCTGCTGGTGTGCCTGAGAGCGGGAGATTGATTTTCCCCCGCGCGAAAAAGCTGATACCTCTTCCGCGTGCCCGAGCTTCCGGACATCACGGCCTACATCGCGGCTCTGACCCCTCGGGTCGTGGGCCGGGCTCTGGAATCCGTGCGGATCGGGAGCCCGTTTCTCGTCCGATCCTTCGAGCCGCCGGTCTCCTCCGCGGAAGGCCGACGGGTCCTGGGGCTGCGGCGTCTCGGGAAGCGAATCGTCTTCGAGTTGGATGGGGAGCTCTTTCTCGTCCTGCATCTCATGATCTCGGGGAGGCTTCACTGGCGGACGGGCCCCGTGAACGTGCGCGGGAAGATGGCGCTCGCCGCGTTCGACTTCGGCACGGGCACACTCCTCCTGACCGAGGCGAGCTCGAAAAAACGGGCGTCGCTCCACCTCGTGAGCGGGGAGGCGGCGCTCGCCGACTTCGAGCGGGGCGGCCTCGAAGTGATGGACGCCCGCTTCGAGGCTTTCGACACGGCCCTCCGCCGGGAGAATCACACGCTGAAGCGATCGCTGACGGACCCGCGCCTCTTCTCGGGCATCGGCAACGCGTACTCGGACGAGATCCTCCACCGCGCTCGGCTGTCGCCCGCGAAGCTCACGTCGCGGCTGACCGGCGAGGAGGCCCGGCGTCTCCACGAAGCGGCGCGCGACATCCTGAGCATGTGGACGGCGCGGTTCGTCGCGGACGCCGAGCGGGCGTTTCCGGAAAAGGTCACGGCTTTCCGGGAGGGAATGGCGGTCCACGGCCGGTACGGCAAGCCCTGCCCGGACTGTGGGACGCCCGTGCAGAGGATCGTCTATGCGCAGAACGAGTCGAACTACTGCGCGAAGTGCCAGACCGGGGGCAAGCTGCTCGCCGACCGGGCCCTTTCGCAGCTCCTCCGCGGGGACTGGCCGAAAACGCTCGAAGAGCTCGAGGAGCGCAAGCGGACCTCCTGACGCCTTTGCGGAATACACGCCCCGCGCCTCCGGGCCGTGCGGATCTGGCACGCGGGCTTCCTCGGCCTGGCGCGCCCTGTCCCGATAACCTTCGCCGCCGCGACCCGTATCGGTGGAGCGAAACGGAGGAGCCATGAAGCGATCCGCGGTGGCGGGTCTCACCGCACTCGCGCTCGCCCTGGGGGGCGCGGCGCTCGCGCCCCGCGGAGCCCCGTCGGCGGCGCCGGCCGCTCCTTCGGGAGGCGCCTCCCCGGCCTTCGGAGGAACGGTCTTCGCCCCGGGCGCCGTCTCGACCGCGATGGACGAGATCGGCGCGACGTTCACCCCCGACGGGAACACGGTGTATTTCGCGCGGCGGTCTCCGACGACGTCCTCGCCGCCCGTGCAGGCGATCTTCGTGTCCCGCCGGAACGGGTCGCGCTGGTCGCCGCCGGTGATCGTCCCGTTCTCCGGCCGTTGGAGCGACTTCGCGCCGAGCGTGTCGCGCGACGGCTCGAGGCTCTTCTTCTCCTCCCTCCGTCCGCGCGCGGGCGCATCGGCCGCCCGCGAAGACGCCGACATCTGGTTCGTGGAACGCGACGCCGCCGGCGCCTGGGGCGAGCCGCGCAATCCCGGGGCGCCGGTGAATACGGATCGCAACGACTCGAACGCCTGCGCCGCGGCGGACGGCACGCTCTACTTCGCGTCGGATCGCGAATCGAGTCTCGGCATCGACCTGTGGCGCGCCGCCTGGACAGGGTCGGGGTGGGCGGCCCCCGAAAACCTCGGAGAGGGGGTCAACACCCCGGCTTACGAGTCCCAGCCGGCCGTCGCCGCCGATCAGAGCTTCGTCGTCTTCACTTCCGTCGGCCGTCCGGACATCGCACTGACCGGAGGATCCCCGTACGCCCGCGGCGACCTTTACGTGAGCCTCCGCCGCGGATCCGCGTTCGAGCCGGCGCGCAACCTGGGCCCGATCGTCAACACTCCGGCCACGGAGTCGAACCCCAGCCTCTCCCCGGACGGCCGGACGCTCTACTTCACGAGCGAACGGGGGATCGCGCGGATCCCGATGGCCGGCGGGCTGACGCGGGAAGGATTCGAGAACGCTATGCGCGGAATCGAGAACGGCCGCGGCAACATCTACGAAATTTCCCTCGAGAAGCTCGGCCTCGCCGCGGGGCGCGCGCGATGACGCGCGCGCCGCGGTTTCTCGCGCTGGTCCTCCTGACGGGAGGGATCCTCGCCGCCCTCCGGGGCGCATCGTCCGGGGCAGGCGGGCCGCCGCCCGCTGCGCCGCCGGCCGGCCGTGCGCCGGGCCCGGAGCCGGTGATCGTGGGAGAGGGCGTCATCTCGACGCCGGACGACGAGTTCGGCGGGACGTTCTCGCCGGACGGCCGGACCATGCTCTATTGCAAGTCGATCCCGCGCTCGCAGTTCTACGTCATCCTCGAATCGCACTGGGAAGGGAGCCGCTGGGGCGCGCCGCGTATCGCGCCCTTTTCCGGACGCTGGCGCGATTCCGATCCGGTTTTCTCGCGCGATGGCCGCCGCGTCTACTTCGCTTCGGATCGCCCCGTCGCCGGCGCCGACAAGAAAAACTTCGACATCTGGTTCGTCGAGCGCACGGCCACGGGATGGGGCGAACCGGCGAACCTCGGACCGCCGATCAACAGCGATCAGAACGAGGACTTCATCTCGTTCGCGGCGGACGGCACCGCGTACTTCACCTCGGGCCGGGAGGGCAGCGCCGGCGGGCTCGACGTCTGGCGGTCGCGGCTGGTCGAAGGGAAATACGCGACCCCCGAGAACCTGGGGGCGACGATCAACGGCAAGGACTGGCTGAACATCGAAGGTTGGATCGCGGACGACGAGAGTTTCCTTCTCGTCGGCGCGTTTGGCCATCCCGAGGGCGCCGGCGGGCAGGACATCTTCGTGAGCTACCGGAATTCCGACGGCTCGTTCGGGCCGTTGAAAATGCTCAATCCGAAGATCAATACCGCGGCGCGCGAGTACAGCCCGCGCGTGTCGCTCGACGGGAAGTCTCTCTTCTTCTCGAGCGAGCGCGGGATGCCGACCGACGTCCGGACGGCGCCGTGGACCGCCTCGGAGTACGAGAAGGCGTGCGGCTCCGTGCGCAACGGGCTCGGCAACATCTACCGGATGGCGCTCACGGACGCTCTCGCCGGCACCCGCTGAGACGATCGCGCGGCGGGCGGCGGAGCGGGGAAGGCGCGCTGCCGCTCAGCCCCGCTCGCCGGCGAGAATCGAGACGAGCCGGGTGAGATCGATGTTCCCTCCCGACACGACGCACACGATCCGACCCGGTCCGCCCCGGCCCGCGATGGCCGCGGCGACGGACGTCGCGCCCGCGCCCTCCGCGACGACCCGCGCCCGCTCCACGAGGACGCGGACCGCCGCCGCCACGCCTTCGAGAGGCACGACGATCGATCCCGCGAGGACCGCCCGGGCGAGGGGCCACATCTCCTCGAGCACCGTGCGCGCGCCGATCCCGTCGACGAAGCTCGGGTGGTATTCGGTGGGAACGGGCCGGCCCGCCGCCAGGGATGACGAGAACGGCGCGGCCGATTCGACCTCGCACGCCCACACGGGTGCCTTCGATCCGGAACCGCGCATCGCGCAACTGATCCCGCACGAGAGCCCGCCGCCGCCGTAGGGGACGAGCACGGCGTCCACCGTGGGGAGGTCCTCCAGGATCTCGAGGCCGATCGTGCCGTTGCCCGCGATGACGGCGGGATGGCTCACCGGATGGATGAAGTAGCCGGGAACGTCGGGGTGGCCGTGGTCGACGAGCGCCTGCCACCACCGGTCGAAGGGAAGCTTCACGATGCGGCCGCCGAGCCTCTCGATGGCCGCGAGCTTGGTCGCGGGAGCGTGCTCCGGCACGATCACCGTGCAGGGGACGCCCATCGCCCGCGCGTTCCACGCGACGCCCTGCGCCATGTTCCCCGCCGAAGCCGTGACGACCCCCCGGGAGAGCTCCTCCCTCGGGGCGAGGCGCATCGCGTTGGCCGCGCCGCGGATCTTGAAGGATCCGATCGGCTGCAGGCACTCGAGCTTCAGCCAGATCTCGCCGGCGTCCCACGGAACGTCGAGCCGGACGAGGGGAGTCCGAAGCGCCGCGCCCGCGATCCGGCCCCGGGCCGCGAGGATCTCCGAGAGAGGGACCGGCTCAATCGGCTTCATCGCGCCCGCCGCCGAGGTCGACGCGGAGCACTGCCGGATCCCGGGAGGCCTTCTCCAGCACGTAGCGCGCGCAGGCGACGTCTTCGATCGCGAGTCCCACCGCCTTGAAGAGCGTGCGTTCGTCGTTCGACCCGCGCCCCGGCGCCGTGCCAATGAGCGCTTCGCCGACTTCGCCGACGATGTGCCGGTCGTCGACCGCCCCCTCCGCCTTCGCGAGGAGGAAGTCGCCGGCCTCGGCGAGAGCCGACTCCCGTCGATCGACCCACAGTCGCGATTGCGCGACGGCGGCCGTGTCGAGCTCGCGCGCGCTCGCGACGCTCGATCCGATCGCGTTCACGTGGCAGCCGGGGGCGAGCCACTCTCCCGCAACGACGGGCACCGCGGAGGACGTCACGGTGCAGACGATGTCGGCGCCCGCGACGGCCTCCCGCACGGTCGGGAATGCCTCCACCTCGATTCCGTGCCTTCGCGATTCGCGCTTCGCGAACTCGCGCGCGCGGGGGAGATCCTGCCCGGCGACGCGCACTCGACGGAGCGTCCGCACGCAGAGCATTGCCGCGAGATGCGTTCGCGCCTGCACGCCGGAGCCCACGAGCGCGAGATCGCCGGCGTCCCGGCGCGCGAGAAGGCGAGTCGCGGCGCCCGACACCGCCGCCGTGCGGATCGCGGTGATCGTGGTCGCGTCCAGGATCGCCTCGAGCCGGCCGCGCTCGCTCTCGAAGAGAAGAACGGCGCCCTGGTGGGAGTCGAGCTCCGTCCCCTCGTTCCGGGGGAAGAAGCTCACCGCCTTCACGCCCAGCGCCTTTTCCCGGGAAAGGAACGCGGGCATGAGCCCGAGAGCGCCCCATTTTTCGGGAAGCCAGAGGATCGAGCGCAGCGGCAGGACCGCTTCGCCGCGGGCGAGCGCCGCGAGCGCGCGCTCCATCACGCCGATGCATTCGTCCATCGGCAGCAGGCGGACGACGTCCCGGTGGCCGGCGATCAGCGTGAGAATGGAGGGTCCTCCGCGCCGTATCGTAACGCCGGGGAGTCGCGGACCGGCCTTCGTCCCCCCTTCGAGGCCCGCCGTCCGGAATCTTTCGCCGGTCCGGTCCGTATGGAAGGAAAATGATCCTCGTGCCTGGGCCCTCGGAGCGGGATGGACGAATCGTGCACTCCCGACGCACGTGACGGATCGTTCTCCCTTCCCCTCGCTCGACGACGTGAGAGGTCGGAGGTCAGAGGTGAGAGGGAGGGACGAGGCGGGAAGTCGGAGATCAGACGTCGGAGGTCGGAGGTCAGAGGTCAGAGGTGAGAGGGAACGTAAGGTGAGAAGTCCGAGGTTAGAAACGAGAGGGAATGCAGGCTTGCGTCCTCTCACCTTCCTCCTCTCTGCTCTCACCTTACTCTGGGCGGCTGCTTCGAGCGCCGCCGACTCCGCGCCGGAGCCCGTGCGCGTCCTCGCGGCCGAGATTCCGAGCATCCTCCAGGAATTCGAGAACCTGGTCGCCCGGGAGCGGATGACGCAGGTCCTCTTCGACGCTTCGGCAAACCGCCCGGCCCGCCGCCGGGTGATCGTCTCGGACTACCAGATCGCGCCCCTCGAAGAGGATCCGAACGTGCTCTGGGAGTTTCGCTTCGTGCGGGAAGTGGATGGAAAGCGCATCGCCGACGCCGACACCCGGATGCAGGACTTCCTCCGGCTCCGGCATCGCGATTCGCGGGAAGAGCGGACCCGCATCACGAACCTGGGTCTCTCGAGGTCTCTCCCCGGCTGTTACTGGCACAACCTCTCCCTCATCCTCCGCGCGTTCGAGGGCGAGAACTCCGGGAATTTCGACTGGACGCGCTCCGGCGGCGACACGTGGCGCTTCGAACAGGTCCGGGGGCTCGGGATCCCGCAGGATCTCTTCGACCCGCGCTCTCCCCGCCACTATCCTCACGGGTCCGTCTCGTTCTCCGGGGGCGCTCTGTCGCGGCTCGACCTCGAATGGCCGTCCGACCGGTTCGTGACGTCCGTGTCCCTCGAGTTCACGCCGCGCGAGCCCCCGGCAAATCTCCCGCGCCCCCTGAAGTACGTGGCGAAGCGGCGGCTGGCATCGAGCCAGCGCGCACTGATCCAGACCACCTTCGAGTACGACGACTACCGCCGCTTCAGCGTGCAGTCGGAGAGCCAGACGAGCCCCGGGGTCCTGCCCTAGAGCTCACGCGCGACGCTCCGCGATCAATCGCCGGAAGCCGCCGGTCTCGCGTCGCCGGAGGGCGCCACGATGCCTTCGAAGCCCTGCTGCTCGAGCGCCGCGAGCGCCTCTTCGGCCTCCCGGCGCGAGGCGTAGGGTCCCACCTTCACGCGCGAGAGTCCCTGATACGGCTCGAGGTACACGGGGCGCCCCGCCGCGCGCACGCGCTCCGCGTGGCGCTCCGCCCGGCCCCGCTCCGCGAAGGAGCCGACCTGGACCGCCCACGCCGCCGGGCCGGCGGTAGAGGCCGGCGTGGGCTCGAGGGCGGGGCGCACGATCGCGAGGCGCACGGTTCCGGTCCCCGAACCGAGGATGCCCAGCTCGCGCGCGGCGGCCCGCGAGAGGTCGATGATGCGGCCCTTCACGAATGGGCCCCGGTCGTTGACTCGGACGCGCACCGTCTTGTCGTTCTCGACGTTGGTCACGGCGAGAACCGTGCCCAGGGGGAGGAGACGGTGCGCCGCCGTCATGCGCGACGAGTCGTAGATCTCGCCCGACGCGGTCGGTTTGCCTTCGAACCCGTCGTTTCCGCCGTACCAGGACGCGACGCCCTCTTCGATGAAGGACGCGCCGGCCGGGCCGGCCCGGTCGGATGCGGACGTCGCCGGCGGCGCCGGACGCCGCGAGGCGCAGGCCGGCGCGAGGAGGACGAGAGCACCGCCGAGAGAGAGGAGCGTTCCGGCGCGGACGCGCAGGGCGACCCTCAGACGCGGACCGCCGCGGTCTCGGCCTCGGGCGCTCCCTGGAGGGCGGGGTCGAGCTCTTCGCGCACGAACGCCTCGACCTGCTCGGCGGACCGGCCGATCAGCCGCGCGGGCGACGCGGACGCCGCGACTTTCGCAGCGTCGAGTCCGAACGCCGGATCGGAGGCGATTCGGTCGAGCAGGTCGGCCGCGGATCCGTCCTTCGTGCGTTTCTCGGCGGCCGCCCGCGCGTGGACGCGGAGCTTCTCGTGGAGCTCCTGCCGGTCGCCGCCGCGGCGGACGGCCTCCATGAGCACGTCCTCGGCCGCCAGGAACGGCAGCTCGGCCGCGAGCCGGCGCGCCGCCACCTCGGGGTGGACGACCAGCCCGCGGAACACGTTGTCGAGGAGTACGAGCACGGCGTCGGCCGTCAGGAAGGCCTCGGGAATCGCGATGCGCTTGTTCGCGGAGTCGTCCAGGCTCCTCTCGAGCCACTGCGTGGAGGCCGTCATGGCCGTGTCGAACGAAAGCGCGATGACGTGGCGGGCGAGCGAGCACACGCGCTCCGCGCGCATCGGGTTGCGCTTGTAGGGCATGGCGGAGGAGCCCACCTGCGTGGCTTCGAACGGCTCTTCGATCTCG
The DNA here is from genome assembly GCA_039933215.1 of Acidobacteriota bacterium. Classification (GTDB taxonomy): domain Bacteria; phylum Acidobacteriota; class Thermoanaerobaculia; order UBA5066; family Gp7-AA6; genus JALYUA01. The sequence continues at coordinate 35,037 of JBDTOO010000018.1, forward strand.
CCGTCGTGTTGCAGGAGGCGCAGGTCGGTCCCGATCTTGTGGGCCGACTGGGCGAGGCCCGAGAGCGCGTGGACGACGCGGTCGTCCTGCTTGCGCGAGTAGGTCTGCCCGGAGACGAGCTGGCGCTTCGCGAAGCCGGCGCGGGCGGCGAGCGAGCGGTCGAGCTCCTCGACGCGTCGGCCGTCGCCGTCGAACAGCAGGAGAAACGAGGCCTGCGTGCCCGTCGCTCCCTTGGCCCCGAGAAAGCGCAGGTCGGCGCGCGCCGCGCGCACGGCCTCGAGGTCCATCAGGAGATCGCTCGCCCAGAGCGCCGCCCGCTTGCCGACGGTCGTCGGCTGCGCCGGCTGGTAGTGGGTCCAGGCGAGCGTGGGAAGAGAACGGTTCTCGAGGGCGAAGTCCCGCATCTTCCGGAGCAGCGCCGCCAGCCTCTTCTCGACGAGCTCGAGCGCGGCCCGCATCTGGATCAGGTCGCCGTTGTCCGCGACGTAAGCCGACGTCGCCCCCCAGTGGATGATCCCGCGAGCGGCCGGAGCCGCCTCGCCGAAGACGCGGACGTGCGCCATCACGTCGTGGCGCGTCTTCTCCTCTTCGCGGGCCGCCGCTTCGAAGTCGACCGGCGAGATCCGCTCCGCCATCTGGCGGATCGCCTCGTCCGGGATGGGGAGGCCGAGCCGCTTCTCCTCTTCGGCGAGCCAGAGCCAGAGCCGCCGCCAGGTTTCGAACTTGAACCGGGGAGAAAAGATGGCGGACATCTCCGCCGAGGCGTAGCGCTCGGAGAGCGGGCTCTCGTAGCGGTCAGTCCTGCTCACTGCCCGCGTCTTCTCCGAGGTTGAACTCCGCGATGTTGTCGTTGCCGCAGACCAGGCACTGCGCGTCGGTGATGCGGCTGCCGTCCATGTCGAACACGTAGGAGGGCGTGCTGCACTGCTTGCACACCAGGTAGTCGATCTCCCGATCTTCCTGGAGGGGTTTTCGCGGCTTGGTGGGCTCGGTCACGGCCCTCCATTGTCGCACGGAGACGGACGTTCCTTCCCGCCGGTTCGACGTCCCGCCGACGCTCCTCGGATGATCCGGCGGAGAGACGGTCGCCTCGCTCGGACGTCATTTGTCCATCGGGCTGCTATCCTAGAAATCGATGTCCTCGCTGACGATCGGGCTGCTCGTTTTGCTCGCCGCGGCGGCCGTCGCCGCGACGTGGGCTTCGGTCGGACGGTCGCGCGAGGCGACGAGCCGGCTCGACCGTCTTCTCGCGGAGTCGGCGGCGGCGCGCGGTGCATCGGCGTCCCTGGACCGCCGGTTCGACGAGCTGCGCCGCTCCGTGGAGGACCGGGTCCAGGGGGTCGAGCAGCGGCTCGTCGACGGCCAGAAGAATCTGACGGACCACCTCGGCGCCTCGGGCCGCATCCTGCAGGACGTGGGCCAGCGCATGGGGCAGATCTACGAGGCCTCGCAGAAGATCGAGAAGCTCGCGGGCAACGTGACGCGGCTCGAGGACCTCCTGAAGCCGCCGAAGCTGCGCGGCGCGCTCGGCGAGGCGTTTCTCGAGCAGACGCTGCGCCAGGTGCTCCCCGCGCAGGGCTTCGCCATGCAGTATCGCTTTCCGGACAACGTCGTCGTAGACGCGGCGATCTTCCTCGGCGAGAGGATCGTCCCCGTCGACAGCAAGTTCCCGCTCGAGAACTACCGCCGCGCCCGCGAGGCGCCCGAGGAGACGGACCGCCGGCGGGCGTCGCGGGACTTCGCCTCCGACGTCCGCCGTCACGTCGACGCCATCCGCACCCGTTACATCCGGCCGGAGAGCGGCACCTGCGATTTCGCGCTCATGTACATCCCCGCGGAGGCGGTGTACTGCGAGATCGTCGGCGAAGGCGAGGAGACGGGGCTCGTCGAGTACGCAATGGAGCGGCACGTCATCCCGGTCTCGCCGCGGCTCCTTTACGCGTATCTCGCGACGGCCGCGATGGGCATGCGCGGCGTCGAGCTGCAGCGCTCCGCGCACGAGATCCAGGAGCGCCTGGCGGAGCTCGCGCGGCTCTGGGACCGCGTCGAGGATCCCTTCGCCAAGGTCCGCGTGCATCTGACGAACACCCAGAAGCAGTACGACGAGGCCTCAAAGGCCCTCGGACGATTCGCCGAGAAGCTCTCCGGCATCGCCGACGCGGAGGGTCCGGTGGGCAAGCTCGAGCCCGCCGCGGCGGCGGTCGCTTCGGCGCCGGTCTCCCTCTTCCCGCAAGCCTGATCCGGCTCGCCACGAGCGAGCCCATTGGACGAGGTGACAGGTGCCAGGTGTCAGGTGTCAGCAGCACTAACTGCCCTTCACGTCCCCTCTCTGGATATCACTCGTAGCCCGGCCCTGAAACGGGTGGCCAGTACCGGCCAGACGTTCTGCTGTCACCCGTCACCCGTCACCCGTCACCCTCTCTCACCTCTCACCTCTGACCTGCCCCTCCCCCCTTCCCCCTGTGACGTACAATCCTGCGCCCCGCCGGGCGTGCCATGACCCTCAGAGTCACCTCAGAAATCGGCAAGCTCTCCTCCGTCCTCGTCCACCTGCCGGGAGCGGAGATCGATCGCATGATCCCGGCGATGATGGAGGAGCTCCTCTTCGACGACATCCTCTACGGCGCGCGCGCGCGGGAGGAGCACCGGCGCTTCCAGCAGGTCCTCGGGTTCGTCGCGGACGAGATCCTGGACGCCCAGACGCTCCTCGCTGAAGTGCTCGAAACGCACCGCGAGGCCGTTCTCTCGGACCTCGGCTCGACGCTCGGGTGGGGTCCCGACATGGACTACCGGCTGCGCGATCTCTCCGCGCCGGCGCTCGCGGCGACCCTCGTGTCGGGCATCGAGAAGCCGGCGCAGGAGACGTCCGTTTCGAGCTCCGACCTCTACTGGCTGCCGCCCATTCCCAACTATTTCTTCCAGCGCGACCCGCTCGTCGTCGTCGGCGACCGCGCCATTCGCGGGTCGATGGCGACGGCGGCGAGGTTGCGGGAGCCGCTGCTCTCCGGATACATCTTCCAGCTCCACCCGAGGTTCGCCCGCCCGGATGGAGTCTTCTGGTTCCAGGAGTTCTCCGCCGACTACTCCCCGGCGGCCTCCTACGCCCGCATGCGCCCGACCCTCGAGGGCGGCGACGTCCTCGTGCTCCGGGAGGACGTCCTCGCGATCGGATACTCCGAGCGCACCGAGAAGACGACGATCGAGCGCCTGACGGAGAGCCTGAAGGCGATGAAGTCCCCCGTCCGGCGCATCTTCGTGGTCGCCGTGCCGCCCTCCCGCTCCTACATGCATCTGGACACGGTCTTCACGATGATCTCGCGCGAGGAGTGCCTCGTCTACGGGCCGATGATCCTCGCCGAAGGCGTCGAGGAGGCCGACGTCTACGAGGTGGATCTCACGAAGCGCGAAGTGACGTGGAGGTCGGAGAGAGACCTTCTGTCGGCACTCAAGAGGCAGAAGATCGACCTCGCGCCGATTCGCTGCGGCGGCGTGGATCCCATCGCGGAACGCCGAGAGCAATGGACCGACGGCGCAAACGCGTTCGCGGTAGCGCCGGGCGTGATCCTCCTGTACGACCGGAACGTGAAGACTGCGGACGAGCTCGCCCGCGCGGGATATTCGATCGTCGAGGAGTCGGACCTCCTGCTCGGAAGAGTCGAGCTCGATCTCAAGCGCAAGACGGTCATTCGCCTCGCCGCGCACGAGCTTTCGCGCGCCCGAGGCGGTCCCCGCTGCATGGCGATGCCTCTCGTTCGCGAAGACCTCGGATGATCGGAGACCGCTCCCGGGCGCGGCAGCTCCGACCGCGCCCGTCCGCGCAGGCTGGAGCCGCGTCGTGACGTCGTCCCGGTTCTTCTCGTTCGTCCGGCCCCTCGCCGTGGTGGCGTTCGGCGGCAACGCGCTGCTCCGGCCCGACGATTCCGGGACGACCGCGGATCAGCTCCTGCGCGCGCGAGAAGCGGTCCGCCATCTGCTTCCGATCCTCGCGCGGGGATACGAGCTCATCGTCGTGCACGGCAACGGCCCGCAAGTCGGCAACCTGCTGATCCAGACGGACTGCGCCTCGGACCGGATCCCGCCGCAGCCCCTCGACTTCTGCGTCGCGCAGACGCAGGGCTCCCTGGGCTTCCTCCTCGAGCTCGCCTTCGACAACGAGTTGCCCCCGGCGGGTTTCCGCAAGGAGGTCGTGACGTTCGTCACGCAGGTCGAGGTCGACGCGGCGGACACCGCCTTTCTCGCCCCGTCGAAGCCGGTCGGTCCGTTCTTTTCCGCGGAGCGCGCGGCGGTCCTCGAGGAGACCCTCGGCTGGAAAATGGTCGAGGACGCGGGGCGCGGGTGGAGAAAGGTCGTCGCATCGCCGAAGCCCCGCGCGATCCGCGGCGTGGACGTCGCGGCTTCGCTCGTCAATCGCGGTTACATCGTGGTGGCCGCCGGAGGGGGAGGGATCCCCGTCGTGGTGACCGAGGAGGGAGAGGTACGCGGCGTCGAGGCGGTGATCGACAAGGACTACTCGGCGGGGCTGCTCGCGGCGACTCTTTCCGCCGATCTGTTCATCATCCTGACGGGTGTCGATCGCGTGGCGCGCGACTTCGGCAAGCCTACGGAAGAGCCCATCGCCGAGATGGACGTCGCCCTCGCGAAGCGCCTTCTCGCCGAGGGACAATTTCCCCCCGGAAGCATGGGACCCAAGATCGACGCGGCGATCCGATACGTCGAGGGCGGCGGCCGCGAGGTGCTGATTGCGCGCGCCGAGAGCCTGACCGAAGCGCTCGCCGGAAATACCGGGACGTTCATTCGAGAAAAGAGACGAGTATGAAACGCGACTACGTCAACGAGAACGACTGGGCTCCGGCCGAGATCGAGGCGCTCCTCGATCTCGCCGTCCGGATCAAGGCGGCGCCGGGCCGCTACGCGACGCGCCTCGCCGGAAAGTCTCTCGCGATGATCTTCGAAAAGTCTTCGACACGGACTCGCGTCTCCTTCGAAGCGGGGATGTTCCAGCTCGGCGGGCTCGGAATGTTTCTCTCCTCCCGCGACCTGCAGCTCGGGCGGGGCGAGCCGATCGCCGACACCGCGCGGGTCCTCTCGCGGTATACGGACGGGATCATGGCGCGGACCTACGCCCAGGCGACGGTCGAAGGACTGGCGGAGAACGCCTCCGTTCCCGTCATCAACGGCCTCTCCGATCTCCTCCATCCGTGCCAGGCGCTCGCCGACTTCCTCACCGTGCGGGAGAGGTTCGGCGCGACGAAGGGCTTCCCGATCTGCTACGTCGGCGACGGGAACAACGTCGCGCACAGCCTCATGCTCACGGGAGCAAAGCTCGGGGCGCGCGTGGCGGTCGTGACCCCGGAGGGATTCGAGCCGGCGGAACCGATCGTCGCCGCGGCGAAGAAGACGGCGGCGGAAACGGGCGGCGCTATCCTCGTGACGCATTCCTTGGACGAGGGACTGCGGGGGGCCAGGGCTGTCTACACGGACGTGTGGGCCTCCATGGGGCAGGAGGACGAGGCCGCGGCGAGGGCGCGGAAGTTCGAGGCCTACCGCGTGACGCCGGAGGTGTTCGGGAAGGCCGCCTCCGACGCGATCTTCCTCCACTGCCTGCCGGCCCACCGCGGCGAAGAAGTCGACGCGGCGGTCATCGACGCGCCCTCTTCCGCCGTCTTCGATCAGGCGGAGAACCGGCTCCACGCCCAGAAAGCGCTTCTGGTCGAGCTTCTCGGGGGCGTCGCCTGAGCGTCGGGAGGCGCTGGGCCGCGCGCTGGTCCCGGCCCGCCGGCATCGCGCTCGCGGCGGCGGCGGCCGTCATTGCGTTGATCGCCCTGATCGTGCTGGCGCGTCCCCATCGGGGCGCCGGCCGAACCGGCGCCGAGCCCGAATCCGCGATCGTGACCGTCGAAAGCGTCGAGCTGCGCCGCGAGGCCTCCGCGCGGTCGGCGATCGAAGGCGTTCTGCCGCGCGGCTCCCGCGTGTCCGTGGTCGCCGACCGCGGCCCCTGGGTCGAGATCCGGACCTCCCGCGACGCGAAGGGCTTTCTGCCCGCCGACACCGTGGAACGCGAATCCGACCGGGACTCGCGGCTGAAGAGAGCGTCGAAGATCCTTTCCTTCGCGCCCGTCTTCGGCGTGGTCGCGGAGGAATCCGACGTCCGTCTCGCCGCCTTCCCTCTCGCCGCGCGCACGGGGCGGATCGCTCGCGGAACGGCGATCTCGATCCACGGCGTCGACCACGCCTACTATGCGTTCCGCGCCGGCGACGGGAGCGTCGCATTTGTCGACTCCTCCGCCGTTGACCTGGTGCCGCGGGACCCCAAACAGCCGCCGATCGTGCCCGTCGCGACCAAGGAGCTCAAGGACGTGACGGTCACCGACATCGAGCCGGCCAGGGCCCCGACTCCCGAGATCTCGGCCGAGGGGGTGCCCGCCGATCCCGCCGAGACCTCGGACGAGGCGCTCGAGCCGGCCTCGCTCCTCTCGAAGGTGAATCCCGTCTACCCGGAAGCCGCCCGGCGGGCCGGAGTCGAGGGGACCGTGGTCCTCGACGCCCTGGTGGGGGAGGACGGCCGGATCGAGGAAGTTCAGATTCTGCGCGGCCTTCCGCTGGGGCTTTCCGAGGCCGCCGCGGAAGCCGTCCGGCGGTGGCAGTATCGGCCGGCACGCGGCCGGTCCGGTCCGGTCGCGTCTCACAAGACGGTGCGAATCGACTTCCAACTCGGCCAGTAACGGCTCCGCGCGAAGGGAATGGGCGCCGCGCGGGCGAGCGCCTATAATTTCCCCACCGATGCTGCAGGTTCTCTATGAGACGGACGGCCGCGCGCAGGTCTTCAACCTCGCGAAATCCGAGGCGTCCATCGGGCGGTCGAACGAGAACGACATCGTGTTGAACGATTTTTCCGTCTCCCGCCGGCACGCCGTGCTGCGCCGCGAGGGCGACGCCTGGATGATCTACGACAACCAGTCCACGAACGGCGTAAAGGTCAACGACCGGGCGGTGCCCAAATCGTCGGTGGTCGACGGAGACCGCGCCGCCATCGGCACCTTCGTCCTTCGGTTCCGGGAGGAGACGGAGAAGGAGGCGGCGGCGCCTCCTCCGTCGTCGCGGCGTGAGTTCGACTCGACGTCGACCTGCATCCGGCCGATTGCCGAATTCAACCGCGATTTCGGACTGGAGAAGAGCGACGAGGTCATTCCTGAATCGACGGACCACCGCAAGCGCGCCGTCCTCGACGTCGCCTACAAGAACAAGGTGTTCGAGATCCTCGTCCAGGTGGCGAAGACCCTCATCTCCGCGGATGACGTCGAGACGGTGCTCGACAAGGTCATGGATCTCATCTTCGAGTACCTGCCGGTCGACCGGGGATTTCTCCTCCTCGAGGAGTCGGGCACCCTGCAGCTGCGCGTCACGCGGATGAAATCGTCGACGAGGCAGACGACCGACGGCTCCGCTCCCTACTCGCGGACGATCGTCGACATGGTCCTCAACCAGAAGGTGGCCGTCCTCACGTCCGACGCGCAGGCCGACGAGAGGTTCGACGCGGGGATGTCGATCCGGATGCAGCAGATCCGCTCGGCGATGTGCGCGCCGCTATGGAATCGCGACTCGGTGATCGGGGTCATCCACGTGGACTCGCCGATCCACGTCGGCACCTTCACGGAGAAAGACCTGGATCTCCTGACCGCCCTCGCGAATTTCGCCGCCGTGGCCATCGAGCGAGCGCGTCTCCACGAGCGGGTCGCGGACGAAAAGCGGATCCGAGGCCGTCTGGAGCGCTACCATTCGCCCCAGGTCGTCGAGGAGATCATCGGCGACGCGACGGCCACGGGCTCGTTCAAGTCGGCGAAGACCAAGACGGTCACGATCCTTTTTGCCGACCTGGTTGGGTTCACGTCGTGGTCGGAGAAGATGGGCCCTGACCAGCTCTCCTCTCTCCTCACGAAGTTCTTTACCCTCTCCTCGGACGCGGTGTTCTCGCAGGACGGGACGATCGATAAGTTCATCGGCGACGCGGTGATGGCCTTCTTCGGGGCTCCGATCGACCAGCCGGATCACGCCGCGCGGGCGATCACGGCGGCGCTCAAGATCCGGCAGGGCGTCGCGGAATGGAACGCCGAGCGAGCCGCGAAGGGGGAGGCGGAGATCCAGGTCCGTATCGCGCTCAACACGGGCGAGGCGATCGTGGGCGAGATCGGATCGGAGCGCCGAGTCGACTACACGGTTCTCGGCAACGCGGTGAACGTCGCCGCGCGGATGGAGGAGTTCGTCGCCGGGGCCGGAGAGATCTGCATCGGCCCCGCCACCTATGAAGCGACGCGGAGCCTCTTCCGCGTGGCCCAGATGGGTCACTTCTCCCTGAAGGGTCTCTCGACTCAGGTGCCTATGTACAAGGTGATCGACGTCGTGGCGCCGGAAGAGACCTACGGAGGAGCCGTCGGCGGCGCCTGAGGCGCCCTGAAGCTACTGCCCCGTGGTCCGGCTCGCGCCGGACCCTTCCGCCGGAGGGACCGAACCCGTCGGCTCGAAGCTCGACCTCGCCGGCGGCGCCCCGGGGCGCGGCGTGAAAACGAGCGTCGGCTCCGCGGCGGGCGTCGGGGTGGGCGTCGCGTCTTCCACGATACGCGGCGCGACGACCAGCTCGTCCGGCACTGCCGTTTCGCGGCGGACCGGAGTCGCCGCCGCGGGGGCCGGCGCCGCGTCGCTCGTCCGCCTCGCCGCCACGGGCCGGTGGAGCACGTACCAGAGCCCCGCTCCGGCCGCGACGAGTCCGATGAGCCCGCCGAGCAGCCACGGCCAGCCCGAGGCGCCGGCGTCCGCCGGCAACCGCTCCGCCGGGTCCTCGCCCGCGGCCGTCGGCCCCGGAGCGAGCCGCTTCAGGGCGCTCGCGAACTCACGGGCGTCGCGGAATCGCCGTTCGCGGCGCTTCTCGAGCGCCCTCGTGACGATCGCGGAGAGCGAGGGGCCGAGCTCCGGGGGAAGCCTCGACATGTCGAGAGGCGGCGCCGGCGCGTGGAGATGCTTTCCCAGGAATTCTTCCGGCGTCTCCGCTTCGAAGGGCGCCTTCCCCGTGAGCATCTCGTAGAGGACGACGCCGAACGAGTAGAGGTCGCTGCGGCCGTCGACCGCCTCTCCGGCGGGCAGCGAGCCTGCCTGCTCCGGCGAGCAGTACTTGAGCTTGCCGACGAACATGCCCGACCCGGTCATGCGAAGAGCTTCGGACGCGACCCGCTTGGCGATGCCGAGGTCGATGATCTTCGCGGACAATGCTCCGCCGCGCGTCTGCCGCAGCATGATGTTGTCAGGCGCGAGGTCGCGGTGGACGATGCCCTGCAGGTGGATCTCCTCGAGCCCCGCGAGAACCTGCTGCGCGACCTCGAGAGCCTGCGCCGCCGGCAGCGGACCGCGCGTCCGCAGCCATTCTTCGAGCGTGACGCCGTCGATGAACTCCCAGACCATGTAGAACGACCCGTCCGGAAGCCGGGAGAAGTCGTAGAGCGCGGCGACATTCGGGTGGCGGATCGAAGCCGCGATCCGCGCCTCCTCCTGGAACCGGCGGGGCTCCACACCCTCCCCGAGGGCGTCCGGCTTCATGACCTTGATGATCCGGATCTCGTCGAGATGGAGGTGGCGGGCCTTGTACACCTCGCCCATGCCGCCCTCGCCGGTCTTTTCCAGGATCTCGTACTTGCCGTCGAGCGTCTGGCCAGGCTGGAGGCGCCGCGCCGAAGCGCCACACGATGGACAGAATCGCGCTTCCGCGGGCACAGAGCTGCCGCAGCGGGGACAGACGAGGGGATTCGACGACATGTTCCACGATTTTAGCCGACGTCCGCTCGCCGTCCCGCCGCGTCCCCTCTCGATCGTTCGCCCCTACAATCGCCCGATGCGGCCTCCCCTCGTCCTGGTCAGCTCGCGCCCCGAGAAGGCCGACGAGGCGCTCCGGTTCGGGTTCGCCGTGGAGCGCGCCTCGATCGATCTGCCGGAGATCCAGGCCATCGACCCCGGCGACATCGTCGAGGCCAAGGCGCGCGGCGCCTTCGCGCGTCTCCGGCGCCCCGTCGTCGTCGAAGATTCGGGCCTCCTGATCGCCGCCTGGGGCGGCTTCCCCGGCGCTCTCGTTCGATGGCTCGAGAAGGGGGCGGGGGTCCCGGCGATCCCGCGGATGCTCACGTCCTGGGAGGACCGGTCGGCGACGGCGGTCTGCGTCGTCGCGTTCTTCGACGGCGACCGGCTCGTCTCGGGACGCGGAGAGTGCGAGGGATCGATCGCTCCGTTTCCCCGGGGGACATCGGGGTTCGGCTGGGACTCGATCTTCATCCCCGCGGGCGAGGATCGGACCTTCGCGGAGCTCGGCCCCGCCGGCAAAGACGCCGTGTCCCACCGTCGGCGGGCGTGGGAGGCTCTTTCGGCAAATCTTCCGCAGGAGCTCGCGCGATGAAGAAGTTTTCGCTCGTCGTCGGCGCGGCTCTCGTGGCGATCGCCGGCCGGGGCCTCGAGGAGAGCCCGGGGTCCGCTGCGGTCCGCGAGTTCCGGACGAGAGACGGGGTGCGTCTTCGCGTCGAAGCGGTGGTCACGGGCCTCGAGGTGCCCTGGTCGATCGCCTTCACGTCTCCGGACCGGATGCTCGTGACCGAGCGGCCCGGCCGCGTTCGGATCGTGCGGAACGGGAAGCTGGAGAACGAGCCGCTCGCCACCATCGCGGAAGTCGAAGCGTCGGGGGAGACGGGGCTGATGGGAATGACGCTCGACCCCGATTACGCGACCTCGCGGCTGCTCTATCTCGCTTACGCCTACGCCGGCGCCGGCGGCAAGAAGGTGCGGGTGGCCCAGTACCGGGACGAGGGGACGCGGCTCGTGCCGACCCGGACGATCGTCGAGGGACTTCCGGCGGCGCGCAACCACGCCGGGTGCCGCCTCCGATTCGGCCCCGATCGGCTCCTCTACGTGACGACGGGCGATGCGACCGAGCGGGCCCTCGCCCAGCGGATGGACTCGCTCGCCGGCAAGACCCTGCGCTACGCGGCCGACGGCTCGATCCCCGCGAGCAACCCGTTTCCGGGGTCTGCGATCTATTCGCTCGGCCACCGCAATTCCCAGGGGCTCGACTGGCAGCCGGGGACGAACGCGCAGTACCAGACCGAGCACGGTCCGTCCGGGTTCGACGGCCCGGGTGGCGGGGACGAGGTGAATCTCGTCGAGCCGGGACGCAACTACGGCTGGCCGCTGATCCACCATCGCCAGACGCGCGAGGGATACGTCTCCCCGCTTCTCGAGTTCACGCCCGCGATCGCCCCGTCCGGGGCAACGTTCGTCCGGGGCGGCGCGCTCGCGCGCCTGACCGGCGATTTCGTGTTCGCGGCGCTCATCGGCGAGAAGCTGGTCCGCGTGCGATTCGAAGAAGGGGCGCCCGGACGAGTCCGGGGCGTCGAGGACCTCCTCGCGGACGAGTACGGGAGGTTTCGCGAAGTCATGGCCGGACCGGACGGGGCTCTCTACGTGTCGACGAGCAACCGGGACGGACGGGGACATGTCCGCTCCGGGGACGACCGGATCCTCAGGATCTCCGAACAAAAGTAGGTCAACGGCACTTCTGACCTAAAAAACTATGGCCTGCCCGGAGCCGGCCGGCGGAGGGCTCATTTCGCGGTTCCGGTATCTTCTTCGCCGATGGAGCTCGCGGAGGTCGTCGGCAGCCTCGCCGGTCTGCGGCGCTTCCCGATCGAGCCGCTGGGCGGAGAGGCCGCCAACGTGGCTCCGGTCTCGGGCTCGGGACTCCTGGGCGACCGCGCGTACGTCCTCTGCGACGAGGCGACGGGGGAGCCGGTCCTGACCGGCTCCGCGCCGCTCATCCTTTTCTACGGGGCGCGATTCTTAGACGACATGGTCGAGCGGGACCTGGACACCTGGACCCGTGTGCGGGACCCGTCGGGGGCGGAAATGCCGATCGGCGATCCCCGCTGGCTCGAAGACCTGGGGCGTCTCCTGGGTCGCCCGCTCTCTCTTCGCCCGCGCGCCGTCGACGCCGCCGCCGGCCCGCTCCGCCTCATCACGCGGGCGACGCTTCGGCTCGCCGAGCGGTCCTACGGCGCGCCGCTCGAACCGCTGCGCGTCCGGGCGAACCTGTTGGTCGAGGTGCCGGACGGAAAAGCCTTCGAGGAGGACAAGTGGGTCGGACGCCGCATCGGCATCGGCGATACCGTGCTGGAGATCACGGGACCGGCGGCCGACTGTTTCGTCTCTGATTTCGAGTCCGAGATCCCGCGTGGCGACGCGGCGATGTTGCGAGGTCTGGTCGGCGTGCGCCGGGGCCATCTGGGCGTGGCCGCGCGCGCCATCGCCGGCCACAGAATCCGCGTCGGCGATCCGGTCGCTCTGCACGATTGATACACTGACCGGCATGCCCGAACGGCCCATCCGAGTCCTGATCGCGAAGCCCGGGCTCGACGGCCACGACCGCGGCGCCAAAGTCATCGCCCGGGCGCTGCGGGACGCGGGCATGGAAGTCATCTATTCGGGCCTCCGGCAGACGCCTCCTCAGATCGTGGCCGCGGCGATCCAGGAAGACGTCGACGTCGTGGGTCTTTCGATCCTGTCGGGCGCGCACAACGTGCTCTTTCCGGAGATCCTGCAGCTTCTCAAGCAGCAGGGGGGGGAGGACATTCTGGTGCTGGCCGGCGGCATCATCCCGGACAAGGACATCGCCCCGCTGAAGGCCCTGGGGATCCGGGAGATCTTCCTGCCGGGGACGCCGACGCAGACACTCGTCGATTTCATCCGCAGGGAAGCGGGAACCCGCGTCCGGTAGCGGGCCGATTTTCGAAGAACACGTGACGAGGCGCGCCGGACGTTCGTTTCACCGTCCGTCGAATCCATGACCGCACTGCCTCTTCTCGAGAGCCGCCTCGAAGCGTCGGACGAAGAGTTCCGGCAACGGGCTCAGGCCATGGAGAGCCTGGTCGCGACCCTGCGGGAGGAGCTCGCCCGCGCCCGGGCCGGGGGATCCGGCCGGGATCGCCACCGGGAGCACGGAAAGATGTTCGTGCGCGATCGGATCGACGCGCTGCTCGACCCCGGTTCCCCGTTCCTCGAAGTCGGCGCGCTCGCCGCGTACGGAATGTACGACGGGGAGGCTCCCGCCGCCGGGCTGGTGACCGGGGTGGGTCGCATCTCGGGGCGCGAGGCCATGATCATCGCCAACGACGCCACCGTCAAAGGCGGCACCTACTTCCCGATCACCGTGAAGAAACACCTGCGGGCCCAGGAGATCGCCGAAGAAAACCGTCTGCCATGCGTGTACCTCGTCGATTCCGGCGGCGCGTACCTCCCGCTTCAGGCGGAGGTTTTTCCGGACCGCGAGCACTTCGGCCGGATCTTCTACAACCAGGCCAGGATGTCGGCGAAGCGGATCCCCCAGGTTGCGGTGGTGATGGGCTCGTGCACCGCGGGGGGAGCCTACGTGCCCGCGATGTCCGACGAGGCGATCATCGTCCAGGGCACCGGCACGATCTTCCTCGCGGGGCCACCGCTCGTCAAGGCGGCGACGGGAGAGGAAGTCACCGCGGAAGAGCTGGGAGGCGCCGACGTGCATACCCGCGTCTCGGGCGTGGCGGACTACTTCGCGGACGACGACGCGCACGCGATCGAGATCGCGCGGAGCATCCTCGCGAATCTGAACACGGCGAAGACGCTCCCGCCCGACCGGACGGACCCCGAGGAGCCCGCCTACGACCCGAAGGAGATCTACGGAGTCGTGCCGTCCGACGTCCGGCAGCCGTACGACGTTCGCGAGGTCATCGCCCGGCTCGTGGACGGCTCGCGCTTCCAGGAGTTCAAGGCCCGCTACGGCCAGACGCTCGTCTGCGGATTCGCGCGCCTGTCCGGGTTTCTGGTGGGCATCGTCGCGAACAACGGCATCCTGTTCTCCGAGTCCGCGCTCAAGGCGACGCACTTCATCGAGGTCTGCGCGCGGCGGAAAGTGCCCCTGCTGTTTCTCCAGAACATCACGGGCTTCATGGTCGGACGCGAGTACGAGCGCGGCGGCATCGCCAAGGACGGCGCGAAGATGGTGCACGCCGTCGCGAACGCGGCGGTTCCCAAGCTGACGGTCGTGATCGGGGGATCGTTCGGCGCGGGCAACTACGGCATGTGCGGGCGAGCGTACGGGCCCCGGTTTCTGTGGATGTGGCCGAATTCGCGCATCTCGGTGATGGGGGGAGCCCAGGCGGCGTCCGTTCTCTCGACCGTCAAGCAGGATCAGCTCGCCCGCGCCGGGAAGGCGGCCATGACGCCGGAAGAGGTCGAGGAGTTCGAGCGACCCACGCGCGAGAAATACGAACAGGAAGGCAATCCGTACTACTCGACGGCGAGGCTCTGGGACGACGGCATCCTGGACCCGGCCGAGACCCGGATGGCGCTCTCACTTGCTCTGTCGGCCGTCTACAACGCGCCGGTGCCCGAGACGGAGTTCGGCGTCTTCCGCATGTAGCGGGGGATCCAGTCCCCGCCGCGGATCTCCGCGCGTTCGATACCATCGCGGCATGACGACATCGCTGACCCGGCTGCGCCGCATCCAGGACGGGGACGTCGCGCGGGTGATCCTGGCGCGTCCCGAGGTTCGCAACGCGTTCGACGACGAGCTGATCGGGGAGCTCACGCGGGTCTTCCTCGACTTCGCGGGGGACGAGGCGACGCGGGTGGTGGTGTTGTCCGGAGAGGGGCAGTCGTTTTGCGCGGGCGCCGACGTCGCCTGGATGCGAAAGGCCGGCGGCTACACTCCGGAGCAGAACGAGGAGGACGCCGGCCGGATGGCGGGGATGCTGCGCGCGATCGACGCGTGCCCGCTGCCGGTCATCGCCGTCGCGCATGGCGCAGCGATCGGCGGAGGCGTCGGACTCGTCGCCGCGGCGGATATCGCCATCGCGGCGGAAGGAACCCTCTTTTCTCTCGCCGAGGTCCGGCTCGGCATCCTTCCGTCGGTGATCTCCCCGTACGTGCTCCGGGCGATCGGCGCGCGCAACGCGCGCGATTATTTTCTGACCGGGGACCGGTTCGACGCGCGGGAGGCCCATCGGATCGGACTGGTGCACGGGGTCGTTCCGCCCGCGGAGCTCGACGAAGCGGTCGGGCGCAAGATCGCTTCGCTGCGGTCTTCCGCACCCAGGGCGATCGGCGTCGCGAAGCGTCTGATTGAGCAGGTGTCCGGGATGAGCGTCGAAGAGGCGATCCCCCTGACCGTCCGAACGATCGCCGAGCGCCGCGCGTCCGCCGAGGCGCGCGAAGGTCTGACGGCTTTTCTGGAAAAACGAAAACCCAATTGGTGACGTCAAGGCCGCTGATACTGCGACGACGAAGAGGCTAGCAGGCGACTCGCCTGCTCGGCGCGAGTAAGCTGCGCGATCCCTTGTACGACGAGCTCCTCCATCCGCTCGCAGCGGGAGGAGTCTCCCGAGTGTCGCGAAGGGAGGAGCCTCCCGCTGCGGGAGCCGGCGCGTCCGCGCCGGCGACGATCATGTGACGGGGGTCGGGTCGGCGGGGGGCAGGGGAGGAGGAGGCGGCGGGACGCGTTGGGCGGCCTCGTCTTCCATCTCCTTCTTGCAGAAGTAGCACTTGAATTTCTGGCCGGGGGCCGTGTCCGGGCGCCAGGCGAAGAAGACTCGCCCGCAGTGGGGACAGACGAAACGCCGTTGCGATCCCTGCATTCCGCCTTCGACCGACACGCGCGCCTCCTCGGCCGTTCGGCGGTTCGGGCCGCCGGGCCGCGATCAGAATAGCGCAGGAACTAGAATCGCCGCCCGGAGGAAAGTTGGCGGCAATTCCGAAGAGACTCCTGATCGCCAATCGCGGCGAGATCGCGGTCCGCGTCGCCCGCACCGCGCGGGAGATGGGGATCGAGCCCGTCGGCGTGCACGCGGCGGACGACGCCGACGCCTTTCATCTCTCGAGGATGGCGCGGTCCGTCGATCTCGGCGCCGGCGGCATCGCCGAAACGTATCTCTCGATCCCGCGTCTCCTCGAGGCGGCGGCCGTCATGGGCGCGGACGCGGTCCATCCCGGATACGGTTTTCTTTCGGAGAACGCCGATTTCGCGCGAGCGATCAACGGCGCGGGACTGCTCTGGATCGGGCCGTCTCCGGAAGCGATCGACAGCATGGGCGACAAGCTCGAGGCGCGGCGGCGGATGCGGGAGGCGGGAGTGCCCGTCGTTCCCGGATCCGACGCCGGCAACGGGACGGATCTGCTCGAACGGGGGCGGGACCTCGGGTTTCCGCTCCTCGTCAAAGCCTCCGCCGGCGGCGGAGGTAAGGGGATGGCGCGCGTCGACCGCCTCGAGGACCTGGCCGGGGCGATCGAGCAAACGGAGCGCGTCGCCGCCGCCGCGTTCGGCGACGGAAACGTCTACCTCGAACGGATGTTCGACCGGGCACGACACGTCGAGTTTCAGATCTTCGGAGACCGAAGCGGCAGCGTGGTGCACCTCTTCGAGCGGGAGTGCAGCGTGCAGCGGCGGCATCAGAAGGTCCTCGAAGAGTCGCCGAGCGCCGCCCTCGATCCGCGTCTCCGGGAGGCGATGGGGCGCGCGGCGGTCGAGGCGGCGCGCGCCGTCGGATACGTGGGCGCCGGGACAGTCGAGTTCCTTCTGGACGAGCGCCGCAACTTCTATTTTCTCGAGATGAACACGCGGCTGCAGGTCGAGCACCCGATCACGGAGGAAGTCCTCGGCCTCGACCTCGTCCGTTCCCAGATCGAGATCGCCGCGGGCGCTCCGCTGCCCGCCGACTGGCGGGGCGGCAAGCTCGTCCCGCAAGGGCATGCGATCGAGCTCCGCCTGTATGCCGAAGACCCGGTCGAATTCCTTCCGCGTTCGGGCCGTATCCGCGTCTGGGAAGAGCCCGCCGGACCCGGCGTTCGCGTCGACGCGGGCGTCGGCGAGGGAACGCGGGTCGGTGTCGAATACGACCCCCTTCTCGCGAAGCTCGTCGTGTCCGGTCCCGACCGCGGTGCGGCCATCGACCGCGCCCGGCGAGCGCTCTCCGAGTGGGTCGTCCTCGGCGTCGAGACGAACGCTCCGCTCCTGGCGCGTGTCCTCGACTCCGAGGAATTTCGCTCTGGTCGATACACGACGGATCTGATCGCGCGGCTGCCGGAAGCGGAGGATCCCGGTGTGCCCGACGCCGCCTGGATCGCCGCGTCCTCCGCTCTCGCGTCGGTGGCGCCCTCCGGTCGCAGGCTCGAGCGGGCTCCGGCGGGCGCGCCCGACCCCTGGGACGCGGCGTCCGGCTGGAGGGCGGGCGCTTGAAGCTCACGAGCGGACCCCATGCCGCGGAAATCGTGCTCGGGGCCGGTTCGGCCACGGTCGGTGACCGAACCGTTTCCTTCCGGGAGCGGGAGCGGGACGGGGAGATCGTCGGCATCGAGATCGCCGGCGAGACGGTTCCTGTTCGCGTCCTCCGGCAGGGCGATCGGGTCTCTGTCTGGTGCGCAGGCCGGACCTTCGAGATCGAGCGCACCGACGAGCGCCGCCGGCGCGGTCCCGATCACGCCGGCGGCCTGCTCGCGCCGATGCCGGGCCGGGTCCGCCGGGTGATGGTGGAGGCGGGAGACGTCGTGACGCGCGGCCAGATCCTTCTCGTCCTCGAGGCGATGAAAATGGAGCACGCCATTCGTTCCCCGCAGGACGGAACGGTCGTCCGCCTGGGTTTCGCGGAGGGTGACCTGGTCGAGGCCGGAGCGCCCCTGGTCGAGATCGCGGCGGCCGCCGCCCCGTAGCGTCCGCGACGGGAACCGCCTTCTTCGGCGGCGCGGGCCGCGATACCCTCTCTCCATGGAGCCGTGGGAGGAACATGCGATCCGGCGGCCGCACCTGCCCGCACGCGCGACGGTCTACGAGGTCGGCCCGCGAGATGGCCTGCAGAACGAGCCCGAGACGCTTTCGGTCGAGACTCGCGTCGAATTCGTGGACCTGTTGACGGCCTCCGGGCTGAAAGCGATCGAGGTCGGCTCCTTCGTCTCCCCGCGGGCGATCCCGCAGCTCGCCGATTCGGAGGAAGTCTTCCGGCGGATCCATCGGGCGAGCGGGGTCCGGTATCCGGCTCTCGTTCCGAACGAGAAGGGGCTCGAGCGAGCGGTCGCCGCGGGGGTCCGGGAGATCGCCGTCTTCACCGCGGCTTCGGAGACCTTCAACCGGCACAACATCCACGCGGGAGTGGACGAGTCGATCGAGAGGTTCCGCCCCGTGGTCGCCCGGGCCCAGGAGGAGAAGATCCGCGTCCGCGGATACGTTTCGACGGCGTTCGGATGTCCCTACGAAGGAGCGATCGAGCCGGACGCGGTCCGCGAGGTTGCGCACAAACTGCTGGATCTGGCGGTCGACGAGATCTCGATCGGCGACACGATCGGGGTCGCGACGCCGGGCGGCGTCTACGACGTCATCGAGTCGCTCTACGATTCCGGCGTGTCCCGCGCGATTCTCGCGCTCCACTTTCACGACACGCGCGGCACCGCGCTCGCGAATGTGTACGCGGGGCTCGAGTGCGGCGTCGAGACGTACGACTCCTCCGCCGGCGGGCTCGGAGGGTGCCCCTACGCGCCGGGAGCGGCGGGCAATCTCGCCACCGAGGATCTCCTCTACATGCTGGACGGCCTCGGAATCGAAACGGGGGTTTCCCTGCCCGGGGTCGTCGCGGCCTCCAGGGCCCTCTCCGTCGCGCTCGGCCGGACGCCGCCCGGGCGCTATCTGAGCGCCGTCCGGGGTGAAGCGGCCTCCTGATCCGCGCCTTTTCGCAGGGCCGGTCGCGCGACGGCTCCTTCTTCATTGACAGACTCGCGCCTGACGTGTAAGTTTTTGAGTGAACGGCTCTTAATCCATGGCAAAGAAAATTCTTCTGGCCGACGACAGCCTGACGATCCAGAAGGTCGTGGAGCTGACGTTTTCCGACAGCGATTACGAGCTCATTTGTGTTTCGAACGGGCAGCTCGCGCTCGACAGAGTTCTGGAGAGCCGCCCCGATCTCATCCTCGCCGACGTCGTCATGCCCGACAAGAACGGTTACGAGGTCTGCGAGGCGATCAAGGGCAACCCGTCAACCGCCCGGATTCCCGTCGTTCTCCTGTCGGGCACTTTCGAGCCCTTCGACCGCGAACGGGCCGAGCGGATCGGCGCCGACGCCATCGTCTCGAAGCCGTTCGACTCGCACCAGCTCCTCGCGCAGGTGGATGCCCTCATCGCGCGGGCGCCCGCGGCCGCCGACCGGGAGCCGGAGCCCCGCGAGGCCGCCGCGCCGGCCGCCCAGCCGTTCCGCCCCTTCGCTCCCGCTGCGTCCGCTCCCGCTTCCCCGCCCTCTCCGCCCCCTGCGCCCGCCTCCGCCGACGAGGCGCCCTTCGACACGGGTTTCTCCTCGGAGGATTTCACCGCGTCCGTCCGCATGCCGCACGTCAAGACGGGAATGGATCCCTTCGAGGCGGAGTACGGCAGGGGGGACGTGGACTCCGCCATCGAGGCATTCGAGAAATCCCACCCGCGCTTCGGCCTCGGCTCCGGAATCGAAGAGCCGCCGGCGCCGCCCGCCCCCGCGCCCGACGAATCGGGGCGCGAGCCCCTCGCCCAGTGGCTCCGCGACGAGCCGGAACGGGCGCCGTTTGGCGACGGGCCGCTCGCGTCGGAGCGAACGGCTCCTCTCGCGCTATCCGACCCCTTCGACTCGGGCATGGCCGCGCCGCCGATCGCCGCGTCGACGATGGCGATCTCCCGCTCGGACTATCCGCCCACGCCGCCCGACCAGTTGCCGACCATGGAGTTTCCTCTGTTGAAATTCGACCGCTCCGGCGCCGCGCGAAGCGGCGACGCCGGTGTGTCGTCTCCGCTCGCCTGGCCCGACACGCGCGAGACGGAGACCGGCTCGGAAGCCCCGGCCCCTCCTCCCGCGGCGCGGCACGTGGAGGAGATCTCGGCCTACGACGCGGAAGTGCTCTTCGACGTCGGCGCGCCGGACGAGCCGCATCCGATGCCCATGCCGGAGGCGGACAGGCCCGAAGCTCCCGCGGAGCCGGACTCGGATTCGGAGCCGATCCGCGCGACGGAGCCCGCTTCTCTCTCGAGCGCGTCGATCGCCGATACGCCTTCGGCGGTCCCGGGCGACATCGAGATGCTCGCGCAGCGCTCGTCGATACCCGAACTGACTCAGATGCTTTCGAGCGTCCGGGCCGGCGGCGACATGACGGACGAGCAGATCGAACGCCTGGCGACGCGAGTCGTGGAAAAACTCTCGGACCGCGTGGTGCGGGAGATCGCCTGGGAAGTGATTCCGGACATGGCCGAGATCGTCATCAAACAGCGGATCAAGGAGCTCGAGAGCGGCGTCGAGTGAGACGTCCCGCTCCGGGAACCCACAGGGCCCGCTTCGGCGGGCCCTTTCGCTTGGGTGCGGGCCGGAGCGGCCGCACGCCGCGCCATCCCGGCGGGCCGTGATCGGGTACAGTTCGGCCTCTAAAAACATGACCGACCATGGGAAAACTCTTTCTTGATGCCTGAAAGCCCGGGGTCCGCGGCGGGCGAAGACTCGGGGCGCGGCCTCCCGAAAAACTTCGAGCCGGCGTCGTTCGAGGGGCGCTGGTACGCCGTCTGGGAGGCGGAAGGACGCTTTCAGCCCGAAGGCCCGCCGGGCTCCCCGCGCTTCGTGATGGTGATCCCGCCCCCGAACGTCACGGGCAAGCTCCATATCGGGCACGCCTACGGACGCACCGTCGAGGACATTCTCGCGCGGTGGAAGCGCATGTCCGGGCTCCGCGTGCTCTGGGTGCCGGGCACCGACCACGCGGGGATCGCCACCCAGATGGTCATGGAGCGCCAGCTCGCGAAACAGGGGATCGACCGGCGCGATCTCGGGCGCGAGAAGTTCATCGAGCGCGTCTGGGCGTGGAAGGCGGAGGCGAAGGACACGATCCAGTCGCAGATGAAACGGCTCGGCTGCTCCCTCGACTGGACGCGCGAACGATTCACCCTCGATTCGGATCTCTCGCGCGCGGTCCGGCACGCCTTCGTGCGCCTCTACGAGGAAGGGTTGATCTATCGCGGTCGGTACGTCGTCAACTGGTGCCCGCGCTGCGAAACCGCGGTCTCGGACCTGGAGGTCATCCACCGCGAGACCGAGGGCGCGCTCTACAAGATCCGGTACGACGTTACCGGCGTCGCCGGCGGAGCGATGGTCGCGACCACGCGTCCGGAGACCATGCTGGGCGATACCGCGCTCGCGATCCATCCGGACGATCCTCGGACTTCGCGCCTCAAGGGCCGGACCGCGATGCTGCCGATCGCCGGACGGGAGATCCCTGTGATCGAGGACGCGATACTCGTGAACCGGGAGTTCGGCACGGGGATCGTCAAGGTCACGCCCGCTCACGACGCGAACGACTTCGCGACGGGGCAGCGCCACGGCCTCCCCTCCGTGGTCGTGATCGGGCCGGACGGGAAGATGACCACCGCGGCAGGCGAGTACGCGGGACTCGACCGGTTCGACGCCCGGAAGCAGATCGTCGCGCGGCTGACCGAAGAGAACCGCCTGACCTCCGAGCCCTACCGGAACTCGGTCGGTCATTGCCAGCGCTGTGACACCGTGATCGAGCCGTATCTCTCGACGCAGTGGTTCGTGAAGATCGCCCCGCTCGCCGAGCCGGCGATCCGCGCGGTGCGGACGGGCGACATCCGCTTCGTGCCCGAATCCTGGAGTAAGACGTACTTCTCGTGGATGGAGAACATCCACGACTGGTGCATCTCGCGCCAGCTGTGGTGGGGACATCGCATCCCCGCGTTCACTTGCCCGAACGGACACGTGACGGTGTCGGAGCAGGATCCGCCCTCGTGCCCGACCTGCGGCGCGGCGCCCCTCGAACAGGACCCGGACGTTCTCGACACGTGGTTCTCGTCGCAGCTCTGGCCGTTCTCGGTCTTCGGCTGGCCGGAGGAGACGCGCGATCTCGCCGACTTCTACCCGACGGACGTGCTGGTGACCGGCTACGACATCCTGTTCTTCTGGGTGGCACGGATGATCATGGCGGGGCTGCACTTCACGGGGCGGGCGCCTTTTTCGACGGTCCATCTTCACGGGCTTGTGCGGATCGGCGGCGAGAAGATGTCGAAGACCCGGGGGAACGTGATCGACCCGCTCGAAGCGATCTCCGAGTTCGGAGCCGATGCCGTGCGCTTCACCCTCGCGAGCGCTGCGTCATCGGGCGCGACGGTGTCCGTCGAGCGCAACCGCATGACGGGGTCCCGGGGATTCGCGACGAAGCTCTGGAATGCCGCCCGGTTCACGCTCGCTCAGCTCGACGGGGGGCCCGCGGCGGAGATCCTCGCCGGGCGGAGCCTCTCTCTCGCCGACCGATGGATCCTCTCCCGCCTCTCCGCGACGTCCACGGCGGTCAACGGGCACCTGGAGGAGTTCCGCTTCGACGAGGCCGCCGGCGCGATCTACGCCTTCGTCTGGCACGACCTCTGTGACGGCTACCTCGAGATGGTCAAGCCGGTCCTCCGGGACGCGGGCGATCGCGACCGCGAGACCGCCCGCGGGGTTCTGCGCCGGTGTCTCCTCGACTCGCTGGCCCTTCTTCATCCCTTCATGCCGTTCATTACCGAGGAGATCTGGGACAAGGCGACGGGCCGCCCGGGAACTCTCATCGTCGCGCCGTTCCCGAAGGGCGAGGCAGCGGCCGGCGACGCGGCAGCCGAGATGACGATCGGGGCGATGCGGGAGATCCTGACGCGCATCCGAAACTTCCGCGGGGAGCGCGGCGTGTCGCCGACGGAGCCCGTGGCGCTCTGGATCGCCCCGGACTCTCCGGACGAGCCCCTCGCGACGAGCCTGCGGGACGTCGAGCCTCTGCTCCGGCAGCTCGGGCGCGCGGCGTCCATCTCATTCGAAGCGCCGCCGGATTCCGCTGCGAAGGACGTAGTCGCCGGAGTCTCGATCGGCATGCAGGTCGAAAAGCCGGCCGCGGTGAAGAGCGCCGATCGCGTCGAGAAGGATCTGGCGGCCATCGACGACGAGATCACGGGACTCTCCGCCAAGCTCCGGAACCCGTCCTACGTCGAGAAGGCGCCGGCGGCGGTGGTCGAGAAGACGCGCCGGCGTCTCGTCGAGCTCGAGGAGCGGAGAGCCGCGCTCTCGGCGGACATGCCGTGAGCGTCTTTCCGGACGGGTCGATCGACCCGCGGCGCTGGAAGACGTTCGAGAACCTGGCGCTCTTCGGGAGCGTGAGCTCGTCGAACGACCTCGCGCGCGAGCTGATCGAGCTCTACTTCACGGAAGACCAGCCGTTGCCCTCGACCGTATTCGTCACGGAGGCCCAGACGGCGGCCCGCGGCCGCAAGGGCCAATGGGCCGCCCCGCGCGGCCGCGGCGTGTACCTGACCTTCGTGCGCAAGGCGCCTCCGGGGGAGCCCATATCGCTCGTGCCGATCGCCGTCGGGCGATGGGTGCGAGAGACCCTGGTCGAGGCCGCGGGCCTCGAGGCGTCCCTCAAGTGGCCGAATGACGTGTACGCCGGTGGCCGCAAGCTCGCGGGCATCCTCGCCGAGTCCCGTACGCAGGGCGAGGACACGTACGTGGCCGTCGGACTGGGCTTGAACGTCCTCGGCTCGTCCGACGCGCTCGGCGTCGAAGGGGCCACGACCGTCGAGCAGGAGACGGGACGCGCTCCGGATCTGGCCGCCCTCCTCCAGGCCCTGCTCGACCGGTTCGACCGCGAGCTCGCGAGCCCGGGCTGGGAGGAGGAGGTCGGACGGTGGGAGCGGGTCGCTCTGCACCGTCCGGGCGACCGCCTGACCGTGCGCCGCGAGGGCGAGGAGCTGTCGGGCGAGTATCGCGGGCTCACCCGCGAAGGATTCCTCCGCCTCGGCACCGCCGCGGGCGGCGAGACGGTCGTCGCGGTGGGCGAGCTCGCCCGATGGTAACGCCCGCGCAATCGAAGAACCGCGGCGGGGCGGCGGAGGGTCGTCCTCTACGCCTCCTGGCGGTCGACGTCGGGAACACGAACACGGTCCTCGGTCTCTACGAAGGCGACGCGCTCTCCCGGCACTGGCGGCTGACGAGCCGGCGCGACGCCACGGCGGACGAGATCGCTCTGTCCGTCGAGGGACTCCTTCGGCTTCTGCCGGGCGGCGATCCGCCGGACGACGTCATCGTCGCCAGCGTGGTGCCTGCGCTGCGTTTCCCGATGCGCCAGGCATTCCGGCAGCTCTTCGATCGCGAGCCCATCTTCGTGGAGCCAGGGATCCGGACCGGCATGCCGATCCTCTACGAAGTGCCGTCGGAAGTCGGCGCGGACCGCATCGTCAACGCGGTCGCCGCTCATGCGCGCCTCGGCGGTCCGTGCATCGTCGTCGATTTCGGGACCGCGACGACGTTCGACGTGGTGACCGCGAAGGGCGAGTACGCCGGAGGGGTCATCGTCCCGGGCATCACGATCTCCGCGGAGGCACTCTTCGAAAAGGCCGCGCGCCTCTGGCGGGTCGAGATCCGCAAGCCCGACCGGGTCGTGGGCAAGACGACGGCGGCCTCCATCCAGTCCGGCCTCTACTTCGGATACCTCTCGCTCGTCGACGGCGTCATCGACCGGATCGTCCGTGAGACGGGTGGAACGCCTCGCGTCATCGCGACGGGCGGGCTCGCCGAGCTCTTCGCCGGCGCCTCCGAACGGATCCAGGATGTCGACCCTCTCCTCACGCTGACCGGGCTTCGGCTGATCTATGAGCGAAACCGGGGAGGATAGGGAGTACTTCGCGGCGGCGGAGGCGGCCTTCATCCGGCGGCGGGGAACCCCCTTTCTCCTTTCGCCCCGCGACTTCGAGTTTCTCCGCGAGTGGCGGGCGCTGGGCGTCCCCATCGAGGCGGTAGAGCAGGGGATCGACGACGCCTTTTCGCGCCGCGAGGAGAGGGGAGCTCTGGGGCGCGTGAACTCGCTCGCGTACTGCCGCGACGCGGTGCTTCTTGCGTGGGAGCGCCGGTCGGAGGCTTCGATCGGCAAGGGCTCCGGCCGCGCGGAAACCGAGATCGAGGCGGCGGCGATCCTGGCGGCGCTCGAGGCGCGGCTCGAGGAGATCGCCTCCGCACGTCCGGAGCTCGCGGAGAGCCTGCAGTCGGCGCGGCGATCGCTGGCGCGGCTCGGGGGATCCTCCCGGGACGCCGCGTCCGTCGAGGAATCGCTGGCGCGGCTCGACAAGCGTCTCGCCGGCGCGCTCTACGACGCCCTGGGCGAGGCGGACCGCGGCCGCATCGACGCCGAGGTCGTGGCCCAGCTCGCGCGCGCGCGCGTTCGCCTGGACGACGAGACGGCCGAAAAGACCGCCCGGGCGCTGCGCCGGCGCGCGGTCCGGGAAGCCGTCGGCTTGCCGCGGTTGACCCTGCTGTGAGCCGCCGCCCGTGACCATCCGCGCGACCGTCGAGAAGCTCGCCCCGACCGGGGAGGGGATCGTCAGGACAAGAGAGGGAGTAGGGCTCGTCGAAGGGGCCCTGCCGGGGGAAGACGTCGACGTGGAAATCGTACGCGTGTCGAGCAAGATCTGGCGGGGGAGGGTGTCGGCCGTCCATTCGGCGTCTCCAGCGCGGATCTCCGGCGGTCACGCCGGCGGATGTCCCGCCTGCGACTGGGCGCACTTCGAGCCGGCCGCGGCGGCGGCCGCGAAACGCGAGCTCTTCCTGGAGACGATGTCGCGGATCGGACGCCTCCCGGCGGAAGCGCTCGGCGAGCTTCCGATCGAGGCGTCTCCTCCCGGCTACCGCCTGCGGAGCCGGTTCCATGTCTCGGGTCGCGGCGCCGACACGGCCGTCGGCGGCTACGCGCCGCGCACCCATCACGTCGAGTCGCTCGCGGGGTGCGAGGCCCTGACGCCCGAGATGCGCGAGGAGCTGCCGCGCCTGGTCGAATCGATCCGATCGAGCGGGGCGGCCGTCACGGAGATCGCCACGCTCGAGTCGCTCGACGCCTCGCGGAGGCTCGCGCGCCTCCGAGCGGCTCCCGAGGAGCGGCCCGTCACGAAGCTCGCACGCGCTCTCGCCGCGCGATTCGAGGGCGTGCGCATCGAGGACTCCGCGGGGCGCGTCCTCCATCGTTCCGGAGAGCCCCGCCTCTGGCTGTCCGTGGGTGGGCGGGAGCTGCCGGCGACGCCCGACGCCTTCTTTCAGTCGAACCGCTTCCTGATCGGCGCGCTGGCCGGGTTCGTGACGGCGTCCGCGGCGGCGATCGCTCCCGGGCAGGCCCTCGACGCCTTCGGCGGGGTGGGACTCTTCGCGGGCGCCCTCTTAGACGCCGGGCATCGCGTGGTGTCGGTCGAGAGCCACGCGACCGCCGCGGAGGAGGCGAAGCTCGCGCGGGTCCGCTGGCGCGAGGCGAAACGGTGGCGCATCGAGCGCGCCTCGGTGCTCGATTTCGCGGCATCCGACTCCGCCCGGGAAGCCCTCGTGGTCGTGGATCCTCCCCGCGCCGGACTGGGCGCCTCCCTGGCCCGGGCGCTCGCCGCGCGCGCGGAGTCGAGGTTGATCTACGTCTCCTGCGATCCGGCGACGCTCGCGCGCGACCTCGCCTGGATCCTCCCGGAGGGATGGCGCATCGCGGAGGCCCGGCTCTTCGATCTCTTCGCGCTCACGCATCGCGTCGAAGCCGTCGTCGTTCTCGATCGACCGGCCGCGGCGTGACGCCGGCGCCCCCCGCCGCCGGGCGTGCGCCCGCGGCCTGGTGCGCCGCGGCGTTCGTCACCGGCATCTGGCTCGGCGCGGAATCCGGCCAGGGAGCCGCGCTCCCGCTCTCTCTCGCGGGCGCGTGCGGGCTTCTTCTCGCCGCCTGGGGCTGGCGGAGGCGGGCGGCGGACGGCCCGGCCCGCGTCGTGCTCGGTCTCCTCTTCGCGGCCGTCGGACTCGTCCAGGGGTCCCTCCGGATCGCCGCGCCGGCCGCGGAAGCGAGGCGGGCCTTCGAGGCGCTGCCCGCGTCCGCCGACCGGATGGATCGCGTCGAGGGCGTGCTCGAGGGTTTCTGGGCCGGGACGCCGCCGCGGGCCCACGGCCGCCTCAAGGCGGAGCGGCTCTTCGATCCGGCGACGGGCTCCTGGAGGAGCTTTCCGGCCGACGTCTTCGTCTTCGTCTCCGGGCAGGAGCCGCTCGCGCGGCGCGCGGATCGCGGCGACCGCGTCGTGGCCGTCGGGAAGCTGCGGCCGGAAGGCCCGCCGGCTTCGGAACGCGACCTCGCGGTTCCCTGGCCGGAGTACCGGCTGTCGGTCAAGAGCGCCCTCCGCCTCGAGAACCCGCGGCCGACGCTGCTCTCGCGGCTCGCGGCGCCGAACCGATGGCTCGAGGAGCGGCTGCCACCGGCCGGCTCCCTCGGTCCCGGGTTCGAACGGAACGTGCGGGGACCACTCTCCGCGCTGCTTCTCGGACGCACTTCGGAGATCGACCGCGGCATGGTGGCGCGTTACCGTCGCGGCGGGATGTATCACCTGCTCGTGATCGCGGGGCTGCACGTGGGGCTCGCCGCCGGGCTCGCTCTGCTCCTCCTGCGCGCCGCGGGAGTCCGCGGGCGCGCCCGCGACGCCTGGCTTCTCGCGGCGGTGGCGCTCTTCGTCACCGTCGGTGGCGGCAACTCGCCGGCTCTTCGCGCGGGGATCGTCTTCGGATTCTTCTTCGCGGCGAGACTTCTCGAGCGGCCCGTCCCCACCGCGCAGGCGATCGGCCTCTCGGCGCTCCTGCTCTTCGCGGCGTGGCCGTCGGAGATCTACGGCGTCGGGACCGTGCTCACCTTCGCCGCCGTCGGCGGGATCGCCGCGTTCGCCTCTCCTTTGCGGCGTCTGCTGCCGCGCCGTCCGGACTTCGTGTTCTCGGGCTTCGCCGCCGCCATCGCGGCCCAGATCGCCACCGCGCCGGTGCTCCTCTGGCGGTACAACGTCCTATCGGCGGGCGCCTGGCTGACGGCTCCGGCCGCGCTTCCCATCGCCGGCGCGCTGATCGGCGTCGGCGCCCTGCTCCTCGTCGTGTTCGCATTCGGAAGCACGGCCGCGCCGCTCGCCGCGGTCTTCGGCGGGGGTTCGCGGGTCCTCGAGACCATCGCCGACCGCGCTGCCGGAGTCGCCGTCCTTCGTCCCACTCCGCCGATCGGGCTCGTGGCGGGCGTCGCCGCACTCCTCGCCGTCGCCGCCCTCGCTCGGGGCCGCGTGCGCGTCGCCGCATGGACGGCAGCGGGAGGGTTGTTTCTCTTTCTCGCCGTCCGGCCGGGTCCCGCGGGTCCCTCGCGGGGGTTTACGCTCGAGGGGCTCGACGTCGGCCAGGGCGACGCGTTTCTCCTGAGGTGGGGGCGCCACGCGGTGCTGATCGACGGAGGGGGTCCGTTCGACCTCGATGCGCGGGACTTCGGGCGGACCCGCCTGCTTCCGAAGCTCCTCGACCGCGGCGTCACGCGGCTCGACGCGGCGCTCCTCACGCACCCGCATCCCGATCACGCCCTCGGCCTCTTCGCCATCCTCGAGGAGATCCCCGTCGGGGCGCTCTGGCGCTCCTCCGGGGACGACGAAGGAAGCCTCTATCGGGATCTCGAGTCCGTCGCCTCCGCACGGCGGGTCCCCGTGCGCGCGCTCGCCGCCGGCCAGTCGATCGCGTGGCGGGACGCCCGCCTTCGCGTGCTGCATTCCGGCGGCCGGCGTCCGAAGAAGGACGCCACGAACAACCAGTCCGTGGTGGCCGTCTTCGAGCGCGACGGGCGCCGTGCGCTCCTGACGGGCGACGCCGGGGCCTTCGCCGAGGCCGAGATCCTCCTCTCCGGCCGACCGGTCCAGGCCGACGTGATCAAGGTCGGTCACCACGGAAGCCGGGGCTCGACGACGCCGGCTTTTCTCCAGCGTGTCGCTCCGCGCGCCGCCCTTCTTTCCTGCGGCCGGGAGAATCGATTCGGCCATCCGGCGCCGGAAACGCTGGCCACTCTCGCCGCGGCGAACGTCCGGGTGTTTCGCACGGATCGCCTCTCGGACGTCGGCGTCGCGCTCTTTCCCGAGGGGACGCGTATCCTGCGCCGCGCACCCCAATGAAGATCACGTCCCCGCCGGTACTCCTCGTGGTCGTCGGGCCGACGGCTTCCGGAAAGACCGATCTGGCTCACGAGGTCGCCCTGCGGCGGGGTGGCGAGATCGTGTCAGCGGACGCCTTCGCCGTCTACCGCGGTCTCGACGTCGGGACCGCCAAACCGTCCCCGGAACGCCGGCGCGAAGTCCCCTACCATCTGCTGGACGTCGCGGACGCGAGGGAGACCTATTCAGCGGGCCGCTGGGCCCGGGAGGCGCGCGAGGTCGTGGACGACGTCGCCCGGAGGGGCCGGCTCCCCATCGTGTGCGGGGGATCCGGTTTCTACCTGTCGGCTCTCCTCGAAGGTCTGCCTCCGGAGGATGCCGCCGATCCGGCTCTCCGGTCGGCTCTCGCCGCATGGGGAAGGCCGCGCCCGGAGGCCGCCCATCGCTTCCTGGAGCTGAACGATCCCGTGTCGGCTCACCGCATCCCGCCCGCGAATCTCCGCTATACGCTCCGCGCCCTGGAGATCCTCCTGGCGACGGGCCGCCGCGCATCCGAACGGCCGCGCCCGGGCGGCGGCTGGACGGCGCGGTGGCGGATCGTCAAAGTCGGGATCGCCCCGTCCCGCGACGATCTCTATGCTAGGATCGCGCACCGAGTTGGCGCGATGCTCGATTCGGGTTGGACGGACGAGGTTCGCCGATTGATCGACGAGGGTGTTCCGTTCGAATCGCAGGCGTTCCAGGCGATCGGCTACCGGGAGGTGGCGGAGTGGA
>JBDTOO010000019.1:0-62390 GCA_039933215.1 Acidobacteriota bacterium
GATGTCCGCGCCGTTTTCGGCGCCGGTCTCCGCGGAGATGGTCCAGTGTCTCGACAACGTGTAACGGACTCGGAGCGTATTGACAGCGTCGAAGAGCCCGAGACCGTACTCCACGTAGAGCTTCGGGGAGAGGTACTTGCCGATCACGATGGACGCTTCCCGATACCCTCCTTCCGACTCGATCCGGGCCGTCTCGAGGCCGAGCTTCGACGCGAGCTGCTTGCCGAGGAGGTTCCCACCCTTCATGGCCAGCGAGGTCGCCGCGCTCGTGACGAGATTCCCTTCCGACGGCGACGCCTCGCCGAGCGGATGGCCGAGGAGGAGGTAGGCGAGGGTCTCCGTCTGCCCCATCTGAGGATCGGAGTAAACCGCGACCTCCGGCCTCCGGACGGTGCCCTTGACGATCACGCCCGCGATCGTGCCGTCGTCCGCTTTGCGAAACGCCTTGAGGTCGACGCCGGGATTGTCGATCGGACCGCCGGCGAAAACGATTCGCCCGTGCTCCACCGTCAGGTCCTGGCCGTAGGCCTTGTAGGTGCCGCTCGCAATCACGAGCTGACCGGTCGCGGACGTCGGCTGGTTCGGCGCCTCGGTCACGAGCACGCTCCCCGTGATCCGACCCTTGAATCCTTCGGCCTGCACTTCGAACCGGTCGCCCAGAATCAGACGCACGCGCGCCTCGATCGGTGGCACGGCGCTCGAGCCCCCGGCGGTCTCCGGCTCCTGGTTCTGTCCAACGAACACGACGTCTTCAGAAAGCGGGATCGTCGCGAACTTCTTCGCGTATTCGATTTTCGCTTCCGGCACGCGCACGTCACCCGTGACCACGACCGAGGCGCCGTCCGCGACCACCGTCAGGTCCGGCGAGACCCAGACCCTGCTCTCCGCGGTGGCCATCACCTGGAACCGGCGGCCGGTGATCTGGAGCTTCAAGGGCGTCTGCTTCGAGGGCGCCAGCGGCGTCTCACCCGAGATCGAAAGAGTCCCTCCGCCCGAAGCGGCCCGGCCGTCGAGGTGCAGAAGGGGCCCCTGGTCGCTCGACGCGGTGAGCGTGATGTCGGTCAGCGAAAGCCCGTACTCGGGAACATCGACCGCGGCTCCCGAGAGTCCCGCCGATCCGCGGATGTGCGGATTGCCGATGGTGCCATCGAAGCCAACGTCGGCTCGGAAGGATCCCCGTAAATTCTCGACAGCCGCGACGAAGGCGTTAGCCCACGAGACGTCCGAAAGGTCCGCGCGGAATTTCCCCGAGATTCGCTGCGCCTGTTCGGGAACGCCGCGCACGTTGTAGTCGGGCAGGGCGAGGGACAGGGAAAGCGACCCGGAGCCGGAAACGGTCAATGAGGCGTCCGCGTGCACACCGTCCGCTTCCGCGCGAACGTTCAGGCCCGCTTCCTGGAAATGAACCACGGCCGTCTGATCTTCGGCCGTCGCATATCGGATCTCGCCCGGTCCCGGCCGCAGGTCGACGCGGCCGGTCACGGCCCCTCCGGGCGCGAGGCGGGCGTCGACAGTGCCGTTCAACGGACCGGAGACTCCGACGCCGGGCGGGAGCCAGGGCGCGAGGAGCTCGAGCGAAATCCCCTCGACGCTCGCGTGGAGCTGCGATGGATGGTCCTTTGACCATCCTCCTGACAGGACGAGCCGGCCACCGGAGACCGCCCACGAGAAGTGGTCGAGCTGAACGGTTCCGGCGGAGGCGGAGAGCTCCGCGGGGCGTTCCAGCCGGCCGGTGAGGTCCCGGGCGGCCAGGTCGAGCGTGTCGAGGGTCCCGCGCCAGCGGCGCTGCTGGAGAGGCGTCCCCGCGGGCACCGGAGCGACACCGCCGGAGACCGCGGCCGTGAACTTCAGCGGAGGCGACGAGCCCACCGCGTTCAACGTGATCTCGTGGCGTGCGAGGCTTCCATCCGCCGCGAGCGTCACGGTGTCGAGCGGCCGTCCGGGAGCGAGCGTCACCCGTTGCGCCCGCAGATCCACCCGGGAGCGGCCCTCCGGGCTCATGTCCACGCTGGCGTCCAGAGCCAGAGAGCCGACCCTTCGCTCTCCGAAGGCGAGTCCCTCGCCGTTGGCCGAGACCTGGACACGGGGCGTCTCGCGCGGACCCGTGACCGTTCCCCGCGCGGTGAGCGCGCCGGCGACCCCGTCGGCCAGCGCGGAGAGGCTCGGCACCTCGGCGGTCCAGGACACGTCGAGAGCCGACCCGAGCCGCGCGGAAAGGTCGAGCTTCGCCGAGCCGTCTCGCAGCGACGCGCGGGGGATCTCGACGCGGCCGTGGTCGAAGCGGGCGAGCGCGGACCCCGAAACTGGCTGACCACGGAGCGTACCCCCGAACCGGGTCAGCTCTATGGTCCCGGAGGGGCCGGCCGGCTCGAGCGTGCCATGCGTCCGCGCATCGAGACTCAGCCGGCCGGGAAACGACGGGGCGATCGCCGAAGGATCGAGACCCTGGCCCCGGATGTTCAGGTTCCAGGCGAGCTTCGGCTTCCAGGAAACGGCTCCATCGGCGGAGAAGGTTCCGGAGAGGACGCGCCCGACGAAAGACGCGATCTGCATTCGCCTGGAATCTCCGCGCCCTTCGAGCGTCCAGTCTCCCGGCGGAACGCCCGCGCCGCTCACGCGGGCGGAGGCGTGGACCGTGTAAGCGTCGGGCGTCCCTCGCGCTCGCAGGTTCCCGTGCGAGCTCGCGACGGCGGGCGTGCCGGTGAGGGGCCACGAAAGGCGGTTCCACTCCGCCCCGACGTCGAACTGGAGAGGCGCCGGCGACGCTGTGCGAACCGTCCCCGAAGCGCGGACGGATGAGCCGTCCGGCAGAGTGAAGTCCGCTCGCCCGATACGCCACTGCTCGCCGTCGCGCGCGATCTCCCATGCCGCTTCGACCCGTCCGAGGTTGGCCACGTCGGTGCGAACGGTCGCCCGGCCTCGCGCGCGGAAGGATGGAAGAGCGCCCTCCGCGTGCAGGGATCCGGACGCAACGAGCTGCGGCGCGGCGGCCGAAAGCCGGCGAGCGTCCACGTGCTCGAACGTCAGGTCGCCCCGGAATCGCAGGTCCCGCAGGGGATCGGTGAGCGTCGCGTCGAGACGGGCGGAAAACGGCGCCGAAAGCTCCTGCGCGACGCCGAGCTGTTGGAGGGTGCCGGTCAGCCGGCCGCTTCCGCTGTAGGGCGGCTCACCGGCCGGCTTCAGCGACCACCGCGTGCTCAGGTCGACGGGATAGGCGCCCTGAGGGCGCACGCTTCCGGACACGTCCGCGGAAAACGTCGGACCCCGTGCCTCGAGGCGGTCGACGTGGATGGCGCCGCCCGTGGCACGCGTGGAGAGGACGATCGTGTCGACCCGAAAGGGGGCGCCGCCGGAGGGCGCGGAACTCGAGAACGTCAGGTCCTCCACGCGGGCCTTCCGGATGACGATGTCGAAGGGCAGGTGCAAATCGGGAAGACTCTGGCGGGCCTTCTTCTCCGGCACCGGCGTGGAGACGACGCGAACGCCGCTCGCCTCGAGCGAGACGATGTCGATTCGCCGGCGCAGCAGCTCCGAGACCCTCCAGTCGATCGTTGCTTTCTCGACTCTGACCGTCAACGCGGGGGTCTTGTAGACGAGACCATGCAGCGTGAGCGGCCCGCGGATGCGGCCCTCCACCCTCTCGACCGAAACCGAGCCCTTCATGGCCGACGACGCCAGGGCGACGAGACGCCGCGCACCCGACTGCGTCGACAGAGCCCACCAGAGAGCCGCGGCGGCGGCGATCGCGAGGATGCCTGCCGCGATTCCAACCCCCAGCAGGGCCTTCTTGACGCCGGGCTTCACAGGTCCGGCCCGATCGAGATGTGGAGCTTGAATCCCGGGCCCGGC
The DNA here is from genome assembly GCA_039933215.1 of Acidobacteriota bacterium. Taxonomy (GTDB): domain Bacteria; phylum Acidobacteriota; class Thermoanaerobaculia; order UBA5066; family Gp7-AA6; genus JALYUA01. Next base: position 3,850 of record JBDTOO010000019.1, read on the forward strand.
GCGTCGAAGCCGTACCCGACGTCGACCCGGATCGGCCCGACCGGCGAAATCCATCTTGCTCCGACGCCGGCGCCTTTCTTGAGCGAGCCGGAGAAGCGGTCGAAGGCGTTTCCCGCGTCGCCGAAAACGGCGGCGCCCCACTTGGGCAGGAATCGATACTCGTATTCGAGGCTCGCGACCCCCAGGACCGTTCCGCCGATGACGCGACCTTCGGAGTCGAGCGGCCCGAGGGCCTGATAGGCGTAGCCGCGGACACTCTGGTCGCCGCCGGCGAAATAGCGATACCTGGGAGGCAGCCGGTTAAAGTCGCCCGTCGCCATGTATCCGGCGTCGGCGCGGCCGATGATCCGGCTGGAGTCTCCGAGCGGCAGAATCACTTTCGCGCCTGCGTCGGCCCGCGCGAACGTGGCGTTGGAGAGGATGCCTTCGCGCGCCGCCTGCAGAAGAAACCGGAGCCGGTATCCCTTTCGTGTGTCGAGACGGTCGTCGGCGACCACGTGCTCCCAGCTGCTTCCGGGCACGAGGAGGTGCGAGGTCCCCTCATCGGACCCGACCTCGAAGCTCTCCCGCCGGTAAAACAGCGAGAACGATTCGCGCCAGCCGTTTCGCTTCTGCGACCGATCGGCACCCGCCATGAAACTTCGGGTGTCGCTCGACGTGGGTGTGAGGTGCGCGTAACCGAGGGAGAACGTGTAAACATCGGTTCGCGGATACGGCCCGGGGATCAGGTAACGCGCGGCCACGCTCTTCTCGATTCCCGAGACGTGAATCGTGGCGTCCGCCCGGTGGCCGGCGCGGTTGAGGCGCCGGAAAAGCGTGACGATGCTCGCCCGCGGGCCGGTTTCCGTTCCGTATCCGATTCCGAACTCGTGGCGCCGGGGCCTCGCGGCGACCAGGTTGACCTCGATCGGGACTTCCAGCCCGGTCGCCTCCTCGAGTTGCGGAACAACTTCGACGCGTCGGAAGTACGGCGCGTCGGAGAGGGCATTCTGGAACTCGAGGATCTTCGGAACGCTCAACGGATCTCCCACGTTCCAGGTGACGTAACCGCGAATGACCCGGTCATCCAGGAAGTCCTGATCGAATCGCGTCGGACCGAAGCGATACCGTGGACCCGTGTCGTAATCGATGACGACGTCCGCCGTGTACTTCTGCAGGTCCACGCGGATCTCGCTTCGACGAAACCCCGCCTTCAGGTATCCGTTTTCGAGCGCGGCCTCCTCGATGGCCGTCTTCCCTCTCTCGTAAGCGGGCGAGACGACCGGGTCTCCCCGTTTCAAAGGAAACGCCGACACGGCGCTCTGGAGGGCGCGATCGTCGGAGCCGGCGCCATGGACGCCCAGGTCGATCGAGGAGACGTGGAGGAGCGGCCCCGGATCGATCTGGTAGCGGGCCTCCCAGGTGTCGCCCTCGCGATCGAGGGTGGCTTCGATGCTCGGCTTGTAATAACCGAACGGTTGGAGGGCGCGCCGGATCTCGTCCGGAGCCTTCTTGTGAAGCTGCCGGATTCGACCCTCGGTCTGCCCGTCCTCCTCGCTGGCGCTCTCGATTGATAACGCGGAAAGGACATTCTGCCGGAGGTCGCTGCCCTTGAGGTTGAAGTTCTGGACGACCCCGCCGAGGGCTCCTCCCAGACCTTCGACCTCGACGCGAAGCTTCGGTTTTGCGGAAGCAGCGTGGGGCACAGCCGCAAGGACTGCGAGGGCGATCATGGAAGCCCGGGCGGCGCTTCTCCTCTTCACGATCCGCCTCTCCGACCCGTCAACGCCGATCCTTCGCGCGCTCGGCGCCGACGGAGGTTTGAGGCCGAGAGCCCAGCACGATCCGCGAGTGCGCCCTCGCGAACTCGGCGCCGAGCAACAGGATCGACGTGGCGTAGTAGACCCAGAACAGCAGAACGACGAGCGCGCCGGCCGTGCCGTACGGTGACGCGATGTCGGTGCGCGCGATGTAGAGATTGAACAGCCATCTTCCCAGTTGGACCGCAATGGACGCGGCGATCGCGCCGAGGGCGACTTCCCTCAGGGCGATGTCGACGTCGGGGAGGAAGCGGTAGATCATCGCGAAGAGGAGGGTTACGAGAATGAACATGATGGTGAAGTTGCCGATGCCGAGTAGCGACGTCGAAATCGCGAAACGCGCTTCGATCCAGTCCTGAAGCCCGTCGACCGCGGCGGACAGCGCCAGAGACACGACGAGGAGAAACCCCGTGCCGAGCACGAGCGCGAAGGACACGAGCCGCCTTCGGAGGAGCGCCCGGACCCGGTGGCCCGTTCGTGGGACCACTTCCCAGACCAAATTCAGCGAGCTCTGGAGCTGTACGAAAAGGGCGGTTGCGCCGATGACCACCGCGATGATTCCGAGGATCGCCGCGAGTCCACCCCCTCCCGCCTGCGCGATTCGCCGGAGGATCTGCTGAATGAGCTCGGCCTGGTGCGGTCCCATGAGCTTCGAGAATTCCTTGACGACCTGGCCGCGGACGGCCTTCTCACCGAAAACGGTGCTGGCCACCGCCATCGTAATGATGAGCATCGGCGTGAGGGAATTGAGCGTATAGAAGGAAAGAGCGGCGCTCTCCGTAAGGCACCGGTGACGGGACCAGCTGCGGAACGTTTGGACGCAGACTCTTCGCCAGATCGAGATCGCTTCTCTCACTTAGGTTCAAGGCGCAAGGGCCGTGCCGGTCGACCAAAGAGACCAGATGGAACCAGAATGGGCATCAGATGAACCGCAGGTCAAGCATTCTCTATGATTTGACGACGGAGGCGCTGTGAGAACGGCGGTTTCGAGATGAAGACGTTTTTCCTGAAGATCGCGGACCGGCTCCGATCGAATTTCTGGTTTCTGCCGGGGCTCATGGCCGCCGGCGCCGTCGTTCTGGCATCCGCCAGTGTGGCGCTGGAGAGGAGGGTTCCTGCCCGATGGCTCCGCGACTTGACGTGGGTGTACCAGGGAGGCGCCGACGGAGCCAGCGCGGTGCTGGAGACGATCGCCGGCTCCATGATCACCCTGGCGGGCGTCGTGTTTTCGATGACACTGGTTGCCCTGACGCTCGCATCCTCGCAGTTCGGGCCGAGGCTGCTGCGCAACTTCATGCGCGACCGGTCGAATCAGGTCGTCCTCGGAACGTTCGTGTCTTCGTTTCTCTACTGCCTTCTCGTGCTCCGGACGATTCGCCGCGCCGATGAGATCGCTTTCGTGCCTCATCTTTCGGTCACGCTGGGCGTCGTGTTCGCCCTGGCAAGCCTGGGAGTCTTGATCTATTTCATCGATCACGTCTCCGTCTCGATTCAGGCCGACCGGATTGTCGCGGGCGTCTATGCGGAGCTGGTCGAGGGCATCGAGCGGCTCTTTACGCAGGAGATCGGGGTTGGACGCCCCGGCGAGGCGCGAGCGGCGCTCGAAGGCGTTCTTCCACCGGAGTTCGAGCGCGAGGCTCGGGCGATTCTCTCCGAGGTCGACGGCTACGTCCAATTCCTGGATGCCGGTGCGCTCCTGACACTGGCAACTGAGGAGGACCTGCTCATCCGGCTCGAATTTCGGCCCGGAGACTACGTGGTTTCCGGCACTTCGGTCGCGATGGTCTGGCCGGGCGATCGCGCGGACGAGCGACTCTCGGCGCGCGTGATCGACGCCTTTTCGATTGGAGATCAGCGGACCGCCGCCCAGGACATCGAGTTCACCGTGAATCAGCTGGTGGAAATCGCGGTCCGGGCCCTGTCACCCGGAATCAACGACCCATTTACGGCCATCACGTGCGTGGACCGGCTGGGCTCGGCATTGTGCCGTATCGCCCGCCGCGAGATGCCCTCGCCGTACCGGCGCGACTCGGAGAATATCCTCCGACTCGTCACGCCCGCGTTGACATTTCCGTCGATTGTGGACGCGGCGATGAATCAGATCCGCCAGTACGGGCGTTCCAGCACGGCGGTCACGGTGCGTCTGTTGGATGCCATAACATCGGTCGCAGCCTGCGTGCACGAGGCGGACGATCGGGAAGCTCTTCGCCGGCAGGCTTCGATGATCCGGCGCGGAGCGCGCGCTGGACTGCAAGAAGAAGAGGATCGGCTCGCCGTAGAGGAGCGCTTCGAACGCGCGACCCGGGCGCTCGAGATGGGGTTAGTCCAGAAATCCTGATTTCGCTGACCGGAGCTCCTGGATGACCTCGCCCCAGGGAATGCGGGTCTGGTCGAGGGCTTGCCCGAGAGTCGAGCCGCCTGACGCAAACCGGGCGTCAGAGCAGCCATTCGATCGGCAGCGTGGACAGGAAGCGGATCCAGGCGCGCTTCCACTTCGTCGTCCCGGGCTCGGTGTCCCTCCGCGACGTCTCTCCGCCGTGGCGTTCGATCCAGGACAGGCGGCCGTTCCTGGAGGCGCGGACCTCGTAGGCGGCCTCGGGAATGCGTTCGAGGAAGATCCGATCCATCTCGCCGGCGAGCCGCGGGCTCTCGATGACGAAGCCCATCTCCGTGTTGAGCTTCTTCGACCGCGGATCGAAGTTGAACGAGCCGATGAAGACGCGTGCGTGGTCGACGGAAAAAGTCTTGGCGTGCAGGCTCGATTGAGAGCTCCCGGCGCTCTGGCTTCCGCTTCCGCTGCCTCGGCTCCCGCCGCCGCTCCCGCTTCCGCCCGTCCCGGCCGGTCCACGATCGGAATTCCCGAGCCGCAGCTCGTAGAGGGCGACGCCCGCGGCGAGGAGCCGCTTGCGCCACTTCGCGTAGCCCGCGTGGACATACGCCACGTCGGTCGCCTCCAGCGAGTTGGTCAGCACGTGGACGGCGACGCCGCGCTCCGCCATGTCCGCCAGCCACGACGTCCCGGCGGCGCCCGGCACGAAATACGGCGAGACCAGCTTGACGTCTGTCGCCGGCTCGCCGAGATCTCGTTTGAGCTTTTCGGCGACGAGCTCATCGGTCGCTCCCCGTCCGAGCCCTTTGGCCGGGTCGTCGCTGACCATCCGCGTCGGAGCCCATTCGATCTCGAGCGTTCCGGCGGCGAGATCGCGGATGAAGGCGGACTCGCGCACCGCCTTCATGTAGGCCACGGCGGGAGAGCTATTCGCGATCTGTTGCGCCGACGCCGTGAGCTCTTCCAGAAGACCCGGGCGCGCCGCCGGAAGAAGGCTCCGCACCGGGTAGGAGGAGGCGCTCGCCCAGTAGCGATCGAAGGAGCCGGAGACCTCGCTGACGACCGGCCCGACCGCGATGACGTCGAGATCGGCGAAGAGGACTCCGTCGCTGGCGCCGAAGTACTCGTCCCCGATGTTTCGTCCGCCGACGATCGTGGCCTGGTTGTCCGCCGTGAAGGACTTGTTGTGCATGCGCCGGTTCAGCCGGAAGAAGTCCGTCAGGTAGCCGAGGGCCCTTGGCCCGCGGATCACGAACGGATTGAAGAGACGGATCTCGACGTTCGGATGCGAGTCCAGCGCCGCGAGCGGCTCGTCGAGCCCGGCCGTGTTGTTGTCGTCGAGAAGGACGCGGACCCGGACGCCCCGGTCGGCCGCCGCCCGCAAAGCCTGGAACAGGAGCGTTCCCGTCAGGTCCTTGTGCCAGATGTAGTACTGGACGTCGAGCGAGCGCTCCGCCGCCTCGGCGAGACGGATCCGCGCGGCGAACGCGTCTTTCGCGTCGCGCAGCGGGTGGACGCCCGAGACGCCGGGGTGCGCCGCGATCAGTGGAGCGGCCATTCTTCCGAGCCGCGTCCCGCCGGTATCTGTGAGCGCGGCCGAGACGCCGCGCCCCTCGAGCGAAGGCAGCGCTCCCCATTCGCGGACCCCGACCCAGGCCAGCCCGAGCGCGAGAACGAAGACGGCGACGCGTCTGCGCGCCGTCATGCCGGCCTTCGACGATCGCCTGGGAGAGCGGATGGGAGAAGGATACTCGTGTACCTCCATCGCAACGAGCCGCGAGGATCCAACACGGGTCCGTCGTGCTTTTCCGACAGGGGAAGGGCGTTCTTGTGAACCCCGCGTCAACTCCAAGCGATCTCCGACGCCCTCCTCAGCCTCAGGGATAAGCTCCGGATCGAGGGGCCGAATTCTCTATCTGCTCGCGTTCCTGATCGGGCTGCTCGCCGGGCTGCGCGCCATGACCGCGCCGGCAGTGGTGAGCTGGGCGGCGCGGCTCGGGTGGCTGAATTTCCAGGGGACGCCGCTCGCGTTTCTCAGCCGGGCCGCAGCCGGTGGGAAGAGAATCGGCGAGAGTCGACGCGGGACTGCGGCGGAGGATCGACACCACGAGTCAGAGGCGCTCGAACGTCGTCGTCCCCGGGTTGAAAGAGGTCGTCCACAGGTCGACGTGAGCGATCTTCAAGCGACTTCGTCAGCGTCTGCACCAGCTTCGCCTGGTTGCCGGACGAGCCGAGAAAGATGCGTGGTTTGTCCATCCGCTCCTCCACTCTGCCTGCGCGCTCCCCGGATGAGCCTGCGCCGCCTGTGGTCTCGGGTCCGAGTCGGAAGAGCCGGGCGACTTCCTCGGCCCCCTGGGGCTATTCCTTCAGAACGAACGTCACTCGCATGGTGACGCGAAATTCCGTGATCTTTCCGTTTTCGACCTTGACCTTCTGCTCGGCGATCCACGCTCCCCGGATGCCCTTGAGCGTCTTGTGGGCGCGACGGATGCCGTTGACGACGGCATCGTCGAAGCTCTTGGGCGACGAGGCGACGAGCTCGGTCACTTTTGCGATGGACATGGCAGACCTCCTGTCAGTGTGCGGATGGATGGTTCAGACCTGCGAAATACTAGACCCTGTCGGCCACGGGCCGAAATGCCGCCCCGCGAGCGCGATGGGCAGGCCCTAGCGAGAGATGTGGACAAGAAGAGCAGTGGCCGGAAGGTCGGGAGCGTCCGCGCCACGTCGGTGAGGTAGAGCGGCAGGCCGAGAACGTAGCAATCCCGGAACGGTCGATCCGGCGTTGCGCCGCGCTAAGTTCCGCCCGCCGCGCCGTCGAGCGCCTCCTGCATCGCTTTCCTGGCGAAGGCCGCGACCCAGGGGTGGAAGTCTTCGCTCAACGGACCGTTGGGACCGTACTCGCGGCCGATCGCGTCCACGTCCACGGCGGCCTGAACGTCCTTCCAGGTCACGAGCCCGCGCCGCAGCGCCTCGTGCACCTGATCGATCACGGCCGCGAAGAGCCGAATCGTGCGATGGAGGTAGGTGTTGTCGCGCATGGAGGGTCCCTGGCCCGGGACGATCGCTCGGGGGTCCAGCGCCTCCAGGCGCCGGAGGCTGTCGAGCCAGGGAGAGATGGCGTAGGAGTTCGTGGTCCACGGCGGCGGTCCCTGGCCGTCCTCCGGACTCACGAGCACGTCTCCCATGACGAGGATCTTCGAGCCGGGCAGATAAAGCACCGTCGACGCGGTTGCGTCTCCCGTGACGGAGATCAGGCGAAGCTCGCGGCCGCCGCTCCAGAACGCCATCTCGTCCTTGTAGACCAGATTCGGGAGGACGCGCGGCAGCGCATGCACCTCGGCGGCGAACTGGGTTCCCATCGCGAGGCTCGTCTCTTTCCGGGAGCGGACCCCCGGCGTCAGCGGCGAGCCGTCGGGAAGCTTGCCAGTCTGAATCGCCGAGGCAAGCTCTTTCCGTTTCGCCGGGAGCCCGACGAGGTCGAGCTCCCGGACGAAGAAGCCCGGCACCATGCGCGACATGTATGCACGCGTCTCCGCGCTCGCCACGATGCGAAGGCCAGGAAAGGCCCGGGCGTATTCGTCGTTGCCGGACCAATGGTCCTGGTGCCAGTGCGAGTTGACGAGCATGCGCACGGGTTTGGGCGTCAGCTTTCGAATCTCGGCGATCACGGCGCGCGCGGTGACAGCGCGCGTGCAGCTGTCGAAGACGACCACGTCCTCGTCGTTGACGATCACCACCGAGTTGGTCGCGGTCCAGTACTCGAGATCGGAGGGCGCGCGGAAGACATAGACACCATCGCCGAGGTCTTCCCGGACGAGCATCGCCTGAGCGTTGGGAACGGAGACCTCGAGCGGGCCCGGGCCGGCGGCCGTCATCGGTGTGGCCAGGAGACTCAGCAGGGGGCCGAGCGACCCCACGGCGGCCCGAAGGAAATGGACGGTTGTTCGCATGCGCTGCACTCCTGTCGAATGACAAGGGATACGATCCGGACGCGGGGATGTTTCAGAGCGAGTAATCCCCAGGGTCGGCCCTGAAAGCTTCTCTCGACCTGGTCGTCGAGTGCCTTCAGCGAAACCCCGCACGAGCCAACCGGCTGTTCTTGGGCACCGCGTCGACCAGAGGGGCCAACGACTTCTCGAAAGGCTGCTCTCTCGCGGCGGCGCCTCGGTCGTGTCCGACCCGCATCCCGATCCTCGAAGAGCGCTCGGCGCGGAAAAGAGAGGTCCTCCTCGCCGCGCACGGCATGCAATTTCATCTAATTCTTACCTGCGCGCGCAACTTGAAAGGAGTGCCGCCACCTTAACGCGAGATGAGTTTTGCCTCCCGCTGGAATCCCGCACGACGGTCGTCGCGTTTTTCGGTGTGGAGGAACATCATGATCGGCTCAGGTCGCTCTCAGAACTTTCTCTCGGTCGTGCTCGTCTCGCTGTTGGTCCTCGGGATCGCGCCGGGTCAGACTGCGTCGCCGGCGGCATTCGCGTTCGCGCCGAACGGCAGCCCCGTCGTGGGACAGGCCGTGCAGTTCAACGACACATCCGCCAACGGCGCGACATCGTGGCTGTGGGATTTCGGCGATGGCCACTCGTCGACGGATCGGAACCCGACACACGTCTTCGGCGCGCCCGGAGTTTTCCAGGTCGCTCTGACGGTGACGGCTGGCGGGATCTCGAACCGGGTCACGCAGGAGATCGTCGTGAGTGCCGCGGATACGCTGCAGTTCGACAACCGGGGCAGCCATGCGTTCACGGTCAAGCTGACGGCCACCGATCCGCGAAGCGGGCGGACGGCCTCGGGTCAGGCGATTCCGCAGAACGACCTGTTCGGGTATTTCGCGATCCCCGCTTTCACGGGGAGCCCCGAGAATCCCGAGGTCTTCGTCAAGATCCTGGATGGCAGGGCGGTCAACGGAGAATTCTGGGTCTTCTACGGACACCTCACGGACCTCGCCTACGACCTGACCGTGACCGAGGTCGCGACCGGGATCTCGAAGACGTACCACAAGGACGCCGGGAACTCGGTCGGCGGCTTCGATACGTCGGGCTTCCATGCGGAAGTGCCCGGTCCGACGCCGACGGTCCCCGCCGCGACGCCGACCCCCGCGCCCTCGCCGACGCCTCCCGCGGTCGTCACCGTGAATCTGGTGGCGTCGGACTTTCGATGGGAGTTCGACGGCGGAGGCGATTCGTTCACGTTCCGCGTCGGCCAGCCGTATCAGCTCCGGATCCGGCGCTCCAACGGCTCGCACGGTTTTTCGGGCATCTCGGCTTTCGGCTGCTCGGGGGCGAGTCTCTCCTCGGCGTCCGTCTGCAACTTCACGCCGACGGCGGCGCAGGTCGGGACGCACGGCTTCGCGTGCACGGTCTCGTCCTGCGGCGTGGGCCATTCGAGCATGCTCAACGGCCGGGCCGTCGTCGTGCCGTAACCCCTCCGCTTCGCGCCTGGCTGGCCGCCGGATCCGACATGGAGGTCCGGCGGCCGCCCCGTGCCGCCGCCGGCGGGCTCGCTACGCCGGAGAACCTCTCACCCGGGCTGTCTCACCCCGGGTTTGCCATGGGGTTTGCCATGGGGTCAGTCCTGATTCGCTGATTTGGGGTTTGCCATGGGGTCAGTCCTGATTCGCTGATTTGGCGAGGGGATCAGAGCGTTGTGGGCTTGTGGCTCCCCCCTGCTGGCGGATTTCCCGGACAATCCGGTCGATCTGATCGGATAGGGCTCTGTCGGTTTGCAGCGTTTTCTCGAGGGCGGCGAGGGGGCGGACGAGAGACGAATCGTCGAGATGGAATCGGCGGGTGAAGCGCCGGGTCGAAATCCGGCCCAACTGCTTGCCAATGTATGCGGCGAGGGAGCGGACAAAGGCGACGGATGCTTTCGCGGCCCCGCGTGCGGTGTCATCGGGATCGATTCCCGTCACGCGCATTACTGCCTCGACCACGGCGGAGTCGGAGAGGCCCCGCAAGGGCGGGTCGAGTTGGCCTGCGGCTTCGAACCGCTCCAGGGCGAACAGCTCGTCGCCCTTGATGATCTGATCGACCGCGTGGAGATCGACATAGGAAGGCAGACCCGTTTCACCGTCGACGAGATCGATGTAGGCGCGAACGGCCACGCGGGGAGTCAATCCGAAGCTCGGGAGGACGGCATGGAGATCGAACCAGTCAGGTGCGCGTCCGTGACGCAGGAAACGATCGCTGGACCACGGGTAATCGGAGGCCCGGGCGACGAGCTTTGCCTCGACCGGATTGCGATGGATGTACCGGATCAGGGCGACAAGGTATCGGTCCTCCTGCACGAGAAATGCCTTGTACCGGCCCTGGAAGAGATGTCCCACCCGACGGTGCCGACAGTTGAACCACTGGGTGTAGGTCGAGTGCAGTCCAGCCATGATTCGAGAGAGGGGAATCGGCCCGCAGCGGAGCGCCAGATGGACGTGGTTGGTCATCAGGCAATACGCGAGGACTTCGAATCGGAACCGTTCCCGGTATCGAGCGACCCTGGCGAGGTACTCCTCGCGGTCCCGGTCGTCGCGAAAGACGGACCGTCGTTCGTTTCCGCGGGCGGTAACGTGGTACACGGCGCCTGGAAACTCGAGTCTCGGAGGGCGCGCCATGGTCCTCTAGCGCTGCTCCTGGGGATCAATCATCCCTTGTGATTGTCGCGAGCCGCGCTCGAGAAAATCAGCGAATCAGGACTGACCCCGCTCGCGGACCCCGCTCGCGCCCGCGGCCCGAAATAATGCCGCTGTCGCGATCGCTAAGCGGTTTTCGAGATTGGGTCAACCGGCCGGAGGGGTTTTTATCTTCGGCGAACTCGTTCATCAGATCGCAGCGTGAGGAGTCTCCCGAGCGTCGCGAAGGGAGGAGCCTCACGCTGCGGGAGGCGCAGCGAAGCGAAGCCGACGGTTCAGAGGCTGCCCATCCGCCCGCTCCGATAGTCCTGCATTGCCTTCCGGATCTCGGCCTCGCTGTTCATCACGAACGGCCCGTAGCCGACGACCGGCTCGTCGATCGGCGCTCCCGAAAGGACGAGGATCGTCGAATCGGAGGCCGCTTCGATCGAGACCGCTTCCCCGTGACGGTCGAGCACCGCGAGGGCGCCCTCGTCGACCGCGTCGGCGCCGTTGACGAGCCCGCCTCCGCGCAGGAAGAGGAGCGCGGCCGCGTGCCCTTCCGGGATGCGGAAGCTCGCCGTCTTCTTGGCCTGGAGACGCATGTCCCAGAGGTCGATCGGGGTCTGCGTGCGAGCGGGGCCCCTGGCCGCCCCGAACTGGCCCGCGATGACCCGGACGGTGCCGGCATCCGCGGCGAGCATCGCGGTGGGGATCGCGGGGCTCACGAGGTCCTGATATCCGGGCGCGGTCATCTTGCGTTTCGCGGGCAGGTTCACCCAGAGCTGGACCATCTCCATGGTGCCGCCCTTTGCGGTGAACTCGCGGCCGTGCATCTCCTCATGGACGATGCCGGAAGCGGCGGTCATCCACTGGACGTCCCCCGGGCCGATGCGGCCCTTGTTTCCGGTCGAGTCGCGATGCTCGACCTCGCCCTGGTAGACGACCGTCACGGTCTCGAAGCCCCGGTGGGGGTGCTCGCCCACGCCCCGCGGGGAGAGGGAGGGAAGGAAGTCCGCCGGAGCCGCGTAGTCGAGGAGCAGGAAGGGACTCAGAGAGGGGGCGGAGTCGTACGAGAACATGGAGCTCACGGGAAACCCGTTGCCGACCCAGTGGCGCGGCGGGGCCTTCTCGATGCTCAGGAGACGCTTGCTGTTGGAGGTCATGGTCGTCATACAACCCCAATTACGCCATTCGGGGGGTTGCGGGTTCATGGCTGATCTCGGCTATCGTCTCGATCCTATGGAGTGTTCTCCAACTTCGAGGGTGACAGCATGAAAAAAGGGTCCGGCGCGAGCGAAGGCGAGTCGGCATCGGAGCTCATCTCGAAAAGGATCACCGATCTCGGCGACTGGCGCGGGAAAACCCTCGGCCGGATGCGCAAGCTGATCCGGCAGGCAGACCCGGACGTCGTCGAGGAGTGGAAGTGGATGGGCACTCCGGTCTGGTCGCACGACGGCATCCTCTGCACCGGCGAGTCCTACAAGAACGTCGTGAAGCTGACCTTCGCCAGGGGCGCGTCCCTCAAGGACCCGAAGCGCCTCTTCAACTCGAGCCTCGAGGGAAATACACGCCGCGCGATCGACATCCACGAAGGCGAAAAAGTGGACGAGTCCGCCTTCCAGGAGCTGATCCGCCAGGCGATCGCGCTCAACGGCGCCGGGAAGTCGAAGCCGGCGAAGAAGGCGAAGTCCCGGACAGGGTCTAGGTGAGATCCGAAGCCGGCACCTCGCCGGACATCTCTTTCAGCCGCTGATAGGTCTCGATGGTCGCCATCGCGATCACCTGGTCCCCGCCGGTGAGCCGTGTCCCGCCATTGGGGACCGTCATCTCTTCCCCGTGGATGACCGCGACGGCGATCGTCTGAGGGAGATCTCCGAACGCCTCCAGGACGGTCTTTCCATCGATCCAGGCGCCCTCCGAAATCCGGACAGCGACGAGCATGCCCGAGCCCTCGGCCACGCGAATCGGGTGCCCGAACCGGAGCAGGCTGACGAGTCTCGGCAGCGTCAGGTCGTTGCGGTCGACGGTTCCTCCCTCGATCATCTCGAGCGCCCGGCGGACGAAGACTCCGCGATGGGCGGGGGAATCCTCGCGCGTCGGCACCTGCGCCTGGTAAAGCGTGGGATATCGCCGTCCGTGCGTCAACGAGCGCTGGACGATGAATGACGTGATGTTGGCGAGCATGGCCGGGACGATCAACCCGTAGCCTCCGGTCATCTCAACAACCATGATGAGCGTCGAGATCGGCGTCCGAGCCGCGCCCGAGAAGATCGCCGCCATTCCGACCACGACGAACGACGCGGGGACGATTCCGAGCTGCGGGAAAAACGACGCGAGGGAAAGGCCGACGATCCCGCCGAGAAGAGCGCCCATCGTTACGGTCGGCGCGAAGACGCCCCCGGAACCACCCGAGCCGATGGTCAGGCCCATCGCGGGCGCTTTCAAGAGGAGGATGATGACGAGCACGGCAATCGAGAGCTTCCCGGCGACGGCGAGCTCGACCCAGCCGTATCCGGTCCCGAGAATCTCGGGCACCGAGAGTCCGATCAGGCCCACGATCAGCCCGCCGAGGGCCGGCTTGAAATGCGGAGGGATCGGCAGGCGGTGGAAGAGATCGCGGATGCCGTAGAAAACGGTGGGAAGGATGGCGCCGAGCATGCCGGCGAGGATTCCCAGGACGCCGAAGCCGAGCAGCGCGAGCGGGCTGTGGAAAGTCATGCCCGGTGGAATCGCGAAGATCGGCGTCCAGCCCACGAAGAAGCCATGGATCGCATAGCCGGTCACCGCCGAGATGACCGTGTAGATCAGGGCCTCGGATTCGAACACCATGCCGGAGTAGAGGATCTCTACGCCGAAGATCGCCATGCCGAGGGGAGCGCGGAAGACAGCGGCGAGGCCGGCCGACATGGATGCGAGGATCAGGATGCGCCGCTCCTGTCCGCGCACGCGAAGGAATCGGGCGAGGATCGTTCCCAGCCCGACGGAGATCTGCGCGGCGGGACCTTCACGGCCGGCGACGCCGCCCGAGCCGATCGTCAGGGCGGACGCGATTCCTTTGATGAACGGGATCCGCGCGCGCACGTCGCCGCCCTTCTGATGGTACGTCTCGACTGCGGCGTCGGTGCCGTGCCCCTCCGCCTCGGGGGCCAGGGTGTAAACGAGAATCCCGGATAGCAGCCCGCCGAGCGTGGTGCAGACGGGAATCCACCAGTGAATCGTCGACGGATGAAGGTACGCGACCGTGTAGACGACGCCCGGCTTCGGGGGGGCGTAACCGCCGAGCCCTTCGAGGAGCAGTTTCTGAGCGAGGTTGACCGCGGCATCGAAGAGAAGCGCTGCCGCCGCGCCGAGGACGCCGATGAGGAAGCAGTAGAAGACGAGACGGTACGTTGGCGGGAAGAGAGCCCGGCCGCCCTTGCGCTCGTCGGATGGGATCGATGTGACAGGCCCGCTCAACACGGAAAATCGCTGCCGATCGCGCTCTCGAATCTCACAGGTTCGCGATCTTATCGGACCGTCCGGTCCGGCGAGGCTGGACGGGGGTCAGTTCGACCTTCGAGAAACCGGGAAGGCGTAGGGCTTATCGGGTCGCGCCGCGGTCCGGGACATCTGCTTCGCGGCCCATTCCTGCTCGCAGCAGGGTGATCGACACATAGACGACGACGGCGAGAACCAGCACGCGCAGCGCCTCGAGGGGAAGGGATTTCACGAGCCACACGGCGGCGATCACGCCCGGAATGCCTCCGAGCGTCAGTCCGAGCGCCGCCCGCTGGTGGAACCGCCGCGCGGACAGGAATCGAACACCGGCGACGGTGGCGACGAACGCGCCGGATCCCATCATGATCGGGAACGCCGCCTTGAGATCCATGCCGAGGAGACTGAACACCACGAGGCTCGGCGCGTAGTTGCCGATCCCCAGCGGCAGAAGGGCGCCGAGCGCGAAGTTGATCACCAGAGCGAGCACGAAGGCCGCGGGCGCAAAGGTGCGCGCCGTGCCGCCCGCCGGGATCAGGCCGAGTATGCCGAGGGCCAGGAAAACGGCCGCCACGATCATCGCGATGCCGATGCCGAGTTGCATCGCGCGCCGCGAGAGCGACGTCACGACTCCGGTTCCGATCCACCCGCCCGCCACGCACACGGCAATGAGCGCCGTCAGCTGCAGCGGATCGACCTCGACGACGCTGATGAACAGCACGGCTTGCGTCAGGACCGACAGCGCGTCGCCCACGATGATCGTGCCCGGAATCAACTCGTCGGGCACGAGGCGGGAGAGGCGGAAGGCGGCGGTCGTCGTCGCGAACGAACCGATCCCGAGCGTGTCGAAGAAGTTGGTGACGAACCCGATGACGAGACCGATCGGCGTCGGCGCCGATGCACCGCGAGGCGAAGGGTTGCGTCGCGCTTCGAGGACCCAGCGGACGAGAAAGAACACGCCGCCCGCGACGAGCGCGCCGAGGAGGCTCCGGACGAGGGTCATGCGATGAGAGCGTTCATGTCGCGGGGCTGGTCGCCGGGCGCGGCTATAGTACTTCCCGAGGGCCGCCATGGACGATCGGGATGACTCGTTCGACCTTTATGATCTGCGCGTGGAAGTCGTCGGAACGGATCGTCCGATGGTTTGCGGGCACCGAGCCGGCGACTGGTTCGAGGTGCGCGGCGAAAGCCTCTCGCTGCCGCCCGATCAGTCATTCTCCATTTACGCGCTGGCGGCCTTGCTGCCCCTGCTGCCCGCGAAGCAGCGGGTCACGCATCCGCACGACTGGATGACGACGGACGCCGAGATCGCGTGCCCCGACCCCAACTGCGGCGCGCGGTTCCGCATCTCGCGACTCGAGACCCGGACGTTCCGGCATCGCGACGTCACCGCCGTTCCGCTCGGCTGAGCCTTCGTGTTTCGATGAACACGATTCCAAGGTCCGAGCTCGCACCCGGCTACACGATCTCCCGCGTGCTGAAGGGCGGTTGGCAGCTGGCCGGTGGTCACGGGCCCGTCGACGACGGCGCCGCCATGGACGACATGGATCGGTTCGTCGAGGCGGGCGTCACGACGTTCGATTGCGCGGACATCTACACCGGCGTCGAAGCGCTGATCGGCCGGTGGTTGAAGCGGCGAGAGGGGAGCGACGGCCCGGGCGTTCAGGTTCACACGAAATATGTCCCCGATCTGGATCGACTGCCGACTCACTCGCGGGCCGACGTCGTCCGCGGCGTCGACCGATCGCTCGCGCGCCTCGGCGTGGAACGCCTCGATCTCGTCCAGCTGCACTGGTGGGACTACGGCGTTCCCGGCTACGTCGAAGCGGCGGCGTGGCTCGACGAGCTGCGGCGGGCCGGGAAGATCCGCCACGTCGGCCTGACGAACTTCGACCGGTTGCGCCTGTCGGAGATCGTCGCCGGCGGTGCGGCCATCACATCCGAGCAGGTGCAGTATTCGGTGATCGACCGCAGGCCGGCCGCGGGTCTGGCTGCATATTGTGCGGAAAAGACCATCGGGCTGCTCTGCTACGGCGCCGTGGCCGGCGGGTTCCTCTCGGATCGTTACCTCGGCCAACCGGATCCCCTTCCGCCGCTCGAGAACCGATCGCTCGTCAAGTACCGGCTGATCATCGACGAGCTCGGCGGATGGAGCCGCTTCCAAGAGTTGCTCGCGGCGCTCGCCAGGATCGCCTCGCGTCATGAGACGACGATCGGCGCCGTGGCCATCCGCTGGGTCCTCGATCAGCCGGACGTCTCGGGGGTGATCGTCGGCGCGCGGCATGCGCGTCACCTGGACCAGATCCGGCAAGCCTGCGCGCTTTCGCTGGACGACGCGGATCTCCGGACGATCGAGCCCGTCCAGTCGGCGTCCGCCGGTCCGGAGGGCGAGGTCTACTCCCTCGAGCGTGAAAAGGGCGGACGGCATGCGTCGATCATGCGATACGGACTCTCAAGGGACGAAGGTCAGCGGAGAGGGGTGAGAGGTGAGAGGGAGAGGTGAAGTGTGAGAGGTGAGAGGGCGAAGGGTCCGCCGTCTGACCTCTGCTTTTCCGGGCCCCGACCTCTGACCCCTCACCTCCCTCATCTCACCGGTCGCTGCGACGGAACTTCTCCAGCGGTCTTCCGTAACTGTTTTCGATGCTGACTTTCCTCGTGTGGCTGCTGCTCTTCCTTCTGTGCTGGCCGGTCGCGTTGGTCGCGCTGGTTCTTTACCCGATCGTGTGGCTCCTGCTGCTGCCGTTCCGGCTGGTGGGAATCACCGTGGAAGGCGCCTTCCGGCTTCTGGGCGGGATCGTCCTGCTGCCCGCCCGGCTGCTGCGGGGACGGCGCGGGGCGCGAACCGCCTAGAGCCGCGCGTCTGCGGACCGCGCTTGCGGGCAGGGGGTTCGACCGACCCCTTTCTTCTGCTTGCGGCGGGAGGGAATCACTTCCCCGGCCGCGTGAGCGGTCCGATCCTTCGACCGGCCTCGCTGTCGGCGATGAGCTGCTGGAGACGGCGCTCGCGCGTCTCTTCCCGTTTGGCGCTCACGACCCAGTGAAGCGCCAGGCGTTTGTATCCGGGCGGCTGCGCCTCGAAGAACGCGGCGGCCTTTCGGTTCGCGCGCAGGACCTCTTCCTGCGCCGTGGTCAGCTTCGCCGCCTCTTTCCGCTCGAACGAATAGATGCCGGTGCGGTCCAGGGTTCGGGCGGCGAACGCCCGGAGGCCCGCCGGCTTCATCCGGCCGAGCTTCGTCAGCGCCGCGACGCGCGCGACGTTGACGGCGCTCCAGATGCTCTTCGGCCTGCGGGGGGTGAAACGGATCGTGTAGGCGCTCTCGTCCACGCGGCGGCGCACGCCGTCGATCCAGCCGACACACAGGGCCTCGTCGACGGACTCGGGCCACGTGATGCTCGGCTTGCCGGTTGCCTTCTTGCGAAACCCGACGAGGAGCTCCTTCTTCGTCTCGTGGTGCGCCTCGAGCCAGGCCCGGAAGTCGGCGGGAGTCGCGAAGAAGCGCGGCTGTTCCGCCGCGGTGTCCTCCCGACGTCCCGGCGTTTCGCATTTTTCGCCCGGCGCGCGGAGAGCCTCGGACATCCTGACGGTGGGGACTCTGGCTTTGACGGGCATCGGCGGCCTCGGTTGTAAGTCTACCGAAGGACGGCGCACCTCCGATCCCCCAGCGGGGAGATACGGAAAGGCGCGCGGGTCGATAATGGCGCGCAGGAATGCGCGCGTATGAAGACGGCTGATCGGACGCCCAACGAGAGGATCGTCGAGTCGATCGCGATCCTCACTCGTCAGGTCGCCAACGAACTGGGCGGCTTCGGAAGCTACGTCGACCCCGCGGCCCGATCTTCAGGAGATATACGCGGCGGATTGATTACCGTGTTCCGAGAGCTCCTGAAGCTCCGGCGCAAGCTCATCCGGATGCGCAAGCCGTACGTGGGCGGTCAGGCCTCCCGCGTCGCCCTCTCCTCCGGATCAGGCGATCGGAAGATCCAGATCGGCGGCGGCGGGCAAACCCTGGAAGGCTGGCTCAACGTGGACCTGCCTCCCGCGGATCTTTCGGTCAACGTGCTCTGGGGGCTTCCGATTCGCGGGGGCTCGGCCAGAGTCGTCTTCTGCTCGCACATGCTGGAGCACCTGGACTACCCGGATGACGGCCTCGCCTTTCTCCGTGAGGTTCGCCGCGTCCTGCGGCCCGGCGGGGTCCTGAGGCTCGTCGTCCCCGACATCCACGAGTATCTTTCTGCCTACGCGCGGCGGGACAGGGCGTTCTTCCGCGCCAGGCGCAAAACATGGCCGGACTCGGAGCGTTGCGAGACCATGCTGATCGAGACCCTTCTCTACGCAGGCGCCGCCTCTCAGCCGAACGACTTCTTTGGCCACAAGTTCGGGTACGACTTCGAGACGTTGAAGCTGCTGCTGCGGAAGGCCGGCTTTCGGCGAATCGAGCGCAGCGCCTACATGAAGAGCCGCCACCCCGACCTGCACGTCGACTCGGCAAGCCCTTACGCACGGGCCGCCTTTCGAGGCACACACTACTCGCTGTTCGTCGACGCGGTCCGGTGACTCCCACCCGACAGCCGTAAGAGCTCGACGGGAAACGCGAGATAAAGGCCGAGCCGGCTTGACATGCTGAAGGGCCGAGAAGAACATTGTCGCCGTCGAAGATGTTCCACTGAAGGCACAAGGAGGCGCATCCATGCCAAATAAGAGGAAACCCTCGAAGAAGCCGACGAGCCTCAAGCCCAAGAAGAAGACGATCCGGAATCTGACGGCGGCGGAGCTTCACTCGGTCCGGGGCGGGTCGGCGGTGATGGCCGATGCGAAAATGGCCGACGCGAAGAGGCTGACAAACGTGCAGATGGCCGACGCGAAGAGGAGTTTCTGAGGCGTTCGGCGCTGCCAGACGGCCTCGGCCGCTGAGCGACCGAACACCTGAACAGCTGAACAAACTGAACAACGGGATCGTGTAGGCCGTTGGCCGCCCATCCGCGCTCGAAGAGGGCCGGCGGGACCGGTATGAAGACGGTGTTCGGGCTGAGCCCGGACAGGATCGGCCCGTCCTGGCCCTGGCGGCCTCACGTGCGCCACGGCTCTCTGCGCCGACTCGGCGCGCTGGCGGACCTGGAGGAGTTTTCCGACTTCCGCCTTTGGCCGAAGACCCGGGACGTCTCCATCACCGCGACGTTGATGGCCGGCGCCGACTATTGCAGTCTGGCAGTCGATTCTGCGCAAGCGGCGGAGCTTTACCTGGCTGGCGCGACACTCGCCTTCAATGGCGTGCAGGAGTGGCATGTGGTGCTCGGGCGCTGGCTGCGCGACCTGGCCCGGGACCTCGGACTGCCTGCCGACTTGTGCCACTGCAATGTCTACATCTCACCGGCGGGGGCCGGCGTTCCCAAACACTTTGACAGCCACCATGTGATCAGCGTTCAGCTGATCGGGGCCAAGCTCTGGTCCTTTGCGCCGAATCGCGTCCTTGACCATCCGATCGAGAACCACGTCGCGTCGCTCCCGCTTCCGGCCGCGGTGGCTCGCTACAGCCGCGGCACGCCATCCCGCTCCATGCCGCGCGAAAGCACAAGGATGACGATGCGCCCGGGATCGGCGCTGTTTCTTCCTGCCGGTTTCTGGCACGCCACCCGCGCCACGGAACCTTCCCTGGCGGTGACGTTCGGCCTGAGAGCTCCAAGATGGTTCGAGATTCTTCGCGACGAGCTGTCCGCCCGGCTCGAGCGGCTCGTCGATTGGCGGGAGCCCGCCTGGGGCGCTGCGGGCACGACTCGCCGCCGCGCGGCCGCGGAAAAGCGGTTCGCTTCTCTTTTGGAACGACTGTCTCGAGACGTCGGGGAGCTCGAGGCCGGCGATCTTCTGCGCGCCGCGTTCCCCTCCGGGCGCCGCTGACAGCGGCACCGAACGGCAGTCCGTCTCCGTCGCTCTCGCTCAGGTCAAGTCGTTCCGAGCCGCTCGGCGATCAGCCGGTCGGCGCGGACGAGGTCGACCTCATCGAGGCCCGAGGCCCCGCTCGTCAGCTCGTCGAGGATCTCCTCCTGGATCGCTCCCCGCCGCTTCGCTTCGGCGTAGGGAATCGTGTGGAACATCACCATGGAATAGCGGGGGATGAACCGGCCCGGGTGTCGCTCCTCGAGGCGGAAGGCGAGGTCCTTCTTCAGCTGAAACCTCGGCTCCCGGACGGTCGAGCGCATCTCGACGTAGTTCTCGAGCGCCATGTCGGCGATCGCGTCGGTATTCCGGCGGCGGCGCTCTTCGAATGCCGCGAAGACCTCGTCCCACGTCCGATCCGGATCGTCCAGACACCGGTCGAAGGCGCTGCAATCCTCGAACGCCGCGTTCATGCCCTGCCCGTGAAAGGGAACGATCGCGTGCGCCGCGTCGCCCAGGACGAGCGCGTGGTCCTCGAACGACCAGGGCTGGCAGCGGATCGTCTCCAGATGGCCGGTGGGATTTCCGAAGAAGTCCTCGACGAACCCGGGCATGAGCGGGATCGCATCCGCGAACCGGCGTCCGAAGAGCGCGTGGACCGCCTCCGACGTCGTCAGCGTCTCGAAGCTCTCCTCTCCCCGGTTCGGCAGGAACAGGGTCGCGGTGAAGCTGCCGTCGGCATTGGGGAGCGCGATCAGCATGTATTCGCCCCTCGGCCAGATGTGCAGGGCGTTCTTCTCCATCCGGAACCCGCCGCCGGCCGCCGCCGGGATCGTCAGCTCCTTGTACCCGTGGCCGAGCGGCTCCTCGTCGAGCCGTCCGCGTGTGCGTTCCAGGATCGCGGCGCGAACGGCCGAGGCGCTTCCGTCCGTCCCGATGAGGACGTCGTAGGGTGTCGCTGGCGCTGGCTCTGGCCGCTCGGGATCCTCGGCGGAGAAAGAACGCACCCGGCGGTTGTCGAAATCGACCCCGCGGACCGTCTCTCCGAAGCGCACCGACACCCGACCGGTCGCTTCCGCGGCATCCAGGAGGAGCGTGTTCAGGCCCGCGCGCGAAACCGAGTAAATGACTTCATGCGGCTTGTTGCCGTAGGGAATCAGCCGGAGTCGTCCTTCCTCGTCGTGGAGCATCCGCCCGGCCATCGGAATGAGGGCCGTCCGGACGCTCTCCATCACCCCGACCTCTTCGAGCGCGGCGATGCCGCGATTGGCGAGAGCGAGGTTGATCGAGCGCCCGGCGGACCCGGCCGCCGTCTTCCTGGGATCGAGGCGCCGCTCGAGCAGCGTCACGCGGTACCCGCGCTTCGCCAGGAAGATCGCCAGCAGCGAACCGGCGAGACCGGCGCCGACGAGCGTGATCTCGGAGGTGTCGCGCGTTCTCATGGCGCGTCGCGAAGAATCTCGACGAAGCGCCAGACCTCCTCGTACCGGTTGTAGAGGGGGACGGGGGCCACTCGGATCACGTCGGGCT
The DNA here is from genome assembly GCA_039933215.1 of Acidobacteriota bacterium. Taxonomy (GTDB): domain Bacteria; phylum Acidobacteriota; class Thermoanaerobaculia; order UBA5066; family Gp7-AA6; genus JALYUA01. The sequence continues at coordinate 25,461 of JBDTOO010000019.1, forward strand.
CGCGCCAGTCGCAGGTGACGCCGGACGCTTCGAGCTTCTCGAAGACGGTTCTTCCCGAGGCGCCGGAACGCGACTTCACGCGAAACGACAGCTGGCATCCCCGCCGGTCCGGTTCTGCGGGGGTCAGGATCTCGATTGAGTCGCCGACCTCCCGCCGGAGCAGCCATTCGAGGTACGCCGTCAGGCGAACCGATTTCTCCCGCAGCGGCTCCATTCCTCCGGCTTCCATGAAAACGTCGAGCGAAGCGCGAATCGCCGCGAGCGAGAGGATCGGAGGGTTCGAGAGCTGCCATCCCTCGGCGCCGGGGATCGGCCGGAATCCGGGCTCCATCCGGAAACGCGACGCCTTGTCGTGGCCCCACCAGCCGGCCAGCCGCGGAAGGTCGTGCCGGATGCCGTGCCGCCCGTGGACGAAACAGCCGCCCACCGAGCCCGGCCCCGAGTTCAGGTACTTGTACGTGCACCACACGGCGAAGTCCACGTTCCACTCGTGGAGGCGCAGGACCAGGTTTCCCGCCGCGTGAGCCAGGTCGAGGCCGACGACGCACCCCCTCGCGTGCGCGAGTCGCGTGATCGCCTCGATCTCGAAGGCCTGGCCCGTGTAGTACTGGACTCCCGGAAGCAGGACCAGGGCGATCGACTCGCCCTCGCGTTCGAGGAGCCGGGCGACTTCGGCGGCATCGATCGTGTGCCGTCCGTTCTGCGTATCGGGCCGCAGCCGCACGAGCGCTTCGGCGGGGTCGAAGCCGTGGAGGATCGCCTGAGACTCGAGCGCATAGTCGTCCGAGGGGAACGCGTGGTCCTCGAGAAGGATCCGATGCCGATCGCGGGTGGGCCGGTAGAAGCTCGCCATCATCAGGTGGAGGTTCACGGTCAGCGAGTTCATCGTGACGACTTCGCTCGGGCCGGCGCCCACCAGCCGGGCCATCGGCTCGGCGAGGAGCTCGTGGTACGGCAGCCAGGGGTTTTCCCCCGAGAAGTGCGCCTGGACGGCGAGCCGCCTCCACTTCTCGAGCTCCGCGTCCACGTACTTTGCCGTCCTGCGGGGGAGGAGTCCGAGCGAATTGCCGGCGAAATAGATCTCTTCCCGGCCGTCATCGCTCCCGGGGATGTGGAACTCGTCCCGGAACCGGCCGAGCGCGTCGCTTCGATCCAGGGCGACCGGGAAATCCCGGCCGGGCTGGAAGGCCTCGGTCAAGGGTTTCCACCGAAGCGTGCAAGCGGGAGGTCGAGCCACTCGAGCGCCGTGCCATGGAGGAGCCGCGCACGAGTCTCATCCGGGAATTCGCAGGCATCGATGAGCTCTCCTGCCCGGGGCTCGCCGAGCGGGAAAGGGTAGTCGCTCCCGAGGGCGATGCGGTCGGCGCCCATCAGGTCCACGAGGTAGCGCAGCATCAGGGGCTCGTGAACGAGGGAGTCGACGTAGATCCGCCGCAGGTACTCGCGCGGGGAAACGTCGTTGGACACCGCGCACAGATCGGGACGCGCGTCGAAGCCGCGGGCAATGCGCCCGATCGTGGCGGGAAAGGCGCCGCCGCCGTGCGCGAAGGCGATCCGCAGGGCGGGCAGCCTCTCGAGCACTCCGCCGAAGATGAGGGAGCAGATCGCGAGCGACTCTTCCGCGGGCATCCCGACGAGCCAGGGGAGCCAGAAGCGTGTCATCCGATCCCGGCCGGCCATCTCCCACGGATGGATGAAAACGGCGGCGCCGAGCGACGCGGCCGCTTCGAAAACCGGAAAGAGCTCCGGGCTGTCGAGATTCGCCCCGTTGACGTTCGAGCCGATCTCGACCCCGGAGAGCCCGAGATCGCGCATGCACCGCTCGAGCTCCCGGACCGCGAGGTCGGGACTCTGCATCGGGATCGTTCCGAGACCGGCGAAACGCGCCGGGTGCGCGGCCACGACCCCGGCGATGTGGTCGTTCAGGTGCCTCGAGAGGTCGAGCCCCAGAGCCGGCTCCGCCCAGTAGCTGAACATGACGGGCACCGTCGAGAGGACCTGCACGCCGACGCCCGCCGCGTCGCAGTCCGCCAGCCGCGCCTCGACGCTCCAGGTATTGCTCTCGATCTCCCGAAACAGGGAGCCATTGTCGATCATGCGAGCGCTTCCGGAGGCGCCGCCGCGGGGAGACGTCTGATGCTCGATGCGAACGAATCGTTCGCCACCCGGAAACTTCCGAAAGTCGGGCAGCTTCTCGGGAAGGATGTGAGTGTGGACGTCGATCTTCAGCAAGTCAGCGGGCCGGCGCGGGCATCACCGTGCCGCAGCGCTTGCAGGTGCGGTTCTTCTCGTCCGCGAAGAACCGGTCGAAGATCGGCGGAAAATCCTTCTCGACGTCGTGCAGATCGAAGAACTCTTCGTAGAGCAGACTCGTGCAGTTGTCGCAATACCACTGGAGCCCGTCCTTCTCGTGCGGGAGCCTCTTGCGCTCGACGACGAGACCCACGGAATCCGGCATCCGCTGGGGCGAATGGGGGATGCGCGGCGCCAGGAGATAGATCTCGCCGGCGCGAATCGGGATGTCCACGACCTTCCCACCCTGGATGGTCTTCAACACCATCTCGCCTTCGATCTGATGGAAGAACTCCGGTCCCTCGTCGATGTGGTAGTCCTTGCGGTTGTTCGGACCGCCGACGACCATCACGATGAAGTCGTCCTCGTCGAAGACCTTCTTGTTGCCCACCGGCGGCTTCAGATCGCTCCGGTGCTCGTCGATCCACCGCTGGAAATTCAACGCTTTCGAAGGCATGACGTTCCTCGCGAACAGTATATGCGGCGAGAATTTCGGGTTGAAAAATCCGTCTGTCCCCGGTAGGGCCTGACGGCATCGGGAGACCGAGCAGGTCCCCGAAGTCGTCCACGTGCAGAGGCGCGCGGGTCAGAGCGTCCAGGCGATTCCGAGAACGCCGAGGCTCAGGCGGGGAGAATGACGCCTCGAATCCTCACTTCGGCCTCCTGTTACCGCTCGGGTTCAATCGTGACTTTCACAGAGCCGGGTCCGTTCAGACCCTCAACCGAATCGAGCGTCCCGATCACGATGATCCCGGGCTCAGGGATCCTCCGGCCGTCCTGGCGATAAAAAATCGCCACATCGGGACCAGGAGACCAATAAGCGACGTTCCCGACTTTGTAGGTGTGCGTGGGTTTTCCGTCGTCCGAGATCGTTCGCGGCAGGTGTCCGAACTTCTCCCTCTTGAACAGATCGTTCATTTTCAAAGTGATGGGCAGGAGTGAAATGAAGTCCCGCGCCGTGCCGCTGTCGTTCAAGGTTCCCGAAATCAGGGTGTCTTTTACTTTCAACCGTATCTTCACGTTCTCCTTCCGCAATGGATCGGCGCCGCTTCGTGTCGAGCGTGATCCGTGTACGAATACCGGGTTGCCTCGGTGAGCGGCCTGTCGGAGCCGGCGGCGAACATGCTCGAAAAGTAGTATAGGCGGCGTGAATACCGACCCGAAGAACCCGTCACCATCGATCGTCTCCGCGCGCGCGCCGCGGGCGCTCGGTCCCTATCCGCATGCCCGCCGGGTCGGGAGTCTCCTCTTCCTTTCCGGGATCGGCCCGCGGCATCGGGAGACCGAGCAGATTCCCGAAGGCATCGAGGCTCAGACACGCTCGTGCATCGAGAACATCCAGGCGATTCTCGAGGACGCCGGGAGCTCGCTCGAAAAAGTGGTCGACGTGACGGTCTTCCTGACGAACATCGACCACGACTTCGCGGCATTCAATCGGGTCTACGGGGAGTACTTCGAGGCCATCCGGCCGGCGCGGACTACCGTCGGCGTCGTTGCGCTTCCGGTCCCGATCTCGATCGAGTTGAAGGTGATCGCAGAAGGTTGAAGGAAAGAGGAGAGGGGAGAGGGGACGGCAGCCCTCACGTCAAACCCCCTACTGTTCACCTGTCACCTGTCACCTGTCACCTGTCACCTCTCCCCACCGCTCACCTCTGAGTTCCGAAGCGGAATCCCATCCGGTTTCTCACCTCGGGAGGGAGCCGGGGAAGAGCCGATCTGGGGATGAAGAAGCTGGAAAGGGCCGAGAGGTCCCCGAAGACCCGGTGACGTTCCGCCGCCCGGTCGAGATATTCGTGGCCGGATGAGCCGCCGGTGCCGATCCGGCTGCCGATCATCCGCATCACCATCTGCGAGTGGCGCTGGCGCCACGTCGTGAAGTTCCGTTCGATGTCCGTCAGAAGCACCAGTAGCCGGAAGGGAAGATGCAGGATGGGCTCGTCCCGATAGAGATTGATGAGGAGCGCCGCCTGGAGCGCGCGTCGGGAAAGGTGGCGGCCCGGGCCCGCCACGGGCTCGCCGTCCCCCGGCTCGAAGACTTCCGCGAATCGAGCGGCCGTCGCCTCCACCCCCGCGAGCTGCGTGGCCTTCTCATCCTCCGCCAGCGTGGGGTTGCTCCGAATTGAAGCGCGATCGGCGGCCAGCATGGCGTCGACCGCCTGTCGATACTCGCGCCAGAAGTCGAAGTCGCCGAAGCTCAGGAAGGGCGTTCGCTCGAGCCAGTCCTCGATCAGATCGAACAGGGAAGATTCCTTCTCCGACGCTTCGACGCGCGCGGCATCGTCCGGGCTGAGGCGCGAGGTGTAGGGAGCGCCGTGGAGCTGAAGGCGGTCCTCGCGCCGCATTCCGAGCTTGTTCTCGATCAGGCGAAATTGAACGCTCTGAAGGCCCGAGGCCGGGATCAGGACGTCCCGGAAATCCAGAAAGTCGAGCGGGGTCATGGTCTCCAGGACGTCGATCATCTGGACCAGGACGCGCTGGATCTCGACGATGCGCCCCAGTTTCAGGACCGCCGGCCCGAGCTCTTCCTCGGGAACGAGGGCGCCTCGAAAGGTGGCGAGCACCGCGTCGAGCTCCCACAGGATCTGCTTGAACCAGAGCTCGCAGCTCTGGTGAACGATGATGAAGAGCATCTCGTCGTGGGCCGGCCGGCCGCGAAGGGCGCTCTGCATCTGCTGGCTGTCGAGCAGCCGATCGACCTGGATGTAATCCGCGTAGTACAGAGGGCCGCGAGGCTTGTCTTCTTCCATCTTCGTGCTTCGTACCATGATGCCCGGTGCAATTCAAACGCTCGAACCCGGATAGGATTCTGGGCCAGTGAAACGCATCCTCAATTTCATCGACGGCGAGTTCCGGCCGCCCACCTCGGGCCGATACCTTCCGAACGTCAACCCGGCGACGGGTCAGGTCATCGCGGAGATCCCGGAAAGCGGCCCCGACGACGTCGATGCCGCCGTCGCCGCCGCGGCCCGCGCGTTTGAGTCATGGCGCAGGACGCCAGCCGAGGAGCGGTCCCGGCTCCTGCTCCGGGTGGCCGACCTCATCGAGAAGAACTTCGACGAGCTGGCGCGGCTCGAATCGGAAGACTCGGGGAAGCCGATCGCGCTCGCGCGACGCCTCGACGTGCCCCGGGCCATCCTGAACTTCCGTTTCTTCGCGACGGCGATCCTGCACGCCGAGACGGCGTGCCACAGCACGGACGATCGCGCGCTCAACTACACCATCCGCCAGCCTCTCGGCGTCGCGGGGCTGATCTCGCCCTGGAACCTGCCGCTCTATCTTCTGACCTGGAAGATCGCCCCGGCCATCGCGGCCGGGAACTGTTGCGTGGCGAAACCCTCGGAGCTGACGCCGCTGACCGCCGACCGGCTCGCGGCGCTGACCCTGGAGGCGGGGATTCCGCCGGGCGTCGTCAATATCGTGCACGGCCCCGGAGGGAGCGCGGGCCGCGCGCTCACGTCGCATCCGAACGTCCCTCTGATCTCGTTCACAGGAGGAACGAAAACGGGCGCGGACGTGATGGCCTGCGCGGGACCCTTGTTCAAGAAAGTGTCTCTCGAGCTCGGAGGGAAGAACCCGAACATCGTGTTCGCGGACGCCGATCTCGAGCAGGCCGTCGCCACGTCGATCCAGTCGAGCTTCGCCAACCAGGGGGAGATCTGCCTCTGCGGATCGCGCCTGTTCGTCGAGAGGACCATTTACGACGAGTTCCTCGACCGCTTTCTGGAGGGAGTCCAGAAGCTCCGGATCGGAGATCCTCAGGACGCTTCGACCGACGTGGGGGCGCTCGTGAGCGAGGCCCACCTCCGCAAGGTCGAAGGCTACGTCGATCTCGCGAAGGAGGAAGGAGGCACCATCCTCACCGGAGGAAAGCGGCCCGGCAATCTTCCGGCGAGCGTCCGGGACGGGTACTTCCTCGAGCCGACGGTGATCGCCGGCCTCGACTGCCAGAGGCGCGTCATGCAGGAGGAGATCTTCGGGCCCGTCGTCACCGTCACGCCCTTCGATTCTCCCGAGCAGGCGATTCTCTACGCCAACGGCACGCGCTATGGACTTTCGGCGAGCGTCTGGACCCGGGACCTCCAGAAGGCCCATCGGGTCGCCGCGGCGATCGACAGCGGGACGGTGTGGGTCAACACGTGGCTGCTTCGCGACCTCCGCGTTCCCTTCGGCGGAATGAAGGAAAGCGGCGTCGGACGCGAGGGCGGATTCGGGTCGCTCGACTTCTTCACCGAAGCGAAGAACGTCTGCATCAAGTTGTGAGCCTCAGGCTGATGCGAGCAGGTTCTCGATCTTCACCGGCAGCTCCCGCACGCGGACTCCGGTGGCGTGGTGAACCGCCGCCGTGATGGCCGCCGCGACGCCGGCGAGGCCGATCTCGCCGATGCCGCGGGCGCCGAGCTCGTTGATCTCCTTGTCGGGGTAGTCCACGAAATGCACGTCGATGGGCGGCGCGTCGGCGTTCACCGCCATCACGTAGTCGGCGAGGTTGCTGTTGATCGGTGCGCCGTTCTGCGGGTCGTAGTTCGTATGCTCGAACAGGGCCATGCCGATTCCCATCACGACGGAACCTTCGACCTGGTTCCGTCCGGCGAGCGGGTTGATGATCCGTCCCGCGTCGATCGCCGTGACGACCCGGCTGACGCGCAGCCGGGCGATCTCGGGCTGCCAGGCGACCTCGATGAAGTGACAGCCGAACGAATGCGTCGAGAACTTCGGCGTCGGATTGCCGAACGTCCCTTCGGATTTTCCGTGGCCGGCGGCCATGCGGAGGTTGGCCTTGCGGAGGATGTCGGCGAAGGGGACCCCTCCGGCGGGACCGCCCGCCTTCGCAACGACGCGGCCGCCCTCGAGCTTCAGGTCTTCTGTCTTGTGCTTCTCGAAGGGCGATCCGTGCGTCGTCGTGGCGATCGCGAGCAGGGAGGCGATCGCCTGGTCCGCCGCGGCGAAGACGGCCGGGACCATCGAACCGGTGACCATCGAGCCGCCCGAGACCGGGCCTTCCGGGAGTGACGTATCGCCGAGCACGGCTTCGATCCTGTCGAGCGGCACGCCGGTCTTCTGCGCGGCGAGCTGCGCGAGGATCGTGTAGGTCCCCGTGCCGATGTCCTGCGTGCCCGAGGCGACGCGGACGGTTCCGTCGTCTCGAAGATGGACACTGGCTTCGGCGGGGAATCGAGCCGCGACCCAGGCGCACCCGGCCATTCCCCAGCCCAGGGTCAACCCGTCCCGCTTCATCGAGCCGACTGCGGGAGTGCGCTTCGACCAGCCGAATTTCTCCGCGCCGAGCTGGAAGCACTCCACCAGGTGGCGGGACGAGAACGGAATGCCCATCGACTCGTCGATCTTGGGCTCGTTCAAGACGCGCAGCTGGACGGGGTCGATCTTGAGCTGATCGGCGAGCTCGTTCATGGCCGACTCGGTCGCGTAGAGGCCGGGCACGGCGCCGGGTCCGCGCATCGCCGTGGGAGAGCCGACGTTGCGCCGCGCGCGCCCGAACGCCACGCGCAGGTTGGGAACGCTGTACTGGAACGGTGTCGCCTCCCCGCAGTCCTCGTGGTAGTTGTCGAGGATCGCGTGGTGATTGACGTAGTCGTGCTGGAGCGAGACCAGCTTTCCGGCGGGCGTGGCGCCGAGGCGCACGCGCTGCTGGGTGCGGGGGCGGTGACCCACCGACTGGAACATCATCTTTCGGCTGATGACCAGCTTGACGGGCTTGCCGAGGTTCCGCGCCGCGGCGACCGCGAGCGCGCAATGCGTCCACGGCCAGAGCTTGCTGCCGAAACCCGAGCCGACGAACCGGGTCACGACGCGGACGTGCTCCTTCGGCACGCCGAACATCTGCGCCATCACGCCCCGAAGGTTGAAGATGGCCTGGGATTCCTCGTAGATCGTCAACATCGGGCCGTCCCAGACCGCCGTGGCTCCCTGCAGCTCGATCGGATTGTGAGTCGTGACCGGCGTGACGTAGACCTGATCGAGCTTGACCGGCGCGGCCGAGAAGGCCTGCTCCGCGTTTCCCCGCTCGCTTTGCAGCCGCTTGGTCGGCGCGAATGTCGTGGGGACCACGTCGGGCTCCGGATCGGCCTGGAGGTTCGTATCGACGTTGAACTTGTCCCTCGTGTACGTCGCGCGGACCGCGTCGGCGGCGGCCTTGGCGCTCTCGAAGGTATCCGCGACGGCGAGCGCGATGTACTGGCCGTAATAGCGGACGACGTCGTCCTCGAACGGCGGGCGCCGCTCGTCGATGATGCCTTCGAATCCCGGGCCCTGGACGGAGCGGAAGACCCTTCCGATGTTGGCGCGGTGATAGATCGCGCGCACGCCCGGCATCTTCTCCGCGGCGGCCGTGTCGAGGCGTGCCACCTTGCCGCTGGCGATCGTCGCCTCGACGGGAACGGCGTAGAGCTGCCCGGGGAAATGAAAGTCGGAGGCGTACTGCGCCTTTCCCGTCACCTTCAGCGGGCCGTCGACGCGGGGCGTGCGGCGGCCGATCGGTGAGGTCGTCGGATCCTGTGCTGTGCCTGTGGGTGTCGTCGGCATGATCTTTCCTTTTAAGGGAAGCGGCTCGTCAAGACGTCATCGCGGTCTGCAGCGCGTGGGCGACACAGCGCTTCGCCAGCTCGACCTTGAACCCGTTCTCGCTCTGCGGCCGGGCGCCCCGCATCGCCGCCTCTCCGGCCTTTCGGAAGACCGCCGGGGTGGCCGGCTGCCCGACGAGCGCCGCTTCGGCCTCGGGAGACCGCCAGGGCTTCGTCCCCACGCCGCCGAGGGCGATGCGCGCGCGGGTCACCTTTCCGCCCGCGACCGTCATCACGACGGCCGCCGACGCCAGCGCGAACTCGTACGACGCCCGGTCCCGCAGCTTCAGGTAGATCTGCTTGCTGCCCGCGACCGGCGGGGGGAGGGTCACGTGCGTGATGAGGTCGCCCGGCTCGAGGACCGTTTCGCGGTTCGGCGTGCTCCCCGGCAGGAGATGGAAGTCGCCGATCGGGATCGCGCGCTGTCCCTTCGATCCCTGGACGTGGATCGTGGCCTCCAGGGCCGCCATCGCCACGTTCATGTCCGAGGGGTTGGTCGCGATGCACTGGTCGCTCGTGCCGAGCACGGCCAGCATGCGGTTGCTGCCCGTGATGGCGGGGCAGCCCGTGCCGGGCTCCCGCTTGTTGCAGGGCATCGCGGTGTCGCGGAAGTACATGCAGCGCGTGCGCTGGAGCAGGTTGCCGGCCGTCGTCGCCATGTTGCGAAGCTGCGCCGACGCGCCCGAGAGAAGCGCCTGGGAGAGCACGGCATAGTCCCGCTGCACCCCCGGATGGTGGGCGAGGTCCGCATTGCGGACGGTGGCTCCGATCGACAGCCCCCCATCGGGCGTCGTCTCCACCTTGCCGAGCGCGAGGCGGTTGATGTCGATGAGCCGCGCGGGCGTCTCGACGTTCAGCTTCATCAGGTCGAGCAGCGTGGTCCCGCCGGCGATGAACCGCACGTCCGCGCCCTGCTGGGCGGTCTTCGCCCGGGCGGCGTTCGCGACGGCCGTTGCGGAATCCGGGGGGCGAACGAATTCGAAGTTATGCATGGTCGCTCCCGTCCGCCCTGGCGTTTCCGCGGACCTGCTGGATGGCGGCCACGATGTTGGGGTAGGCGCCGCAGCGGCAGATGTTGCCGCTCATGAGCTCCTTCACGGCGGCGTCGTCGGCGCCGCAGGGCTCCTTCAGGAGCGCGACGGCCGACATGATCTGCCCGGACGTGCAATACCCGCACTGGTAACCGTCGTGGGCGACGAACGCGGCCTGCATGGGATGGAGGGCGTCCGGCGTGCCGAGGCCCTCGATGGTCGTGATCTCTTCCCCGTCGTGCATCAGCGCGAGGCTGAGGCAGGAATTCACGCGGCGGCCGTTCACGTGGACCGTGCAGGCGCCGCACTGCCCGTGATCGCAGCCCTTCTTCGTCCCGGTGAGCTCGACGGTCTCGCGGACGCAGTCGAGCAGCGTCGTCCGGGGGTCGATGCGGAGCGCGTGGTCCTTGCCATTGATGCGCAAAGTGATCGGGACCGCGCCCTCGATGCCGGGTGGGCTCGGCATGGCCGGGGGCGGAGCCGAGGCTTTCTGCGCGGCGGCGGTCGGAGCCGCTGGCACGCAGGCCGCGACGACGGCGGCTGCGGCGGTGGTCCCGGTCGAGCGAAGGAATGCCCGGCGGGTGGGCTTCGGCGGGCCCGAGGGCGGATCTTCTGGCATGCAGCCTCCGGTGGAATCGTCAGCGTGATTCAGCGAGCGGAACTCTATCTCGCGACGCGAAGAAGCGACCTCGCTTTCTTCCTCCGCGCCGCCGCGAGATCTCGATTCGCGCCGTCGCTCACTGGACCATCATCCAGCGGGTCGCGAACGCGGATGGCTCCTTCGCGCGATCTCTACCGGACAGGTGGGGTGACCGCCCCTCGCTGACCTTTTGACGCGCCGTCGGCAGCTCAATTCGAAGGCGGCGCGAACCGTTCCGGCGGGATGGAGCCGAAGACGACCGACGTGATCTCCTGTGACAGAGGGTGTGCGCCCTCGTTCTGCGAGAGCGCGAACGCAACCCAGATCCCGTCCACTACCTCGTATCGGCGGACGACGCCCGTGAAGGGCGTTTCGCCGTCGGAGCCCGCGCCACGTTCGCCCGATGCCCCGAACCCGATGGCAAGCCGGCTTGACATGGCGCACGGGACGCGGTAGGGTGGCCATGGAAAGCAAACTTGTCATGTCGCCCCGCATCCGAAACCGCGTCAAAGATCTCCGCCTCGAGCGGGACTGGACGCAACAGCAGCTCGCCGACGCCGCCGGTGTTTCCCGGCAGAGCATCAACTCGATCGAGCGAGACCGGTATGTGCCGAGCCTGGAGCTCGCACTGATATTCGCCCGGCTGTTCGCCCGTCCGACCGACGAGATCTTCACGCTCGAGAAGGAGAAGTGATTCATGCCCCGTCTTCCCGCTTTCGTTGATGAGAGGTTCCTCGACCACCGGCGCCGGTCTCTGAGCGCGGGCGGGCTGGCCGGCGTGATGGTCGCGATGGGACTCTTTCTCTACCACCTGATCCACGACCACGTCATGAGCCGGGACCTGCTCGCGGTCGGGATCGTCGCCGTGATCGTGAAGTACGCCGTCCTCGTCTGGCATCGCAAGAATGACTGAGACCGTCGAAAAGGAGGCTCGAACATGACTCTTCGAAATCCCATGCAGAATCCGAGGACCTGGCTGTGCGTCGGCATGGTCGCGCTGCTCGTCTCGGCGTTGATCCCGCGCCTCGTGCATCCCACGACGCGCCTCGGCGAGGACTGGCTGGACGCGACCCGCGGCCTTTTCATCGGCCTGTCGATTGGATGCAACCTCCTGTGGGTCCGACGCTGCGGCTCCGCGCGTGGCGTGGAGCACAACCGGAACGCAGAGCCTGTCTCGAGCCGTGGTGACCATGGTTCCCAGACTCGCGACGCGGAGATGGCGTCGGGACGGATGCCGGGTGATCTCGCCGAATCCGGGCTCTGAGACTTAGAGGTAAAGATGCCGATGTTTCCACGGCTCGCGCAGCTGACCGACGTCAGCCTGCTGCTTCTGCGGCTGATGGTCGCTGCGGTTTTCCTTACCAGCGGATGGAATCACGTCCGCGATCCAAAGGGCCGCGCGGCCAGCATCGGCGTGAGCCCGACTTTCACGTTGTTCCTGGGTGCGGCGGAGCTCGCCGGAGGGCTCGGAGTCGCTTTCGGCGTGCTCACGCAACTGGCCTCGATCGGTCTGATCCTCGTCATGATGGGAGCGATCCAGAAGAAGATCTTCGTCTGGCACACGGGCTTCTGGGGAGAAAAATCCTCGGGCTGGCACTACGAGGTCATGATCGTCCTGATGAGTCTCGTCATCCTTTGCACCAATGGCGGCAAGTACGTGCTCTGGGAGTGAGATCGCCCATGGACCAGAAGAAGAAAGGAGTTCCCGTCATGAAAGGTACCCGTCTCGTTCGGCTCTTCCTCGCGGGTCTTGTCCTCGCCCCCCTCGCCGGTGGCGCGCTTCGCGCTCGGTCGTCCGCTACCACCCCGAAGCCCAGGAGCGGCGCGCCGCCCTCGGCGGGACCCGCCCGGGCGACCGTCGTGCTCGTCCACGGTGCGTTCGCCGACGCCACGAGCTGGCAGCGCGTCATCCCGATCCTCCAGCGCGACGGCTACGAGGTCATCGCGGTCCAGAATCCGCTCGCGTCTCTCGCCGGCGACGTCGAGACGACGAAACGCGTGATCGACGCCCAGAAGGGGCCGGTCGTCCTCGTAGGCCACTCCTACGGCGGGGCGGTCATCACGGGCGCGGCGGCGGGGAGCGCGAACGTGAAGGCGCTCGTCTATCTGGCCGCCTTCGCACCCGAGGCCGGCGAACCGGTCGGCGCTTTCGGCGAGAAGTATCCGACGGACCTCGGATCCGCGCTGAAGCCCGACTCGGCCGGCTTCCTGTACATGGATCCAGCCCGGTTCCGTGAGCTCTTCTGCGCCGACCTGCCGGCGGCGGAAGCCCGCGTGGCGGCGGCGACGCAGAAGCCGATCCACAACAGCGCGTTCGGGGCCTCGGTCCCGGAGGCGGCCTGGAAGACCATCCCCTCCTGGTACCTGGTCTCTCAAGACGACCGCGCCATCAACCCCGAGCTCGAGCGGTTCTATGCGAAGCGGATGGGCGCGAAGACCTCCGAGATCAAGGCGAGCCACGTGGCCTTCATCTCTCACCCGAACGAGGTCGCCCGGCTGATCGAGCAGGCGGCCGCCGCCGCGACCAAAAACTAGCGTTACCCGGAGAGAGGAAGACGTTGATGACAATCCGGCCGGAGCGTCGGTTGCAAGGACCTAACCGAACGCCGAAGTCCACGCCCTGGGGGGCGGCCACCACTCTGCGCTCGACGCGCTCGCCGCCGCTGACCCCCGCCGGCACGCGCGGCAAAGTCGTGCTCGTCGACTCCTGGACGCTCACCGGCGTCAATTTGCTGCGACTCTCCCGTCCGTCCGTGGTCAGCCCGGCGAGCCTTCCAGGACGTGCGACCGGGAGGCCGGGCGTACGGATCCGCGCATCACCGCAGCATCATCCACAGGTATGAGTACTGGAGCGCCGTGACCTGCGCCGTCTGCTTGTTCACCGCGCCGCTCCCGTGGCCTCCCTCGGTGTTCTCGAAGTAGTAGACCGGGTGGCCCTGCGCCTCGAGCTTCGCCACCATCTTGCGGGCGTGCGCGGGGTGGACCCGGTCGTCGCGGGTGTTGGTCCAGAAGAACGCGGTCGGGTACTTCGCGTCCGCCTTGAGGAGCTGGTAGGGCGACCACGTCTGCATGTAAGCCCAGTCTTCGGGCTTGTCCGGGTCGCCGTACTCCGACATCCAGCTGTTGCCGGCCAGCAGGTGGCTGAACCGGTGCATGTCGGCCAGCGGCACCTGCGCGACCACGGCGTGGAAGAGGTCCGGGTAGAGGGCCATGGTTCCGCCGACCAGGAGGCCGCCCTGCGAGCCCCCCATGATCCCGAGGTGGCGCGCCGACGTGATCTTCCGCGCCGCGAGGTCGCGCGCGACCGCGGCGAAGTCCTCGAAGTTGTGGATGTGCTGGTCCTTCACGGCGCCCTTGTGCCAGGCGGGGCCGAACTCGCCGCCGCCGCGGATGTTCGCGAGGACATACACGCCTCCGCGCGCGAGCCACGCCGAGCCCAGAGTTCCGCTGTAGGTCGGGACCTCCGAGACCTCGAACCCGCCGTAGGCGTAGAGGAGGGTCGGGGCGGTTCCGTCGGTCTTCGTTCCCTTCGGCCGCACGACGAAGTACGGGACTTTCGTTCCGTCCTTCGACGTGGCTTCGAGCTGCTCGGTCGTGATGCCGCTTCCGTCGAAGAAGGCCGGCATCGTCTTGACCTTCCCCGGTTGGCCGTTCTTCTCGGCGAGCCACAGAGACTTGGGGGTCGAGAAGTCCTCGTACGAGAAGAAAAAGCTCTCCGTTGCGTCGCTGGCGGTGGTCACGTCTGCGGTGCCGAGGCCGGGTGTCGGGATCTCGGACCGCTTCCAGGTCCCGTCGTCGTTAAGCGAGAGAGCCGTCAAGCGGCTGCGCACGTTGTCGAGCGACTCGATCAGGACGCGATCCCGCGTGCGGTCCACGCCGGCCAGTGAAACGCGCGCGCTCGGCTCGAAGAGAACCTCGAACTTGCGGTCGGACGGGGGCCGCAGGACGTCGTCGACTTTCGCGGCGAGGAGAGACCCTTCCTTGTACGTGCGGCCTCCGCTGGCGGGAGTCCAGTCGCTTCGAATCGAGAAGAGGATGCGGCCGCGGAAGAAGGCGCGGATCTGGGAATCCTCGGGGAGCTCGAGCCGGGCCAGCTTCTCGCCCTGGAGGAGATACGACTCGTGGCGGAAAAAAACCGGGATCCGCGTGACGACGTCGTACCGGCCGTCGGTCAGGATCTCGCTCTCTCCGGCCGAGGCGACGTCCTCGACTTTGCTCTCGAAGACGGTGCGGGCGGAGGAGAGGGGCGTACCGCGCTTCCACAGCTTGACGATCCGCGGGTAACCGGAATTCGTCAGGGAGCCGGGACCGAAATCCGTGCCGACCCAGAGGGTGTCGTCGTCGCGCCACGCGACGTTGGACTTCGCCTCCGGGAGGGAGAAGCCGCCGGTCACGAACCCCTTCGTCTTCGTGTCGAACTCGCGCCGCACGGAGGCGTCCGAGCCGCCCGGAGAGAGGTTGATCATGCAGCGGGTGTACGCGGGCGGCAGGCACGTCGTTCCGTGCCAGACCCAGGCCTTGCCTTCCGCCTTCGCGAGCGCGTCCAGGTCGATCACCGTCTCCCACTGAGGGACGGCCGTGCGGTAGGAGGCGAGCGTTGTGCGCCGCCAGATGCCGCGCTCGTGCGCGTCGTCGCGCCAGAAGTTGTAGACCGTCTCGCCCAGGAGCTCCGGCGTCGGGATCTTCTCCTTCGAGTCGAGGATCTCGAGCGTTCGGGTGTAGATCGGCTTGTATTCGGGTCGGGCTTCGAGGACCGCGGTCGACTTCGCGTTGTGCTCTCTGGCCCAGGCGAGCGGCTTCTCGCCATGGACGTCCTCGAGCCACTGGAACGGGTCGTCGGCGGTCTGCGCGGGCGCCGGCGGTGCTGTCGCCGCCTGTGGCTGAGCCGGCGCCGCCGTCTGGCCGGCTGCCGATCCGGGCCCCGCCAGCCCCGCCGCGAGGGCCGCCGCCGCCAACCACCCCGCGTAAGCCTTGCTCATCCTCATTCCTGCCACCTCCGGAAAGCGAGGATCATAGGCGATCGGATTTCGCGATGATGTCGGAGCAGGAATTCGAACGGGACTCGGACCTTCTCGCTTCCATCGGGGTAGCATCGTCCGATGGCGAAGGCTCCCAAGACCTCCTTTGAGCTCGCGATGGAACGGCTCCGCGCCTCCGATCCGGCCGGCGCGAAGGAGAAACCTCTGACCGCCGCGCAGAAGGAAAAGATCGCGGAGGCGCGGAAGGTTGCCGGGGCACGCCTCGCGGAATGCGAGATCCTGTTCAAGGACCCGCAGAAGCAGAACCGCGACCCGGCCGCGCGCGAGAAGGCCGAGGGCGAGTACCAGATCGACCGCCAGCGGATCCACGACGACCTCGAGCGGGCGATCGAAGCCATCCGCCGCGGCCGCGGCTAGCGATCACGCGGGCGACAGGGGGAGGTTCGGGTAGCCGTGTTCGGCTTGCCCGAAGAGCGCCGCCACCGTGGGACGAGAGAGCACCTGGATCGCGCCGGCGGCGGGCTGTCCGCCGGGTGTCAGGTCTTCCGCCTTCCGCCGTTAACCCCTCGGTGCGCACCGCCGGAACCCGTCGAACATCGCCTGATGGCCCGCGAGGACGCGCGCCTTCGCGGCCGGGTCGGGCTCGAGCGACCAGACGCCGCGCTGGTGTGTTCCGCCGAGGAGGATCCCGTCCGAGCGCGGGAACATGTAGAGCTCGTCCTGCAGGACCGCGTAATCGACCTCCGGTTGCGGGAGCAGGAACGTGAGCTGGCCTTTGACCGGCGTCAGCTCCTCGTCTGCGAAGAGTGCCTTCGCGCCGAGGCCGGTGCAGTTGATCACGACGCGCTCGGGGAGCCGCCGGATCGCGTCGCGGTCGGGGATCTCCCCGATCCGGATCTCCGCGCCGCCGAAGCGCACCTCGTCGACCATGGCCGCGAGGTAGACCGGCGGCTCGATGATCATGCTGTCGAACTGGCGTACGTAGCGGAAGCCGCTGAAGGGGTGCTCGTCCGGAGCCAGGTCGCGGAGCTCCGGCATGAATCCCTGCATCGGCCCCTCGCGCCCGACGAGCGCTCCTTCGTCCCACTCGTCGTTGCGGAGTGTGTAGTTGCGCATCCATCGGACGCCGTACCGCGCGCCGGCCATGACCTGGTAGCGGCTGTACGCGAACGTCGCGGCGGCGAGGAACTGCTTCATGAACTCCGGTGTGCGACGGCGCGGGTCGACGACGAAGAAGGGGAACCACTGGCCGCCGGCGATGTCCGACGTCGTGTTCGGAGGGACGGCCCTGGCGTAGATGCGGACGGCGCGGCCGGACTCCTGGAGCAGCCGCGCCGTCGCGAGGCCGACGGCGCCGCAGCCGAGCACCGCCACGGGCCCGCGCTCCTCGGAGGGAACGAGGTCGACCGCCAGCCGCGCGGTGCCCCAGGAGAGGGTGATGCCGCCGCCGCCATGGCCGTAGTTGTGGACGACGAGCTGATCGCCGAGACGTTCGGCGCGAACGACGAAGCCCGATGGCCGATACGGCCGCAGGCCGGCGACGGTTCGGATCTCGCGCCCCGGCGAGACATGGACGGGCGCGAGGGCGCAGCCCGGCGGCCTCGCGGCGCGCGCTCCGCCGCGCATCGCGGTGCCCGGAGACGCCGTGCGGCAACCCGGGAGAGCGAAAGCCGCCGCGGCCGCCGCCGCCGAAACGAGAAGGCGCCGCCGGTCGATCGCGAGCAATGGATCGGACGCGGGGAGGATCGGACGCGGTTCGCGCATGCCGTTACCTCTTCGCCGGCGCCTCGCGCGCGAGGCCGCTCGACCAGTTCAGCACGACGTGGACGATGTTCCGGGTTCGATCGGACGCGCCGCGGACGAAGACGAAGGTCTGCCCGTCGCGCGTGACGTCGTAATTGCGCAGAGGCATCTCGCTGCGCTCGTACGGCGTCTCGAACAGCTCCCGCCGGGTGCCCGCCTGGAACGTCGGCTGCGTCTGAACCTCGATCGCGACGAGCGTCTTCTCCGACAGGAAGACGATTTCTTTGTCGGTCCAGACGGGGAATGCTCCCAGGTCGGATGTGATCTGGATCTTTCCTCCCTTTCCGGCGCCCTCGACCGGCTTTACGAGCACCTGCGCCGGGCTGTCGACGCCCGGCAGCACTGTGTAGGCAAGCCACCGGCCGTCCGGAGAGAAGACCGGGGTCGCCGAGTTGATTTCGACGGGAGATTCCTTGCGGTCCGCGAGCGAGATCGTCCACGCTTCCGTGGTCGGGTAGTTCCTCATGAACGCGAGGGTCTTTCCGTCGCGGGACCAGTCGCTCGGCAGGTCGGGCCGCGCGTCTGGATACAGGGCCTCTTCGGCGCCGGTGCCGTCGGCGCCCTTCCAGAAAATCCCCTGGTGGCCCCGGTCCGAGCTGTACGCGACCCTCGTGCCGTCCCCCGACCATACAGGGTAGTAGTTCCCGTTCTCGTCTCCGAAGGTCAGGCGCTGAAGCCCTCCGGTCGCGACGTCGCAGATCCACACCTCGTCGCGATTCCCGTGACCCAGACCGATCGTCACGGCGAGGCGCTTTCCGTCGGGTGAAAAGCGAGGGTAGTGGTACGGCCGCGGGGGAGCGGGCAGGGGCCGCGATTTCCCCGCCCGGTCGACGAGGACGAGGCTCGACCCGTTCGACGTTTCGGCGATCGGCGCGTAGGCGAGCGTCCCGTCGCCTCCGACGGCCGCGTAGATGATCCCGCTCGACGGGTCTCCGGCAGCCCGGTCGGAAAGCGCCACCGGGTCGCCCGCGACCTCGCGGCGCCTGGCGTCGAACGGAGCGGCCATGAGCGTCTCGGAGCGCACGTAGACGAGATGGCCGGAAGGGGCGTAGCGCGCCATGCTGCCGCCCGTGAGGACGACGCGGATCTTGTTCGTCTTCGCGTCGAAGACCGCGATGCGCGCGTCGTTGTAGCTGCCGGGATTCTTCAGCGTGCCGATCGTGAAGAGAACGGAATCGTCGCCGGGCAGCCAGCTCGGCCAACGGTGCGTGCGCTCCCCGCCCGCAGTGTCGGGCGTCGTGAGGACCTCTGCCTTTCCGCCGCCGGCCGGGACTCGCATGAGTCCGGTAGAGAATTCCGGCGCATAGACGATCCGGTCGTCCGAGAGCCAGACGCCGCCGCGGTTGTTGAGAGCTTCCGCGAGGACGATCGGCACGCCGCCGGCGGACGGGATCTTCTTCAACTTGCCGTCCGCGAAGAAGCCGATCCACTGGCCGTCCGGCGAGAAGAAGGGCGAGTAAGCCCGTTCCGTTCCGGCGACGGGCCGCGCCCCAACGCGATCGAGAGAACGCACCATGAGCCGGCGGGTCCCGTCGCGATCCGATACGAACACGAGTTGCCGGCCGTCTCGCGAAATGTCCAGGACGGGGGAATCGTCGAAGGGGATCTGATCCGATTCGGGCAGCGCGACCGTCAGCGCCGTCGCGCGGGCCTCGGCCGGCTTCGCGTCTTTGCGGAGCGCACTCCACCAGCCGGCCGCGGCGAGCAGGGCGAAGAGTACGGCGAGCGCGGCGGGGAGCCCGGCGCTCAGGCGGCGCCGCGGGGTGGCGATCTCGGAGGTGGCGTCGTGCAGTATCTGATCCGGCTCCGGGGCCTCGTCGAGCTCGAGCTTCGCGTCGGCGATGTCGTGCAGGCGCTTGTCGCGGTCGCGCTCGAGACACCTCCGCAGGACCTTCCGGACATTCTTGGGCGTCCGAGCCGGTAGGGCGTTCCAGTCCGGATCCTTCATCAACACCGCCGCGAGCGTGTCGGACACGGTATCGCCGTCGAAGGCACGCCGGCCCGACAGCATTTCGTAAAGGAGGGCCCCGAACGCCCAGATGTCCGCCCGCTTGTCGACGGGACGGCCGCGGGCCTGCTCCGGCGACATGTAGGCCGCGGAGCCGAGGATGATTCCCGCCTCCGTGTCCCTTCCCGTCAGGGTCGGCGACGACGTGGCGTCGGGCGACGATCGGTCTCCGGACACGGCTTTCGCCAGGCCGAAGTCGAGAACCTTGATCTTTCCTCCCGGCGTCAGCTTGACGTTGGCGGGCTTCAGGTCCCGGTGGACGATCCCCCGTTCGTGCGCCGCCTCCAGCGCGTCGGCGATCTGCCGCGCCATCGCGAGGGCTTCGTCGAGAGGGATCGGTCCGACCGCAATCCGGTCCGCGAGCGTGTCGCCCTCGACGAGCTCGAGCACGAGTGCCTGGACGGGTCCGGACTTCTCGAGGCCGTAGATCGCGGCGATGTGCGGGTGGTTCAGCGCAGCGAGGATCTGCGCCTCGCGCTGGAACCTCGCGAGCCGATCCGGGTCCTGGGCGACGGCCTCGGGCAGGACCTTGATCGCGACCTCGAGGCCGAGGTGGCCGTCGCGGGCGCGGTAGACCTCGCCCATCCCGCCCGCGCCGAGCGGCGAGAGAATCTCGTACGGGCCGAGGCGCGTGCCGGGTTCCAGAGGCATGGGTTGGGAAGATATTAACTGTCGTCTGCACGCCGGCTGCGCTGCGCTTCGCTCCGCGCTGCCTCCCGCGACGTGAGGCTCCTCCCTCCCTTCGGTCGGGAGACTCCTCACGTCGCGAGCGGTCATTACGGGGATGACCGAGTCGAAAGGATTGGTTTTGTGAGCGGGACGGCCGCTCATTGGGAGCACCGAGGACTACGGATGGTGTCAGGCGTAAAGGGGAGTCGCCTCGATTCGGCGGACTTGCGCGCTCGTGGACTGGCACCGGTCCGAGACTTGCAGCGGCTCTTGTGATTGGGTGCAATTGTCTCGGAGGTAAGGAGGTTTCCATGGCCAAAGCGAAAAGCGCAGTCCCTGAAGGTTTCCACACGGTGACGCCCCAGCTCACCCTGGACAACGCCACGCAGGCGATCGAGTGGTACAAAAAGGCGCTCGGTGCGGAGGAGGTCTCGCGTGCCGTCGGACCCAACGGGGAAGTCATGCATGCGGAGCTGCGCATCGGGAACTCGCTCATCATGCTGAACGACGCGATGGGTGGAAGTCAGGATGCCAGAGCGATGGGCGGCTCACCGGCTTCGCTCTGGCTCTATGTCGAGGATGCCGACGCGCTCTTCCGACGCGCCGTGGCGGCGGGCGGTCAGGTTCCTCCCGGACCGATGGGAGCGATGGCAGATCAGTTCTGGGGCGACCGCTCCGGGAGCTTCACCGACCCGCACGGCTATCGCTGGACGATCGCGACGCGCAAGGAGGATCTCACTCCCCAGGAGAGGGACCAGCGGATGAAGGACTTCATGAAGGAGTTCGCGGCCCACAGCTAGCCGGACGCGGGATGGTGTCCGGCGGGCAGATCTGTGTTCTCACTTCGTTCCGCGCGGTCCTGGATGGAAGCAGCTGAAGACCCGTTCCCCCCCGGGGTCGGGCTTGGTTAAAGTTGGGGTATGTGCAGGAACATTCGGACGCTCGCTAATTTTGCGCCGCCGGCTACGGCGGAGGAGATTCGGGCTTCTTCGCTTCAGTTCGTTCGGAAGTTGAGCGGGGCGAACAAGCCTTCCCGGGCCAATGAGGAACGGTTTGCCCGGGCGGTGGATGAGGTGGCCGCCGCTGCCGAGCGACTCGTTCATGGCTGGGTCACGAGTGCTCCGCCCAGGGATCGCGACGTCGAGATCGCCAGGCACATCGAGAAGTCGCGCATCCGTTTCGGCAAGGAGCCCAAGAGGACTCCGATCACGCCGATCCGCTGACTGCGGGGCGTTCCGACGGTTTCTCCTTGCCGGCCGGGAGGTGTTGCCGTAGTCTCCCCTAGGAAACCGAGATGAGTGACCGTCCGCCGCTTCACGTTCCTTAAATCAAGGGGAGCCATGACCTCCAGCCGCAAATCCGTCGCCCGGATCGCCGGTCTCCTCTACCTGGTCGCCCTGATCCCCGCTCCCTTCAGCCTCATCTACATCCCGCGCACCCTGATCGTCCCGAAGGACGCGGCGGCGACGTCCGCAAGGATCCTGGCTTCCGAGTCGCTGTTCCGGCTCGGGATCGCGGGCGAGCTCATCAACGCGATCGCCTTCTTCTTCGTCGTCCTCGCGCTGCACCGCCTGCTCCGTCCGGTCCACCGGTGGCTCGCTTCGCTCATGGTGACGCTGTTCGCCATCTCGATTCCGATCTCGTTCGTGAACGTTTTGAACGACATGGCCGCGTTGATCCTCCTGCGCGGCGCCGATTTCCTTTCGGCGTTCACGAGGCCTCAGCTCGATGCCCTCGCGATGGTGTTCCTCCGTCTTCACGGCGAGGGACTGGTCGTCACGTCGATCTTCTGGGGTCTCTGGCTCCTCCCGTTCGGGCTTCTCGTCTACAGGTCAGGGTTCCTGCCGCGGATCCTCGGCGTCCTTCTCGTCGTGAATGGCTTCGCGTACGTGATCCCGAGCTTCATCACCGTGTGGCTCCCGCAGTACCGGGACGCCGCCTCGCGCCTCGCGCTTCCGTTTCTCCTCGCGGAGCTGGCGATGTGGCTCCTGATCCGGGGGGCGAAACAGGGGACGATCGCCCAAACGGCCGCCTGATCCGTTGGCGGGGTCGCGCCGGGGATGCGGCGGATTCCGAGGTCCGGCGGGCGGTCAGCGCCCCGAGGCCTTCTCTCCGGAGAGCGTGAGGCAGGTGCTGCTCGCGCGCGCCACGAGGCTGCCGGACTCGTCCTGGACATCGCATTCCACGAGGCCGACGGTCTTTCCCCGCTTGACGACGTGGGCCTCGGCGCGAAGGCGGGCGTTCCAGACGGGCTTGAGGAAGTTGATCTTGAGCTCCAGAGTCGTGAAGCTCTGGCCGTCATCGAGCTCGGACGCCCAGGCGACGCCCATCGCGGCGTCGGCGAGGTCGCAGAGGATCCCGCCGTGGAGCGTCCCCATGGGATTCGCGTGCCGCGGACCCGCCTCCATTTCGAAGAGTGCCCACCCCGGCCGGACCGCGACGGCGCGGAACCCGATCAGATCCGCCGCCGGGGGGCCTGGCAGCTCGCCGCGAATCATCGCTTCCACCCGATCGATCATCCTGGCCATGGCAGAGCCATCTTAGAGGGTGACGCCGGGCGGGGTGGCCGCCGGAGAAGAGGGAACTCGCGGCCGCCCGCCGCGTATGAGTCGGCAAGGACAAGCCCGTCGTCTCGGGTCTTGAGGATTCCCGTGCGCTTCGTTCGCTCTCCGGGCCTCATCGGAGGCCTATCTTTTGACCCGGCCGTTCGGGGACGATGAAAAGAACTTCTCACGACTCTCGCAGCCGGATCGCGATTTCTTTTCTCACGCAAGGAGGGGCACCATGACTCGCACGACGAACGCCCGGGTCGCCGGGTTCGCGTTCCTTTTCTACATCGCCGCCGCGTTTCCCGGAATGGTCCTTCTCGGACGCGCGCAAGCGGGGAAGGGGACCGCCGAGAAGCTCGCGAGCATCGCCGCCCACGCGTCCGACGTGCGGCTGGCGATCCTGCTCGTCATGCTCGGGTGCTTCTCGGCGCTCGTGCTCGCCGTCACGCTCCACGGAATGACGCGGGACCAGGATCCCGACCTGGCGATGCTCGTCCTGGTCTGTCGCGCCGGCGAGGGGATCCTCGGTTTCACCTCCCTGTCGACGATCGCGCAGAAGCTGTGGCTCGCAACCGCGACGGGGGCGAACGCGCCGGACGCGGCGGCGACGACCGCGCTCGGCGGGTTCCTGCTCAACCTGCCGAACTGGAACTCGCAGGTCACCGCGACCCTCTTCGCCGTGGGCAGCCTGGCTTTCTCCTATCTCCTCCTGCGCGGGCGGATGGTCCCCGCGGTCCTTGCATGGCTGGGCCTGCTCGCCTCGATCCTGCTCGTCGTCGGCCTTCCCCTGCAGATCGCCGGATTCCTGCGCGGGCCGGTCACGCTGGCGATGTGGTACCCCATGCTCGCGTTCGAGGTCCCGCTCGGTTTGTGGCTGCTCATCAAGGGCGTCGCGCCGGCGCACAGAAGAAAATCCGCATGACGGCGTTCGAGGGAGTTCCCATGCGCCTCCCCGCCGGCGCGGCCGTCCTGCTCGCATCGCTCCTGCTCGCCTCTCCCGCCATGCGTGGCGGAGAGCCCTTCGGAGGCGGCCGCCGCCGATAGAGCCGACGACCGCCGCCGGCGTTCCCTCGATCCAGCTTCGGGTCGGCGCGGTCGAGCCCGGCGAGTTCTCGAAGAGCCAGGCGGCGGCACGCAGGTCCCGGGGCCGGACAGCGCGCTCTTCGCGCCGGACAGGGAGCGAACTTTCCGCACCGGCGCCGCGGCCCTCACGGTCGCCGCGCGGGACCTCCTCGGAGGAAACACTCCGCCGAAGTGATGCGGGGTCAGCGGCGAGCGAGAGCGCGCGGACGCGCGACGAACACGAGGTCGCCGGCGCCGACGTGGGCGTGGAGGCGGTGCTTTCCGTTGCCGTTCATGCGAAACGATCGGAACAGCCCGTCGCGGGTCTCGCCGAACGGGACGGCATCGAGGTCGCCGGCGGTCACCGAGGCATCGACGTGCGAATACTCCGCGGCGTCACCGACCTGGACGGTCAGGTCGCCGGCGTGGAGCTCGATGTCCTGACTTCCTGCCATGTTCTCCACCCGGAGGTCTCCGAAGGGAACGCGGGCATGGAGATCGGTGCTCGACGGGATGCGGACGGTGATCGTGAGGCCGTTGCGCGGGCCGCCGGCGATGCGCATCTGCGCTTCTCCGGCGCTCCGCCGGAATCGGACTCTCAGATCCCCGGCGTCGCGGGAATTTCGTCCCGAGAGCTCGACGGAGATCCTGTCCTCGTCGGTGCCGATGATCTGGATGTCTCCGGACCGAACGCGGAGCGTCAGCTTCCCGCCGCCGGCGAACGGCTCGGAAAAGGGATGGTGGACGATGTCGGTGGCTTCCCTCTTCGTCTGGGCCAGGGCGGTCGAAGCCATCGCCGCCGCGAAGAGCAGGCAGAGTGAGGAACGAAGCATGCGGTGTACCCCTGCCCATCTCGTACGCAACCGGCCGGGGCTTGTTCCGGGGGTCAAACCAGAAATCAAGGCTTCCGGCCGGCCACGAGCACCTTTTCGTATCGCCAGGTTTCCACCGGAAATAGACCTTCCGACGTCTCGGCTTCGTTGATCATCGTGCCCGTACGGCGCCATCCGGTCTTTTCGTAGAAGCGTGCCGCCCGGTCGTTTCCGATCGCGCAGGCGAGCCAGGCCGTCTCGACGCCCGCCTGGAAGAGCCGGGCCTCGGCATCGGCCATCAAAGTGGCCCCGACCCCGGTGCCGCGTGCGGCGCGGGACACGTAGAAGCTGTTGAGCTCCGCGGCCTTCACCATGTGAAAGCCGAGCTGCGAGCCCGGCGGGCCCACGACTCGCACGCTGGCGAGCGAGTTTCGGAGCCTCTCCCGGAAGCTCGCAAGCGTTCGCAGCCGCCGGAGGTCCGCCGGAACGATGTCCGCGTGGGCGTCACACCAACCTTCGTGCCAGAGATCCGCCAGGGAATCGATGTCGGCTTCCACGGCATCCCTGGGCTGCGTGGCCTCCGGCCCGGTCGAATGCGTCACGGGCGGTCAGCGTAAGGGGACGGGGAAAGTGCGGTCAAGGGCGGACTCAGAGCTCGTGCGGATTCCCCGGGGACGAATGCGTCGGACCCCGATGAGGAGACCGGGGGCCGCATGGCCCCCGGATTCAGGATCCCCTGATGGAACCGCGAATTTCTCAGAAGACGAGTCGGGCCGAGACCTGGAACATGCGAGGCGGGTCGACGTTGGCGAACGCGGGGATCGCGGTGTTCGACGCTCCCGCGGCGACGAGCTGGCCGAAGGTGGGGCTCGGCGTCGCCGAGTTGCCGTACACCGTCTGCCCGCGGCCAAGATAGTTCCCGTGATTGAGGAGGTTGAATCCCTCGAGCCGCAGGATGACCGTCGCGACTCCCAGCCGGACCGGACCCTCGATGAAGGCGGCCACGTCCGAGGTCGGGCTTCCGCGGTAAGGCGATTTGTCGATGACCTGTCCGTCGACGACGGGACGGTCGTTGTTCGCGCCGTCGCCGTTGTTGTCGACGCCCGTGGTGGCGTTGAAGGGACGCGCCGAGGCGAGCTGGGTCAGCGTGCCGACGCGGATGCCCAGCGGGAGGAGGTAGCTCAGGGCGATGACGGCGCGATGCCGCTGGTCGACCACGCTCGGTCCGCGCTCGACCTCGCCGAGACGCGCCAGATTGCTGTCGTTCGGACCGACACCGTTTCCATCCGGCTCACTGGTGTTCGTCGCCCTGGAGAGGGTGTAGCTGACGCTGCCGTCGAGCTTCGAGCCGTGGTACCGGACCTGTGTCTGCAGTCCGTTGTAGTCGGCCTCGCCGAGGTTCATGAGCACGTTGACCTGGCGCACGCCGCCGTTGGCCGGAAGGATCGGCCGGGTGGCATTGGCCTGTCCGACGGTCCGCACCTGTCCGGGCGCGGTGCGATCGAAGGGAGCGGGCGCGTTCAGATCGACCGTTCGGTCGATGTGATCGAGGTGCTGGTGCACGAAATCCATTCCGAGAAAGAGGCTCCGGGCGAGCTCGCGCTCGGCGCCGACGGTGATGACCTGGCTGCGAGGATTGACGAGCTTGTCGGGATAGTTCGGGAGCAGGTCGAAGTTCAAGCCGTAACGCGCGAACTGAGCCTCGTAGAACGCGCGCTGGCCCGCCTGGATCACGATGTCGCGCGCAGGCAGCTGGGAGGGCGGCAGCGTCCTCGGATCGAACGAGAGAGGAAGGCACGCTCCGGTGAGGCAGGTCGGGAAACCCAGCTGCCCCGGCACCGCCGTGTAGGTCGTCAGCCCGTCGAGCCCGTTCACGAGGTACCCCGCGACCGCGTTCGAGCGGATCTGCGTGTAATACATGCCGTATCCGCCGCGGACCGACGTCCGCGCGTCGCCGCCCGGGTTCCACCCGAAGCCGATGCGCGGTGCGATGTTCCCCCTGGCGTCGGTGATGCTCTGCCAGTCGTAGCGAAGCCCGACGTCGACCGTGAGGTCGGGGTGCAGGCGGATGCTGTCCTGTGCGAAGCCGGTGACGAGCCACTGCTTCAGCTCGTAGCTGTCGATGCCGAAGTCGATCGGCTGCGTGTAGCTCTGGACGTCGTTTAAGGTGAGCTGGTCGAACGGCGCGGTCGTGGCCGTCTTGAAGGTGAAGGTGCCCAGGACCGCGGTGCCGGGCTCGCTGCCCGTGCCGCCGGACGTGTGACGGATCACGCTGACGCCCGCGCGAACGGCGTGCTTGCCCTGCGACCAGGACAGCGTGTCGGAAAACTGGAACTGACGGCTGAAGATGTCGGAGGATCGCGACTGCCCGATCGTGAACGGCACGTTTCCGGCGCGGATGTAAGTGGTCGACAGGTCCTTCGCTTCCCAGAGGGTGACCGGATCGCCGTTCAAGTAGGCGAACCGCGCTTCATTCAGGAGGGAGGTCGAGAGCACCGCGGTGTCGTTGACCTGCGCCGTCCACCCGCGCCGCGAATACTTTCGCGAGACGCTCGGGGCGCTCGTGCCTCCGACGGCGTCCTGGGGATTGTCGTCGTAGAACTGGTCGAGGTTGAGGCGGAGCATCAGGCTCTGGGCGTCCGTGAGCCGCTCGTCTACCCTGGCGTCCACCAGCACCTGGCGGTAGCGCCCCGTGTAGTCGAGGTGACCGTCCGCGGGCAGCAGAAACGCCGGGAGAGAGGGGGAGAGGTACGTGGTGCGGTCCTGAACCGTGTAGTCCGCCGCGAGGAAGAAGAAGGTCTTGTCGCGGAAGATCGGTCCGCCCGCCGAGAGGGAGCCCTGGTTGAGCTTGTCCGGGATGTCCACGGGGCGGACGGAATGGAGCGTCGAAGGCGTGACGCACGTCGACACGGAGTCGGGACAGTAGTTCTTCGTCGAGAACGAGGCCGCCTGCCAGCTTCCGGGACGGAGCAGGTAGAGCAGGTCGCCGTGGTAGTCGTTCGTTCCCGACTTGGTGATGAGGTTCAGCGCCGCGCCGGAGGTCCAGCCGTACTCGGGCGAAAACGAGTTCGAGAGGATGGCGATCTCCTGGACGGCGCCGAGCGGCACCGTAGCGATGGCGGTCTGCCGCCCCCACCCCTCGTCGTTGCTCGCCCCGTCGAGCGTGAACGTCGTGGCGCGGCGCGAGCCCACACCGGTGACGAAGTACGTCGCGTTGACGAACAGATCGCCGGTGCCCTTCCCCTGTCGAAACGCGGAGTTCAAGAGGGGCAGCGTCGTCACCTTGCGGCCTAGAATCGGCGTCTCGTCGATCTCCGGGCTCTCGAGGGTGCGGCCGATCTGCGGATCCGCGCGCACCCCTTCCTTGGTGCCGTAGACGGTGACCTGGCTCTGGCTGCCGGCGACCTCGAGCCTCACTTTCACCGTCGCCTTTTCTCCGGCTCGGAGGTTCAGGCCGTTGACGTCTTCCGCGGTGAACCCGGAGAGTACGACGGCGATCTTGTATTCCCCGGTCAGGGGGAGAGCGGACACGGTGACGGAGCCGTCCGGGCCCGTGGCGCCCTGGCGGACGGCGCCGGTGGCTGTGTTGGTGATCGTCACGGCCGCGCCGGGCACGAGGGCGCCGGACGGGTCGCTCACGACGACCACGATGCCCGCGTTGTTCGGCGACTGGGCCGCGGCGGGCATCACGGCCAGCAGAACGCCGGCCAGAATCAATAGGGTGCGCTTCATCGCGATTCTCCTTTTCCCTCGTCTGAATTCGATGACTTGGCTTCAGTCGCGTGCGGCGAAACCGCCGGACGGCTCCGCGCCCGGGCACGGAACGGCGCACGCCGCGAAGCTCGAGGATGGGGCGCCCGGAGCGTCGTGTCGTTCGACGGCTCCGCGGCGGGGAGAGGTCCTATTCCCGCCTGGGGACGTTCAGCGGGACCCGCCGGGACGCCGGGGGGACGATCCGATGCGTGCGGACCGTTTCGGCTGGGCGGAACGCGCCGTCGGAGGGAGCTCCGGCCGGCGCCGCGTCGTTCGTTCTGTCGATCTCGAACTCGTGGCGGAGCGCGCGGATCGAGTCGCCGGCTCCGACGAGGCCGGGCGGGTCGAGCGGCGCGGAGGCCGGCAGCTCTTCGAGCGCTTCTCCGGCGCGCCACTCTCCTGCGAACGGCCGAACGTCCTCGAGAGGCTCTTCGCCCGCCGCGGCGATCGTGAACTCGTTGGAGACGTCGCGGATCGATTCGCCTTCCTGGTCGCCGACACGAAGCGCGAGCCTGGCTTTCGTCGTCGCGAGGTTGGGAACGCGCCACGTGATCTCGTGGGTCCCCGGCGGCATCTCGCGCGTGACGCGAAGAGGGAAGGTCTCCCCGCCGGCGAGAGTCAGGAGGACTTCCATCTCCTCGATCTCTTCGTCGACTTCGAACCGCAGCGTCACGGGAGCGCCGCCTCGAAGCGTCTCCCCAGGAAGCGGCGCCTTCGTCAGCCGAACCGAGGCGAGCGCCGGCCCGGACATCAACGCGCCGAGCGCCCCGAGAAGCAGTGCGACCCTGATTCGGTTCACGCAGCGCGGAGTCTAACTCGCCTCAATCCTCTCCGCGATAAGGGCTTTCGGCCCGCTGGCCTTCCCCCTTGCTTACCGAGAGGAGTCTGCCGTAGACTCTCCCCTAGGAAACCGATATGAGCAAACCCAGCGACCTCGTCCAGGGCACCCTCGACCTCCTCCTTCTCAAGATCCTCGCGCTGCAGCCGCTGCACGGGTGGGCGATCAGCCTCCGGCTGAGATCCATCTCGGGCGACGTGCTCCAGGTGAGTGAGGGCTCTCTCTACCCGGCGCTCCACAAGCTCGAGCAGGAGGGCTGGATCCAGGCGGAGTGGAAGCAGACGGAGAACAACCGGCGCGCGAAGTTCTACTCGCTCACCCGCCTCGGCCGAAAGCAGCTCGAATCGGAGGCCGCCAACTGGCAGCGGCTCTCGAACGCCATCTCGTACGTCGTCCAGCTCTCGGAGGCCTAGGCCATGCGGATGGAACACTGGTGGTTCACGGCGCCGCTGCGGCTGCGATCCATTCTTCGCCGCCGCCGGGTGGAGACCGAGCTCGACGAGGAGCTTCGGTTCCATCTCGAGCAGCAGATCGACGAGGGCATCGCCGCCGGGCTCACTCCCGAGGAAGCGCGCGCGCAGGCCATGCGCGCGATGGGCGGACTGGATCAGCGGAAAGAGGAGATGCGCGACGCGCGGCGCGTCCACTGGCTGACGGATTTCGTGGACGACGTGCGCTACGCGACCCGCAGCCTGCGCCGGACTCCCGGGCTGACGGTTTTCGTGGTGGTCACGATCGCGCTCGGGATCGGGATGACCGCGACGCCTTTCAGCATGCTGGACGCGCTGGTCTTCCGGCCGTATCCGGTGCCGCGTCCCGGAAACGTGGTCACGCTGGTGAGCACGTCCCGCGACAACGCCTACGACAGCTTTTCCTATCGCGAATTTCTGGACATCCGCGGCAAGACGAAGAGCTACGCCGGGGTGGTCGCCGCCTCGAGGATCGGAGCGGTCGGTTTCAGCGCCGAGCCCGGAGCCACGCCGCTCGTCCGGGGCGGAATGATGGTCTCCGGCGACTACTTCCGCGTTCTCGGCGTCGAGCCGCAGATCGGGCGCGGTTTTCGCGACGACGAGGACAAGGTGCCCGGCCGCGATGCCGTGACGGTGCTCGGGCCGGACTTCTGGAAGCGTGAGTTCGCGAGCGATCCTTCCGTCGTCGGCCGGATCGTTCGCTTGAACGGCACGGACTTCACGGTGATCGGCGTCGCTCCCGAATCCTTCCCGGGAATGCTGATCTTCGGTCGCCCCGACCTCTACATGCCCCTGGCGATGGCGCGCGTCTTCTCGACCAACCCGGAGAAGAACCTTCTGTTGGACCGGGACGATCGCGAGCTGACGATCCGGGCGCGCTTGAAACCGGGGACCTCGAAACGGGAGGCGCACAACGAGCTCGCCGCGCTGGCGCGCGGGTTCGAACGCGAGTATCCGAAGCTGAATCGGGACCGCGGCGCGGCGGTGCACACGCAGTTCGAGATGCGGACGCAGAACGATGACCCCAACTGGAAATTCGGCGTGATCTTCACGCTCCTGGCGCTCGCGGTGCTGCTCGTGGCCTGCACGAACGCCGCGGGCCTTCTCCTGAGCCGGGCCCGCACGCGCACGCGCGAGATATCCGTCCGCCTGGCGCTCGGCGCCGGGCGTTTCCGGCTGATCCGGCTGCTTCTCACCGAAAGCCTCGTTCTCGCCCTGCTCGGCGGACTGGGCGGGATCGGAGTCGGGTACGCCGGGATCCATTTCATGCAGACATTCAGCATCCCGACCGAATTGCCGCTGACGATTCCCTTCCGGATGGACACGCGCGTGCTGCTGACGAGCCTCGCGTTGTCGGTCCTGGCCGCGCTGTTCTGCGGACTGGCGCCGGCGCTGCAGAGCACCCGCGCCGAAGTCGTGAGCGGGCTGAAGTCCGCCGACGTGGATCTGCCCGGAAGGAAGCGTCTCTGGGGACGCAACGCGCTCGTGGTAGCGCAGGTCGCCATTTCGCTGATGCTGCTCGCGGCTTCCTTTCTGATGGCCCGGGGGTTCCAGCACACGCTGCAGGACGGAGTCGGGTTCGCGAAGGAGGCCAGGGAACACGTCCTCATGGTGCGGTTCGACCCCCGCCTCGTGCAGTACAGCGCGGAGCAGACCTCGCATTTCTACGAGCAGCTCTCGCAACGCGTGAGCGAGCAGCCCGGAGTCGTCAGCTCGGGATTCACCCAGAACCCTCCGCTCGGCCTGGGCGGATTCGACAGCATCGCCTTCGTGCCGGAGCAATTTCAGATGCCTCGCGATCGCGAGAGCTTCCTGTCGGCGATGGACACGGTGGACGCCGGATTCTTCCAGACGATGGGAATCCGGGTCGTGCGCGGCCGCGGCTTTCTGCCGTCCGACACTGCGGATGCGCCGCGCGTCGCGATCGTCAACGAGTCGTTCGCGAGCCACTACTGGAACGGGGCCGATCCTCTCGGAAAGCGCTTCCGGCTGGATCGCGGAACCGGCGCGCCGGTCGAGATCGTGGGCATCGCGCAGGCGGTGAAGTACGGCGACTCGTTCGCGAAGGTCGCGGATTTCGTGTACCTGCCGGTCGTCCAGCATCCCGTCGCGAGGATGGTTTTGTTGATCCGGGGGAAGGGCGACCCGCTGCAGATGGTCCAGCCCGTGAAGGAGGTCGTCCGGTCGCTCGACGCGAACATGCCAATGCTCGAGACGCGGACCTACGCGGACCTCTACAACTACGCCGTCGTCAACGGCCCGGGCGTGGCGGTCCGCCTGGTCGGCACGCTGGGCGCGGTGGGCCTCCTCCTCGCCATCGCCGGGTTGTACGGGCTCGTGGCGTACAACGTCGCGCGCAGAACGCGGGAGATCGGAATCCGCATGGCGATCGGAGCCCGGCCCCTGGACGTGCTGAGACTGGTGATGGGCAACGGCCTCGTGCTGGTCGCGATCGGAACGGCCATCGGCCTGGTGATGGGGATCGCGCTCGAGCGCCTCTTGAATGCCATGCTGTTCAACGCGGGCGGGGTCGACCTCACGGTCTATCTCATCGTGGTGCCGTCGATGGTCCTGGTGACGATGCTCGCCGCGTACGTCCCCGCGCGCAAGGCGTCCCGGATCGCACCGACCATCGCACTGCGATACGAGTAGCGGTCGTCGCAATGAACACGGTCGCTTCGACCCGCCTCTTCGGAGGCTCGGGCTCCGCGGCCATCGAGCCGGCGCAGCGCACCGCGGCGCGGATCGCGGGCTTTCTCTACGTCATCCAGATGGCGGTCGCCGTCTTCGGGGAGTCGTTCGTGCGCGGGCGGCTGATCGTCCGCGGCGACCCGGCAAAGACCGCGGTGAACATTCTCGTCTCGGAGCGGCTGTTCCGGCTCTCGATCGTCGGAGACCTGTTCGTTTACACCGGCGTGATCGTGCTGATCTGGTCTTTCTATGTGATGGTCCGCCCCGTCAACCGGAACCTGGCCTTGCTCGCGGTGTTCTTTCGGCTCGTCGAAAACGCCGTGCTGAGTGTCGCGACGGTGAACTCGCTGGTGATGCTCCGGCTCGTGCGCGGCGGCGGGTATCTCGAGGTGTTCCCGGCGGCCCAGCGGGAGGCGCTGGCGTCGCTCGCCATCGCGACCCAGGGGCTCGGAATGAGCATCGGGTTCATTTTCCTGGGGCTGGGATCGGCGGTCTTCGCCTGGGTGCTGCTCGAGTCACGCTATGTGCCCCGGTTCATCGCCGCCTGGGGGATCTTCTCGTCCCTGCTGCTCTCCGTCGGCACTCTGGTCATCCTGGTGTTCCCGGCCGTCGGAGCCGCGATCGGCATCGCCTACATGGGCCCGTTGGGACTCTACGAAGTCGGCCTGGGTCTCTGGCTGCTGGTGAAGGGCATCCAGCCGCGGGCCGTCCCCGCCTGACAGGGATCACCGGGATTCCGCGCTGATTTCACCGTTCCGGCCGTTCTGTTCCTGACGCGGATCGTCCGGATCGCCGTCGCGGCGCGCGAGGCCGTCACGATTAATGATTTGGACAACACCTGGCGTCGGGAAATCAGGCCTCCTTCTCGAAGGCCCGCTAGCTTCTGACACCGAAGCCCCTCGGACCCCAAGCCGACTCTCCGAGAGGGACGGGCCCGTTCCCGGGGCGGCAGGCCCGCGATCAGACGATTCGCGTTGAGATTCGAGGGGCACTGGCACGCGGGTGGGAATGTCGATCAGCTGAAGCCGAACTCACGCCGAGCGCTCGAAAAGCCATTCTTCTCCAAAGTCGCACGGACACGTCGCGAGGATAGATATCGGAACACCGCTTTGACCGCGATGGAAGTCCCAGGCGCCCCGATTTACGCCGCTGTGCGGCTGTACGTTGGCGTACAAGAAAGAGAATACAATAGTCAGTATGCAACTCGTGGCCGATCGGCCGAATCTGAGCGAGGAAATCGCCGATGCCTTGCGGGAAATGATCGTCGACGGCCGGCTGCCGCCGGGCGGGCGGTTGAACGAAGTCCACCTTGCGGCCGGACTCGGTGTCAGCCGCACTCCTCTCAGGGAGGCGCTCGGCCGGCTCGTCGTTGAAGGCGCGCTGACGAGTTCACCGCGCATCGGTTTCTTCGTCCGGCAGCTGACCGCCCTGGAATTTCAGCAGATCTACCCGATCCGGGCGATCCTGGATCCCGAGGCCTTACGCCTCGCCGGGATTCCGTCCGCGAAGCGGATCGCCCGACTCGACGCGATGAACACGAAGCTCAACGAGCGAGACGACCCCGAAAGCGTGATCGCGCGCGACGACGCATGGCATTTCGAGCTCCTGTCGGAATGTCCGAACCAGGTCTTGATCGACTTGATCGAGCAATTCATGCGGCGTACACGACGCTACGAGATTGCGTACATGCGGGAGCGTCGAAACGTCAGCGCCGCAACCGGGCACCACCGGAAGATTCTCGCGGCGCTTCGAGCAGGCAACCTCGCCCGCGCCTGCGAGGAGCTTCGACGCAACATGCTGAGCGGAATTCCGCCGGTGCTGGAGTGGCTCGAAAAACGCGACAAGACGTCCACCAAGAAGTAACGATGCCCCCCCCTCCTCGCCTCGATGGAGATCTGGTACCCCAGGTACCCGCATTGGGGCTCCTGTCCGCGCTCGCGAACGTGGCCCCATTCGCTCTCGGGCACCGGCCACGTCAACCGAGGGCCGCGGTCCATGGATGACAGCGCCCATCGTCGTCGGCGAAATCTCGGACCGCGTGCTTCGGCTGTTCACGCGAGTCATTCCTCGGGCGCTTTCCCGCGTCAGAGGCTCGGAACGTGCCCGGTTGGTTCGGATACTCAATTCATCGAAATCAGAATTGGAACGCCGCGTCGGCCTTTCGGACCCTCAGGAAACGCTGGACGGAAAGGAATCAGGACCCATGCTCTACGAGTTCCTCGCGATCAACCGAGCCGAGCTGATCGACCGCTGCAGATTAAAGGTCGCTCAACGCCCACAGCCGGAGGTGACCGAGGGCGAGCTCAGACATGGGATTCCTCTGTTTCTCGATCAGCTCATCAAAACTCTTCAGATGGAGCTGACGGCCGACCCGATGCGGAGCCGGGAAGTCTCCGGCCCCTCAGGGGGCGACAAGGGGGAGTCGGACTCGTCTGAGATCGGCAGGACCGCGGCGCAGCACGGTCGAGAGTTGCAGCAACACGGCTTTACGGTCGAGCAGGTTGTCCACGACTATGGCGATCTGTGCCAGTCGATAACGGATCTCGCCTTCGAGAGAGAGGCGCCGATCTCGATTGACGAGTTTCGAACTCTGAATCGATGCCTCGACAACGGCATCGCTGTCGCCGTCACGGAGTTCAATTTCAAACGCGACGCCGGTTTTGCCGACGATCAGACGAGCTCGTTTAATGAACGGTTGGGATTCTTCGCGCACGAGCTGCGAAATCGCCTCTCGACCGCTACCCTCGCGCTGGCCGCCATCAAGGCCGGGAAAGTGGGGTTGGAGGGTGCGACGGGCGCCGTGTTGGACCGCAGCCTCGTGGCTCTATCCAATTTGATCGACCGCACCCTCAGTGAAGTGCGCCTGGCGGCCGGAGAGCCCACGCACCGGATGCTTTTCTCCGTCGCCGACTTCATGGCTGAAGTGAAGATGGCCGCGCTGCTGGAAGCCCAGGTGAAGGGTTGTGCGCTGATCGTCTCCAGCGTGGAACCGCAACTTGCGATCGATGCCGACCGGGACCTTCTTCTCGCGGCAGTAGGAAATTTATTGCAGAACGGTTTCAAGTACACCCGCCAGGGTACCGAGGTCCGAGTGAGGGCCTACGCGGCCGCTGAAAGGATCCGCATTGACGTCGAAGACAACTGCGGCGGCCTTCCGACGGGCGATCCGGAAGACATGTTTCAGGCGTTCAAGCGAGGCCGCGAGAACGACACGGGTCTCGGACTCGGCCTGTCCATCTCTCGAAACGGCGTCCAGGCCAACCAGGGAACTCTCAGCGTCCGCGACATCCCCGGTTCCGGTTGCATTTTCACGATCGATCTCCCGCGTCACGGGCTCCCGGAACCGTCTCTCGTCGCAGGGCAGTACTGATCGGAAGGGACCCATGGCACGGCCGACAGGACAGCGTGGAGAAGAGCTGCTTCACCCGAGGCTGGCGCGAATCGCTGCCCCTTCAGGAGGCGAAGCCGTATCCGCCCGGCAACGTCCAGGCGCGGTACGCGCGCGGCGAAGCAGCGGGACGGGCCCGAAGTCCCTGATTCGCCCTTCGGGCCGCTGAGCCGCAAGCCGATCGACGCGCCCCTCAGCCTCCCGCCGTCCGGGCACCCTGGGGGCGCGGACCGAAATATCGAACGGCGAGGGCGATCGGCAGGCCCACGCAGAAGATGTGAACGAGGAGGGGCAGTGGCCAGAGGGCGGGCAGCGTCCGCTTGACGTTGGAGAGATAGAGCGTCCGCACGACCTGCGACAGGGGAACTACGCCGCGATACATGACGAGGAGCCAGACGACTCCCCAGGCGATCCCGCTCTCAACGGCATGGTCGTACATGGCCGGAATCCGGCGGCTGAGCGCGTAGAAAATCGCCGTCGCGGTCAACGCCACACCGAAGTGCATTGCGAGGCCCATGGCGGCGGTCGCGAATCCGCGCTCGAAGGCCGCGGGGCCGAGCAGGGCACCGGCGATGCCCTGGAGCATCCGCACCGGGGAGCCGCCGCTCGCGAGCGAGATGATGACGGCGGACGTGATGTCGAGAATTCCGGAGATCAGTCCGCCGAGGAGGATCGCCCTCCCGGCGGTCCGCGGGGGTCGGACGGGATCGGTGTTACTCATGGTGGACGGCCTCCTCTCCCGTGCGTGGCGGCGAAAGCGAGGTGATCGCGGCCCGGAGTGATCTCTGGAGCGGAGTCTGTCCGGGATCGCGCCCGCAGGCAATCCCTCGCTGGAACACCTCGGGTTCCGGCGCCGCTTCGGCCGGCCCTCCCCCCCGAACCGCCGAACGCCGAACTGCCGAACGCTCTCATTGGATCGCTCGCCTCGTTGGAGCGGAGTGCCTGCCGATGGTAGCTTCGCTTCGAGGCATAGGGCCTCAAAAATTTTTCGGAGCGAGAGAAATGCGGCACCTGATTCTGGGCGGCACGGGGACGGTGGGCGGCGCGGTCGTTCGCGGGCTTCTCGAAAAAGGCGAAACGGTCCGCGTCCTGACGCGCAGCGCCGACCGCGCCCGCGAACTTCCGAAAGGGGTCGATGCGGTCCTGGGGGACCTGACGGATCCGGGAACCTACGCGGCGATCTTCGCCGGGTACGACAACCTGTTTCTCCTCACGGCCAACGGCCCGACCGACATGATGGAGGGTCTCGCCGCCGTCAACGAGGCGAAGCGGACGAAGGCGAAGCGGGTCGTCCACCTCTCGATCCACGACGTCGAGAAGTGCCCCGAGGCGCCGCACTTCGCGAGCAAGATCGCCATCGAGCAGGC
>JBDTOO010000020.1:0-61964 GCA_039933215.1 Acidobacteriota bacterium
TCGCGCATCGGCTGGACCATCATCGGGGGATAGGGCATCGCGGGGTCCTCCTCGCTGAAAGAACCTATATCCTACCCTTCGGCCGCGTTTCGAACCGTTTCGAAACGGCTTCGGAGCGCAAGGAGGAGCGGCATGGCGGCCTGGACCAGACGAGGCGTTCTCGGCGCGCTGGGCGCCGCGGCCGCCGCCGGCGCGCTCGCGCCGCTTCCCCTCGGTGCGGCCTCCCCCGGGGTGCCCTCCCTTCCCCCACCGTTGAAGCCGGACGTCTTCCGCGACCGCCAGGCGCGCCTGCGCGACGCCGCGCGGGCCCGCAATGTCGACGCCATCTTCGTGACGCCGTCGACCAACCTGAACTGGGCCGCGAATCTCGCGATCGGGCGCAGCGAGAGGCTCACGGCGCTTCTCCTCTTCACCGACGGTCCGGCGCTCCTGGTCACGCCCTCCTTCGAAGCCTCGAACCACCGCCGGACGGCCGTCGTGGACGACCTCGCCACTTGGAACGAGGACCAGGACCCGATGAGCGTCGTCGCGCGCGCGCTCGCCGGGAAGAAGGCCGTGGCCGTGGAGGGCTCGACGGCGTACGCCACCGCGACATCTCTCGGCTCCGCGACGTCGCTTCGCCTGGACGACGCCGCCCCCCTCTTCGACCCGCTGCGGATGGTGAAGACGGAGGAGGAGCAGGGCTTCATCCGCGAGGCGGCGCGACGCACGAACGCCGCGATCGACGCGACGCACAAGCGCATGCGCTCCGGCATGACCGAGAGCGAGGTGGCGCAGATCCTCGAGGACGAGTTCACGCGGCAGAAGTCGCCGGGCGGAGGCCTCGTGCAGTTCGGGCCCTCCTCCGCCTTTCCGCACGGCGCTCCCGCCGAGCGCCGGCTCGCCAGGGGGGACGTCGTCCTGATCGACTGCGGCTGCCGGATCCAGGGATACACGTCCGACGTCACGCGCACGGTCTCCTTCGGACCGCCCTCGGACGAGCTGCGGAAGGTGTACGACGTCGTCGACAAGGCCGCCAACGCGGGGATCGAGTCGCTGCGCGTGGGAACTTCGGGCGAGGCAGCCGACCGCGCCGCGCGGAAGGTGATCGAGGACGCCGGATACGGCGCGTACTTCACGCACCGGCTGGGACACGGCCTCGGCCTCGACGGTCACGAGCCGCCGTACCTGGTCCGGGGCAACACGGCCCCGCTCGTCGCCGGCAACACCGTGACGATCGAGCCCGGCATCTACATCCCCGACAAGTTCGGCGTGCGGATCGAGGACGACTACGCGGTCCGCCGGACGTTCCCGCCGGCGAGCCTGTCGTCGCGCCCGGGCGAGCTGGTCGTGGTCTCGCCGTGAGACCGCCGGCGGCGGCGGCCGCGGCCGTCCTCCTCACGGGCCTCGCGGTCGCTCCCGTGGCCTGCGCTCAGGAGCGCGGCGATGTCCTCGTCGTGCTCAACAAGTCGGACAACACGGCCTCCCTCCTCGACGCCGTGTCCGGCGCCCCGCTCGCGACGATTCCGGTGGGAGTCGGACCTCACGAGGTCGCGGTGCTGCCGGGGGGCCGCCGCGCCGCCGTCTCGAATTACGGCACGCGCGAGCGGCCGGGCCGGTCGCTCACGATGATCGACCTCGGAAAGCGGGCGGCATCCGCGACCATCCCGCTTCCGGAGGGCGCCCGGCCGCACGGGCTCGCGGCGCTTTCGCAAGATCGCCTTCTCGTGACGGCGGAGGGGATCGGCCAGCTCCTCGTGGTGGACACCGCGGCGGGGAAGCTCGCACGGCAGATCCCGCTCGGCCGGGAGATCTCCCACATGGTCGTCGCGACGCCGGACGGGCTGTACGCCTTCGTGGCGAACATCGGCTCGGGCTCCGTCACCGTCGTCGACCTCTCCGCGGGCAGGGTCGCCGCCGAGATCCCGACGGGAGCCGGCGCGGAGGGCATCGACCTGCGGCCCGGCCGGTCCGAGGTCTGGGTCGCGAACCGCGAAGCGAACACGGTCTCGGTGATCGACGCAGGACAACTGCGAGTCGCCGGCTCGATCCCGGTCCAGGACTTCCCCATCCGGGTGCGGTTCACGCCCGACGGCCGCCGCGCCCTGGTCTCGTGCGCGAAGTCGGGCGACGTGGCCGTGCTCGACGCCGAGACGCGGCGGGAGATCGGGCGGATCGGAATCGACCGCGAGTCCGTGCCCGGCAGCGAGTCGCGCCTCTTCTCGACGCGCTTCGGCAAAAGCCCGGTGCCGGTCGGCCTCCTGATCGCGCCGGACGGCAGGACCGCCTGGGTGGCGTCCACGAACGCCGACGTCATCTCCGTTCTCGACCTCGAGCGCCTCGCGGTGCGGGGCCGGTGGACCGCCGGGAAGGAGCCCGACGGGCTCGCCGGCGCGTTCCGCGCCCTTTCCGCCGCGGTGCGATGAACCGCTCGGCGCGCCCGGATCCCGCGACGCCCGCGGGCCGGTCGGCCGGAAATCCCGGCGCGGGCGCCCGGCTCGAGGCCCTGGACGTCTTCCGGGGGGCCACGGTCGCGGGGATGATCGTCGTGAACACCCCCGGCGACTGGAACCACGTCTTCGCTCCCCTGCTCCACGCCGAATGGCACGGCTGGACGCCGACGGACACGATCTTCCCCTTCTTCCTCTTCATCGTCGGCGTGTCGATCGCGCTCTCCTTCGGGAGGCGCCGCACCGCCGGGAGCCGTCGCTCTCTCGTCCTCCATACGCTGAAGCGGGCGGCGGTCATCTTCTTCCTCGGTCTCGCGTTGAACGTTCTCTCGTTCTTCCTCTTCCACCGGCGCTCGGTGCGGATCCCCGGCGTCCTGCAGCGAATCGGCGTCTGCTTCTTCTTCGCCGCCGCGATCTACCTCCTCGTCGGACCGCGGGGGCTCCTGCCCGCCGCCGCCGTGCTCCTCGCCGTCTACTGGGCGCTCCTGACCTTCGTTCCCGTTCCCGGGGGAAACACGGGACGCCTCGACCTCGAGGGAAACCTCGCCTCCTGGGTCGACCGCGCCGTCCTGGGCGATCACACGTGGAAGCACGATCCGGGGTGGGACCCCGAGGGCCCGCTGTCGACCATTCCCGCGATCGCGACCACGCTGCTCGGCATCGCCGCGGGGGAGCTCCTCCGAGCGGCGAGACCCGCGGCGTGGAAGCTCGCGGCGCTCATGGCGGGAGGCGCGCTGGCGCTCTCGCTCGGTCTTCTCTGGGGCGTGGCGTTCCCTATCAACAAGAACCTCTGGACGTCGTCCTACGCGCTCTTCATGCCGGGGCTCGCCGCCGTTGTCCTCGCGCTGTGTATCTGGCTCGTCGACGTGCGCGGGTGGCGAGGCTGGGGCAGGCCGTTCGTATGGCTCGGGAGGAACGCGATCGCGATCTTCGTCCTTTCGACGCTCGCGACGATCCCTTCGCTCGCGATCAAGATCGCGGGCGACGGGGGGAAGCCGCGCTCCCTCTACGGGACCGCGTACCAGGTCGTCTTCCGGCGCTTCGCCGACGAGCGCGTCGGCTCTCTTCTCTTCGCGCTCGCCGTCCTCGGCGTCTGGCTCGCCGTGGCGTACGGGCTCCACCGCCGCCGCATCTTCATCAAGGTCTGACGGTCCACCGAACTTACCGGAGGCGCCCGCCATGAAGAAATCGACCCACAAGCTCGTCCACCGCTATCGGCTCCGCAACGGAAAGAAGTTCCGGATGGGCGACTGGGATCCGGGTGACACGGCCGGCCTCACAGTCGACAAGGAAGAGGCGGGCCGCATGCTCGCCGAGGGGATCGCCTCGCTCTCGGACCTTCAGGGCAAACTCTACGCGCAGGACCGGTGGTCGCTCCTCCTGATCTTTCAGGCGATGGACGCGGCCGGCAAGGACAGCACGATCTCTCACGTTTTCTCGGGCGTGAACCCGCAGGGTTGCCAGGTCACATCGTTCAAAGCGCCCTCCGGCGAAGAGCTCGATCACGACTTTCTCTGGCGAATCACGCGGGCCCTCCCGGAACGCGGGCGCATCGGGATCTTTAACCGGTCGCACTACGAGGAGGTCCTCGTCGTGCGCGTGCATCCCGAGATCCTGCAGGCCCAGAAGCTTCCCCCCGACTGCGTCGGCAAGCGCATCTGGGACGAACGGCTCGACGACATCAACGCTTACGAGAGCTACCTGACGCGCAACGGGACGCGGATCCTGAAGTTCTTCCTCCACGTCTCGAAGGACGAGCAACGCAAGCGGTTTCTCGAGCGCATCGAGCGGCCCGAGAAGAACTGGAAGTTCAACCTCGCGGACGCCGGGGAGCGCAAGCTCTGGGACGACTACATGACGGCGTACGAAGAGGCGATCCGGGCGACCAGCACGAAGGAAGCCCCCTGGTACGTCGTGCCCGCCGACCACAAGTGGTTCGCCCGTCTGGTCGTCGCCGCGGCGGTCGTCGATGCGCTCGAGGACATGGACGTCCGGTACCCCAAGCTCGACCCGGCGCAGAAGCGCGCCCTGGCGGAGGCGCGGAAGGCGTTGCGGAAGAGCTGACCGCCGCGGCCTACAGCTTGCGGTAGATCTCGGCCCCCTCGCGGACGAACTCCTCCGACTTCTCCGCCATCCCGCGCTCGAGCGCCGCTTCCTCGGCGACCCCCAGGCTCGCCGCGTATTCGCGGACGTCCTGCGTGATCTTCATGGAGCAGAAGTGCGGGCCGCACATGCTGCAGAAGTGCGCGAGCTTCGCGCCCTCCGCGGGGAGCGTCTCGTCGTGGAACTCGCGCGCCGTCTCCGGGTCGAGAGACAGGTTGAACTGGTCTTCCCAACGGAAGTCGAAGCGCGCCTTCGAGAGCGCGTCGTCCCGCAGCCGCGCGTCGGGATGTCCCTTCGCGAGGTCCGCCGCGTGCGCGGCGATCTTGTACGCGATCACGCCGTCCTTGACGTCCTTCTTGTTCGGCAGGCCGAGGTGCTCCTTGGGGGTGACGTAGCAGAGCATGGCCGTCCCGAGCCACCCGATCATCGCGGCGCCGATCGCCGAGGTGATGTGGTCGTACCCCGGCGCGATGTCCGTCGTGAGCGGCCCGAGCGTGTAGAAGGGCGCCTCGTGGCAGATCGTGAGCTGCTTCGCCATGTTCTCGGCGATGAGATGCATGGGAACGTGGCCGGGGCCTTCGATCATGACCTGGCAGTCCTGCTTCCACGCCTTCTCGGTGAGCTCCCCGAGCGTGGTCAGTTCGGCAAACTGCGACTCGTCGTTCGCGTCGGCCGTCGAGCCCGGCCGCAGCCCGTCGCCGAGCGAAAACGAAATGTCGTACGCCTTCATGATTTCGCAGATTTCGTCGAACCGCGTGTAGAGAAAGGATTCCTGGTGGTGCGCCAGGCACCACTTGGCCATGATGGATCCGCCGCGGGAGACGATGCCCGTCGTCCGCTTCGCCGTCAGCGGGATGTAGCGCAGCAGCACGCCCGCGTGGATCGTGAAGTAGTCGACGCCCTGCTCCGCCTGCTCGATCAGCGTGTCCCGGTAGACCTCCCAGGTGAGCTCCTCCGCCTTGCCGTCGACCTTCTCGAGGGCCTGGTAGATCGGCACGGTCCCGATCGGGACCGGCGAGTTGCGCAGGATCCACTCGCGGGTCTCGTGGATGTTCTTGCCCGTCGAGAGGTCCATCACCGTGTCGGCGCCCCAGCGCGCGGACCACGTCATCTTCTCGACCTCTTCCTCGATCGAAGAAGTCACCGCGGAGTTTCCGATGTTGGCGTTGATCTTCACGAGGAAGCGGCGGCCGATGATCATCGGCTCGGCCTCGGGATGGTTGACGTTCGCGGGGATGATCGCGCGGCCTCGCGCGACCTCGCTCCGGACGAGCTCCGGCTCGACGTTCTCGCGGATCGCGACGTATTCCATCTCGGGGGTGATCTCCCCCTTCCGCGCGTAGTGAAGCTGCGTCACGGGTCCGCGGCCGCGCAGCACACGTCGCGGACGCGACATGGCGAGCTCCGGAGCGTTTCTCCGCACCGGCTCGCTCTCGTCGTACTCGCCCCGGGCGAGGATCCACGGCCGCCGCAGCTCCGGAAGCCCCAGGCGGAGATCGATCGCGGCGTCGGGATCGGTGTATGGCCCGGACGTGTCATAGACGCGGAAGGGCGGATGGATCTCCGTCTCCCCCCGCAGTCCCTTCGTCGGGTTCAAAGCGATCTCCCGAAAGGGGATCCGCATGCCGCCGGGGCCGGAGACGTAGACCTTCTTCGACCCGGGCAGCGGCCGCCGGTTGGCGACCTCGTTGGACGGAATGGA
Source organism: Acidobacteriota bacterium (assembly GCA_039933215.1). Classification (GTDB taxonomy): domain Bacteria; phylum Acidobacteriota; class Thermoanaerobaculia; order UBA5066; family Gp7-AA6; genus JALYUA01. The sequence continues at coordinate 6,235 of JBDTOO010000020.1, forward strand.
CTCTCGCCGGATGCTCATCTGTCCTCCCTACGGCGGCATTACCCGCGTCAGGTTCTGGGGTCATCGGATGCACCGAACTCTCAGCCGTCGGCGCGGATCGCCGAGTGGGCTCCCCCGAAGATTCGAGTCTACTCCTCACGGGTTTTCGAGTCCCGGGCTGGCGCGCTCCTTGTAGGGCGAAGGGCGAGGCGAAAACCATGGAAATCCGGCGAAGCGGGTCGCAGCCTTCGGCCAGGGGTCCGGCGGAGCACTTCACGGGCGTCGTGTGCGTCGATCCCCTCTTCCAATCCTCGGATCCGTCGCGCGTCAGCGGCGCGAGCGTCACCTTCGAGCCGGGAGCGCGAAGCGCATGGCACACCCATCCCCTCGGTCAGATGCTGATCGTCACTTCCGGCCTGGGCCGGGTGCAGCGCTGGGGCGGCCCCGTCGAGGAGATCCGGGCCGGCGACGTCGTATGGACAGCCCCGGGGGAGAAGCACTGGCACGGCGCGGCGCCAATGACGGCGATGTCGCACATCGCCATCCAGGAAGCCTTGAACGGAAGAGCCGTCGATTGGCTGGAAAAGGTCACCGAGGAGCAATACGGCGGTTGAATCCGGATGCGCGTCGCGATTCTCGACTCGGGATGCATGAGCGGGTCGGACGCTCCCCGCGCGCGCCGGCGAATACTGGCCCGTTCCTTGAAGAAGAGTCGCCAGGAGGCTCCATGACCGACGCAAAGAAAGACTGGCGCACGCCCTATGCGGGTCCCGACTCGGACAAGCCCGGCATCGACTCCGGCATGTCCGAGAAGGAGAAGGACGAGATGTTCGATCAGATGGAGAAATTCGAAGGCCCGGAGCGCCGCGAGGTGCGCGGCGACGACGACAAGGAGCCGCCGAAGGATCCCGGGGTCTCTCACTCGTAGAAAGTCTCAGCACTCGGACGCCATTCGTCCGGAGGGTGCGGCGTAGAATCGCGCCTTCCGTGGCCGTTCAACCCTTTCTTCCCTTCGACACTCCGACCCAGCCCGCCGACCAGGCCGCCCCCCCGGAACAGAAGCCGAAGCGCTCCGCGGCGGCGGCGCGTCGAGCGAAGGACGGGGCCGTCGCGGCTCCCGGCGACTCCCGGCTGATCGTCGAACTGAAGCGCGTCGCCGCAGAGCATCCGCTCGATGAGAAGGTGCTGCTGTCCCCTTCCCTGCTCGTCGGTCATCAGACCGTCGAACGCCTCGCGCGGGCCGGTGGCCTGGTCTTGAACCTCCGGGTCGAGACGATTCGCACGCTCGCTCACGCCGTGGCTGGCGCGTCGATCGCCCGGGAGGGCGCGAAGCTCCTGTCCCGCGCGCAGGCCCTCGCCTTGATCGAGCAGTCCTGCTCGGAGATCCTCGACGATGCCTCCTACTTCGGAGCGCTGCGGGACCGCCCCGGATTCCATCGGGCGATTCAGAACGCCTTCGACGAACTGCGCGCCGCGGGTCTCGCGCCGGGCTCGCTTCCCGCGGGCGCCTTCGCCGACCCCCGCAAGCCGCGCGAGCTGCGCCGGATCCTCGAGAGCTATGAGGCCGCCCTCAAGCGCGGAGAGTGGATCGATCGCGCCGGCGTTCTGCGCCGCGCGACGGAGCTGGTGGAAGCGGCTTCGCCGCGAGACCACGCCGTCCTGTATCTCCTTCCGGAGAGCCTCGAGCTCTCGCCCGCCGAGCGGCGTTTCCTGGAGGGCGCGGGAGGCGAGCGGATCCTGGGCGTGCCGGCCGACGCCGCGTCCGAGTGGAGCGAGCGCGCCACCGGCGCGCGCATCTTCCGAGCCGCCGGCGAGGAGAACGAAGTCCGCGCGGTTTTCCGCGAGATCCTCGCCGCCGGCGTTCCGTTCGACCAGGCGGAGGTCCTGCACACCGACGCCGCGACCTATCCGGCCCTGGCGTTCGAGCTCGCGGCGGAGCACGGAGTCCCGTGCACGTTCTCCGGCGGGGTCGCTGCCGCGTTCACCTCGCCCGGCCGCGCTTCGCTCGCCTGGCTGCGCTGGATCGGGAACGGCTTCGAGGCCGAGGTTCTGCGCGAGGCTCTGGCGGGCGGCGTCATCGCCTTTCCGAAAGGAATGTCTCCGGCGCGGACCGGCCCCCTCGCGGCCGCCCGCGAGCTGCGGCGCGCTGCAATCGGATGGGGAAGCGAAAGGCATCTGCCGGCGCTCGACCGGCTCGCCGCCGAGATCCAGTTCGGGAAACGGCGCCCCCAGGATGACGACGACACGGACGCGGACCGCGCGCGCCGGGAGAGGCGGCTGGCCGCCCTCGCCGCGGCGAAGATATTCGTGGCCCGGGCGCTTTCGCTGGCGCCTCCTGGCCCCGACGCGCGGCTCAAGGACGTCTCACGCGGCGCGCGCGATTTCGTGAAGGAGTTCGCGCGGGTGACCGGCGAGCTCGACGCGGCCGCGGCGGCCGGGTTGACGAAGCTCTTCCAGGAATTCGAGTCCCTGACGACGCCCGCGAGCTCGCTGGCGCAGCTCGTCGGCCGCCTGACGGACGCCGTTCTCGCGCTCCACGTCACGCCGGAACGGCCGCGGCCGGGGCGTCTCCATTTCGCGGAATTCCGTTCGGGCGGCTTCTCGGGGCGACCTCATACCTTCGTGATCGGGCTCGACGAGAGGCGGCATCCCGGCGGAGGTCGGGAAGACCCGGTCCTCTCCGACGCGGAGCGCCGGCAGATCAACGCGCTCTCATCGACGGCCCTGCCGCTTGCGCCCGACCGCTCCGTCAAGACCTCCCAGGCGCTGCGCGCGTGCGTGGCACGGCTCCGCGGCGAGACCACGCTCGGTTACGCGGGATGGAGCCTGCGCGATCTGGCCAACCCGGGAGAGGTCTTCCCGTCCCCGTTCCTGCTCGAGGCGTTCCGCCTGCGCGCGAACGAGGCGGACGCCGACTACGCCCGCCTCGCGTCCGCGGTCGGCGAAGGGGAGGGATTCGTCCCGGCGATCGACCGGGCCCTCGACGAAACGGAATGGTGGCTCGCGCGAATCGGCGACCGTCGCGGGCCCGAGCAGGAGGCGGCCATCTCCGCGATCTATCCCTGGCTGGCCGACGGCCTGGAGGCGACGAAGGCGCGCCGCTCGCCCGAGTTCACACGCTGGGACGGGGTCTTCGCATCGCCGACGCCCGAGCTCGACCCGCGCTCGAACGGCCAGCCGATGTCGAGCTCGCGGATCCAGGCGCTCGCCGAGTGCCCGTTCGGATATTTCCTGCAGCACGTGCTCCGGCTCGAGGCGCCCGAGGAGCCGAAGGACGACCGGACGGAGTGGCTCGATGCCCGGAGCGCCGGCAGTCTCATCCACCGGATCTTTCGTCTCTTCCTCGAGGCGCTCTCCGCCGCCGGGCGCCGCCCTTCGCACCCCGCGGATCTCGCCTTGATCGAGAGCGTCGCCGAGAAGGAGCTCTCCGACGAGCGCCGGCGGATCCCGCCCCGGAGCGAGCTCGCGTTCGTCCGGCGCCGTGACGACGTCCTGTTCGCCTGCCGGACCTTCCTGATGTCCGAGGCCGCGCGGTCCGGAGAGGTCGAGCCGGTCGCCTTCGAGGTGGCCTTCGGGATCACGGACGAAAACCGTCCCTCCGAGCATCCCGATCCCGTCGAGATCCCCCTCTCCGGAGGGCGCTCCGTCCGGCTCCGAGGCTCGATCGACCGCGTGGACCGCGCTCCGGACGGCCTCTTCCACGTGTGGGACTACAAGACCGGCACGTCCCTGTACATCCACGAGGAGCGCGGGATCGCCGCGGGCCGCCAGATCCAGCCGGCGCTCTACGCTCTCGCCTGGGAGTCCTTCGTCGAACGCCGCGGCCAAGGGGGAAAAGGCAGCGTCGCGGGCTCCGGGTACTTCTTCCCGGGACGCCGCGGGCTGGGCGAGCGCTTTGCCATCGCGTTCTCGGAGGAGGAGACCCGGAAGACGCTCGACGTGCTCTTCGACCTCCTTGCGGCGGGCGCCTTCGCGCACACTCCCGACAAGGAGTCCGATTGCTTCGTGTGCCGCGACCTCACAGGCTTCTGCGAGGACCGCGAAGACTCCGGCAAAGCGAGCCGAGCGAAGCTCGACCGGTCGACCCATCCCGCTCTCGCCGCGTGGAGGACGCTCCATGACTCGTGAGATGAGTGACGCGGAGCCGCGCCAGCGCATCCGCGAGGCGATCGATCGGAACCTTCTCGTCGAAGCGGCGGCGGGCACCGGAAAGACGACGAGCCTTGTCGATCGTATGGTCGGCCTCGTCGCATCGGGAGTCCCGGTCGAGCGCATCTGCGCGGTCACGTTCACGATCAAGGCGGCGGCGCAGCTCGATCAGAAGTTCCAGAACGCCCTCGAGAAGGCGGCGCGCGAGGAGACGGATCCCGTCGCGAGAACGCGCTTCGGAGAGGCGCTGGCGCGGCTCGACGCGTGTTTCATCGGAACCATCCATGCCTTCTGCTCGCGGCTCCTCCGGGAGCGGCCCGTCGAAGCGGGTCTCGACCCCGGCTTCGAGGAAATGGACGAGGCCCAGGACGCGACCGAGCGCGCGGAATCCTGGCGGCGCTACGGCGAGCGTCTGTTCACCGAAGGGAGCCCGGTCCTCGCGCGGCTTCTCGAGGCCGGGCTCGAGCTCGAAAAACTCCGCGCCACCTACGACGTCCTCTGCGAGAACGGGGACGTCGTGCCCGTCGCGGCGCCGGAGGGCAACCCGCCGGACCTCTCCGGCGTGCGGCCCAGGCTGGAGGCGTTTCTCGATCGGGCCCTTCCGGAGCTTCCGACGGAGGTTCCCGGCACCGGATGGAACAAGTTTCAGGCCGCGCTGCGCACCGCGGGCCGGATGCGCGGGCTGCTCGACCTCTCCGCGAGCCCCCAGCTCGTCTCCGTCCTCCGCGAGCTCGACCACGCCGGGAAAAAGCTCGAGCAGAAGGGCTGGCCCTCCAAGCCCGCCGCCACGAGACTGTGGGGCGATTTCGACGCTTTCCGGTCCGACTTCCTCTCCCCCGCGCTTCGGCGCTGGCGCGAGTACCTGCACCCGATTGCGATGGCGGCCATCGTTCCGGCGGCGCAGGAATACGCGAGCTGGCGCCGCCGGGAAGCCCGCGTCAATTTTCAGGATCAGCTCCTCTTCGCACGCAACCTCCTGCGCGACCACCCCGACGTGCGCCGCGAGCTCCAGGAGCGGTTCACGCCCGTGCTCGTGGACGAGTTCCAGGACACCGACCCGATCCAGGCGGAGGTGCTCCTCTATCTGACGGGCTCCGACGTCCACGAGACCGACTGGCGCCGCCTGGCGCCCCTGCCGGGCTCGCTCTTCGTCGTCGGGGACCCCAAGCAGTCGATCTATCGCTTCCGTCGCGCGGACATCCAGACCTACGACACCGTCGCGGAGATCCTTCGCAAGTCGGGAGGAGAAGTTCTCCGTCTGTCGACCAACTTTCGTTCGACCGCCGAGATCTGTGACTGGGCGAACGGCGTCTTCGGCAGGATCTTTCCCGCGCGGGGAACGGCGTCGCAGGCGGCGCACGTTCCGCTCGATCCTTTCGCGGGGGCGGGGGCGCCCGATCTCGGGGTCTTCCGGATCGACGTCGCGTCGTCCAATCGCCATTCCGAGATGGTCGATCCGGACGCGGAGCGGATCGCCGAGACGATCGCTGCCGCCGTCGCGGGCCGGGGTCCCTTCGGAAGAGGCGGCGCTTGCCCGTCCGACTTCCTCGTCCTGGCGCGCCGGCGCGCGAACCTCGCGTGCTACGCGCGAGCTCTCGAAGCCCGAGGGATTCCCTACGAAATCGCGGGCGGCGGAGCGTTCCGGGAGTCCGAGGAGATCGCATCGCTGCTCGCCGCGATCGAAGCGGTCGCCGATCCGGAGAACCCCGTCCCTCTCGTCGCCACTCTCCGGGGTCCCATCTTCGGCGTCGACGACGAGGCGCTCTACCGTTTCCGACGCTCCGGTGGCCGCTTCGATTTTCGGATCGCGCCGGGCGCGTCGGCCGACTCCAGGATCCGCCGGGCTTTCCAGCTTCTGCGGGAGGGCGCCGATTTCGTCGAGGCGCTCCCGCCCGCCGCGGCTCTCTCCCGGTTTCTCGAGAGGCTCGGGTCGATCGCGCTCGCCGCCGGCGGAACGCTCGGCGATGCCCGCGCCGGGAACCTGCTCAAGTCGCTTGCGGCCGCGCGGGAGCTCTCGCGCGAGCGCGAGGATTTTCGCGCGGTCGTCCGCCGCCTGCGGGAATTGACGAGCGGCGGCGAAGTGGAGGAGATGGTGACCCGTCCCGGCCGCACCGACGTCGTGCGTCTCATGACGCTTCACCGCGCGAAGGGGCTCGAGGCCCGCTTCGTCTTCCTCGCCGACCCGACCGATCCGAAAAACTGGGATCCGACCGCCTGGATCGACCGGGCGACGGATCCCCCGCGCGCACACCTTCTCGTCGAGCACCGGACCGGGCCCTTCTCGACCGAGGAGGTCGCTCGACCCCTCGAGTGGGAGGAAAAGAAGGAGCGCGAACAGGAGTTTCTCGCGCGCGAAAACGAGCGGCTGATCTACGTCGCGTCGACCCGGGCGCGGGAGGCTCTCGCCGTCAGCTTTTCGATCAACAAGGCCGGGGACCCCGGCGGCCCCTGGAAGAGCCTTCACCCTCACATCACGCGGCCGCTCCCGCGCGCCGAAGGGGACCCGCCCGCCGAACCGGCTGCTCTGACCGGTGCGGCGATCCGCGAAACCGCGTCGGCACTGAAGGATTTCCGGGCCGCCCGGCCCGCGAGGCTGGCCGCCGCGGCGCGGCCGACGTACGCCTCCGCCGCGGTCACGGCGATCTCGCATCCGGCGGCCGGAGTCGCCCGCCCGTTCGCGTCGGAGACCGGCAAGGGCATGTCCTGGGGAAGCGCGCTGCACCGGCTCCTCGAGGCGGCGATGCGGGACCCGAAGCTCGACCTGCGGCTCCTCGCCTCGAACGTCCTCGCGGAGGAGGAGCGGCCGCCCGAGGATCTCGAGGAAGCGCTCGCCGTGGTCGAAGGCGTCCGGGGCTCACCTCTCTGGAAGCGCGCGCTCGCCGCGAAGCGTCGGCTCGTCGAAGTGCCGTTCGCCGTCTCCGTCCCGTCGGCCGACGTTTCGGGTCCCGCGGACGGGCCCGCCGAGACCCTGCTCTCAGGCGCGATCGACCTGCTCTTCGAGGAGGAGGACGGCTGGAGCCTCGTCGACTACAAGTCGGACACGATCCAGGGAAACCTGACGGATCTCGTCCGGTTCTACGCCCCTCAGATTTCCCACTACCGGCGGATCTGGGGGGAGCTCACCGCGCGGCCCACGCGGGCGGGTCTCTATTTCATCGGACCGGGCCGGATGGAGTGGCTCGACTGACGCAACGGGATCCGTGCCGGGAACCCGCGTTAACCGGTCGCCCCGTCTATTCCCGTTCGCCCGCGCTCCGGCCGAAGATCCCGTTTCCCGCGGGAGAACCGGGAATACGCCCTTGTTCTGAGGGGTGTCGAGCCCCGAAAAGCGCGAGCCCGCCGGGCTTTCGCGCGACCCGCCGCAAACCGGCCCATGAACCCGCGGCTCCGCCGGACTCGTAGTTACAGATGCCGGTTGCCCGTTGGCAGCCGTGGGAGAGACGGGCCGCCGCAAGGCGGGCGTCTCGAGAAAGGTGAAACGGAATGTCTGAGATTCTCACTCTCCCCGTCGTTCCGATGAGGAATTCGGCGCTGCTTCCGGGCGTGAGTCTTCCGATCGCCGCGGGACGGCCCGGAACGCTCCGCGCGATCGAGGCCGCCATGAAGGATCCCGACCGGCGGGTCTTCGCCGTCGCGCAGCGCCAGGACGGCGACAACGTCAGCCCCGAAGGTCTCTACACGATCGGCACGATTGCGACGCTCGGCTCCGTCCAGCGCGGGCTCGGAGGAATCCGGCTCGTCCTCGAAGGGCAGTCGAGGGGCATCGCGATGCGGATCGCGTCGAAGAAGGGCTATCTCGAAGCGCAGGTGACCGAGCCCGACGAGATGCACCCGCTCGATCCCCGCGACGCGGCGTTTCTCGGTCTCCATCGCGAGGCCCGGGAGCGCGCGGCGGAGCTCGGCCGCAAGATGGGCCTCCCCAACGAGGCCGTGGAACAGATCCTCGCCGAGGTGGACGAGCCCGGCCGCCTCGCGGACGTCGTCGCCGGATACATCGACATTCCCGTGTCGGAGAGGCAGTCGCTTCTCGAGACGCTCTCGGTCGAGGACCGCCTCCGGCGGGTGCTCGTTCACGTGCAGCGGCAGATCGACGTCCTGTCCGCCCAGGAAGACATCCAGGAGAAGGTGAAGGAAGAGATCGGCTCTCGCCAGCGCGAGGCGTACCTGCGCGAGCAGATGCGCGCGATCCAGAAGGAGCTCGGCGAGGGCGAGGGCTCGCAGGACGAGGCGCTGAAGGAGCTCCGGGCGAAGCTCGACGCGCTGACGTTGCCCGAAGAGGCGCGCAAGGAAGTCGACCGCGAGTGGCAGCGCCTGACGCGCATCGGTCGCGAGTCCGTCGAGTCGCAGGTCATCCGGACCTACCTCGAGACGATCGCCGAGCTGCCGTGGAACACGCGCAGCGAGGAGCACCTGGACGTCGGCAAGGCGTCGGAGGTCCTGGACGCCGACCACTTCGGGTTGAAGGACGTGAAGGATCGGATCCTCGAGTTTCTGGCGGTCCGGCAGCTCGCGCAGGCGGCGGGCCGGGAGTCGGAGAAGGAGGAAGCGGAGAAGAAGGCCGCGGAGGTCTCGCCGGACGGCGAGCCTCAGCCGGGCGCCGTCAAGGACGAGGAGAGGCAGTCCGCCCGCGCGCGGGGCCGCATCCTCCTCTTCGCGGGACCTCCCGGCGTCGGCAAGACCTCGATCGCCAAGTCCATCGCCCGGGCGATGGGGCGCAAGTACGTCCGCATCTCGCTCGGCGGCGCGCGAGACGAGGCGGACATCCGCGGCCATCGCCGCACGTACATCGGCGCGCTGCCCGGCCGGATCATCCAGGGGATGAAGCAGGCGGGGGCGAAGAACCCCGTGTTCCTCCTGGACGAAGTCGACAAGCTCGGCGTCTCGTTCCAGGGCGATCCGGCGAGCGCGCTTCTGGAAGTGCTCGACCCCGCGCAGAACGACAGCTTCACGGACCACTACCTCTCGGTCCCATTCGATCTCTCGGAGGTCCTGTTCATCGCGACGGCGAACTTCATCCAGAACATCCCGGGCCCCCTGCTCGACCGCATGGAGGTCGTCAACTTCGCCGGTTACACCGAGGCCGAGAAGCTCGCGATCGCGAAGAGCTATCTCGTGCCGCGGCAGGTGGAGGAGAACGGGCTGAAGCCGGCGCAGATCGAGATCGCGGACGGCGCGCTGCGCGAGGTGATCTCGTCCTACACGAGGGAGTCGGGAGTCCGGCAGCTCGAGCGCGAGCTCGGACGCCTGGCTCGGAAGGTCGCGCGCCGGATCGCGGCGCGGGAAATCGAGACGACGACCGTCGACCGGGAGCACGTCCACGGTCTTCTCGGACGGCCGAAGGTGCACCCGGAGAAAATGGCCAGCGAGGACCAGGTGGGCATCGCGACGGGCATGTACTACACGCCGGCCGGCGGGGACATCATGTTCGTCGAGGCGTCGCTCATGCGGGGCAAGGGCGAGCTCATCCTGACCGGGCAGCTCGGCGACGTCATGAAGGAATCGGCCCGCGCGGCCTGGACCTTCGCCCGGTCGCACGCGACGTGGCTCGGCATCGACGAGACGGACTTCGACCGCGACATCCACATCCACGTGCCCGCGGGAGCGATCCCGAAGGACGGGCCCTCCGCGGGGATCGCGATGGCGTCGTCCGTGGTCTCGGCCCTCTCGAAACGGCCGGTCCGCAACGACGTATCGATGACGGGCGAGATCACGATTTCGGGGCGTGTGCTTCCGATCGGCGGCCTGAAGGAGAAGATCCTGGGCGCCGTGCGGGCGGGAATCACGCACATCGTGATTCCCAAGGACAACGAGGCCGATCTCGAGGACTTGCCCGCGGAGGTGAGAGAGACGATCGAAGTCTCGCCGGTCGGCACACTCGCCGAAGCGCTCGCCGTCACGCTGCGCGACACATCGCTGTCCGAGGGGCGGCTGCTCTTCGGAACGGCGTCAGACCGCGCGGCAAGCGGCGACCTGCCTCACTGACCCGAGGTTCTCGCGATTCCAGGGGCGGGCTGCGGCCCGCCCTTTTCTTTGGACGCGGACCTCGTTTTCCGTTTCGCCCGGGCGGGGGCGCGCGGCCTCCCGTCCCTCCGTCGCCGAGCCGAGAAGCGCCGCCGCTATCGTGATGATGCTCATGCCGGTAGAACACCGGCCGGAGGCGAAGGGTTGCTACCGGCGGAAGCGCCTTACGGCGTGACCGTCGGAGTGAGAGGCAGGCCCGGCGTCACGGTGACCGGCGTCGCCGACGGTCCCGCCGTCACCGAGGGGCCCGGGGTCACCGTCGTCGGAGGCTGGGTCGGGAAGACGTCGAAGGAGAACGACCCGTTGACCGGGGAACAGCAGCCCGAACCGGTCTGCGTCCCCGAGTAGTTCCCCGTGAAGACGTTCGTGCCGGTCGGCATCGTGGCCGTGCCGGTCGCGGTCCCCGCGCATGGGTCCTTGAAGGTCAGCGTGAACGAGTAGGTGCTTCCGCGGAGGTTCCCCTCGAAATCTCCGAGGCCCGGCAGGCTGCCCGTCACGTGACAGACCGACTGGGCGAGTACGAGCGACCCGGATCCGCTTCGACCGCACGAATCGCTCCAGAAGACGTTGCGGGTGCCGTTCACCTTGGCGCACACGTTCGGGTTGGGCGTCACCGTGGGGCACGGCGAATTCGGCGGGCAGTTCGGGTCGTCGCACCCGGCCGCGCACAGCAGGGCCGCAAAGACCGCGCCCCGGAAAACCCACTTTGAAAATCCGTTCACGGTTCCTCTCGGCGCCCGCCACGGCTTCGCCCGGCCGGGAGGGCCCGGGTCATCATGTCGAACGGGCCGACGTTTGTCTCTACGAAAGTGGCCGGAAGAACGTCCACCCGGGCGACCCTTTTCGGTCAGATCACCAGCGCGACGACCGACGCCCAGAAACCCAGGGCCGCGGAAGACTCGAGGAGCTCGCGCGCACCGCTTTCCCGCGTGCGCCAGAGCAGGAAGGCGCCCGCGACCGCGCACAGGAAGAACGCGACGGCCGAGCCCGTCGCCGGCCTCTCCGGCGGCCACGAAGTGATGGCCCAGCGGCGCAGGAGCTCGAACGAGCCCGCGAACCAGGCCGCGCACAGGAACCGGAAGCCGAACCGTTTCGAGGGGTCGAGCCGACGCAGAGCCGTCATGGTGTCCTCCGGAGCCGATTGGATATCGGGCGAGCGACAGATGACGTCCGAGCGAATTCGCCTGGGTGGCACGCCTGTCGCTACGATTCCGTCCGGGTGATCGAACCGGAACGGAGAAGGATGGCGATACGGGAACTGGTCATCGAGCCATCGTTCGAGGGGTGGCGGGAAGCGGCCCGGCGCATGATCGCCGAGCGGGTCCCGCCCGCGGACGTCCTGTGGCGCGAGGTCCCCGGGCACGCCGGCAGGGATCTCTTCAGGGAAACGCCGGCTGCGACCGCCGCCGGGTCGGAGATTCGCGTTCCCCGCGCGTTCGTCGATCTGGCACGGGATGCTTCCCGGCATCCCGATCCGGCGCGGTGGGCCATCATTTACGACGTGCTCTGGCGGATCGCAGCCGGAGGACGCGACGTGCTGTCCGACGCCTGTGACGAGGGCGTCGCCCGCATGCGGCGTCTCGCGCGCGAAACGCGGGAAGGCCTCGTGCCGCCGCCGCCCGCGGTCGGCGCCGCCGCTTTCGTGCCGCCGGAGCGGGACCTGGATTCCCTCCGCCGCGCGGCCTCGTCCTGCCGTGGATGCGACCTCTACCGCCACGCGACGCAGACGGTCTTCGGCGTCGGACCCGCGACGGCCCGCGCCGTGCTCGTCGGCGAGCAGCCGGGAGACCAGGAGGACCGGAAGGGCGCGCCCTTCGTCGGCCCCGCCGGGGAGGTCCTCGATCGCGCCCTCGTCGAGGCGGGCATCCCGCGCGAGGACGCGTACGTCACGAACGCCGTCAAGCACTTCAAGTTCGTGTCGCGCAGAAAGCGGCGCATCCACCAGACGCCCGGTCCGGTCGAAATCGGCGCCTGCCGGCCATGGCTCGAGGCCGAGCTCGCGGCTCTGGCGCCGCGGGTCCTCGTTTGCCTCGGCGCCACGGCCGCGAAGGCGATCATCGGCCCCGATTTCCGGCTTCTCCGCAACAGGGGCCGCTTCGTCGAATCGCCGCTCGCGCCGAAGCTCCTGGCGACGTACCACCCGTCGGCGGTCCTTCGAGCCGACGACGAGGCCGCCCGACAGGGCATCTACGCCGCCCTGGTCGAGGATCTCCGGCTCGCGGCCCGAGCGATGGCCTGATCCCCGCTCCCATAGAATCCGCCTCTCCATGCCCCTGTCCGCGGGAACGCGTCTCGGCTCCTATGAGATCGGCTCGGCTCTCGGAGCCGGCGGCATGGGCGAGGTCTATCGCGCCCGCGATGGAAAGCTCGGCCGCGACGTCGCGGTGAAGGTTCTTCCGGCGGGCCTCTCGCGTGACCCGGAGGCCCTCGCGCGCTTCGAGCGGGAGGCGCGCGCGGCGGCGGCGCTTTCGCACCCGAACGTCCTGGGAATCCACGATTTCGATACCGACGGCGGCATCAGTTACGCCGTCCTGGAGCTCCTCGAGGGACGCACGTTCCGCGAATGGTTCGCCACGGGACCTCCGGCCACGCGAAAGGTCGTGGACGCGATGGTCCAGGTGGCGCGCGGTCTCGCGGCGGCTCACGAGCGCGGGATCGTGCATCGCGACCTGAAACCCGAGAATCTCTTCCTGACCGGCGACGGAACCGCGAAGATCCTCGACTTCGGCCTGGCGCGCGTGCGCCCGGAGCGCGAGGCGAACGCGACGGACGCGACGGAAGCCGCGGCCACGGAGCCCGGCACGATCCTCGGCACGGTCGGCTACATGGCGCCGGAACAGGTGCGGGGCCAGCCCGCCGACGCCCGCGCGGACATCTTTTCCTTCGGAGCGATCCTCTACGAGGCGATCTCGGGCGAGCGCGCATTTCACGCCGGCTCGCCGATCGAGACGATGACGGCGATCCTCAAAGACGAGCCCCCCGAGGTCCCGGAGGCCGTCCGGTCCGCGGCCGGAGCGCTCGAGCGCATCGCCCGGCGCTGTCTCGAAAAGAATCCGGCCGAGCGCTTCCAGTGTGCCCGCGACCTCGGCTACGCCCTCGAAGCCTTCGCCGGCCCGCCGGCGAGAACGCGCGCGGAGCCGTCCTCGCGTTTCGGGGATCGGCGTTCCATCGCCGTGCTGCCGTTCAAGGACCTCGCCGGCGACCCCGCGAACGCGCACCTCGGCCTCGGACTCGCGGACGCGACGATCACGGAGCTGGCGCTCGTCCGATCCCTCGTCGTACGGCCGACCTCCGCGATCCTCGCCTACCGCGATCGCCCCGTCTCCGCCGAGGAGGCGTGCCGCGATCTCGACGTCGAGGCGATCGTCGACGCCAGCTTCCAGCGCTCGGGCTCGCGCCTGCGCGTCACGGTTCAGCTCATTGGCGCCGACCGCGGTCGGCCTTTGTGGGGCGGCAAGATCGACACCTCGCTCGACGACATCTTCGGCATGCAGGACGAGGTGTCCCGGCGGATCGCGGAAGCTCTGAAGGTCGAGCTGACTCCGGGAGACGAACGCCGCCTCGCGCGGGGAGTCCAGCCGGCGCCGGGGGCCTACGAGCTCGTCCTGAAGGGCCGCGTGCACCTCCTCCTGAACACCCTTCCGGATTTGAACGCCGCGATCGAAGCCTACGAGGAGGCGGCCGCCATCGATCCCGGCTCCGCGCTGCCGCTCATCGGCCTCGCCGACGCCTACGCTCGAATGGCGTTCACTTTCGAGCCCGAGGCGGACTGGTACGAGCGGGCCGTCGCCATGTGCGAACGCGCGCTGGCGATCGACCCGGATCTTCCGGAGGGGCGATATCTGCGCGGCCGCCTGCTCTGGACACCCCAGCGACACTTCGACTTCGAAGGCGCGATGCGCGAGATCGCCGCGGCGATCGGCGCGAGACCGAGCATGCACGACGCCCACGGGATCGCGGCTCTGCTCCTGATCCACGCCTCGATCATCGAAGAATCCGATCGTGAGTTCGACCTGGCGCTCTCGATCGATCCGAACGACACCTATCTCGCGATGCATAGAGGGCTCTGCCGCGCGGCGCAGGGCCGCTGGGCCGAGTGCCTCGAGATCGCCGAGCGGGCGTATCGAGAGGCTCCTCAGAGGTCCTGGGCGCACTACCAGCGGGCGCACGCCCAGATTCGCACCGGCGACCGCGCAGGCGCTTTCCGCACGCTCGAGCTCGCCGGCCGGCAGTTCGTCCGGGAAGTCCTCTTCTACCCGGTCCGCGCCATCCTCGCCGCGCTCGAGGGACAGGCCGCGGAGGCCGAGCGGCAGATCGGCCTGACGGAGCAGAACCGCCGCGCCTTCGGCCACTACCACCACGCCCAGTACGATGTGGCGTGCGCGCTGTCGCTTCTCGGAGACCGGGACCGCGCGCTCGCCTGGCTGACGGACGCGTCGCGGAACGGATTCCCGAGCCACGCGCTCTTCGAGTCCGATCCGCTTCTCGCCCCGATCCGGTCCGACCCGCGGTTTGGCGCCCTCATGGCGGACCTGCGCTCGGAGCGGGATCGGTATGCGGCCCTCTGGAAGAGCCTGCGCAGCGAGTCGTCCGGCGCCTCGGCTTCGAGCCGCGGAGAGGCCCCGCGCCCGGCGTGAGCCGGACCGGGTAGCCGATGCGCCGGACTCTCACTCGCGTCGGCTTCGCGGCCTTGGGCGTGGTGTACATCGTTCTGGGGGCGCTCGCGATCCACGTCGCGCTGAGCGGAGCCCGCGACCGCATCCGCGGTTTCTCGGGCGCCTTCGGGTTCCTGCTCAAGCACCCGTTCGGCCCGGCCGTTCTCGTTCTCATCGCGGCGGGCCTCGCGGGTTTCACGGCCGCCCGGCTCTCGGAGGCGGCCGACGGCAAGCGATCGTTCCTCGCGCGCGTCGCTTCGTTTGCCGACGCGATCGCCCACGCCGCGATGGGATGGATCGCCGTGGCCCGTTTCCTCCGCTGGAAGCGGGGAGTGGACTCGCGGTCCGCGCTGGCCTGGCTCCTCTCCTTCCCGTGGGGCGCCACGGTTCTTCGCACGGCGGGATTCGTGGTGATCGTCATCGGCGCACTACAGCTCTGGCAGGGGCTCTCGGGCCGGCTCCGGCTGAGACCCGCGCGCGGCCGGCTCGGCGGCGCGACCGCCGACGCCGTGCTGCGGATGGGGCGGTTCGGCTACGCCGCACGGGGGATCGTCTCGGGAATCATCGGCTGGTTTCTCGTCGAGAGCGCTCGAGCGTCGGACCCGCGCCAGTACCATGACATCGGCGGGGCGCTCGGCGTGCTGCAGCGGACGCCGCTCGGCCCGTGGCTGCTCGGCACCGCGGGTGCCGGCCTCATCGCCTACGGCGCGTACCTCTTCCTTCTCGGGCTCCTCGGCGGCCGGCGGCCGGCCCGCTGAAAAGCAAAGGCCTCCGGCCACCGCCACGCCGAAATGCGCGGGCTGCTCGCTCTCATGATCCTCGACGACGCGCGGCGGGAGCCGCGTCTCCTCGACCGGAGAGCTCGTGCGTTCTGGACGAGCAGGACCGCCGGCTCTGGAATGCCGCGGCGATCCGCGAACGTCTCTCGTTGACGGAATCGGCGCTTCGCGATGGCGGCCCGGACGAAGCCGAGCGCCGATTCCTCAGAGCGCGAGCTCGCGCGTTTATCTCCCGCGACGGAGAGCCCCTCGGCAGCTTCCGTGTGCCGCGTGGGCGAAAAGACCGATCACGGATGCGATCCGTCTTCCCGTTTGTGCATACGGTGAACACGCCAAAAAAATGAGCGTTCGCTCGTCCCGTTGCGACGCTTCTCTGGCATGCATTCTGCTCCCTTACGTCGGTGTCCGGGAGCCACCCGGACGGCAAACGACCGGCGTAGACAGGTCGCGCATCGCAGGCAATTGGAGACTCGAAAGAGCCTCGTAGACTTGAAGGAGCGTGCAACATGCGATCCCCCAGCAGACTCTGGTTGGCGACGATTCTCCTGGCCGCAACCGCCGGATTCGCTTTCGGGCAGGACACGGCACCCCCGCCGCAGCAGCAGCCGCCGGCCCCGGTCCCGCAACAGCAGCAGCCGCCTCCCGCGCCGGCTCCCGATGCGCAACAGCCCCCGAGCAATCCGGTTCCCGAGCAGGCTCCGCCTTCGGCGCAGACCGCCCCGGATAGCCAGGTTCCGGCTCCCGCCGTCGAGTCGGCGAAGCCCGCTGAGAGCGCCCCGGCGGTCGAGACGAAGACCACGCGTTCGCAGAAGAAGGTCGTGAAGCCGACGGTCGCGAAGAAGCACACGACGACCAAAGTGAAACAGGAAGTTGCGGCGTCCACGGCGCCTTCCGGAGCCGACCCGGCGGCAGCCGGCGCGGCAGCGGGGACGGCGATCGATACCAACGCGAACCCGCCGAGCGGTAACCCGCCCGCCGGAACGGCTTCGACGGATCCTGCGGCGGCGGCACCCGCTCCTGTTCCCGTCGCCGACGCCGGCACGAGCCAGACGGAGACGACGACGACTCAGAAGTCCAGCATCTCGGGCTGGGTCCTGGGCGGCATCCTCCTTCTCGGCCTCATCTACATCGTGGCGCGCA
Source organism: Acidobacteriota bacterium (assembly GCA_039933215.1). Taxonomy (GTDB): domain Bacteria; phylum Acidobacteriota; class Thermoanaerobaculia; order UBA5066; family Gp7-AA6; genus JALYUA01. The sequence goes on from JBDTOO010000020.1 coordinate 22,958, forward strand.
CCATGAAGCGCCGCACGGCAACCCGGATGTCGATCTACGAGCAGTCGGATTCGGGCTCGTTGAACACCCGCCCGGAGCTTCGCCCGAATGCGGGCAACGTCTCCGGCTCGTCTCCGGCTCAGCGCCGCACGTAAGAGGACGGTTCTCGAAAAGGGCGGGGGCTTTGCCCCCGCTTTTTTTTGTCTTCCCCTCCAATCGGCACCGGGAACAACGTCGGGGTGGGGCGGCTCTCTCCACGGTCGAGGGTGAGTCCCGTGGTTTGTTCTCGGAAACGAGGCGAAGGGCTCGCGGAGAATGGCTCGCGCCCCTGGTCGGTCCCCTCACCCGGCCCTCCCCCCCGCGGTCGGGGGAGAGGGGATTGGTGAGTGCCGGGGAGGCTGCCGGAAGCCGCTTACTGGATCTTGAAGCTGCGCGTGGTCGCCGTCGCCGGCTGGCCGTCGATCGCGATCTCGACCTGGTAGTTCCCCTTCGGCCATCCGTCGGGCTTCTGGATGCTGAACTCGGTCACCGCCGGGCCGGAAGGCGAGATCGTACGGGAATCCCGCTTCACCGTCTGGCCGTCCTGGAAGGTCCACTTCGCGACGATCGTCGCCGCGGGGGCGGTCCCGTCGGTCGAGACCGAAGCGAAAATGGTATCCGCCGGCGCGAAGGTGTCGACGGGCGCCGCGACCTTCTTGTCCGCGTTGAGCGCCTTGCCGAGCTGCACGTCGGTGACGTGGACGGCCGACGCGGCGGGCGCCATGGACGTCGTCGTCTCCGCCGTCGTGCCGGCGGGTGTCGAAGTCGCGGGGGGCGTCTCGGCCTTCTTGCACGCGGTCAGGGGGAGCGCCAGTCCAAGAGCGAGCGCCGGGATGCTCCGCAGAATACGTCGGGTCATGTCTTTCTCCTTCTCGGCCGTCATTCGGGAATCCTCAGCTTCCATCCCGGCTGAATCAGGTCCGGGTTCTTGATCACGTCCTTGTTCTCCTCGTAGATGCGCTTCCAGGCGTGGGCGTCGCCATAGAACTTGCGGGCGATCTTCGAGAGGCTGTCGCCCGGCTCGACGACGTACATCCGCAGAGTGGTGCCCCCGTCGATGTCGGAGTCCGCTTTCGGAGCGGTCGACGAGCTTCCCGACACGACGTTCGCGAAGTCCCCTTTCTTATCGTCCGCCGAAGACGAGCTTCCCGATGTCACGTTCGAAAAATCCGGTTTCTTTTCTTCCATTCCTCCTCCTTGCTTTCTTCCTTCCAGCCTCCGATGCGGTCGTCCTGAAAACATGGCGTTCGGATTTTCACTAGCCGTTTGCATGCCATCGTCGGGTTTTTCGGTTAAACTCCGTCACCATAAACCACAAAGTCCGCGTCTCTCCGGGAACGGGCCGCCTTGTCCCCACAGCCCCCCTCCTGGCCTCAGTCGATCGACGGGAACGGCCTCCGGTGCCGCTCCGCCCGCGCCGGGCTCTCCGGCTTCGGTCGGGCCTCGCCTTTCTGGGGGGCCTTTTCGCCGCGGGAAGCCTCCTCGCCGGGGCGTCGATCAACAAGAGCTTCACACCCACGTCCGTCTCCCAGGGCGGCACGTCGACGCTCACGATCTTCTTCTTCAACGATTCCTTCGCTCCCCTGACGGGAGCGGCCGTGACGGACACCCTCCCGGCCAACCTGTTCATCAGGACGCCGCCGAACGCGTCCACGACGTGCGCGGGCGGCACGGTGACGGCGACTGGCGGCGGCACCACGGTCGCGATCTCCGGGGCCGCCATCCCCGCGCAGGTTGGATCCACGCCGGGAAGCTGCACCCTGCAGGTCGACGTGACGTCCACCGTCCCCGGCAACAAGATCAACACGATCCCCGCCGGAGCGCTCGTCACCAACGAGGCGCAGACGAACAACACGCCGGCGAGCGCGACGCTGTCCGTCTCCGCGGTGGCGGCGCCGACCGGGACCAAGACGTTCGCTCCCGCGACGATTCCAGGCGGCGGCGTCTCGACGCTGACGATCCGTCTCAACAACTCGAACGCGGTCCTTCTCACGGGCGCGTCCTTCACGGACACGTTTCCGGCGGCCATAACCGTCGCGGCCACCCCAAACGCTTCGACCACCTGCGCGAGCGCGACGATGTCGGCCGTGGCCGGAGGCGGCTCCTTCGCCATTTCCGGCGCCACGATCCCGGCGTCGAGCTTCTGCCTCGTGAACGTCAACGTGACGGCGACGACGGCCGGAACGTTCACCAATTCGCTGCCGATCGGCGCGGTGACCACGAACCAGGGCGTGACGAACGCGGCGGCCATCTCCGGCAACCTCACCGTGCAGACCGGAGCGTCCATCACCAAGGCCTTCGCCCCGTCGACGATCCCAACGGGCACGACGTCCCTTCTCACCGTGACGATCACCAACGGCAGCGCCACCCCTCTCACGAACACTTCTTTAACGGATCCCCTGCCGGCGGGCGTGACTGTCGCCGCCACGCCGAACGCGACGACGACGTGCGCGGGGGGAACCGTGACCGCCGTCGCCGGAGCGAGCTCCTTCTCGCTGTCGGGCGCGACGGTGCCCGCTCCGGGCACGTCGACGCTCGGATCCTGCTCCTTCACCGTCCGCGTCACGTCCTCCACGCTCGGCGCGGCGACGAACCGCATCCTGGTGAACCAGCTCACGAACGACCAGAGCCTCACGAACGCCGCCCAGGCCACCGCCGTGCTGACCGTGACGACGGGCGCCACGATCGCCAAAGCCTTCTCTCCGACCTCCATCGCCGCCGGGGCCTCCTCGGCGCTCACGATCACGCTGACGAACGCCTTCGCGACTGCGCTCACCGGCGCCGCGCTGACGGACACCCTGCCGGCGAACGTCACGGTTGCCGCGGCGCCCGCGCCCGCCACCACCTGCGCGGGCGGGACCGTCACCGCCGTGGCGGCGTCGTCGGCCATCTCGATCTCCGGGGCGACCATCCCCGCGAGCGGCAGCTGCACGTTCACGGCGCGCGTCACCTCGTCCACGCCGGGCGTGTGGACCAACTCGATCGCCGCGAGCGCCCTGACGACGACACAGGGCGTGACGAACTCGAACGCCGTGACGGCGAATCTCACGGTCACCGCGGGAGCCACGATTGCTAAAGCCTTCTCGCCCACGACGATCGCCAGCGGCGGGCGCTCGACGCTGACGATCACGATCACGAACAACCTGTTCACCCCCCTGACGGGCGCGACGCTGACCGACACCCTGCCCGCCGGCGCCCAGCTGACGACGGTCGCGTCGCCTCCGAACGCCTCGACGAGCTGTCCCGGCGGGACCGTCACCGCGGTGGCAGGGTCCGGGACCATCTCGCTCACGGGCGCGACGGTGCCAGCCGCCGTCGGCGCCACGCCGGGCACGTGCGTCATCGTCGCCGACGTCACGTCGAGCACCGCGACGGCCTCCGTGAACACGCTCCCGATCAACGCGTTGAACGACAACGAGGGCGTCCGGAACGTCACGGCGGCCTCCGCCACGCTGACGAAGACGGCTCTCACGGTCTCCCTGAACAAGAGCTTCAATCCCGTGTCGATACCGGGCGGCGGAACTTCCACTCTGACGGTGTCGCTGACGAACCTCACGGCGACAGCGCTCACGAGCGTCTCGCTCGCGGACATGCTTCCCGCCGGGATGGTTCTCGCCTCCGTCCCCGCCGCGTCCACCACGTGCGCCGGCGGCACCGTGAACGCGCCGCCGAGCTCCGGCGGATTTTCGCTGTCCGGCGCGGCGATCGCGGGAAACGGAAGCTGCGCAGCTTCGGTGAACGTGACGTCGTTCCAGCAGGGCAACCTGACGAATACGCTGCCCATCGGGGCGATTTCGAGCGCTCAGGGCGCGACGAACACCACGGCCGCCAGCGCCACGCTGACAGTTCTTCCCGGCGGAGGTCTCGGAAAGAGCTTCTCGCCCGGCACGATCATGTCCGGCGGAGTCTCGACGCTCTCGATCGTCCTCTACAACTCGAACGCCTCGCCCCTGACCGCCGTCGCCCTGTCCGACACCTTGCCCGCGAACGTGACGATCGCGGCGACGCCGAGCCCGACGACGACCTGCGGCGGGACGGTGACGGGTCCCGCGGGAGGCAGCACGCTGTCTTTGACCGGCGGCACGATCCCCGCGAGCTCGACCTGCACGATCGGCGTGGACGTGACGTCCTCGACGCCCGGGCTCTACACGAACACGATCCCCGCCAACTCCCTGACGGACGCGGAGGGGATCACGAACCCGAATCCCGCTTCGGCGGACCTGTCGGTCCGCAACGCTCCGACGGTCGCCAAGGTCTTCATTCCGAGCACGATCGGTCCGGGCGCTACCTCGCAGCTTCGGATCACCCTCTCGAACTCGAACCCGGTCGCTCTGACGGGCGCCTCGTTCACGGACACGCTTCCCGCGGGCGTCACGACCACGACGACGCCCGCGGGCGCGACGACGTGCGTCGGCGGCACGGTCACCGCGGCGTCCAACGACACCACCGTGTCGCTCTTCAACGGCACGATCCCCGCCTCGAGCTTCTGCCGGGTCACCGTCAACGTGAAGGCGGGCACCGGCGGCGTCTACACGAACACCATTCCCGCGAACGCGGTGACGACGGGCAACGGCGGATCAAACCCCGCTCCCGCGACGGCCGTGTTGACCGTCCTCGATCCGCCGACCGTCGCCAAGAGCTTCTCCCCGTCGAGCGTGGCGACAGGCTCTCCGTCGGTGCTGACGATCACCGTGACGAACCCGAATTCCGTCCCTCTGACGGGCGCCGCCTTCACGGACTCTCTGCCCGCGGGCGTCATCAACACCGCGACGCCCGCGGGAGCGACGACCTGTGCGGGCGGCACGGTCACCGCGGCGGTAAACGGGGCGACCGTCTCGCTCGCCGGCGGAACGATCCCCGCGTCGGGCAGCTGCACGGTCACGGTCCAGGTCGAGGCGATGCTGCCCGGCGTCTTCACGAACACGATCAACGCGGGAGACGTGGTCACGACGGAGGGCGGAGCGAACGAGGCCCAGGCGACCGCGGACCTCACCGCCGCGAACGTGGCGCCGACCGCGGTGAAGGGCTTCTCTCCGAGCACGATCACGACCGGCGGGATCTCGCTGCTGACCATCGCCATCGCCAACCCGAATCCGGGCCCCGTCACCGGCGTCGCGTTCACGGACACGTATCCCGCCGGCCTGGTCAACGCGATCCCGGCGTCGCCCATGACGACGTGCGGCACGGGCATCGTCACCGCGGCGGACGGCGGCGGTTCGGTCTCGCTCTCGGGCGGGGTGATTCCCGGATCGAGCGGCTGCGCGATCACGGTGAACGTGACGTCTGCGACCCCCGGCTCCTACCCGAACACGACCGGACCGATCGCCACCGCGAACGCCGGCACGGTGCCCGCGGCGGCCGCGACACTCGACGTCGTTCCTCCGCCGACGGCGACTCCGACCCCGACCGACACGCCGACGCCGACTCCGACCTTCACCGCCACTCCCACGGCCACGCCGACCTTCACGTCGACGCCAACGGCCACTCCGACGTCGACCCCGACGCCGACTTTCACGGCGACCTCGACGCCGACCGCCACCGCCACCCCGACAGCCACGCCGACCTTCACCGCGACGCCGACGGCGACTTCCACGTCTACCCCGACGCCGACCCTTACGGCCACGCCGACCCAGACGGCGACGGCCACTCCGACCGTCACCCAGACGCCTTCCGCGACGCCGACGGCCACTTCCACGTCCACTCCGACGCCGACCCTCACGGCCACGCCGACCCAGACGGCGACGGCCACTCCGACCATGACGCAGACGGCCTCCGCGACGCCGACGGCTTCCGTCTCTCCGACGCCTTCGGGAACGAGCGCCGATCTGTCGATCACCAAGACCGCCGCCGTCGCGCCCGGCGATCCGCTCGCCCTCACGTACACCCTGACCGCCTCGAACGGCGGTCCCGCGGCGGCGACGGGCGTGACGGTCACCGACGTGCTGCCCGCCGGCCTGCAGTTCATCTCCGCGACGCCGTCGCAGGGCACCTGCAGCGGGACGTCGACCGTGGTCTGCGCGCTGGGAACCCTGGGCTCCGGGGCATCCGCGACCGTGGTCCTCTCGGTCCGCGCCACGACGCCGGGCCCGGTCTCGAACACGGCGCGCGTGCGGGGCAATGAGCCGGATCCATTCCCCTCGAACGACTCCTCGTCGATCACGGTTCCGCTGGGATCCGCCAACGGGATTCCCGTCCTCTCTCCCGCGAGCCTCTCGTTGCTCGCCCTGCTCCTCGCCGCGAGCGCGCTCCTGACCCTTCGCCGCCCGCACTGATCCCCGGAAGGGCCTCCGGCCGCTCCGAACCCCCCGATTCTCCGCCCGGAATGGAAGTTGCAATCTCGTAGGACGTTGCATGGACCGTTTACGACGCCGCGCCCTGCGGCGATCGGGAAGGAGATTGGCGATGGAGAAGAAGCAGGTGGAAGAGCTCCTGTACCAGGCGCTCGAGACGGAGATCGGCGGCGTCCAGGTCTATCGGAGCGCCGTGGCGTGCGCCCAGAACGACGACCTGAAGGACGAGTGGAAGAAGTACTTGAAGCAGACGATGGAGCACGAGCGCATCGTCCGGGACGTCTTCGGGAAGCTCGGGCTCGACGCCGAGAAGCAGACCCCCGGCCGGCGGATCGTCGCCGAGAAGGGGAAGAGCCTGGTCGCGGCGATGGAGAAGGCCCTGCGGGAAGCCGGCGGCGACGCCGCGCAGCTCGTGGCGGCCGAGTGCGTCGTCGACGCGGAGACCAAGGACCACATGAACTGGGAGCTCATCGGCGAAGTCGCGAAGAAGGCGACGGGCGCGATGAAGACCACGCTCCAGGAGGCCTACGACGAGGTCGAGGACGAGGAAGACGAGCACCTGTACCACACGAAGGGATGGACCCGGGAGCTGTGGCTCGACTCGCTCGGCCTGCCGGCCGTCCTTCCTCCGCCCGAGGAAGAGCGCGACGTGAAGACCGCCATGGAAGAGGCGGAAGTCGCGGAAGAGCGCAAGGGCAAGGAATCGGACGACAAGGAGTCGGACAAATCGAAGGGCTCCGACAAGTCGAAGGGCTCCGGCAAGGGCAGCGGCAGGAAGTCGGGCGTTCCCGCTCCGGGTGCACGCCGGCAGGATCAGCGCCGGGCCTGATCTCGCCGCGTCGAAATGGAGAGGGGGGGCGGGTCATCCCGCCCCCCCTCTCTTTTTCCCGGCGAGAGAGTTCGTTCTAGGTCCGCGCCTCGCGGCCGCGCGTCTCGTCGCGCTTCTTCGGCGGAGCTCCCGTGGTGTTCTTTCCCGCCCGCGTCCAGTGGCGGTGCCGCGCGATGGCAGCGACGAACGCTCCCGAAAAATCGCCGGAACGCCCGCCGCGATCCGTCAACACGCCTTCGGGCGCCGTGCCCTTACCGCCGTCTCCGGCGAGGCCCTCGAGCCCCGGGCATCGCGAGAGGAGGTCGACTCCCTCTCCGGTCGCCGCGATCGTCTTGCAGTGGCGGAAGGCCTCCGTCACGAACTCCACGGCGTCGCGCTCGGCCGACAGCGCCTCGACGCTGTCGGCGCCTCCCGGGACGTAGACGGCGTCGAAGAGCACCGACGAAGCCGTCAGGAGACTGAACTCGACGAACACGTCGCCGCCTTCGGACGCCTTCAGATATCCGAGCCGCGGCGCAACGACCTTCGGCTGCGCGCCGGCCGCGAACAGGGCTTTTCTCATCGCCGACAGCGACGCTTCGTCGACGCCGTCTGCCGCGAGGATCGCGACGCGGCGCGTCACCGCCGTGTCCTTCACCGTGTCGGCCATGCTGAGCGCCTTCGATTTCCCGACGTTCTTCGCAACCGGCTTCGACTGGTACTGCGCCGGATCGCCGTCGGCGGGAACGCTGCGGTTGCCGAGAGGATCCTGCTCGCCGAGCACCTTCGCCGGCAGCCCGAGGCCCTCCGCCACCCGAGCGGCCAGGTCCCGGTCCACCAGCGCGAGGGTCGCGACCATCCGCGATCGGATGCCCACCCTCTCGAGCTTGCCGAGCTCGAACCGGAGCGCCTCGACCATGTGGTCCTTCTCGGGAGCCGACTGGCTCTGGACGAACAGGCGGGCCTGGCTGAAGTGGTCGAAGAACTTCTCCGAGCGAGCGCGGATCTTGAAAGACCCCATGCGCTCGGGAAAGCTCACGTATCCGCCCGCGAGCGCTCCGGCCTGCATCGGGCACCCCGCCCCGATCGAGTTGGGCTCGTACGAGGTCTTCGAACGGTTGATCGTCTGCCGCATATAGCCGTCGCGCTGGTTGTTGTGGACCGGCGCGACCGGGCGGTTGATCGGGATCTCGGCGAAGTTCGGGCCGCCCAGTCGGATCAGCTGGGTGTCCGTGTAGGAAAAGAGCCGGCCCTGGAGGAGCGGGTCGTTCGAGAAGTCGATGCCGGGAACGACGTGGCCCGGATGAAACGCCACCTGCTCGGTCTCGGCGAAGAAGTTGTCGGGGTTGCGGTCGAGAGTCAGCCGTCCGATCCGCTGCACCGGCACGAGCTCCTCCGGAATGATCTTCGTCGGATCGAGAAGGTCGAAGTCGAAACGGTGCTCGTCCTCCTCGTCGACCATCTGCACGCCGAACTCCCACTGCGGATAGTTGCCGCTCTCGATCGCCTCCCACAGGTCCCGCCGGAGGAAGTCGGGATCCTTTCCGGAGATCTTCTGCGCCTCGTCCCAGGCGACGGAATGCACGCCGAGGATGGGCTTCCAGTGGAACTTGACGAACCGCGACTGCCCCTCGGCGTTGACGAGCCGGAAGGTGTGGACTCCGAAGCCCTCCATCATCCGGAAGCTCCTCGGAATCGCCCGGTCCGACATCAGCCACATGATCATGTGCGTCGACTCGGGCATGAGCGAGATGAAGTCCCAGAACGTGTCGTGGGCGGAAGCCGCCTGCGGCATCTCGTGGTCCGGCTCCGGCTTCACGGCGTGGATCAGGTCGGGGAACTTGATCGCGTCCTGGATGAAGAAGACCGGCATGTTGTTGCCGACGAGATCGAAGTTGCCCTCCTGCGTGTAGAACTTCACGGCGAAGCCCCGGACGTCGCGGGCCATGTCGGTCGAGCCCCGCGATCCGGCGACCGTCGAGAAGCGCACGAAGACCGGCGTCCGGAGGCCCGGCTGCGTGAGGAAACCGGCCCGCGTGTACCGGGACATGTCCTCGTAGACCTCGAAGTAGCCGTGGGCTCCGGAGCCTCTCGCGTGGACGATCCGCTCCGGGATCCGCTCGTGGTCGAAGTGGGTGATCTTTTCCCGGAAGTGGAAGTCCTCGAGGAGCGACGGTCCGCGCTCGCCCGCCTTGAGGGTGTCCTGGTCGTTCTCGATACGCAGACCCTGGTTCGTCGTCAGGGCGGTCCCGAGCGGCTGCTCGACGAAAGCCGACAGGTCGTCGGACTTGGGGTTCGGGTTGGGTTGCGGTCGCGGCCGGGCTCCCTCGGGCACGGCGCCGCCGCGCTTCGCGGTGGGGTCAGCGCCGGCGCCGTCGGCGCGCTTTTCCAGCTTTCTCTTCATGGATCGCTCTCCGGATCGGTGTTGCGGACGTCATGACTCGCGCCCGAAAGTGCAAGATCCGGTCCGGCTCACGCCGCAGACCTCCAGGAGCCCGGCCATCCGCGGCGACGAGCCAGCCGGCCATCCCGGAATGCGGCGCGCGCAAGAAGCCAGGAGTCGCGCCCGCGGCAAACTCGTCCATCCGCTCGCAGCGTGAGGAGTCTCCCGACCGAAGGGATGGAGGAGCCTCACGCTGCGGGAGCCGGAGCGGTCGCGCAGCGACCGCGGAGGCGACGGCAGGCGACGGCTTACGGAAGTCCGAACTCGGCAAGCGAACGCACGATCCGCGGATCCGGAACCCGCCGCTCCCGGCCCCAGTACGCGACGAGCCCGGTTCCCTCGCGTCCGCCGAACCTCTGGACCCAGGCCGCCGCGTGGCCGTGCTCGTCCCGCGCGAGGACCTCCATCCCGGCGGGAGGGTTGGCGATCGGTCCCTGCCCGACCCACCACCCAGCCGGAAGGCCCCACCGGCGGCCGACATCGTTCGCCTGCGCGCGATACTCCCCTTCGAAGACGCTGTCCGCCTCGAACCCGAAGAGCGTCTTCGTGCGATTCAGATCCGCCGGCTTCACCGGGAGGAGCTGATTCGCCGGATCGAACAGGATCAGAAACGGAATTTCGCCGAGCCAGACGATCTTTCCGCCGGCGTCGAGATAGCGCCGCACCAGGGCGCCTCCGGGGGCGGCTGCGTCGGCGATCGCGGCGGGCACGCTGTCAGTCGCGAAGACGATCACGCTCGGGGCCCGGTCCGCAATGCGGGAATTCAGGAAATCGGCCACGTCGCTCCGGGTGACCCACTGGTAGCTCTCGGCCACGAGGGCGTCGCGCAGCTCGCGGTCGCCGTCGTAGGTCTTGTACGGCACGCGGGGGTCGTAATACACGGCGCGCAGGGCGGCCGGGGCCGGCGCCGCGGCCAGGTCGCCCGCGAGGGCGTAGATCTTCCCGTCGTCGCTGCCCACGTAGATCCGGCCGTCGCGAATGAGCGGTGTCGCGTGCACCGTGTCCCCGGCCAGGAAGCGCCACAGCTCCCTCCCGGTCGACACGTCGAACGCCATGACGGCGCCGCTGCCGTCCCCCAGGACCACGACGTCACCGGCGCGGGCGGGCGAGGAAAGCGCGTTCGAGTCCGTGCGATGGCGCCAGATCTCTTTGCCGGTCGCAAGATCCACGGCCTGGACGAACCGCCCGTCGGAAGAGCCCACGATCGCGCGGTCCCCCGCGATGGCCGGGGACCCGACGACCCAGCTCACCTGATGATCGAAGTTCCAGCGCTCCTTGCCCGTCGCTCGCTCGACGCCGTAGAGGCGGCCGTCACGGCAGCCCACCACCACGAGATCGGTCGTAACCGCCGGAGAGCTCTGGATGGATCGCCGGTCGAAGCCCGCCGCCTGGAGATCGATCGAGACGCCCTGCGTCGCGAATTTCCACCGGAGGGCGCCGCTCTGCGCGTCGATCGCGTAGAGATGGCCGTCGAAGCTTCCGACGTACACGACGCCGTCCACCACCGACGGCGACGAACGCACGCGGCCGCCCGTCGGGAAGCGCCATGCGACTTTCCCGGTAGCGGCTTCGACGGCGAGGACCTCTCCGCTCCCGGAGCCGACATAGAGGCGCGCGCCGGCGACCGCCGGGGCCGACAGGTAGAAGTCCCATCCCCATTTGAACGGCAGCTCGGCGCCGAGCGCGACCTTCCACTTCTCCTTCCCGGTCCGGACGTCGACGGCGTGGAGGAAGCCGTCCCGGCTCTCCGCGACGACGTTGCCGGCGGCGTAGGCGGCGGGCCCGTCCACGGCTCCTCCGGTCTTGAACCGCCACCGCTCGGAGCCGCTCGCGCCGTCGATGGCGTAGAGGTGGCCGTCGCCGCTTCCGGCGATCACGAGGCCGTTCACCCAGATCGGCGAGCCGTGCACCGGGCCCTCCGTCCGGAACGTCCAGACGGCGGACGGCCGGCGGTGCGGCAGGCGGCCGGCAAACGTCCCGTCCCGAGCGGGTCCCCGGAAGCCGACCGTCTCGGCAGTCGCGCCCGGCGACGCGCCCGGTAGCCCGAGCACCGAGGCGAGGGCGGCGAGAATCGGGACCAGGACGCGGAGCGGCAGGAGCCGAATCGGGGCGGCGAACGGTCTTGCGATTGTGTTCATGCCGTGCGTGTACGCCGGTAACAGAGCTTTGGATCGCGCGGGAAGGCGCATGTCGCTTGCTGGCGCATCCCGGCGGATCCCGGGAGGCCGCAACCCCCCGGGGGGCCTCGCCGTATCTCCTCCCGTGACGAAACGCCTGGAGTCCTGGAAGGAGATCGCCGCGCACTTCGGCCGCCGGGTCCGGACCGTCCAGCGCTGGGAGAAGGAAGAAGGGCTGCCCGTCCACCGCCACGCCCATCGGCTCCGGGGCACCGTGCACGCCCTGCCGGAGGAGCTCGACCGCTGGTGGGCGAGCCGGACCGTGTCGCCGGCCGGTGATTCGGACGAGCTGGCTGGCGAGGTCTCGCGGGCGGACGCTCCCCTCGCTCCGAGGGCCGGCGCCGCGGGTTCCGGAACGGCCGCGCGCCCGTCCGTTTCCCGGGCCCGCGTCCTGCTCGCGAGCCTGGCCGCCGGACTCGCCGGCGTGGCGATCGCCGCCAGCATGCTCACCCGCTGGCTCGCCGCGTCGCCGGCGGCGGCCGCCCCGGACGATGCCGCCTCGCCGCGCGTTCTCGAGGCGCGCTACCTGATCCACCGCGGCTCGGCCGGAGAGGTCGAACGCGCCCTCGCGCTGTGCTCCTCCGAGATCGCGCGGATCGAGGCGGATCCCCGGGCGGGGCGAGCGGAGAAGGCGGCGGCGCACGAATGCGTCGCCCATGGCGCCCTGGCGCGCGCGCGCATGGGACGCGGTTCCCTGCCCGACGGGCTACTCCGGGCCACGGCGGAGGCGGAGACGGCGCACGCCCTCGACCCCCGGCGGGCCGACGCCGTCGCGATTGCGGCGTGGGCGGGATACATCCGCGAGTGGAACGCTCCTGCCTCCGAGGCGGCGTACCGGCGAGCGATCGCGCTCGATCCGAGCGCGGGACTCGCCCATCACGGCCTCGCGCACCTTCTCTCCTCACGCGGGCGGCACGACGAGTCGATCGCGGAGCTCCGCCGCGCGCAGCGGGCCCAGCCGCTCTCCGCGGCGTTGAACGACGACGGGTGCTGGTTCTTCTACCGGGCGCGCCGCTATGCGGAGGGCATCACGGAGGCGGAGCGCGCCCTGACCCTCGAACCGCAGCGCCCGGGGGCGCTCCAGTGCATCCTGAATGCCCGCTCCGCTCGAGGCGAGCACCCCGCCGCGCGCGACGCCGCCGTCACTATCCTGCGGACGCTCGGTGACCCCGCGGCAGAATCGATCGCCGCTGCGCCCGCGGAGGAGGCCCTGCGCCGTTTCGACCGGCGGATGCTGGAGCGGCTGGAGGAACGGCGCGGGTCGATCGCTCTGCCGTCGGCGCCCTACGCGTTTTTGTACGCCGAGCTCGGAGACCGGGACCGGGCTTTGGCGTGGCTCGAGCGCGGCCTGACCGACCACGATCCCGTGCTCCTCGTCGTCCGCGTGCATCCCGCCTTCGACAGCCTGCGGGGCGACCCGCGCCTGGAGCCGCTCCTGCGCCGCGCGGGCGTCTGAACGCCGGTCCTGTCAGAATCTCTGCCGTGAGCGCGCAACCGACTTCCGACGCGCGAAGCGCCTCCGCCTGGGACGTCGGGCCGGTCGAGACGGGCCTCGTCCTCCTCCTCGTCGCCGCGAAGCTCGCCGTGCATCTCGCGACGGCCGGACGTTACGGCTACTTTCGCGACGAGCTCTATTTTCTCGACCTGGGGCGGCATCTCGACTGGGGCTTCGTCGACTGCGCACCCCTGGTCGCGGTCTACGCGAAGGTCGCTCTCTGGCTGGGCGGATCACTTCCAGCGCTGAGGGCGATCGCGGCGGCGGCGGGAGCCGCGAAGGTGGCCGTCACCATGATCCTGGCGCGCGAGCTCGGCGGCCGCCGTTTCGCGCAGGGCCTCGCGGGGCTCTGCGCCCTCGCCGCGCCGATCCACCTCGCCGTCGACAGCATCATGACCATGAACGGTTTCGAGCCACTGTTCTGGATGGGTTGCGTGTGGGCTCTGATCCGGATCGCACGCACCGGCGACTCGCGTCTCTGGATCGCCTTCGGCGTCTTCGCGGGGCTCGGCCTCGAGAACAAGCACTCGACGCTCCTCTTCGGCGGAGCGGTGACCGTGGCCCTTCTGCTCTCACTCGAGCGTCGGGAGCTCCTGAAGCCCTGGATCTGGATCGGCGGCGGGATCGCGCTGCTGATCTTTCTTCCCAACCTTCTCTGGCAGGTCCGGCACGATTTCCCGACGCTCGTCGATCTCGAGAACGTGAAGCGCTCCGGAAAGAACGTGATCCTGTCCCCCCTCGCGTTCGTGCGGGAGCAGGTGCTCTTCCTGCACCCCGCCCTCCTGCCGGTGTGGCTCGCCGGCCTCGTCTCGCTGCTCTTCGGGCGGCTGTCCCGAGCGCGGGTCATCGGCTGGACGTACGTCGTGCTCCTCGCCGTGATGATCCTGGCCAAAGCGAAGGACTACTACCTCGCGCCGATTTATCCAGTTCTGTTCGCCGCGGGCGCCGTGGTCGTCGAGGACTGGCTCGCGCGGCGCGCCTGGAGCCGGGACCGCCTCTGGCCGAAAGCGGCGATCGCGACGCTCGTCCTCGCGGCGGGCGCGAGTGTCGCGCCCGCGATCCTGCCGTTCCTGCCGCCCGAAGGGTTGCTCGCCTGGCAGCGGAAGATCGGCGACGCGCCGCAAAAGACCGAGGTTCGCCACGAAGGTCCGCTCGAGCAGAGGCTGGGGGATCAGTTCGGCTGGCCGGAGCTCGTCCGCGACGTCGCGAGGATCTACCGGGCACTGCCGCCGGAGGAGCGCGCCCGCACGGGTATCTTCGCGAGCAACTACGGCGAGGCGGGAGCGCTCCACCTCTTCGGCCCGGCGCTCGGGCTTCCGTCCGCGATCTGCGCGCACCAGAACCACTGGTACTGGGGGCCGCCGAGACCGGAGCTCGAGAACCTGATCTGGCTGCAGTGGGACCGGGAGGGAATCGCGGAACACTGCCGTACGGTCGAAGAAGCCGGGCACCACTTCCACCCGTGGGGGATGGGAGAAGAGAACCGCCCGATCTATCTCTGCCGTGGCCTGAAGAAGCCGCTGTCGGAGATGTGGCCCGCATTGAAGCATTGGAATTAGGCGGGCGGGCCGAGAAGAGGAGAGAGGAAAGAGGAAAGAGGAAAGAGGAGAGAGGGACGCGGGGATCGCATTTCTCGACAACTCAGCAAGGAATTCCATCTCCCGGTGAACTCCGCAAGGGAATCCTCCGGCGACGTTTTAGGAACGCCGCAGGAACAGGACGCCGGCGACCGCCAGCAGGAGCACGAGGCCGCCCATCGCAAACGGGTTCAATGTCGGCACCGTCGTCGGGGCCGGGTTGATCGCCAGCGAGAAGTCGTCGATGCCCGCGACCAGCGTGTAGTTGACGCCCGCACCCGCGCTGTTGGCCCGATAGAAGCCGAACTGGATCGGCGCCCCGCTGGCCGAGAAATCCGGATGCAGCGTGTTGTCGAAAAACGACGTCGCGGTGACCGCGACGCGGGCGAAGTCGGCCGCCGTCAGGCCGCTGGCCGCAACCGGGTGGAAGGAGGTGCTCGGGCCCGTGATCAGAAACACGGTCGACACGTACAGGTTCCCGCCCTGCAGGAGCGCGATCCCCGTCGACTGCCCCTGGCCGAAGCAGCCTGACAGGCAGATGGCGTTCTCCGAGTACGAGATCGTGGTGATCGGACCGGAGGATGCCGGGTTATAGGTGAACGGCGTGTAGATGTGCGTGCCCAGGATCAGGCTCGGTCCCAGGTTGACCGTGTCGCTGACGCTGCGGATGAAGTCGAGGCCGACCGTCGACTGTCCCGCGACGACCGCGCCGCCGGTGCCGGCCGGAAATACCGTCAGCGTCCAGTTCGCGTCCGCGAACGTCGTGTCCGACACCGTGACTGCCAGCGCTCCGAGGGGAAGCGCCAGGAACGAGGCCACGACCCAGATGCCGTGTCTTCCACCCTTTTAAAAAATAACGTGTGCCGCCGGGTGCTCTCACCGCCTGCCGAACGAAGCTGCGACGCGTGGAATGCGGACGACCGGGTCTCCGGGGCAAAACGGAACCGAGAGGGATGGAAGAGGAATCGCGCGGATCCTATCCGCCCCGTTTCCTCGGGGTCAAGACGCTTACGGGCCGGCCGGACGCTCGGAATGGAACTCCCTCTCCCCCGCGGCCGGGGGAGAGGGACAGGTCGGAGAATTCCTTCCAGGACGGGTCGAGCGCCGCGTCAGACGAACCGGCTCACCAGATTCGGCACCGCAAGGTGCGCACCATCGCCGCGCCGGGCGAGCACCGGAACGCCCGGGCGAACTCGGGCATGTTCGACACCGTCCCGATCGAGCGGAACTTGCCGAGAGGGTGCTCGTTCGTCTGCGCCATGAGCCGGGCGAACTCGGGCCGGTGGTTCGACGCCCAGAGCCGGGCGTTCGCCACGAAGAAGCGCTGGTCGGCGGTCAGGCCGTCGATCGGAGCCGGCTCTCCTTTTCCCTCGAGGCTTTTGTGGTACGCCTTGTAGGCGATCGTCAGGCCCCCGAGGTCGGCGATCGCCTCCCCCTGGACGAGGTCGCCCTTCTCGTGCACCTCGGGATCGACGAAATAGGCGTCGAACTGCTTCACGATGCAGGAAGCTCCTTCGTCGAACTTCTTTGAGTCTTCCGCCGTCCACCAGTCCACCTGGTTCCCCTTCGCGTCGAACTTCCGCCCGGAGTTGTCGAACCCGTGGATGATCTCGTGCCCGATCACTCCGCCGATCGAGCCGTAGTTGATGGCGTCGTCTCCCTCCGGGTAGAAGAAGGGCGGCTGGAGAATGCCCGCCGGAAACAGGATCTCGTTGCGGGCGGAGTTGTTCTGCGCGTTGACCTCGGGCGGGTTCATGGCCCAGTCCGATCGGTCGACGGGCTTGCCGATCTTGGCGAGGTCCCGGCGCCACTCGAACTGGTTGGCCACGAGCACGTCACCGGCATAGGACCCGCGCGAGGTCTCGAGCGTCGAATAGTCGCGCCACGTGTCGGGATACCCGATCTTGACGGCGAACGTCGCCACCTTCGCCGACGCCGCCTTCTTCGTCTCCTCGCTCATCCACGAGAGCGTCTGGATGTCCTCGTCGAGAGCCAGGAGGAGGTTCTTGACCAGCTCCTCCACCCGCTTCTTCGCTTCGGGCGGAAAGTGCTCCTTCACGTAGATGCGCCCGAGCGCCATCCCCATCGAGTTGTCGAGTGCGGCGACGCACCGCTTCCAGCGGGGCGGCATCTCCGGAACGCCCGCGAGCGTCTTCGAGTTGAAGGCGAAGTTCTCGTCGACGAACCTCTTCGAAAGGGTCGGCGCCGCGGAAGAGATGAGGTGGTAGCGAAGGTAGGCCTTCCAGTCGGCGAGAGGCACGGAAGCCACCATCGCGTCGGCGGTGCGGAAGAAATCGGGCTGCCAGACGTTGATCGCGACGTTCTCGGGGACGTGGTGCTGCCGGACGTACGCCTCCCAGCCGAGATTGGGGTTCGCCTGGGACAGCGCCGCGAGCGTCATGGGGTGATGGGTCTTGCTCGGATCACGAAAATCGACGTTCGTCATCGACGCCCGGGCGAGCCGCGTTTCGAAGGCGAGGATGGTCTTCGCGTCCGCCGCGGCCTTCTTCGCCGGCGATCCGGCGAGCTCGAGCATCTTCGCGACGTGCTGGACATATTTCGTTCGCAGTTCGACCGACCTGGCGTCCGTCTTCGTGTAGTAGTCGCGCTCGGGAAGGCCGAGACCGGCCTGGAGCGCCGCAGCGACCACGCTCGAGGAGTCCTTGCGGTCCTCCTCGGATCCGAACGCGAAGAGCGCGTTGACGCCCATCGTGTGCAGCCGACCGATCTCCTCGAGGAGCGCGGCGTCGTTGCGGATCCCGTCGATGCGCGTGAGCTCCGGCTGGATTGGAGCGGCCCCCTTCGCCTCGATCGCCGCCTCGTCCATGCACGCGCCGTAGAAGTCGCCGAGCTTGCGCTCGTCGGATCCCGCGGCCGCGGACTTGTCCGCCGCGAGCTTCTCCAGGATCTCGCGCAGGTCGTTCTGATTGCGCTGGCGGAGCTCGTCGGAAGCGCCCCAGCGGGGCCGGTCCGACGGGATCGGATTCTTCGCGAGCCACCTTCCATCCGCGTATTCGTAGAAATCGGTGCAGGCCTCCTCCGCGCCGCCGAGATCCGCGACTTCCAGCGTGCGCAGGCGCGCGTGGCCCGGATCGCCGGGGGCCTGCTTGCCGCTCGAGGGAGCCTGCGGCGGCTCGGTCGCGGTCGATGTCGCCGCCGCCAGGGGCGCGGCCAGAATCAGAAGAGCGGTCGCGGCCGCCGGACTCCACCGACCCGAACGCCAGGATTTTGCGAGCACGTGGCCTCCTCATGGCAGGCGAAAAAGGCCCGCCGATGAGGGCGTGTACGCAAACTCTCGACAGGAGTTTGCCGCGACTCCGGACACGCCGGGGAGTTGGCTCGTTTCGATACGAACGCCGCCGCCGAAACGAAATCGCTGAACCGCCGCGACACAGCCGTCGCCTGCGCTGCGCTTCGGCTCCCGCAGCCTGAGGCTCCTCCCTTCGCGACGCTCGGGAGACTCCTCACGCTGCGAGCGGATGGTTCAGTTCGCCTGAAATCCAGGTAGCGAGCGAAGGAACCAAAAAAACCCTCACCCTGACTCCCCTGGTACGCGCAAATTGCCCCTTACGCAGAAAGGCCCCACAGTTCGATTTTCGGCAGACTCATCCGGCAGGCGCATCCGCGGAGGCGACGGGGACTGTCCCCAGGTATTTATCCAGCCAGTCCAGGATCTCCTTGATGATCGGCTGAATCCGGGGAGGGATGTGCCCGCCCTCGAAGACGAAGTGCTTCTTGTCCTTCTCCGCGGTCCCGAGCATCCGGAAGAAGGGCATCTGCGCCGTCTCGTAGGGGTGCGCGAAATCGTTGCGCCCGGAAATGTAGAGGACAGGGACCTTCACGCGCGAGATGAAATTGATCGGCTCGATCTCCGGCGGATAGCGGGTGAAGCGAAATCCTCCCGTCAGCAGCACGGCGGCCTGGAAGCGGTCCTCGACCGCGATCATCGGGATGCCGTCGATCGCCCCGAGGCTGACGCCGTAGTAGGCGATCTTCCCCTTCGCGACGTCCGGCCGCGTCTCCAGGTAGTCGATCGAGCGCCCGAGCTCCTTCGACCACTGGATCACGAAATCCCTCCACTGCTGAGGCCCCGCGTCCCCCGGGTCGGTGCGGCGCTCGTACATGCCCTTGAAGATCGGGCAGAGGACCGCGCGGCCGCTCCGGACGACGAAATCGAGATTCCGAAGGTCCATGTCGGCGCTCGAGCGGGTCAGTCGGGCGAGCGTGCTCGGGAAGTAGACGACGGTCTGCCAGGGCGGCCGCGCGTGCAGCGGAGTGAAGAGGATCGCCGGGATCCGTTCGGTCCGGTCGGCGGACAGGTAGCTGACCCGATGGGTGCGCCAGTATTGCGAGACGACCACGGGACCCTCGACGCGGGCGTCGAGGGGACCCTTGTCGTACGAATACAGGCTCCGATAGACCCGGAACACGTCGTCGGAGACCGGAGTCTCCTTGCTGTAGTCGCGCGCGACCACGCCGACCGCTCGGCTCAGGGTGGGGTCCGACAGCGGCCTCGCGAACCGGGCGCACCGGAATCCGTATGCGGGCAGGCGACTGAACGGATCCTGGGCATCCGGATCCAGGAACTGGTAGCTGGCATCGAACCACGCTCCGCCGAGGATGTACCGGCGGCCCGCGTTCTCGTTCCAGCACCACTCCTTCACGTTGCCGGCCATGTCGTAAGTCCCCTCGGGGCCGAGGCCCTGGTACGTCCCGACGGCCGCCGGTCCCTTTCCCGAGAAGTTCGAGACCTGCAGGATCTCGGAGAAGTTGACGATGCCGGCGGCCTTGAACCAGTGGAAGATCGTTGGAAGGCTCTTCCCGACGAACTCGGCGTATGCCGCCGCCTCGAACCAGCTCACGCCGCCGACGGGAAAGTTATCGCGCCCCTCGGGAAACGAGCCGAGCTCCCAGGTCGCGGGCCCGGGCCTCCCCGTGACGTCCCGAAACTGGCCCATCGCTTCGTCCCAGGGGATCTCGCGGCCTTCCCGCACGAACGGCTCCTTCCAGTATTCGCGCCGGGAGTAGCCGCCCGCGTCGACGAACTTCTTGAACTGGCCGTTCGTCACCTCGTACTTGTCGATCCAGAAGTCGTCGAGCGCTACGGGAGGAAGGCTGCGAAGCGAGTACATTCCCCCGGAGGTTCGGACCATGCCCTCTGGGACTCGCGACGCGGGTATGAGAGCGATCGGGCTTCGAAACGTCGCCGCGGCGGCCTCGACCGTCGCGAATCCCGGTTTGGTCAGCCTCCATCGGTAGTTGGCGAGCGGCATGCGCGTTTCGACGGGAGAGGGACCGAGCGCCTGCCAGTCGGCTTTCACGTCGGCGTACTGCTTCATGAAGACGGAGGCGCCTGCCGGATCCGTCACGACCGTGACCGGCAGCCACGATTCCCTCCGCATCCGGGCGACGTCCGCGGGCGCGTCGCGCTCCGCCTCGCGGGCGAGGGCGACCGCCGCACCGAACTTCTGCTGCTCGACGAGCCGAGCCACCTCGGGAAGCATCACCTCGCGCGCTTTCCGCGCGCGGGAGGCACGGACGTACCACCAGCCTCCGGCCGCAGCGAGGAGGACGACGGCCGCGACCGCCGCCAACAGGGGGAGTCGGTAAGCCCGCTTGCGGGACTCCGGCGTGCGGGATTCGCCGCCGGACAAGGCGCGGAGCTCGGCCTCCATCTCGTTCGCGGTCGGAAAGCGATCTCCCGGGGACTTGGCGAGCGAGCGGCCAACGATCCGCTCGAGAGCGGCGGGAACGTCCGAGCGGACGGACTTCAGAGGAGGCGGCGGGTCGCGGAGGATGGCCGTCAGTGTCAGGAGATGCGAGTCCCCCTGGAACGGACGGCGCCCCGCGAGCATCTCGTACACGACCGAGCCCAGGGAGAAGACGTCGGACCGCGCGTCGACGCCCTGACCGACGGCCTGCTCGGGTGACATGTACGCGATCGTCCCGAGGATCACGCCCTGCCGGGTCCGCTCGAAGGCGGTCGCGGCCGTCGCCGTCGAGTCGGTCTCCGCGCCGGGTGGCGCATCGGGTTCGACGAGCTTGGCGAGGCCGAAGTCGAGAACCTTGACCCGCCCGCTAGGGCCGACCAGGACATTCCCGGGCTTCACGTCGCGGTGGACGATCCCGGCCGCGTGAGCCGCGCCGAGAGCTGAGGCGATCTGGGTCGCGTAGTCGAGCGTCTCCCGGATCGAGAGGCCGGTCTTCGGGATGAGCCGGTCGAGAGGCGTCCCCTCGAGGTACTCCATCACCAGGAAATCGACGCCCTCGTCGCTGTCGATGTCGTGGATCGTGACGATGTGCGGGTGGTTGAGCGCCGAAGCCGCCTTGGCCTCGCGGACGAACCGCCACTTGCGCTCGGGATCGCCGACCGCCTCGGGCCGAAGCACCTTGATCGCGACGGTTCGGTCGAGGTGGGAGTCGAGGGCGCGATAGACGACACCCATCCCGCCCTCGCCGATCTTCTCGACGATCCGGTAGTGCTTGAGGTGGGTGCCGATCATGGGTGGAGCTGGGAGGGAGGCTACTACGTCAGGCCGGAAATCTAGGGAATCGGGCCATTTGTCTGCGATCGGGCCATCAGGTCATCGGGCCATCGGGCCATCGGGCCATCTGGGAATGCGGCGCGCGTTGCTGAGCCATGATTTTCGGGTGCGGGGTCCCCTCAAACTCAAGGAGCCGGAAAGCAACGATCCACCGTGACCCTCGATGGCCGCTCGCCGCGTGAGGAGTCTCCCGACGAAGGAGGGAGGAGCCTCACGCGGCGGGAGCCGCAGCGGTCGCGCAGCGAGCGCGGAGGCGACGGTCATCCGCGGCGCGGCTCTTCCACTCGACCGGCGCCCGAAACGTCACCGCGTAGTAATACGTCTTCCCATTCGCGGTCTCCGGGGCCTCGATGAAGACCCTTCCGGCAACGATGTCCGGACCCACCTGCTCTCTTTCGAAGCGCCCCGCGTCTGCCGGACGCAGCATCGCGCCCTCGAAACCCCGGTCATGGAGCTTCGTCTCCTTCAGCCGCATGTCCGGCGCGATCGTCAGCTCGATCGCGTGCAGCGCTCCCGATTTCGCGAGCGCGGCCGGGTCGCCGTCCGCCGGCTTCCATGGCACGTCGCTGATGAGCACCCAGTACCCGGTCCGGCTCTTCTCGGTGAGCTCGGGGATCTCGCGGGCCCAGGAGTGCGCGAGCTTCGCCGTCTCGGCGCCAACGGTGAGCTCCCCCGTCGCTCCTCCCCACACCGACACGGTTCCCGGAATCCTCGGCGCGGACGGCGGTCGCGGACTCGCCCAGTCGTCCTTTTCGAGCCTCCAGGTTCCGCGCTCGCGGACGATCCTCGCCCAGCCCTTCAACCGGAGCCCGTCATCCCGGCGGGTGCCCTCGAGCTCGAGAACATAGGAGCCTTCGCGATCGGGCGTCTGGTTCACGACCCTCACGTCCGTCACGTCCGGGTGGCGCAGCTCGTCCAGGGCCTCCCTGCCCCGCTTCGGGCCGATCGCCGCAATCGACTTAGCGGAGAGAAACGGCTCGAGGTCCTTCACCGTCTTCGCTTGCCCGGCGGCCGCGACATAGGTGAGGTAGAAGCCCGACGGGGTCTTCTTCTGGGAATCGGCCGGTCCCGGCGTGGTCGTCGGATCCGGCGCGGCGCCGAACGTAATGGCTCCCAGCACGACCGCGAACCAGAAAGGGACGACACGCTTTCTCATTCGAGCTCCTCCGAGCAAACCGGCTTCTCCTGTCCGTCCGCGTACGGCCTCACAACGTCCGGGCCGGGCGCGGCATTCTGCCATCCGCCGCCTTCCCTAACCCCGCCCCCTCCCGTCCAGCGGTGTTTCTGTTGACAAACGCGCCCGCCCGGCCGTATGAGGATCTCAAACCGGCCCCTCCCCGGGGCTTTCCGAATGATTCGTTGACAGGAGGCCGCCATGCCCAACCGGTCGATCCGGATCCTGATGGTCACCCCCGCGCTCCTCTTCCTGTTGGCCGCACCCGCTTTCGCCCAGAGCCCACCGGGAAGAATTGCCGGCACCGTCCGCGTGGCAAGCGGTGCGCCGGTCGGCGGCGCCGCCGTCACGATTACGAACCAGGAGTCCGGCGCGACACGCGTCGTGCGATCCGCGGCCGACGGGGCCTTCGAGGCGGCCGATCTGCCCGCGGGCCTCTACACGCTGACAGCCGACGTGCAGGGCTTCCGCAAGGTCGTCCTCAAGGACCGGCGGCTCGACGCCGGGGCGACGCTCACGATCGAAGTCCCCCTCGACGTAAAGATCGCCGAGGAAGTCACGGTCACGGCCATGCGGCGCGAGGAGACGGTGCTCGACACGCCCGTCTCGGTCGCGGCGCCGACCGGAGAGGTTCTTCGCGAGCGCGGAGTCGAGAGCATCGAGGACGTCGCCGCCAACGTCGCCGGATTCAGCGTGCAGAACCTCGGACCGGGCCAGAATCAGGTCTCGATGCGCGGCGTATCGTCGGGTCAGATCGCGCGAGACCAGCCGGGCGTCAAGGAGGAGGTGGGCGCTTACCTCGACGACTCGGTCATGTCGCTGTCCCTCTTCACTCCCGACATCGATCTCTTCGACCTGAACCGCGTCGAGGTCCTTCGCGGGCCGCAGGGAACCCTGTTTGGATCGGGCTCGCTTTCGGGCGCGGTGCGCTACATCACCAACCAGCCGGAGCTCGGCGTCCTGCGCGTCTTCGGCGAAGCCTCGGGCAACACGATCACCGGCGGCAGCCAGGGCGGCAACGTCAAGGTCGGCGTCAACGCGCCGATCGGGAGCACCGCGGCGCTTCGCATCGTCGGGTACTACGACCGGTACGGCGGATACACGGACGCCGTGCAGCCCGACCTCTCGGTCAAGAAGGACGTCAATACGGGCTACCGCACCGGCGTGCGGGCGGCGTTCGAGATCGCGCCGGACGACCGCCTCACGATCACGCCTCGGATGGTGTATCAGCAGGTCGAGATGGACGGGTGGAACCGCGAGGACGTCTTCAACATCCTCGCGAACCCCTTCACCACGACGCGGCCGGCCGTCACGCTCGGCGAGCACCGGATCTTCACGCAGATCGACGAGCCGTTCAGCGACAAGTTCTTCCTGGGCGACCTGAACGTTCGGTACAACTTCGGCGACATCACGCTGACGTCGGTCACCTCCTACACGCATCGGGACATCCTGGTCGTGCGCGACGCGGGCGCCCTGACGGCCAGCATCACCGGCGGAAGCATCGGCCTTCCCGAAAACATCTACACGCTTGACTCGCCGTTGAACGACGCGACCAAGGCGCAGGGGTGGACGCAAGAGCTGCGCCTGTCGGGCGGGAAGGACCGGTTCGTATGGGTCGGCGGCGCCTATTACACCGAATCGAGGCGCGGTTACGCCCAGACGCTGTTCGTCAACGGGTTCGAAGATCTGAGCGGCATTCCGACGGCCGGGCTTCTCGCGCCGAAGGATGTCCTCTTCTTCTCCAACCTCAATTACAAGCTGCGCCAGTTCGCGCTCTTCGGCGAAGGCACGCTTTCCATCACGGACAAGCTCAGCCTGACGGCCGGTTTGCGCTATTACGACTTCAAGGAAGACAAGGCTCAGGTCTTCGACGCGATCTTCGCCAACGACAACACGGGGACCTCGGTCGTCTCTCAGCCGGGGTCGACCAAGGCGGACGGCGTCGCGCCCCGCTTCATCGTCAGCTACAAGGCGAGCGAATCGACGAACGTGAACGCCCAGGTCTCGAAGGGCTTCCGGCTCGGCGGCATCAACGACCCGCTGAACGTGCCGCTGTGCACGGCGCAGGACCTCGTCACGTTCGGGGGCCGGGCATCCTGGAAGGACGAGACCGCCTGGAACTACGAGATCGGATCGAAGTCCCGGCTCTTCGGGGGCCGCGGCTCGTTCAACGTCTCGGCCTTCTACGTCGACGTCAACGATCTCCAGGTCATCGTCACCGCCGGCTCCTGCTCCTCGCGTCTGATTTTCAACGTGCCGAAAGCCCGCAGCATCGGAACGGAGGTGGAGTTCGCCGCCGCGCCGAACGATCACTTCGACTTCTCCCTCTCGGGCAGCTACAACGACGCGACGCTGCGCTCGACTGTCACGTCGACGGCCTCCAACGGCACGGTCAGCGTCGTGTCCGGCATTCAGTCCGGCCGGCGCCTGCCGAGCGTCCCCAAACTCCAGCTTGCCGCGGCGGCGACGTACCAGCAGCCGGTCTCCGAAGGATTCACCGGATACGTGTCCGGCACCTACCAGCACGTGGGCTCGAGGTTCACGCAGGTCGGGGACGAAGACCCGGGCTTCGGCACCATCAACATCAATTCCTTCGGGGCGAACACGATCGGCGGCCCCCTCACACAGAACACGTTCACCTTCAACCCGGAGCTGCCGGCGTACGACATCCTGAACATGCGCGTCGGCGTCCGCCACGCGCACTGGGACGTCGCGCTGTTCGTCAACAACCTGACCGACGAAACGGCGCGGCTCTCGCTCGACCGCGAGCGAGGCCTGCTGGCCAGAGTGGCCTTCGTCACCAACCAGCCCAGAACGATCGGTTTGACGGCCAGAGTCGACTTCTAGGCGATCGACCGGATTTTCCGACCGAAATTCAGACTTCGGAATCGAGAACGGAAGAATCCCCTCTCCCCCGCGCACCGGGGGAGAGGACCAGGGTGAGGCGGCGAGAAGGGTCCGGAGTCAGGCACGCATTTCGGAGTAATCGACGTCCGATGCCACCGGGGGGATAGATCGGTCACGTGGTCCCAGGGCCGGCAAACTCGAATTCGTTATAGTTTCCGACCGCTTTCAACAGAAAAGGAGAATCGACATGCGTAAGGCCACCCGTGCCCTGCTCTGCCTCGCCCTGGGTCTCGCCGTGACACCCCTGTTCGCCGCCGGCAAGGACTTCGAAGGGACGCCCCAGGCCAAGGTTTACCGCGCCAACCAGAAAGCGATCGCCACCGGCGATTACGAGGCGTACAAGAAGACGATGTCGAGCGAAGCCCTGAAGGAGATGGACTCCCAGACGAAGGCGATGGGCAAGCAGCCCAAGGACATCATGGAGCTCATGAAGATGATGTCGCCGACCGACATCAAGATCACCGACGTCAAGGTCGACGGGAAGAAGGCCGTCCTCTCGGTCAACGGCAAGTCCGACGGCCAGATGATGAAGGGAACGGCGGACATGGTCGACGAGAACGGCGGCTGGAAGATGGGCAAGCAGAGCTGGTCCAACAAGTAGAAGTTCCGGCCCACTTCCCTAACTCAGAGCTGACGCCTGGAGAAAAAGGCGAGCCGGCTCCCTCTTCACCTCTCCCTTCGCGCCCGCGGGGGGAGAGGAAGGGCTTCCTAGTAGCGAGCTCCCGCCGCCGCCGGCATCGCGTCGAGCTCCGCGAGATCCGCCGCGGACAGCTCCACCGACGCCGCCGCCACGTTCTCCTCGAGATACTTCCGCCGCTGCGTCCCGGGAATCGCCAGCACGTGCTCCCCTCGTGAAAGCACCCACGCCAGCGCGATCTGCGCCGGCGTGACGCCCCGCTTCGCGGCGACCGCGCGGACCCGCTCGACGAGCGCCTGGTTGCGCGCGACCTCCTCGGGCTTGAAGCGCGGCAGCGTCGACCGGAAGTCGGTGGCGTCGAATCGGGCGTTCGCGTCGATCTTCCCCGTCAGGAACCCGCGCCCGAGCGGCGCGAAGGCCACGAACGAGGCGCCGTGCTCCGCGCACCACGGCGCGACCGCTTCGAGATAGTCCCGCGTCCAGAGCGAGAGCTCCGACTGGACCGCGGTCACCGGATGGACGCGCGACACCTTCTCGAGGTCCTCCACGGACGCCTCGGAGATTCCGAGCCACCGCACCTTCCCCGCATCGACGAGCCCCGCCATCGCCCCCCACGTCTCCTCGACCGGCACCTTCGGATCAATGCGATGCAGGTAGTAGAGGTCGATGACGTCGACGGCGAGCCGCGCGAGCGACCCGTCGCACGCCTCGCGGATGTGCTCGGGCTGCCCGTCCCGCCCGAATTGGTAGGTCGCCTTGTTTTCGACGGCGAGCCCCGCCTTCGTGGCGATGGTGACGCCGTCCCGCCTGCCCGCGAGCGCGCGCCCGACGAGCGCCTCGTTCGTGAACGGCCCGTACACGTCCGCCGTGTCGAAGTGGTCGACGCCGAGGTCGAGCGCGTGTCGGATGACGTCCTGCGCCGCGGCCTCGTCGACCGACGCGTCCCGGTATCCCCACGAGAACCCCATGCATCCGAGCCCGACCGGAAAGACCGCCCGCCCCGACGCGCCGAGCCGCCGTTTGCGCATCCCGGCACTATATTTCTCCGGGGCGCGGGACCCGGCGCGCGACCTGGATCGAACCGCCGCGCTAACCCCGCCGTAGAATCCCCCCGATCGACCCACAGGAGGCCGCCATGACGCTCCGCAGACTCCCGGCCGCCGCTCTCATCCTCGCCGCATCCTTCGTTCCCTACGCCCCCGCGCAGGAGGAGCATCACCACCACGCGAGCGAGGAGGCCCTCGGCACAGTCCGCTTCCCGACATCCTGCAAGCCGGAGGTCCAAACGGAGTTCACGCGCGCCGTCGCGTTTCTCCACTCGTTCGGCTACGAAGAGGCGCGCAACGGCTTCGCGCGGGTGGCCGAACGTGACCCCGCATGCGGGATGGCCCATTGGGGCGTCGCGATGACGTATTACCACCCGATCTGGGCCCCTCCGCTGCCGCCGGATCTCGCCGCAGGCCGCGCGGCCGCCGAGAGGGCCGCTGCCGTCGGAGCCGGGACCGATCGCGAGCGCGGCTACATTCGCGCGATCGGCGTCTTCTACCGCGACGCCGACCGGACCGATCACCGAGCGCGCGCCTCCGCGTACCTCGCCTCCCTCCAGGAGCTTTCGCGGGCCTTTCCCGACGACCACGAGGCGGCGATCTTCGCCGCGATGATGATGGTCGCCACGGCGCCGTCCACCGACGCGGGGCTCTCGCAACAGAGGAGGGCGGGCGAGATCTTAAACGGGCTCCTCGCGTCGGAACCGCAGCACCCGGGGATCGTCCATTACCTCATCCACGCGTTCGACTACCCGATGCTCGCCGACCAGGCTCTCGCGGCGGCGCGCGCCTACGCGAAGATCGCGCCGGCCTCGCCGCACGCGCTCCACATGCCGTCGCACATCTTCACGCGGCTGGGGCTGTGGCCGGAGTCGATCGCCTCCAACCTCGCGTCCGCCGACGCGGCGCGACGCCATGTCGCGCGCAGCCACCCGGGCGCCACCGCCTTCGACGCCTTGCACGCGCTCGACTACCTCGAGTACGCCTACCTCCAGGTCGACGACCAGGCCCGCGCGAGGGCGGTTCTCGAGGAGGCGGCCGCCGCGCGGAAGATCGACGACGACTCCTTCGCGGCCGGCTACGCGCTCGCTGCCATCCCGGCGCGCTGGGCGCTCGAGCGCCGTGACTGGGCCGCGGCCGCCGCGCTCACCCCACCGACGCTCGAGCTCTCCTGGCAGCGATTTCCCTACGCCCACGCCGTCTCGCATTTTGCGAGCGCACTGGGATCCGCCCGCAGCGGCGGGCTCGATCGCGCCCGCGCGGCGCTCGCCCGGCTCGAGGAGATCCACGCCGTTCTCGTCAAATCGCCGCTTCCCGGCGCCTACGACTGGACGAGCCAGGTGGAATCCATGCGCCTCGCCGCTTCGGCGTGGATCGCCTTCGGCGAAGGAAAGAAAGACGAGGCCCTCGCGCTGGCGCGCTCCGCGGCGGAGCTCGACGAAAAGGCCGGCAAGCACCCGGTCACGCCCGGCTCCGTCCTGCCGCCCCGCGAGTTGCTCGGGGACATGCTCGTGGAGGTCGGCCGGCCGGCGGACGCGCTGCGCGAGTACGAGCTCTCCCTGCGCTCCGCCCCCAACCGCTTCAACACGCTGTACAGCGCCGCGCGCGCGGCCGAGCTCTCCGGCGACAGGACGAAGGCCCGCGCGCTCTACACGCAGCTCGTTGCCAACTGCGGCGCGGCGGGAACGCGCAAGGAGCTCGGGAAGGCGCGCGAGTTCCTCGCCAGTGTGCAGTAGCCGCCAGGCCTCACGGACGAACGCGTCGACGCCCCGGGCGAGGAGCTCCGCGTCGAGATCCCCGGCCAGGAATCTCCGCGCCTCGCAGCGATCCCGCAGGTATGCGTCGAAGTGCGATACCAGATCCGGCCTCTCACGGCGTCCACCGCCTCGATGGTCCGGACGCCGGCGGAAACGGGCCGCGGGCGAACGGGTCGTAACCTTCTGGCACGCTCTCATTCGGATCCCGAGGTTTCGCGGGCGAGGCCGCCTCTCCGGTCATGACATTCCCCGTCTTGCGTTCACAGCGCCCCTCTCCAAAAGTCTATTCCGCGACGCCGTCCCCGCGTCCCGCGATTAAGATTCCCCCCGCCCCCGCAAACCGAAAGGACGCGCGCCGATGAAGAACCGATTCGCCGCCCTCGCCCTGTCCTGCCTCCTCGCGATCCTCGCCTCCCCGACGCTTCCGCTCTCCGCGCAGGACCAGGCGAAGCCGCACGTGGACAAGCCGCCCGCGGCGCCCGCCGGCGACCCGGCGCAGGAAAAGGAGAACGAGAAAGAGAAGAAGTGGGACGTCGCCGCGCCGCCCTACGCGTTCGACACGACGGTCGCCCTCGACGTCGACGAAGGCACGTGGATGTCCGTCGACGTGTCGCCCGACGGCAAGGAGATCGCATTCGACCTCCTGGGCGACATCTACACGATGCCGGTGACCGGGGGCGACGCCAGGCCGCTCACGACCGGGATCGCGTGGGACATGCAGCCGCGCTACTCGCCCGACGGCCGCTGGATCGCGTTCACGTCGGACCGCTCCGGCGGGGACAACATCTGGGTCGCCGGCCGCGACGGGAAGAACCCGCAGCAGGTCACGAAGGAGTCGTTCCGCCTTCCGAACAGCGCCGCGTGGACGCCCGATTCGCAGTACATCGCGGCGCGCAAGCACTTCACCGGCACGCGCTCGCTCGGCGCGGGGGAGATCTGGCTCTACCACCGCTCCGGCGGCGAGGGCCTCCAGATGACGAAGCGCCTGACCGAGCAGAAGGACACGGGCGAGCCCGCGTTCTCGCCCGACGGCCGCTACCTCTACTACTCCGAGGACTCGTCGCCGGGGAAGATCTTCCAGTACAACCCCGACCCGAACGGCCAGATCTACGTCATCAAGCGGCTCGACCGGCATACGGGCCGGCTCATCGACTACGTGACGGGGCCGGGCGGCTCGATCCGGCCGACTCCCTCCCCGGACGGCAAGTCGCTCGCCTTCGTGCGCCGCGTCCGCTACAAGTCGACGCTCTTCGTGAAGGACCTCGAGTCCGGAACCGAGCGCCCGATCTGGGACGGCCTCGAGCGCGACATGCAGGAGACGTGGGCGATCCACGGCGTCTACCCGTCGATGGGGTGGATGCCGGACGGCAAATCGATCGTGCTCTGGGCCGGAGGAAAGATCCGCCGGGTCGACCTCGCGTCGAAGCAGGCCACGGAGATCCCGTTCCACGTGAAGGACACGCGCAAGACGGCGACCGCGGTGCGCGTCACGGTGGACGTCCCGACGGGCGAGGCGAAGGGCGTCGGCGATGCGCCGGCGTCGGGAGCGGCGGCGAAGGGAAACGCACCGGCGAACACCTTCCCCGTCAAGATGTTGCGCTGGGTCCAGGTCTCCCCCGACGGCAAGCGCGTCGCGTACAGCGCGCTCGGCCACATCTACGTCAAGGATCTCGCCGGCGTCGGCGGGGCTCCGCGTCGCCTCACGAAGCAGGCCGACCACTGGGAGCTCTTCCCCTCGTGGTCCCGCGATTCCCAGTCGCTCGTTTACGTGACCTGGAGCGACGAGACCCTGGGATCGATCCGCGTCGCCAGCGCGTCAACCGGCGCCTCGCATCTCGTCACCGATAAGCCCGGCCACTACCTGACGCCCGTCTTCTCCCCCGACGGCGCGAAGATCGTCTACCGCAAGGACACGGGCGGCTACCTGCGCTCCTCCTCCTGGTCCGCGGAGCCCGGCCTCTATCGCGCCGCGGCGTCGCCGTCGGCAACGGCCGGCGGTCCCTCCACCCTCATCACGCTGAACGGAACGAATCCCGCGTTCGGCAAGGATTCCGACCGCGTGTTCTTCGTCAAGACGGAAGGTGGCGGCGACCAGATCGCGCCGGAGAAGCGGGTCCTCGCGTCGATCCGGCTGGATGGCGGCGACGAGCACGATTACTACCTCTCCGATCTCGCCCAGGAGTTCGCGATCTCGCCGGACGGCCAGTGGCTCGCCTTTCGCCAGGGGTTCAACGCATACCTGACACCATTCGTCGAAACCGGGCGCCGCGTCGACATCGGGCCGAAGAGCAAGGCCGTGCCCGTCACACGCGTCTCGAAGGACGCCGGCGAATACCTCCACTTCTCCGGCGACTCGTCGCGGCTCTACTGGGCGTACGGCCCGGAGCTCTTCCGACGCGACTTGAAGGAGGCGTTCGCGTTTCTCCCCGGCGCGCCCGAGAAGCTGCCGGAGCCGCCCGCGCAGGGCGTGAACATCGCGTTCCGCGCCCCGGTCGACGCGCCGCCGGCGACGAGTGTCGTGGCGTTCACCGGCGGCCGCGTCGTGACGATGAAGGGGGACGAGATCATCGAGGACGGCGTCGTCCTCGTCGAGGGCAACCGCATCAAAGCGGTCGGAAAGCGATCGGATGTTGCGATCCCCGCCGGAGCGAAGACGATCGACGCGTCGGGCAAGACGGTCCTGCCGGGGTTCGTCGACGCGCACTGGCACGGCTCCGTCGGAGCCGACGGCGTGCTGCCGCAGCAGAACTGGGTGACCGACGCCGGGCTCGCTTTCGGCGTCACGACGGTTCACGATCCGAGCAACGACACCGGGGAGATCTTCTCGACGGCCGAGCTCGCGCGCGCCGGGATGATCCGGTCGCCCCGCGTCTTCTCGACGGGGACGATCCTCTACGGCGCCGCGGGCGACTTCAAGGCGGAGATCGATTCGCTCGACGACGCGCGCGCCCACCTGCGCCGGATGAAGGCGGTCGGCGCGATCTCGGTCAAGAGCTACAACCAGCCGCGGCGCGAGCAGCGCCAGCAGATCCTCGCGGCGGCCCGCGAGGTCGGCATGATGGTCGTCCCGGAGGGCGGCTCGCTCTTCCAGCACAACATGACGATGGTCGTCGACGGCCACACCACGGTCGAGCACACGATCCCGGTGCCGAATATCTACAAGGACGTGGTGGCGCTCTGGCCGCCGACGAAGGTGGGCTACACGCCGACGCTGCTCGTCGGGTACGGCGGTGACTGGGGCGAGAACTACTGGTACCAGAAGACGAACGTCTGGGAGAACCCGCGGCTCTCGAAATTCGTGCCGCCGTTCGTCCTCGACCCGCGGTCACGCCGCCGGACGATGGTGCCGGAAAACGAATTCAATCACTTCAACATCGCGAAGATCGCGGCGAACCTGGACAAGGCGGGCGTCGTCGTCAACACGGGAGCGCACGGCCAGCGGGAGGGCCTCGGGCTCCACTGGGAGATCTGGATGCTGAACCAGGGCGGCCTCTCGCCGCACGAGGCGCTGCGCTGCGCGACCGAGCACGGCGCAAAGACGCTCGGCATGGACCGCGACATCGGCACGCTCGAGCCGGGAAAGCTCGCCGACGTGATCGTGATCGAAGGCAACCCCCTGCAGGACATCCGCCAGTCCGAGAAGGTCACCTGGACGATGGTAAACGGCCGGCTGTACGACGCCGCAACGATGACGGAAACGGGCTCGAGGGAAAGGAAGCGCGCGAAGTACTGGTGGGAGTAGACGGACGGGGCGCGCCAGGAGCGGAAACCAATTCGGACATACGATTCTCCAGGAACCTACAGACCCGTCACCCCGAGGGAGACTCCATGGATTCACCGGCTCACGTCCGCGGCCTCCGTCCGGCCTCCCTCCTGCTCGCCTTGCTTCTCGCTTCCATCTCCGACGCCGCGTCCGCCGGCCTGAACACCTGGACGACCCACGGCCCCGAAGGCGGTGCGGCTCGCGTCGTCGCGTTCGACCCGGTCACTCCCTCGACGATCTACGCCGGAACCTTCGGCGGCGGCCTCTTCAAGTCCACGACGTCCGGCGCGACGTGGACCCCCATCAACTCCGGGATCACCAACGGCTACATCACCGCGCTGGCCGTCGACCCCTTCGCGCACGCAACGATCTACGCCGGGACTCTCACGAGCGGGATCTTCAAGAGCGTCGACGCGGGCGCGAGCTGGACCCCCGCCAATTCGGGCCTCGCCGTGCTGATCGTCGAGTCGATCACGATGCATCCCACGACCGCCGGCGCCCTCTACGCCACGACCCAGTCGCCGGGCGGCGGCGTCTGGAAGAGCATCGACGGCGCCGCCAGCTGGACCTACGTGAGCTCCAGCATTCCCGACAACGAGCTCTTCAGCCTGGAGATCGATCCCACGGCGCCCGCCACGGTGTACGGCGGCACCTCCGACGGCGTGTTCCGCTCGCGGGACGCAGGTGGGACATGGACCCGGGTCGCCGGCGGCCTCCCGGCCGACCTCCACGTTCAGGCTCTCGCGGTTACGCCTTCGGCGCCCGCCGTCATCTATGCCGGCGCGTTTCCCGGCGGCGTCTACAAGAGCACGAACTCCGGCGACACCTGGACCGCCGCGAACTCCGGTCTGTTCGGCCAGAACGTCCAGGACCTCGAGATCGATCCACTTTCCGCCGGGACCCTCTACGCCGCGACGGCCGCGGGAGTGTTCAAGACCACCAACGCCGCCGCGAGCTGGACCCCGATCAACACCGGGCTGTCAAACACGAGCATCTACGACCTGGCGTTCGACCCCGCGAGCTCCTCCACGCTCCTCGCGGCGACGGACGGCGGCATCTTCCGGACCACCAACGGCGGAGCTTCCTGGAGCTCTCTGAACGCGGGACTCACGGGCACTGACATCCACGCTCTCGCTATCGACCCGTCGACGCCGGCCACCCTCTACGCCGGCTCCGTGGGCGCGGGTGCGTACCGGAGCACCGACGGCTCCGGGAGCTGGACGCCCGCGAACGGCGGGTTGGGGAGCCCCTCGATCTTCGCGCTCGCGATCGCTCCCACCTCGCCGCCCACGATCTATGCCGGCACGATTCCCCCTGCGTCCAACCCCTCCGGAGGAGGCATCTTCAGGTCTTCGAATGGCGGCGCGAGCTGGACGGCCGTCAATACCGGCCTCACCTCGTCCGCGATTCCCTCGCTCGCGATCGACCCGGCGA
The DNA here is from genome assembly GCA_039933215.1 of Acidobacteriota bacterium. Classification (GTDB taxonomy): domain Bacteria; phylum Acidobacteriota; class Thermoanaerobaculia; order UBA5066; family Gp7-AA6; genus JALYUA01. Next base: position 57,029 of record JBDTOO010000020.1, read on the forward strand.
ACCCCTCGACGATCTACGCGGGCGGATCCGGTCCCGCTTCGAGCGTCGGCGTCTTCAAGAGCGTCGACGGGGGATCGCACTGGGCCCGCTCGAGCGCCGGGCTGAACGGGATCTCGGTCAACGCCCTCGCCATCGATCCTTCCGCAACCGGCACCGTCTACGCGGGTCTTTTCGGGGGAGTCTGGAAATCGACCGACGGCGGCGCGAGCTGGGCCGCTTCGAACGCCGGTCTGACCAACACCAGCGTCGTCTCGCTCGCGATTGATCCCTCGACCCCGACGACCGTCTACGCGGCGACCAGCGGCGGCATCTTCAAGAGCACGAACGGCGGCGGAGCCTGGACCGCCTCGAACGCCGGATTGCCGACCCTTCTGGCGACCGCGCTGACGATCGACCCTGCGGCTCCCTCGACGATCTACGCCGGCACGGCGGGCCACGGCGTCTTCCGCAGCGGCAACGGCGGCGCGGCCTGGGCGCCGCTGAACGCCGGCCTGACGGTCCCGTACATCCGGGCGCTTCTCGTCGATCCCTCGAACGCACGCAGGATCTACGCGGCGACCGGCGGCGGAGTCTTCGAGCAGACGCTCGGCGCCCCATCCGCGTGCGTAGCCGACGCGACGACGCTCTGTCTGAATGGCGGGCGATTCGCGGTGACGACGCGGTGGATCACCCGCGACGGGGGGAGCGGCGCGGGCCACGCGGTCGCTCTGACGGGCGACACCGGCTACTTCACCTTCTTCTCGGCGAGTAACGTCGAGATGCTGGTGAAAGCGCTGAACGGCTGCGCGGTCAACGCCAACTTCTGGGTCTTCGCCGGCGGGCTCACGGACGTGCGCGTCGAGATGACGGTGACGGATACGCAGACGGGGGCCGTGAAGACGTACATCAACCCGCAGGGGACGGCCTTCCAGCCGATACAGGACACGAGCGCCTTTCCGGTGTGCGGTGTCCCGACGCTGCCTCAGGAAGCGCCCCTGGCGAGAGCGGCGGTGGATGAACCGCGATCGGATCCCGGTCCCCGGGGCGCCGCGCCGGACGAGCGCCTCGCGGGTGCGTGCACGGCGGACGCCACGACGATGTGCCTGAACAACGGACGCTTCCAGGTGCGGGCGCAATGGCAGACGCCGGCGGGAGCGAACGGAGCCGGGCAGGTGATCAACCTGACGGGAGACACGGGCGCCTTCTGGTTCTTCAGCGCGAACAACGTCGAGATGGTGGTGAAGGTGCTGAACGGGTGCGGACTGAACGCGAGCTACTGGACCTTCGCGGGAGGACTGACGAACGTCGCGGTGACGCTGACGGTGACCGACACCCAAACGGGGGCGGTGAAGACGTACACCAACCCGCAGGGAACGGCGTATCAGCCGATCCAGGACACGAGCGCGTTCGGGACGTGTCCGTAGGCGGAGGGATCGCGGTCGTCTCCCCTGAACAACCGGAGTGGCGAGGAGACCGCCCCCTCACCCTGTCCCTCTCCCCCGGTGCGCGGGGGAGAGGGGAAAGTCCTCCGGACGCTCATTCACCGCGAAGGGCCTGCGCGATCGTCTCGAGAACGCCTTCGACGTTGAGCAGAACGTCCGTATTCCAGAATCTCAGCATTCGGTAGCCATGACTCTCGATGTCGCGGGTGCGCTCGCTGTCCTCGCCACGGATCGCGTCTCTCGCGTGATGGCCGCCGTCGAGCTCGACGGCGAGCCGCTCCTTCACCGCGACGAAGTCGACGACGAACAGACAGATGGGATGCTGCCTCCGAAACTTCACCCCAAGGAGCTGCCGCGACCGCAGCCGCCACCAGAGGGCGCGTTCGGCGTCCGTAGAGTCCTCGCGCAGCTCCCGCGCGCGAACGACGGAAAAAGAGCGCGTCTCGCTGCGCCTCTCTCCTGAGGTTTTGCCGCGAGCCCTCATGACACAGAGTTGTCGCGACGCCGAAGCCTTTTCCCTCTCCCCCGCGCACCGGGGGAGAGGGTCAGGGTGAGGGGGGCGGCCCCTCCGCCACCCGGGTGGTTCGACGACCGAGGCCTCCGAGAGGGTTAGAGAAGCGGCCCTAAGCCACTCCCGCTCGTGCGACACGCTGACGAGAATCCACCCTTTCCCCTCTCCCCCGCGCACCGGGGGAGAGGGTCAGGGTGAGGGGGCGGCCCCTCCGCCACCCGGGTGGTTCGACCCTTTTCCCTCTCCCCCGCGTCCGGGCGGAGGAGGTTTTTCCATCTCTGCGAAAAAACCTACGGTGTGGCCGCGATCTCCGCCGCATCCCCCACGAACAGCGTCGGCACTCCTTGCTCCGCCGCCATCTTGTTGAAGGCCGCCACCTCGCCCGTCCGCAACGCGTTGAACTGCGCGATGTATCCCTCCGCCTCCTTGCGGATCGCCGCGAGCTGCTCTTTCGCCACTTCGCGCGGCGCCTCGCCGTACGCGCCCGTCAGGAACCCGAGCCGCGACGCCTTTCCCTGGAAGTCCGTGTGGAAATGGAGACCGTCCGACGGGGTGTCGCGCTGCACGTCCCGCGTGTACATCCGGTCCTTCAGCTCCTTGACCTTCCGGTTGAGCTCCTTCGCGGCCTTCAGCACCGCGTCGTACTTCGCCGCCTTCGCCGCGTCGCCGTCATCGCCCGCGCCCACGAGCTTCGGCAGCGCCGTCAGCGACGTCTCCCAGACGTCCAGCTGGTTCAGCATCTCGTTGACCGCCGTCCCTGCGTTGCGCCCCTCGATCGCCGCCTTCGACCGCTCGACGAGCACCGTCGGATCTCCCTTCCACCGCGGATCCGCCGAGACGACGACTTCGCTCGTCCGCGTCTCCCCCGCCGCCGCCACGGCGATCTTGTACACGCCCGGCGAAACTTCCGGCCCGCGGTTGGGATCGAAGAAGTCCGACGGCGGCGCCTCTTTGCCGAACGCGATCTTCATCGGCCCCTCGTAGCGCAGGTTCCACACGAACCGGTTCATCCCCTCCTTCGCCGGCCCCCACTCCGTCGTCACCGGATGCCCCGCGGCGTCGGTGATCACGATCTTCACGGGATCCCGCTTCAACTTCTTCTGCTCTTCCGTCTGCTTGATTTCGCTCTTCAGCCAGTAGTCGATCACCGCGCCATTCGGCGGATTCGGGGCCGTCCACGCTCCGATGCCGAACCCGCCGCGATTCCAGATCTGCCATTGCGCGGCCGGAGCCACCGCGAAGAGGTGCAGACTCTTCCCCGGGATCGCGCCGCCGATCGCGCCCATGCCTGCCATCTCCTCGATCGGCCCGATGTCGTCGAACACGTACATCCCCCGCCCGTGCGAAGCGACGACGAGATCCCGCGTCGCCTTCACGAACTTCAGGTCCCACACCGGCACCGTCGGGAACTCCACCGGGAACTTCTTCCAGCTCGCCCCGGCGTCGCCCGAGACGTGCAGCCCGTTGTCCGTCCCGACGACGAGCAGTCCTTTCCTGTTCGGGTCCTCGCGCACGACGTACGCGGTGCCATCCTCCGGCAGCCCCCTGGCGATCGCCGACCAGGTCTTGCCGAAATCCGTCGTGCGGTACACGTAGGGCCGCCGGTTCCCGAGCATGTGCGCGTCGTAGACGAGGTGCGCGGTGCCCGCCTCGAACGGCGACGCGTCGATCTGGTACACCCGCGCCCAGTCCGGCGCCCCCTTCGGCGACGCGTTCGTCCAGGTGGCGCCGCCGTCCCGCGTCAGGTGCACCATCCCGTCGTCCGATCCCGCCCACATCACCTTCGGATCCACCGTCGAGATCGCGAGCGAGAGGAGCGTGTCGTACGTCTCCGCCCCCGACAGGTCGAGGTGTACCGGCCCGCCCGACGCCTTCTGCTTCGCCTTGTCGTTCCGCGTCAGGTCCGGACTGATCACCGACCAGTGAAGCCCGCCATCGGCCGTCTTGAAGACCACGTTCCCGCCCAGATACGCCTCCTCAGGGTTCGACGCCGAGACCGCGATCGGCGACGTCCAGTTGAACCGGTACTTGAGCTCCGAGGGAACCATCTCGCCGACGCCGGAGAGGTATGGCCGGATGTTGCGCGAGAGCTTCGTCTTGCGGTCGAACCGCGAGATGTTCCCGTTCTGCGAGTCCGCGTAGATGATGTTCGGATCCGACGGCGCCGGCACAACCCACTCGCCGTCGCCGCCCACGACCACGAACCAGTCCGAGTCGCCGATGCCGCCGCGCGCGAGCGAGTTGGACGTCCCGCACCAGCCATTGTTGTCCTGCAGCCCGCCGCAGATGGTGTACGGCGTGTCGCTCCCGACGGCGACCTGGTAGAACTGCCCGAGCGGAAGGTTCTCGAATGCGCGCCACGTCTTCCCGCCGTCGGTCGAGACGAGCGCGCCGCCGTCGTTGCCCTGGATGATCCGGTCCGGGTCCTTCGGATCGATCCACAGCGCGTGGTAGTCGGGATGGATCTTCCGGTTGTTCGTCTGGAACGTCTTGCCGCCGTCGATCGACGTGACGAGCTGGAACGAGCCGAAGTACAGCTTGTTCTCGTCGGCCGGCGAGACCGCGATCACCGAGAAGTACCAGGGACGTACGTTGATCGTCCGCGACTCCGTGACGCGCTCCCACTTCTCGCCGAGATCCTTCGACTCGTAGAGAATCCCCTTCTTCGCGTGGATCAGTGCGTAGACGTGGTCCGGGTTGGAGGGCGCAATCGCGAGCGCGATGCGACCGAGCGGCCCCTCCGGCATGTCCCGCTCGAGCTTCCGCCAGGTCGTGCCAGCGTCGGAGGATTTGTACATCCCCGACCCCGGCCCGCCGCCGACGAACTCCCAGGGGAATCGTCGGAACTGCCACATCCCGGCGAAGAGCACCGACGGATTGCCCGGCTGCATGACGAGGTCGGACGCGCCGGTCTGATCGTCGACGAAGAGGATCTTCTTCCACGTCGCGCCGCCGTCGGTCGTGCGGAAGACGCCGCGCGTCGCGTTCGGCTTCCAGACGTTGC